>NZ_JBJDOS010000001.1:0-723259 GCF_044900935.1 Psychrobacter sp. NPDC078501 | reverse complement strand
ACAAGCTAAGTTTCTACGACAAGGTTGGATGGAGAATAATCTACCTAAACTATTTCATAATATGGGTTGTACTTCTTTTATTTTGGATTGACTATTGGACTGGACCTTCATTGTTATGTGGCACTTAATAGCGACTCATACTATTTATGCTTTTCGTTATTTTAGGGCTTACTGATACTACTTTTAGGTTATCGGATATATATTTCAGTGTGTAGTAGAAAAAAGACATTTTTTCTACTACACATTCTAGCCTTCTTTTTTGTTTGGGGGTTACCTACTTACTACGGTATTTCCTAAAGAAATGAAAACAATATTGTTTGTCAAAAATTAAAATAATAGACTCACATCTAACCCCTTTGGCTAACGCAAAAGGGGCTTTTCTTCGTCTGTAGATTGGTGCTGAAAAGCTACTAGTAATTGAATTCATGAACTTTCCCTATAATAGTCAAATAAAACTCTTATACGAAAAATTTGTCTAGAAAATATATAAAACAACAGATCATGATACATATTTCTTGTCGAATATAAATACGTTGTGATGAATTGCTTCATTAGTCTTTTGAATATTAAATGTTTTCTTATCTTCAGGTAATCGTAGTACTTTTGGTAGTCGTGCTATTGCCATCTTTTCATTAGCAATGGCATAGTGACGATAGTATTCATTTAAGATTTCATTGCAGTCAAATTCTACGTAAACAATATTATCATTATGTTTTTTAGCTAAATTTATTATGGACAGAAAAAACTCATTTTTCGCTTCATTTTTTGAGTGTTCCACATCTTCTAAAGTATAATTTGGTGGGAAACCGACCTTTATTTTTTGCCAAATACTACCATTTTCCTTAGTTTCAAGATAAAATTTTAATTTTTCTTCTAATTGATTCAACTTTATCAGGTTCTGTTCAGTACTATCGAAAGCTTCCTTAACAATTGCAATTATTTCTTTAGAAGCATTAGTGAAATTTTTAATCTCAAATTTTTTATCCTCTAATGAATCATAAATCGTATCTAGAAAATATTTGAAGCTAATTAGCCTGGCAATCATAATTTCTACATTAGAAGAGTATGTAGCGATAGGTCTTAATTGAAAGTTTTGGAGATTATCTATAAGTTTATTAAAAATTTTAGTCAAATAATAAAATAAATAGTATCGATCATCACTATCAGTGACTGCATTATTAATTATATTAGGTAATTTATTCAAAATCGAAATTGTGATTTGGTGCTCATAGTCATTCATACGCTTACTGATATGATACTCTGTCTCTTCGCCGTCTTTTTTCAATTCTTTTTTGAGTAGAGGTATAATTTGTGTCTTACAGAGATGTTGTGCTTCTGCTATAAATTTGATGATTGTGTCTGATACACCAGCATCCAAAGTGTATAGTCGACTTGTACAGTATTTAACGTGTCGTATATAACGTTCTTCATCTATAAGCTCTTTTCTAATGACAACGTGTGTCAGATATACAAATAAATCATTACTACCGCCATCTTCATGTAAAAAACGTTTAATAGAATAAGGATTTTGTCTTGATTTGTCGGCAATACCTATTAAAAACCAGTAACGCTCACTTTCAATGACAAAGAACTTTTTACGCTTTGCCTCTCTTTTTATAATATCGGGTAATTTGTCTTGTTCCTGAAAGTCTATATCAGTAGAATCCCATGCGCGAAAGTCTCGCCCCTGAATCTTTTGCTTAATAAATACTTCTTTAAAGTATGTTTTTACGATATCAGTATTTAAGTGCCTTATACCAGGTTGTACTATAAGATTTACATTATCGATCCAAAATGCTAAATCGTACAAAAATGCTTTTTTTATACTTTCACGACTTTTTTGGTCTAAAATATGATCACCTATATCAATACGGTTAAGATAATCGATCATCGCCTCTACTTTATCAGCAAGTTCAATAGCATCATATGAATCCGGCTTGGACTCAATAAATTTCAACATCTGTATAGCAATTGCTTTTAGCTCTCGATGACGAATTGCTGTTTTAGATAACAAACTTCTCAAATCATCTGGAATAATATAAGTAAAATTTGGGCTAATGTTCCTTTTTGATAATATTTTTTCGTACACACTTTTACGACTGGGTATATCGAGCTGCGGCAAAATACTGATAAGAATGGTTTTCCAGTTACCACCTAATGCTGGGTCTATCGATTTTAATTGATAAACTTGGTATTCTGAGAGCTCATACACATACATATTACAATTTCCTTTACAGAACTAATGTTTGCACAAATGCTCGCTATCTTAGCATCTATCAAATAACTATCACAGCATCTTTATTTCTCAGGCAGCTAGTTTAATAAACTAAGGCAAGATTATGACTACCTCAAAAGTAACCTACCAAGGTAATTTACGCACCCAAGCTATCCATTTACAGTCGAATAATAAAATCATCACTGATGCGCCGACGGACAATCATGGTAAGGGCGAAGCGTTTTCTCCGACTGATTTGCTAGCGACCAGTTTGGGCAGTTGCATCTTAACGATTATTGGTATCAAAGCCGAAGCGATGGATATCGATATCTCAGGTACGACCGCAGAAGTCACCAAAGTCATGGCTGCCAAACCAAGACGTGTGAGTGAAATACATGTCGTGGTCAATTTTTCAAAAGCATTGGACGAGAGCACCCTAAAACGATTTTATAAAACCGCGTTGACCTGTCCAGTAGGCAATAGCTTGGATCCTGCTATCACACAAAACTTAGTGTTTAACAATGGCACAGAAGCCTAATATGTCTACTAAGACTTTACTCATCGTCGCTCATGCGCCATCGCCTAATACCCAGAAATTGGTGCAGGCAGCCTATGACGGTGCGAATAATCCTGATATAGATATCAACGTCATTTTGAAATCACCGCAGGATACGCAGCCTGAGGATGTGTTGGCTGCTGATGCGTTACTGCTAGGTACGACTGAAAATCTAGCGTATATGACAGGGCTGACCAAGGATTTTTTTGATCGTTGCTATTATCCCGTGCTAGAAGAAAAGCAAGGTATGCCGTTTGCGGTATATATACGGGCAGGGCATGATGGTACAGGTACCAAGCTTGCGCTCAAAACGATTACAACGGGGCTACGTTGGTCATGGATTCAAGAGGCGCTGATACTACAAGGCGATTGGCAAGACAGTTTTGCTGAGCAAGTAGAAGAGCTTGCTATGACGCTTGCTGCTGGGGTAGAGGCAGGTATTTACTAGTAGTCTAGTTGTTTGGCGGGCATTAGGTCAGTCATAGACAGTGCTTGTTCATCTACTGCTATCAATACTGAGAGCATAACAAACGGTCTGGGAGGATAGTGATGCATGACAATAATCTGGATAGTGATAATTCAAATAGTAAAGTAGATATTTCTGCATTGCCGTTTTCTCAAGCGTGTGAAAATAATAAGCAGCCTATTCTAAAAGTACTTCAAACAGAGCTACAAGGCTTTAGTCATGTGCTAGAGATTGGCTCTGGAACGGGACAACATAGCATTTATTTTGCGCCTAATCTGCCTGAGGTCCAGTGGCAAACGAGTGATGTGATCAGTAATCATCATCACATAGCAGCTTGGCACAATGCTTATCCTGCACCTAATTTATATTTTCCATTGGCATTTGATTTGAATACAGATGCAATACCTGTCAGCAGTCGCGCAGATAGGCACTACGATGCGATATTCACTGCCAATACCTTGCATATTATCAGTTGGGTTTTGGTCAAGCGCTTGTTTGCATTGGCTGGTGAGGCACTACCTACTAACGGTAAGCTGATTGTATATGGCCCATTTAATGAGCATGGTAAATATACCAGTGAAGGTAATCAGCGATTTGATACGATGTTGAGAGCAGGTAATGCCAACAGCGGTATTCGTGATAAGGAAGATGTAGTCCATTTAGCAAAATCGAAACACTTAAAACTTGTAAATACTTATACAATGCCTGCTAATAATCAGCTGTTAGTATTCCAAAGGCATTAAATACCAGATAATTGACGCTGCAAAAAAGCACCTCAATAGATCATTGCTAGATCTTTATTGAGGTGCTTTTTACATCTACTTATTTGATTTGCGCAGCTATATTACTTATATTCTTCTGCTAAAAAATCCAAGTAGCGTTTCCAAGAGCGCTGATCGGCGCGAGCGTCATATCTATCGCTGCCAAATACGCTAAAGGCATGTGGTGCGCCACTATAAGTGACCATCTCATGAGGTACTTTGGCTGCTTCTAAGGTCTTGCCCAAAGTCGCAAAGCTCTCTAGCGAGACAGATTGGTCAGCAGAGCCATGGAATACTAGGATTTCTCCCGTAGTTTTGTCATAACTTTGACCAGTTGGAATATCAAAGGCACCGTGGAAAGGTACAAAGGCTTTTTGCTCAAAGCCTGAGCGTGCTAGCTCTAACGCGACCGTACCGCCGAAACAATAACCCATGGTCGTGCCTTTACGCACATCATTGCCTTGTAGTTGTCCTGCCGTCAGTGCTCCTGCCAATATGCGGCGCATTTTATTACGATCATCATATAGCTCCCCAGTTAGGCGTTTGTTTTCTTCGATAGAAGTAGGGCGAATGCCTTGTCCAAACATATCGGCCGCTAATACATTGTAGCCTTCAGCCGCTAACATATCAGCACGTTTGCGCTCATAGTCAGTTAGACCGTCCCAATCATGAATCAATAAGATAAAAGGTGCATTAGCTTTGTCCGCCTTGGCGTAATAGCCTTCGTATGCTTTATCATCGACCGTATAGGTAACGCTCTTGGTCGTGATAGCAGCAGCTGTTTGACTGAACGTTAATGCCATTAGACCCATTGATGCGCCTACTAGCAATGAGTGATAAGGTTTTTTAGTCGGGGAGTTTAGAGTTGGTAACATGGTAGGTGGCCTTATAGTTATATAAAAAATAGTCGCATCATCAAATCCCTATAAATCCGCTACATTGTCATCCTCGCTAACTATACCAATGTATAACTTGCGCTCGGTTTTCTTGTATCGAAATTATCTGAATTCAACGATATAAAAAAGATAAATATAAGGCTAAAACCCTGCCAACTTATTTATCAATAATCTCTAGTACTGCATAAAAAGAATACCTTAAAGAATAACTACATTACAAGATTCTATTGTTAACGTTTATGCGCCTTTAAGACCAACTAAAGTAGTCGCTTTATGGCGTCTATAGACCTTAACCAAACATCAACAAGGTTTACTATATACGCAACTATATTTGACTTATTTTTTGGGTAGTATAAGGCCTAAGCCTATTATTCCTTTACGAATTTTAGTGCGGTATCAATTTAACGTTAAGCAATGCTGAAAACACAGATAAATAAATGACAGATGAAGTCACCACTATCTCAAAGGATATCAAACCTGTGTAGGCACTCTTTTAGTGATTTAAAAGAGCACTCTCAATCTATTAGCTAGGACTTTTTATGAATAATAATATCGATCATACTGACCCCGCCAAAGACATGAATACGGAACGTGGCAATGGTGGTGAAACCCATCAGCGCGCAGGTGACGACACCAAAGTATTAACTACGCAACAAGGTGTGGCCATCGCTGATAACCAAAACTCTCTAAAAGCAGGCTCACGTGGGCCAACGCTGTTAGAGGATTTTGTATTACGTGAAAAAATCAATCACTTTGACCATGAGCGTATCCCTGAGCGTATCGTCCATGCTCGTGGTAGCGCAGCACACGGTTATTTTGAGCTAACAGAGTCACTAGAAGAGTATACGACTGCCAAAGTATTGACCGAAACAGGTAAGCAAACGCCATTGTTTACGCGTTTCTCAACGGTAGCGGGTAACAAAGGCTCAAAAGATACGCCACGTGACGTGCGCGGTTTCGCTGTAAAAATGTATACGGAAGAAGGTAACTGGGACATTGTTGGTAACAACATGCCAATCTTCTTTATCCAAGATGCGATGAAGTTTCCAGATTTGATTCATGCGGTAAAACCAGAACCAGATCGTGGTTTCCCGCAAGCAGCTTCTGCTCATGATACGTTTTGGGATTTTGTCTCACTAAGTCCTGAAACCATGCACAATCTAATTTGGCTGATGAGTGACCGCGGTCTACCACGTAGCCTACGCATGATGGAAGGTTTTGGTATTCATAGCTATCGCTTAATCAATAAAGACGGTAAGAGCACTTTTGTACGTTTCCATTGGAAGCCAGTATTGGGCGTACAGTCAACCACGTGGGATGAAGCAGTGAAAATCTCGGGCGCTGATCCTGATTATCATCGTCGTGACTTATTTGAGTCAATCAACAACGGTGACTATCCTGAGTGGGAGTTTGGCGTACAGTTATTTACTGAAGAAGAAGCCAATGAGTTCCCATTTGACCATCTCGATGCGACAAAACTGATTCCAGAAGAATTGGTACCAGTAAAAGTCGTGGGTAAGATGGTATTGAACCGTTATCCAGATAATTTCTTTGCAGAGACTGAGCAGGTAGCATTCTGCCCATCGCATTTGCCACCTGGTGTTGATTTTAGTAATGACCCATTATTACAAGGTCGTTTGTTCAGTTATCTAGACACTCAGCTATCACGTTTAGGCTCGCCAAACTTTGCCCAGATTCCTATCAATGCACCGAAATGCCCGTTTGCTAATAATCAGCAAGATGGTCATATGCAAATGCAGGTGCCTAAGACACGTGTACTCTATGAGCCACAAAGCCTAGATCCAACTCGTCCTCGTGAAAGCGCTAAACGTGGTTTCAACTCATTCCATGAGCAACTAGATGATGGCGTAAAAGGTCGCGTACGTGACGAGAGCTTTGCCGATCACTATAGTCAGCCACGTATGTTCTACCGTAGTCAGACAGCAACTGAGCAAGCCCATATCGCAACCGCTTATGCGTTTGAGCTAGGTAAAGTAGACACAGCCCATGTACGTACGCGTATGCTTAGCCATTTGATCCATATCGATGAAGACTTGGCCAATCGCGTAGCAACGGCCTTGGGTATGGAGCTACCAGAGCCAGCTGACGCGGCTGCACCTGTTCAAGACTTGGGAATCTCTAAAGCGGTACAAACTATTGGCCTAACGCCTGATAGCCTAAAAGGTCGTATGATTGGTATCTTAGTTGCAGAAGGTTCTAATAGTAGTGAAGTTAAAAAGTTCGAAGATGCTGCTAAAGCGCAGGGTGCTAGTGTCAAAATCGTAGCGCCTAATAAAGAAGTCGTATTGGATGATGGTACACGCATACAAGCTGATGAGCGCCTTGCTGGTGGTCCATCAGTGATGTTTGATGCCGTCGTTAGTATCATCATGCCTGATCAAGCTAAAAAGCTCGCAAAAGACAGCTCTGCGTTAGATTGGTTCAATGATGCGTACAATCATTGCAAAGCCATCGCCTATTGTGGTGCGACTGATGAATTTATCCTAAGTAAACTACCAGTTGAAAAAGACGAGTTTGTGACGCCATTGGCTGAGTTAGATGCCTTTATCAGTAATGCTAAGTCTCGTCTATGGGAACGTGAGCCAAAGGTTCGTGATCTTGCATAGTCGATGAGTAGGTAATTTACAAATTATCTAAGATAACAAATAAGATATTAAGTGTTTCCTTAAACCCAGCCTAAGCGCTGGGTTTTTTGCTTTTTACTAATAAGGTGAGAGTTATCATGGATAGAATTATATAGGCGGTTATGAGTAGTAAGTTGTCCATAGTTAATTGTTAGCCGCATCGTCTCTTTATGTCGCCTTACTCTTGTATATAGTCACAAGCGTTCACTCAAAGTCGTTTTATTTGTGGTGACGGGCGCTATACTAAAGATTGGCTATAAAACTGAACAAAAGCCTCACAATAATAATGACGAATGAGGTAGGGAACACCAATGAGTCTATGTGAAATTGTACGCTTAGAAGGATATATCCAGAGTAGTTATCTGGCAGTATATCCAGATAAAATAATGCTGTTAGATGGCTGCTGCCGTGCTGATGTGCCGATGGTGCTTGACTATATTAAGACAACGTTAAAACGACCCATTACTGACCTAAAAGTAGTAGTGGTCACGCATATGCATCCGGATCATGCAGGCGGTGCGAATAAGTTTCGAGAAAAGACAGGCTGTCTGATTGTCTCAGCTGATAAGAAAAAGCAGTGGTATAGCGGTATTGGTGGGCGCACGATGCACTTCGTAGATATACATCTAGGATATTATGTGGCCAGACGTCAAGGTAGGCCATTTAAAAACCTATACTATTCGGCAAGTCTAAAACTAGATATCACTGTCACAGATGGTGAGATTGTGCCACACTTTGATGAGTGGCAAGTACTAGAGACGCCAGGTCATACGGATCGTGATTTGTCTTTGTTTCATCTGCCCAGTCGCGAAGTATACACCGCTGATTTAATCATTAAATTACGCCATAAGTTCGTAGCGCCATTTCCTGTCTATTACCCAAAAGCTTATGTTCAATCGCTAAAAAAAATCAGGGCATTGCAACCGTCAATGGTGATGATGGCACATGGTCGAGAGCTAGCGATGAGTGAGGCAGAGTTCGATGAGTTTATTGCTCATGCACCTAAGCACCCACGTACCATCAAAGATACGATCAGACACAAACTACTATGGCGCAAGAGAGATAACTTTAGACTATTTAAACGTAAGCATAATAAATAGAGGTATATAAAAGTTAAGAAACTAATAGCTAAAAAACAACATTTAAAAAGCCCAGACGAAAAAAAGCCCAATTACTAAGATAGTAACTGGGCTTTCTAAATATGGTGGGCTGTCCGCGACTCGAACGCGGGACCAATTGATTAAAAGTCAACTGCTCTACCAACTGAGCTAACAGCCCTGAAGAGTATATAAAAAAGCGATGCTTTTTAACTCTACAAGAGAAAATTCTAACTAAAGAACTTTCTAAAATTAAACATCTTAACGATGTCTTTTAAACTTATCTTTATTAGTCTACTACCGGATAGGGTAGAACGACTAATAAAGATTAAACTAAATATGGTGGGCTGTCCGCGACTCGAACGCGGGACCAATTGATTAAAAGTCAACTGCTCTACCAACTGAGCTAACAGCCCTAACGTTTAAAGTGTTTGTATCCCTAAACGTGAGAGCACATTATATATATTATTATGACAATTACAACCCCACATGATAAAAAAAGTGTAATTCTCTTATAAAATCGCCAATTTATTCCAGTTTCTTTAAATTTTTGCCATTATATCGATATTGACTGCTCTATTTTTGGCTAAAGCGAGTCAATAATCGATTATTAGTCTCGAGAAAGTGCTTCAACAGGATCTAATTTGGCGGCATTACGTGCTGGCAAGAATCCAAATACTATGCCAATTAACGTCGAACAAACAAAAGCAGCAATAATAGAGGTTGATGAATAGATAACTTTGAAATTATCACCACCCACGCTATTAATCAGCTCACCAATGGCAAAGGCCAGTCCAATACCAATCAGCCCTCCTAAAATACAGACCAGAACGGCCTCGATGAGGAACTGCTGCATGATATCGCTTTGACGTGCACCTACTGCCATGCGCACGCCAATCTCGTTGGTGCGCTCGGTGACAGAGACGAGCATGATGTTCATGACACCAATACCGCCGACGATCAGTGAAATAACCGCGACCGATGAGATAAGCAATGTCATCGTACCTGTCGTCGACTCGATCGTTTGACGGATAGAGTCTGAATTTCGTAGCTCGAAGTCATCTTTGCCATGGCGACTCTCTATCAAGTCAGAAATGGCAGTCTCTGCGGCACTAGAGGAGATACTGTCATCTAATAACGCCACAAAGCGGTCTATATTGGTACTACCGGTGACGCGCGACATCACCGTCGTATAAGGCATATAGATAGTAGGCGTCGTTACACTGGGACCAAAGCCACCGTCGCTCTCTTCAAGTACGCCAATCACGCGTCCAGGCACACTACCAACCAATATTACCTCGCCAACAGGGTTATCAATATCTGAGAAAAAGGTCTGTTTAGCGTTGTCATCGATGATGATATCTTGACTACGTAATGTAATGCTTTTTGCATCAAACCCTTGGCCCAATGTTAATGTCTCACCAGTGACGGTTAGATAGTCTTCACCAACGCCATTGACGGTAGCATCCTCTTGTATATTACGATAGCGGACACTAGAGCTGGCATTTACCTGAGGGCTGACACTGATAATATAGGGCTGATTGCCGACCGCCTCTGCATCTTCTGGTGTCAAATTGTCATCATTATAGCGGCGTCTAGGATCGCCTCTAGGGTAGCCATCATTGACGGTAATGGTATTGGTACCTAACGAGCTGATATTGGCAAGGATTTGCTGCTGAGAGCCTTGTCCAAGACCTACGATAGATACGACTGCGGCAATACCGATAATAATGCCGAGCATAGTTAGTAGAGTACGCATCTTATGCGCGCGCATGGCAAGCAAAGACATTTTGAAAGCTTCAAGCAGTCGATCAATAAAACTACCAAAGGCACTTTTTCGATGCTCGCCAAGGATAGATTCTGGTTTTTTGTCTGTGTGCTTATAATGCTCAGTTTGATAGTCAGCGATGACATGGCCATCTTTGAGCTCAATCACACGCTCCGCTTGTGCTGCTAGTTTTGGATCATGAGTGACCATGATAATGGTATGACCTTGTGCGCTGAGGTCATGCAAAATCGCCATGACATCTTCGCCAGACTTACTGTCTAGGGCACCAGTTGGCTCATCTGCTAAGATAACATCGCCACCATTCATCAGTGCACGAGCGACAGAAACACGCTGCTGCTGTCCACCTGAGAGCTGATTGGGACGATTGTTGACCTTATTGCCAAGGCCGAGGTCAGTTAGTAGCTTCTCAGCACGATTGGTGCGTGCCTCGGTATCCATGCCCGCATACACGGCAGGGACGGCGACGTTGTCTTTGGCACTGATATCACCAAGCAAATGATAGCGCTGAAAAATAAAACCAAAGTGCTCACGGCGCAGTTCTGCTAGCTGATCGGCATCAAGCTTACGGGCGGATTGACCATAAATCTTATAATCACCAGCAGTGGCTTGATCTAGACAACCTAAGATATTCATCAAGGTGGACTTACCAGAGCCTGATTGTCCAATGATAGCGACCATCTCACCTTGGTGAATCGTCAGATTGATATCATGCAAGACGCGAATGGTTTGCTCACCAGCAGGGAACTCTCTGATAATGCCAGACAACTCCATAATGGGCTTGCCTGGTGCAGGGTGATTAACGGTATTGGTTTTTGCCGGATTATTCAAGTTGTTTAAGTTATCTGAGCTGTTTGAAAGATTAGCAGAAGTGTGTGACCCTAAGTTTTGAGCCGTGCTACTTTCAGAGCTATCTTCACTCGACGGTTTAGGAGATTGAGATATAGTCATAGCAGTGTCTTTAATAAAGGCTAATAAGCGTTATAGTGTTGTTATGAAAGGGCTGCTATGTTTTTAGCAAGCCTTTCTTACTCAACATAGTCAAAGCACAAGTTACATTTGAGGTCCACCAGGTACGCGGCCGCTATCTGATTTCTTACCGCTCTCTTCACTGATGATTACTTCTTCCCCTTCTTTCAAACCACTTAAGATTTGCGCATTTACTCGGTTATCAATACCGACTTCTACTGTACGCTCTTCTACGGTTCCGTCATCTCTTAATACACGTACAAACTTGCCGGTGGCTGCTTTGCCTTTTTCTTTACCTTTAGCTCGCTTTTCTTGTATCACTGTTGATGGTACTAATAGAGTATTTTTGGCTTCGTTGACGATGATATATATCTGTGCCGTCATATCGATTCGGAATAAGCGGTCAGGGTTTGGTACTTCTACGTAGCCGACGTAATAGATAGCAGCGTCTGTCGAGCTGGTGCTACTGATCTGCTCTGGGGCAGGTTCGATAGCGGTTAATGTCGCATCATACTGTTTGTCTGGATTACCGATAATATTGAAATAAGCAGGCATACCAGCACTGACGTTAATGACATCAGCTTCTGAGATTTGCGCGTTGATACGTACGGTCGATAAATCTGCTAACGTCACCAATGTGGGCGCCGTTTGGTTAGCATTGACCGTAGTACCTTGCTCAGTCGTAATAGAAACGACGGTACCTGATATCGGGGCGCGAATCGTGGTATAGCTCAAATCTTCTTCAGCAGTACTGACGTTGGTTCGTGATTTGCGTAATGCTGCTTGCTGACTGTTGATATTGGCTTCAGTGGTCGCAATCGCCGCTTTTGCTGTATCGATAGCCGCACGCGCATTGGCAACGGCTGCTTTTGCGGTCTCAACACTGGTCGCTTGGGTGTCGTATTCTTGCTGCGAGATAGCATCGATAGCGACTAAGTCTTGCAAGCGTGCAAAATCAGACTGTGCTTGTTTGAGCTCAGACTGACGGCTGGCAAGGTCGGCATAGGCACTTTTCAGACTGGCTTGTTTGCTTAACGATTCTGCTTGCGCACTTTGTAGCGCGGCTTCGCTTTGTTCAAGACTGGCTTGTTCATTGCTCAGGCTGTTCTTCTGAGTCACTTGATCAATCTGCGCAATCAAATCGCCTTGTTTGACTTCGTCACCGACTTCAACATACAGGCGTTTTACTTCACCAGATACCTGTGCCCCTACATCGACGGTGTTTAACGCTTTTACTTTACCGGACGCCATGACATTGTTTTCAATATCACCGACTTCAATGGTTGCGGTTAAATAGTTAGGTGTGGTTTCTTCTGGTTTTAAAAAAGTATAGGCCAAAGCCCCTAATGCTACGATAATCAAGGTGATGACACCCCATTTGATAGCAGACTTTTTGCTTATTTTGCGCATGACAACAATCCAATCACAATTAAATCAAGTGTAGATATAGTAGAGACTTCATCTACAAAAGGGAATGGAAATTAGTTTACGAAAGGTTAAGGTAGCCAAGAACAGAGTTAGGTATAGAAAAGAAATGCTTACTAAAAATCAATAAAACGGAGATTATAAGAAAACAAGATAGGGTAGTAGAATCTGGATTTATAGCGTTTAAATGTATAAATCAGTAAGAGAAGAGATGGATAACTTGTTAATAAGAAAAATAATATAAGGTGGTGACAAGCGGTTCAATCTTAGCGCATAGCAAATAAACGCTTACCTGCAAGCTCTAGTGCTGCTTGTAATAATAATTCCCATGCTGGCTGGCGAACAAGTCCTTTGATAGCTTGGTCACAGCGGTAAAGCAGGGCAGGCCATTCGCTCGTTTGTTGTTTTGACTGACGACGGCAGGCTTGTTGGTATAACCCTTGTTTACTACGCCAAATGCCTAATGCTTGAGGGTCTTGACCGTCCATAAGTTGAATGATTTGACGCATGTCTTTGCTGATAGCCCAAAGCACTAAAGTAGTGGGCTCATCGGTCGACTTTAGCTGAAACATGATTTTGGCAACCTGCGTACTATTGCCCGCGAGCATCGCATCAGACAAATCAAACACACTAAACTGCGCATCGCTGACCAACGCTGCTTGTAGGTCTGCAATATCCAATGCCACATTATTCACAGGTTGTGAAAAGCTATTAGATTGTTCGGTACTGTTGTCAGTAGCACTATCTTCACTAGTACTGTTATTAGCAACTAGCTGCGGTGCAAACAGATAAGACAGTCGCCATAAGGTTTGGTAAGCACTTAGCAAATGATGCTCAGTGTGTGACATGAGTAGCTGCCATGCTTCTTGAGACAGTCGTAAGCCAAACTTCTGAGCTTGTATTTGTAGTAGCTGTTGGCGCTGCTGCTCATTGTATAAATTGCAATCAATGACATTGCCATATTGCGCAAAAGGAGCAAACCATTTGCTGCTCTGGCTGCGTTTGTCTTGCTTAGGTGTGAGCCACAACACACTATGACCATGTGTGCCAGCTTGTGCCTCGACTGCAAAACGTTCCAGCTCGGCGATAACCGCTTTGTCAGGTTTATGGTTACCCGTCACGATTAAGGCACTGGCGTCATCAAATAAAGACTGGCTGCCAAGCTCAGACAGTACTTCTTGCCAACTCTTGACAGAAATCAGCTCTATACGTTTGATTGCATAGTTCTGCGCGCGCCAGTGTGGACGCAGCGCATCTATCAACCATTGACTCAGTAGTGGCTCGTCACCGTGCGCCAGCCACAAGCCAGCTACCGCAACGGAAGGCTGCAGTAGTTTTGGATAGGCCTTTATGAAAGTATCTTGCATAGCGTGGTGTTACACAGGTTGATGAGCAGGTAATACCAATTCCAAAAATACGATCAGCAGTGTTAAGCTAGCCGAGTTTACTAGTACTTACGCTCGCTTAGTTTGCTACTCATACTTCTAGAAATGGTATCGTTTGATAATCAGAACGACTAACTATTCCGGTTGTGGTACGACGACAACGGTTGGTGTCACACCTTTATTCATCTGTATAGACTGCTTGGCAGCAGGTGCGACTTTAGGAAGCGAGATTGCGACATATTGGTCAGTGATACGGCGGGCTAAAGTATCATAGAGCCAATCGCGAGTCTGATCGCCTTGCTGATCGTCAGTACTAACAGATGCTTCGTTGTACTGATAGCTTCGCTCGACTTGGATGGGGTTGCTCAGTGTCACAGGCTTGCCATTTTCCATCGTTTGATAGCTGACATCTGCTGATAGTACTAAGCGAATCTCTGTTAATACGCCAACCAATTCGTAACGCTTGAAACGTACATTACGGATATCGATAGCGGCAATAGACTCAGCCCCTGCTTGTTGGTTATTACGAGCAACTTCTTCTGAGCGCATATTACCAATAACATCGATACCTAACGTTTTTAGGCGACGCGTCAATGGTAGTTTCAGCGGGAAGGAGGTGCGATTGTCTTCGATAATGACCGCTGTTTTTTCGACGTCAAGCAGCATCGCTGAGTCGTAGCCACGCAGCTGAAAGCCGCAGCCGCTAAGAGCCGCCGCTGCACCTACCACCGCAAACATTGGCAGCGTGGCAAGTAATACTGCTCCGAGCTTTTGGCCATGGGACTTTTTGTTAGCTAGACTGTGTGCGCTTAATTCTGGTTGCGCCTGCTCAGCTCGATGCTTGTATGACATAAACGCTATCCTCATATGATAAGAAGGCTTAGAGCACTAAGCCTAAAATACTTAGCTCAAGATACCTCAGCCTACAACCACGATGTTAACCAATTTGTTAGGAACGACGATTTCTTTTTTGATCTCGCCCGTGATGAATTTTGCCACACTTTCCATGGTACGAGCTTGCTCTTTTAGCTGCTCAGGATCGCTGTTTGGTGCGACATCCATCTTACCACGCATCTTACCATTGACCTGTACCACCATGGTGATCATGTCCTGTACCAGCGCACTTTCATCCACGGTTGGGTAGTCCAACGTTAAGGTATCAAGACCCAATTGCTCAAGCAGATGCTCGCCAACGTGCGGCGCATAGACAGACAGCATAATCAGCAGATTGGTCAGGGCTTCGTGTTTGACGTGCAGCTCTTGCTCATTACTCGCGTTAAAGCCAGTCAGCTCATTAGCAAGTTCCATCAGGCTTGATACAGGTGTGTTCAGTGCCAAACGGTCACCTAAGTCACTGTCAATCTTAGCAATCGTTTCGTGCGTTTTACGACGTAAGTTTTTGGCTTCTTTGCTCAACCCGTTTGTGTTCAAGATGGCACTGTTCAGCGTATCAATATTGATATTGGCGGCCGTTAGCGCTTGCATATGATCGGTTGCAATGCGCCATACTTTTTTAACAAAGTTATAAGGGCCTTTTAGCGCGTCGTCTGACCATTCAAGTGTTTGATCTGCAGGCGCAGTAAATAGCGTATATAGACGAACCGTATCAGCACCATATTTATCAATGGTTAGCTGTGGATCTACGCCATTGTTTTTTGACTTAGACATTTTTTCGATTTTACCAATCGTTACTGGCTGACCATCAGATTTTAAGATTGCTTTGATGGGTTGACCACGTTCGTTGAAGTCAATATCGATATCTTCTGCAAAATAGTAAGTCGTACTGCCATCCGCATTGACGCGGTAGAACGTACCAGCAAGCACCATGCCTTGGGTCATTAGATTGGCAAATGGCTCATCACCTGTGACTAAGTTTTCGTCACGCATCAGCTTATGGAAGAAACGCGCATACAATAGATGCATCACCGCATGCTCGACACCGCCGACGTATTGATCGACTGGCAACCATTTATTGGCAGCAGACTTGTTGACCATGTTTTGTGCATCATTTGGGCTAGCAAAACGTGCATAGTACCAGCTAGATTCTACAAAGGTATCAAAGGTATCGGTCTCACGCTCAGCAGGGTTGCCACATTTAGGACAAGTGGTATTGACAAACTCTGGTATATTCTTAAGTGGGTTACCGCGACCATCAGGTACGACGTCAGTTGGCAACACAACTGGTAAGTCTTGCTCTTCAACAGGTACCGTACCGCAATGCTCACAGTTGATCATTGGGATCGGGCAGCCCCAATAGCGCTGGCGAGAGACACCCCAATCACGTAGACGATATTGAATTTTTTTCTTAGCCAGCTCTTTTGGCTCAAGTTTGGCTAGCATTGCTTCAAACGCTTGCTCAAAATCTAGACCATCAAACTCACCTGAGTTAACCAAAGTGTTGCGCTCAGTATAAGCAAGATTTACTTCACTATCGTTTGCTTTGGCATCTGCTTTTAGTTCATCAAAGTAACCTTCAGGGGTATTGATGACCTGTTTGATTGGTAGGTCGTACTTAACCGCAAACTCATAATCACGCTCATCGTGAGCAGGTACTGCCATGACTGCGCCTGAGCCGTAGCTCATTAGCACATAGTTGGCAACCCACACTGGAACTTCTTCACCAGTTAAAGGATGCGTCACAGTGAGGCCTGTATCCATACCGATTTTTTCAGCTTTGGCCAAATCAGCTTCAGCTACTGAGCCTTTTTTACATAATGCACAGAATTGAGCGATTGCGTCATCTTGCTCAGAGGCATACTGTGCAAGTGGATGCTCTGCGGCAACAGCAACATAAGTCACACCCATCAAGGTATCAGGACGAGTGGTGAACACATCTAAGGTGTTTTCTTCACCAGCAAGCTCATAAGGGAAGTGGACTTCCATACCGGCACTACGACCAATCCAGTTGCGCTGCATGGTTAGTACTTCAGACGGCCAGTGACCTTCTAGCTGATCCAAATCATCCAATAGCTCATCAGCATAGTCAGTGATGTTGAAGTAGTACATAGGGATGTCGCGCTTTTCGACGGCAGCTCCACTACGCCAGCCTTTGCCATCGATGACCTGCTCGTTTGCTAAAACAGTGTTGTCAACAGGATCCCAGTTGACCGTCGATAGCTTTTTGTAGACCAAGCCTTTTTTGTACAATTGCAAGAATAACCACTGCTCCCACTGATAATACTCAGGGCTACAAGTGGCAAATTCACGTGACCAATCAATAGACAGGCCTAGCAATTTAAGCTGTGCACGCATGCTGTCAATGTTGGCAAATGTCCATGCCGCAGGTGGCGTCTGGTTAGCAATCGCTGCGTTTTCTGCTGGCAAACCAAAACCATCCCAACCCATTGGCTGCATGACTTCATAGCCTTTTAGGCGATAATAACGGCTCAATACGTCAGAAATCGTATAGTTACGGACGTGGCCCATATGCAGCTTACCACTTGGATAAGGGAACATCGACAGCATGTAACGACTTGGCTTGTCGCTTGGCTCATTGCTTACTTCAAAGCGCTTGTCAGTTGCCCATTTGGTCTGCTGCGCGGCTTCTATCGCTTGTGGGTTATAATAGTTGTTTTCTGTTTGGTCTGCTGTCACGGCGTTGCTCATAGTCGGCTCGAAATTGGTTGATACTGATTTATTTAATACGGATTTGTTTAATACTGATCAAAATAGGTGGAATTTGACAATGCCATAGCATAGCGTAATTTGGCGAAAATTGCGACGATATGATGCAGTTGCTTACTAGGTTTGACGATTAAAAGTAATGCATTCTCTATATCTAGTCAGCCTTAGGTATAATAGACAAGTTAATGAATATTTATGAGGATTTATCATGACCATCACCATTTACGGTATCAAATCTTGTAGCACGATGAAAAAAGCGTTTACTAAGCTAAACGATCTAGATGTCAGCTACGATTTTCACGATTATAAAAAACAAGGTATCGATAAAGAAACAGTACAGTGCTGGGTAAATGAGCTAGGTATCGAAAAAGTGCTTAATAAGCGTGGTACGACATGGCGCAAGCTAGACGACAGTCAAAAGCAAGCAGCTGACGCTAGTGTAGACAGCGCGATAGATTTACTCGTGGAAAATACCAGTATGATTAAACGCCCAATTGTAGAAGGTCAGTTGGCAGATGACGATCAAGCAGTATTACTATGCGGCTTCGATGAGTCTGAGTTTGATAAAGTTTTTTCGTAAAATTGAGCTATAAAAATTAAGCCAGTCTCATTTGTTAAATATAAAAATGTACAAAAAAGCCCGAGCGTTTATATTAACTCGGGCTTTTCTACATTTAGCATTGCTACATGTTGCTAGCTCAATGAGGAGTCTATCTCACGACTAATGAGCGTACCAACCCCTTCGTTGGTAAAAATCTCAAGTAAGGTCGCATGAGGGACACGGCCATCAACGATTACCGCACTTTTGACGCCGCTACGTACCGCATCAAGCGCACATTGAATTTTAGGAATCATGCCGCCTGAGATAGTGCCATCTTCGATTAAGCTATCAACCTTCTTTGGCGTGAGCCCAGTTACCACTTCGCCATCACGGCCCAATACGCCTTTGATATTGGTTAATAACATCAGTTTCTCTGCTTGTAAAAACTCTGCCACTTTACCTGCGACCAAATCCGCATTAATGTTATAGGTATTGCCTTCAGCGTCAACGCCAAGTGGCGCGATTACAGGGATAAAATCAGAGGCAATTAGCATGTTAATCACGTCTTTATTGACGCTGACCACATCACCGACGAATCCTAAATCAACTGGTACAGCGATACCGTCTGCGCCAATTTTTTCCATCATCAGTTTTTTCGCTTGAATCAAGTTGGCATCTTTACCTGTAAGACCAATCGCGCGACCGCCATGTTTGTTAATCAGGCTAACAATCGATTTGTTGACGCTACCGCCCAAAACCATCTCTACGATATCCATGGTGCTTTTGTCAGTGACTCGCATCCCATCGATACGGTCTGATTGACGTCCGAGCTCTTTTAGGAGGTTGTCAACTTGCGGGCCACCACCATGTACGACTACTGGATGCATACCGACTGTCTTTAACAAAACGATATCGCGAGCAAATGAGCTCTCAAGATCAGGGTCGGTCATGGCGTTGCCGCCGTATTTTACGACGATGAGTTTATCAACAAAACGCTGGATATAAGGCAGAGCAGTGGTCAATACTTCAGCGGTGTTTTTGGCATCATCTAAATTAAGCGTCATTACAAACTCCTAAGGGCCGGGTTTAAATTGGTTGTTTTTCTATTATGTCTAATGAGACAGCTATATGTCTTATGAGGCTACTCCGCAGGAATAGCAAGAATCTGTTCAGCTAGCGCTGCGTTAAATGGTCGGCATAAAGTGGCAAATGTCGCCTGAATACTTTTTAGGTCATCTACACTGTCACCTGCAAAGCGCGCGGTCAGGCTATTGCTGGTATTTGATTGACGCAGTACGCCAAAACCATGCGCAAAATCCAAACGCACACCATCGATACAGCTTAACTTGGTCCCTACAGGTAATAATTCATGCGTCTGTTTTAATGCTACTTGCGACTTCGCAGTAGCGCAAGTACACGCTGATGACTTGCATATTGTGGCGGGCAGGCAAGTATCTTTTAACTGCTGACTAGATGAAGAATCAGTATGAGTAGACATATCTACTAGATACTGCAAGTAATGACAAAATCTCGTTAGTTGCTCTACAAGTGAGCAGTCGGTAGTAGCGGTCTGCGGCATTGGCAAGTAATGGTCAGCAGTACTGACTATAGTGGGCAAGCTTTGGATGATATCTGATAGTGGTTTTTTATCATTAGTATCATCATGAGTTTGGTCAAGCCAATGCAGCAATCGTAATGCAGCGTACATCGCATCATCGTAAGAAATAAAGCGGCTGTCATTAAAGATGAAATGCCCTGATAATTCACCAGCGAAGACAATCTGATTGTCAGGATGCTGTACCTGCTGGCGCATAAAGCTGCTGCCAGTCTTGCTAATCACAGGTGTAGTACCAAGCTCAGATAATAGTCTTGGTAAATGATGGGCGCATTTAATATCGAAAAGAACTTCAGATGCTAATAAAGAGTCGCTAAGAGAGTTAGGATGTTCAGTAATAGCAATACGTGCCAATAAATAGAGCAAATGATCGGGCGTAACTATCTTGCCGTTGTTATCAACGACCATTAAACGATCGCCATCGCCATCAAAAGCCAAGCCTATATCTGCTGCGTGCAAAACAACGGCTCGCTGCAATTCGTTTAGGCGGTTTGGTTCGGTAGGGTCTGGATTACCAAGGGGGAAATTACCATCTGGTGTATCATTGAGAAAAATAACATGTCGGCAAAAACGTTCAAACAAGCGTTGAGCAATACGCCCAGTTGCGCCATGCATACAGTCAATGACTATGACCAAATCAAGCTTATGAGTATTTCTCTGGCTGGCCTCAGTTAACGAGTGATTGTGCTGAAATAATTGTTCAAATACCTGCTCAATAGCATCAATATAAACGTTTGCTACTTGATGAGTAGGTAGTTGCTCAAGCAAATCAATTGATAATTTTGAGTCGTAGTTATTATCAATGCTTTCAATGTTTTCTGAATGCAAGACAGAATTTTTAGCTTGATTATCGGGATAGGTGTGATGACCATGATTGGCGGTGAGTTGATGATAGAGCGTCTGTATCTCTGAGCTACTAGGGGACTTGTTATTTACTAACCATTTGATGCCTAATATGTCTTTAGCAGAGTGGCTCGCTGTTACGACAATGCCATGACCTTGATATTGCATTGCCCAAAATGCCATCATTGGCGTGGTAATCAGACCTAACTGGATTACGCGTAAACCATGTTGAGCTAGTACAGTAGAGAGTGTATGTGCAATGGCTTCACTACCAATGCGCATATCATAACCGATAACGACAACATTCTGCTTAGTCTCAACAGAGGTACTAGCATTGATATTTCGAGACGGTTGGCTATCTTGGACATTGTAGAGAGTGGCAAAAGCATCGCCTAACGCTTGTATAAAACTGCTAGTAAAATACTGGTTGATACCACGAATATCATAAGCACGGAATAAGGATTGCTGCGCCGCAAAAGGTGGCATTGCTTACTCTCCTTATAACCGTGATAGGTGTTCAATGATAAATAAAAAATGAATAGCGCAAGGTTTTAGATATAGCTTAAGCAAAATTCTAATCGCTATCTAAAAAATTACTAGCAGGTTTGACCGTCAAAATAGCTACTATTGACGACCTGAATGTCCAAACCCGCCTGCACCACGTACGCTTTCATCACTGAATTCTGCAACCACTTCAAACTCAGGACGCGCAACAGGTACCACGATGTACTGTGCCATACGCTCAGCTGGATTAAGAATAAAGTCCTCGCTACTACGGTTCCAAATACTAACCATCAGCTCGCCTTGATAATCGGCATCGATTAACCCAACCAAGTTACCCAAGACGATACCGTGCTTATGGCCAAGACCTGAACGCGGTAAAATCATACCTGCATAATTAGGGTCTTGAATATAAACCGCAAGGCCTGTACCTATTAAATGGGTTTCACCTGCTTTAATCGTTAATGGCTCATCGATGCAAGCACGCAAATCAATACCTGCACTGCCATCGGTTGCACGAGTTGGTAGAGAAAACGCTTCGTCTTCAGTAATTTTAGGGTTTACCACTTTAACTTGTACAGCTTGCATAACACACTCACTTAACGATTTGATGGTTTTTTAAATTAGTACTTTGAACTAGGGTTTTAAACAAATAACAATTCTATATTTTAATTATTCAGTAATTCAGCAAAAAACTAAAGTATGAATACGCTGGCCAATCCTAAAAAGGACATAAAGCCGACGATATCCGTGACGGTCGTTAAGATAACCGAAGCAGATAGAGCAGGGTCGATATTCATTCGTTTTAGCATCAGCGGTATGCTGATCCCCGAGACATTAGCCGCAGTCATGTTGATTGCAATGGCAAAACCAATGACGGCACTGATCTTAATATCATGAAACCATAACTGAGCAATAAACGCCATAATTATTGCCCAGATGATACCGTTGATTGCGCCCACCCACAGCTCTTTATTCAACAGCCAGACACGGTTAGAACCACCGATCTGACCCATCGCCATACCGCGGATAACAACCGTCAGCGTCTGCGAGCCAGCAATACCGCCCATACTGGCGACTACTGGCATCAATATCGCTAGCGCCACGACTTGTGCCAATACTTCTTCAAACTGTCCAATCACAGCTGCGGCCAATAGGGCAGTACATAAATTGATACCTAGCCAGACGCTACGGCTTTTGGCGCTGGTTAGGATAGGGGCAAACAGCTCTTCATCTTGGCTAACACCAGCGAGATTTTTCATGGTGCTGTCGACATCATCTTGGATAATTTCCATGATGTCTTCACCGTTTAGTTGACCAACCAGCTCGCCATGGCTATTGATTACCGGCGCAAAACGGATGTCCTCTGAACGAAAAATCGCAGCAGCATCTTGAATATCCAAACGATCATTAATTGTAATGGCAGTGTCAATCAGATCCGAGACCAAGGTATTTTGTTTATGCTTGATTAAATCTACTAGACTCAGTAGTCCCAGTAATTGCTGGCTTTGATCGACAACGAGTAGCTCTTGGCTCTCGTCATCGAGCAGGTCATCGTTTTCACGCAGCCACTCTTGCACATCAGCCAAATAGATATCATCCCTTATCTGGATAATATCGGGATCCATATAGCTACCTACTTCCCAGTCAGCATAGGTATCAAGCTTATTGACTTGAACCCGCGTCTCTTCGTCTAGCGTTGCCATGACTGAGGTACGTACGCTCTCAGTAACAGTGTCCAAAATCTCAGATATATCTTGCGCATCAAGATCTTGGGTAAACAAGGAGATTTCTTGAGAAGAAATGTTCTCCATCAATGGCTGGCGCGTATCGACATCTAGCTCGGCAAGTACCTCACCTTTGATGTGCTCTGGCACCTGCGCCCAAATCAACAGACGGTTTTGAGTTGGGAAGGACTCTAGTAGGTTGGCAATCTCATATTCGGACTGTTTTTCCAAAAACTCTGTAATGGCCTCGTATGCTTTATCAGCAACCAAACCCTGCAGATATAGAAGCTTATATTCGGCACTATATTCAGCCGAATTATAATCTCCTGACAGCATGGCAGTTCGTTCCTGATTGGGCGTCGGGGTAGGCATAAGTGTTCCAAGTTTTTACAGTCAATTTTTTACAGTATATAAAGAACAATAACAATGACGATTATAACAATCGCCTTTTGCGCAGTCTAAAGCGTATTCTCGCAAGCAGTTTACTTAGGTGTTTATTACTTAGGTGCTTAAATGTTTTGAGTAAGATCAACGCTTACCCAGTAACGCTCGAATGTTGGCCAGATATTCATCAGCAACAGCTTCTGGGTCTTTGGTCGCTTTTTTCTTTTTCGCTTTGGCAGGCCAATCAATATGATCCTCAGGCAACTCATCCAAAAATCTTGATTCTGAGGTAACGCGCATTTGACCACCGGCACGGCGCTGGGTCGCGAGCGTCAATGTCAGCTCACGGCGTGCACGAGTAATGCCCACGTACATCAGACGGCGCTCTTCTTCGACTGTCTCACTCATGATAGAGTTGCGATGCGGCAGCATCTCCTCCTCAAGCCCCATGATATAAACAAAATCAAACTCCAAACCCTTTGCCGCATGCAAGGTCATCAAGTTAACTTTGTTAGTG
Organism: Psychrobacter sp. NPDC078501; assembly: GCF_044900935.1. Classification (NCBI taxonomy): domain Bacteria; kingdom Pseudomonadati; phylum Pseudomonadota; class Gammaproteobacteria; order Moraxellales; family Moraxellaceae; genus Psychrobacter; species Psychrobacter sp. NPDC078501. Next base: position 699,306 of record NZ_JBJDOS010000001.1, on the reverse strand, counting down.
TTCTCTTCTTCTTGCTGCTGCTCAAGCATATCAAGCAAAACCAGTTTACGAATGATGGTATCAATCGTCCGATCTTCGTCTTCTTCAGCACGATTAATCAAGGACTGAATACTGGTGTAGAGCATATCGATATTATCGATACGGTTTTTTTCTTGTTGCGGTGTTTTAGCATCACTACGGACAAAGTCAATATAACCTGTCTCATCAATCATCTGGCGTACGATAGGTACAGGGTCTGGGTGTTGATCTAGTTCACGCGTATAGTGTTCAATGAATTCACCAAACTCTTTTATCGTACCATAAGCCTTTGACGGCAATACATGAGTCAGGCCAGCGTGGGTACAAGAGGCCAATAGCGATATGCTGTGCTCTTGGGCAAATAAGCCGAGTTTTTCTAGCGTGGCGGGTCCCATACCGCGCTTAGGCGTATTGATAATACGCAAAAATGCGCTGTCATCTTCGGGGTTCAAAATCAGGCGCAAATACCCCATGATGTCTTTGATTTCACTACGCGCAAAGAATGACTGACCACCCGATAACTTATAAGGCACTTGCAACTGGCGTAACTGTGCCTCTAGCATACGTGCTTGAAAGTTACTACGGTACAGAACCGCATACTGTTCCCACTCATTACCGAAACGCAGTTTATGCGTGACGATTTCTTTGGCCACGCGCTCCGATTCATCATCGTCATTACGGCAGTTAATGATGCGGATTTTTTCGCCTTGACCTTTATCTGACCACAGTTTTTTCTCAAATAAATGCTCGTTATTTAGAATAACGGCGTTGGCAGAGGTCAAGATACGTGTGGTTGAGCGGTAATTTTGCTCAAGCATAACGATTTTTAGTTTTGGAAAATCTTCCTTTAGCAGCGCCATGTTTTCAGGCTTTGCCCCGCGCCATGCATAGATAGATTGGTCATCATCACCTACCACGGTAAAACGACCTTGCGGGCCAACCAGATATTTAATCATTTCATACTGGGCGGTATTGGTATCTTGATACTCATCGACCAATAGATAGCGAATACGGTTTTGCCACTTGTCACGCAGTTCTCTATTTTCACGTAATATCTTGGTTGGCAAGACAATCAAGTCATCAAAATCGACGGCATTATAAGCACGTAAGTTACGCTCATAAAGCGCATATAGCGTCGCAAAAATCATGTCTTCTGGATCGTCTAGCGTTTCCATCGCCTTATCAGGCTCAACTAAGTCATTTTTCCAATCAGAAATCATTTTGATGGCTTTACCGACCAACTCGCGGCTTTCAGCGCCACTTAAGTTATCGCGCATCATCAGCTCCATCAGCAAGCGCTTACTGTCGTCGCTGTCCATGATAGAAAAGTTGCCTTTTAGCGGAGTATGAATCAGCTCATAGCGCAAAAACTGTAGACCAAATTGGTGAAATGTCGACACCGTCAGCCCGCGCATTTTTTCGCTTGGTAGCAGTTTGCTTACCCGTGCTTTCATCTCACGTGCCGCTTTATTGGTAAAGGTCACAGCGGTGATACGCTCAGCTGGCATGTCACACTCTTGGATTAGGTAAGCAATCTTACGCGTAATCACAGAGGTTTTGCCGGAGCCAGCCCCTGCAAGGACAAGTAATGGACCAGATACGTAGAGCATGGCCTCGGATTGTTTGGGATTGAGTTGACTCATAACGTGACCTGTAAGACAAAAGCAAAAAAGAGGGTAGCGCTGATATGAAAAAGATAGATAAACGCAGCGCGCATCATCAAAATTCGTATCGTTGCGATATTTTAATAATCTTTATTATAAGAATAATAGAATTTAAGGTTTGATGATGGCATATCATAAAAATCTGGTGGGTCATTATAAAGCAAAAATGCTCACTTTGGGGGAGGACTTGGGTGATGAAAGTGGGGTTTTCGGACACTTGATTTTTGACAAATAGCGTGGCAGTGTTTGCTCATAGCCAAAAGTACGGATTTGGGGTTAATATAAGGTAAGGTCTATATCATAATTCACAGTAAAAAAAACACATTTTTTTTACACAGAAAGTGACCGTTCAATACAGTTAAAAACTAGCTTTTAGGCACTGATATGCGTATAGTACGTAAATAATTTATGCCAGTTGTCACGTCATTGTTGACCACGTGTAATGAGCTATTAAATCAATTAAGTAAGCAGTCAGATATGATATTGATTTAATACGTTGATCTTACGTTGTTAGAAGATGCGTTGGGCGACCAGCCTTTATCCGCGCGCATACCGGAATCTCTACAGTTGGTCACGTCTGACATCGTCGTCAATAAGCTTGATAATTGGTTGTTACCAGCAAAATACCTAACATGTGACTCAATGACAGTTACTTAAACACAGTGACAGTTACTGAAGTGCAGTGACAATTACTTAAATAAAGTCACTTTTTAAATAAAGTCACTTTGTGTTTTCGTCTGCGTTATACCTGTCGCAACATGGCCTGAGTGGGTCAGTGCTTGCGCTGTGTCTAACACTCGATTGGGTGAGGAGCACGTATTATCATGTCTGCTTTTAATTGGTCAGCCATTGCTTTTATCTTAGCCGCCATTGGGCTAGTTGTCTTTATGCTGGTCGTACCGCGCTTACTTGGCGGTCGCTCTCAAGGCTCACAAAAGGAAGAAGTGTTTGAAGCGGGTGTTGTCGGATCTGGCAACGCCCGTATTCGTTTGTCTGCCAAATTTTATTTGGTCGCAATCTTCTTTGTGATTTTTGATTTAGAGGCGCTATATCTCTACGCTTATGCTGTGTCAGTACGCGAGGCAGGTTGGCTTGGCTTTGCCGCTGCTGGCACGTTTATCACTATTCTGATTATCGGTTTGATTTATGAGCTGAGCTTGGGTGCGATGAACTGGGCACCTGCTGACAAGTTACGCAAAAAAGTACGCTTATATGCGGCGCCTGCAGGCTTTAATTTGGCAGACATCACCAAGTTTGATGGCGCTCATGAGCTAATGGTCGATCCGACAGGTAAAGTGCCAGCGCAGTCATCCGGTCAAATCAATGTCTCAAACAATATTGAGACCAATCGTCGTCATCTACAAAACATCGATCATATTAATACCACGGGTAACGTTACTTCTGTGGATTTTGCGACGTCTGCTCAGCAGGACAAAACTGAACGTTAATAACAGTTGATGCTCAGCTTATAGCGTTTGCAAAAACGAGCAGCAAAGCATGAAGGCATCAGTTCTGTTTGTATTAATGATCGGTGATGATTAGCCACTTATTTATCATAAAAGTTATGGTGACAGCGCGAGCAAGATGATTGCCACGCCAAGCCTAATATAAAGGTTGTATGTTATGAAATACACATTAACAAAAGCCAACCCCGATGCAGATACCTATCCTGCACAGACCAGTCAAACGGTCAATGATCCTATCGAAGATGAAGTGAATAAAAACGTCTTTATGGGTCGTCTCGAAGACCTCGTTCATTCAACAGCAAACTGGGGGCGTAAGAACTCACTGTGGCCATTTAACTTTGGTACCTCTTGCTGTTATGTTGAATACGCTACTACCTTAACCGCCGTTCATGATTTGTCACGTTTTGGGGCAGAGGTTATCCGTGCCTCGCCTCGTCAGGCGGATGTCATGATCGTCGCTGGTACTTGCTTCGTTAAGATGGCCCCTGTCATCCAGCGCCTATATGAGCAAATGCTTGAGCCAAAATGGGTTATCTCTATGGGTGCCTGTGCCAACTCGGGCGGCATGTATGATATTTATTCTGTCGTACAAGGCGTCGATAAGATTATCCCTGTTGATGTGTATGTACCAGGTTGTCCGCCGCGTCCAGAAGCGCTTATTCAGGGTTTGATGTTGTTGCAAGAATCTATCACTAAAGAGCGTCGTCCGCTGGGTATCCATGTCAATGAGCAGGGGATCTATCAGCCGCAAATGACGCCTGAGCGTGACCGCAAGCAAGCAGATCGTATCGCTGTCAAAAACTTGCGCAGCCCAGACAGTATTTAAGTTTCAAATGGCATTTAGACTTGTAGCAACAGTTTCAATATTTTATGCGCTTATCATAGTTCGGTTATGATTAACATAGCTCAGTTATGGTTGACATAGTTCGGTTATGACTAACATAGTTCAGTTATGATTAATGAAGGAATACATCATTCATGGTCACGGTAGTCGAAAACATAGATCCTAAGATCAAGCCCGTCCCAGCAGTCATCACAGAGCTGGAGCAAAAGTATGCTGGTAAATTTGTCGTGCAGCAGACTGTGGATGAGATTCCAACGGTTTGGGTGGCGCGTGCTGATTTATTAGACGTTCTCTTATTCTTGCGCAAACTGCCTAAACCTTACGTCATGCTATTTGACTTGTCAGCGATAGATGAGCGTTTGCGCCAGCATCGCGCGGGTTTGCCTGACAGTGACTTTACGGTGTTTTATCACTTGATGTCGCTTGAGCGCAATAGTGATGTACGTATCAAGGTTGCGCTAAGCGAAGACGATGTCAATGTACCGAGCGCCACCAATATTTGGCCAAATGCCAACTGGTATGAGCGTGAAGTATGGGACATGTTCGGTATTGTCTTTACTGGACATCCGCATTTGACCCGTATTTTATTACCGAAATATTGGGAAGGTCATCCACTGCGTAAAGAGTACCATGCGCGCGCGACTGAATTTACCCCGTACTTCTTGAATACTGCTAAGCAACAATACGAGCAAGAAAACCTGCGTTTCGTCCCAGAAGAGTGGGGCATGAAGCGTTCAGGTCGTGACGAAGACTTTATGTTCTTGAACATCGGTCCTAACCATCCATCTGCTCACGGTGCCTTCCGTTTGGTATTACAGCTTGATGGTGAAGAAGTCGTCGATTGTATTCCTGATATCGGCTATCACCATCGCGGCGCAGAAAAAATGGCTGAGCGCCAAACATGGCACTCATTTATTCCCTATACCGACCGTATTGATTATCTCGGCGGTGTGATGAATGAGCTGCCGTACATCATGTCGGTCGAAAAGCTTGCTGGAATTACGATTCCACCACGTGCTGAAACCATCCGCGTGATGATGAGTGAGTTTTTCCGTATTACCAATAACTTACTATTCGTCGGTACGTTCATTCAGGATGCGGGTGGTATGACACCTGTATTCTATATGTTTACCGATCGCCAAAAAGCCTATGACGTCATCGAAGCCGTGACTGGCTATCGTATGCATCCCGCTTGGTTCCGTATCGGCGGTACTGCTGCTGATCTGCCACGTGGCTGGCAGCGTTTGGTGCGTGAGTTCTTAGATTGGATGCCAAAACGCTTGGACGAATATGTCAAAGCAGCATTGCAAAACAGCGTGCTCAAAGGCCGTACTCAAGGGGTTGCTCAATACAATGCTAAGCAAGCATTGGCTTGGGGCGTGACTGGCGCTGGTCTGCGCGCGACAGGCGTTGACTTTGATTTGCGTAAAGCGCGTCCATACATGGGCTATGAGAATTACGATTTTGAAGTGCCAGTTGGTTACAACGGTGATGCTTATGATCGCTGTATGGTCAAAGTCGAAGAGATGCGTCAGTCATTGCGTATTATCCGTCAATGTATGGACAATATGCCACAAGGCCCTTATAAAGCGGATCATCCACTGGCCGTACCACCGCCGAAAGACCGTACATTGAATGATATCGAAACGCTTATTAATCACTTTATTTCAGTATCTTGGGGTCCTGTGATGCCAGCGGGCGAATGTACGACGATCGTTGAGGCGACTAAAGGTCTGAACAGTTATTACATCACCTCAGACAAGGCCACGATGAGCTATCGTACCCGTATTCGTACGCCGACATTTGCGCATTTGCAGCAGATGCCATCGGTCATCAATGGCTCGCTGGTTTCTGATGCCATTATGTATCTGGCATCGATCGATATCGTGATGGCGGACTGTGATCGTTAGGACCGCCGCTTCAAAAGTATTTGTTCATCAATATATTATTGCCTGATGGCACACTAAAATGCTGTTACCTTTCAATATATTTACAGTTGTAATCAGACTGATATTGTTTAGTGATAGAGCAGGATGAGTGAGGAAAGATAGAAGATTATGAAAATTGTTTCCGACAAAATGCCAAAAGTAGATGTGGAAAGCATTCTCACTAGTGATGAAATTGCTGCCATTCATGAGTTTATGCACCATTACCCACAGGCGCGTGCCGCCTCGCTAGATGCGCTAAAAATCGTGCAAAAGCGTAACGGCTGGGTCGATGATGCGCAAGCAAATGCCATTGCCAATATCCTAGATATCCCGATGTCAGATATGGATGGGGTTGCGACTTTCTTTAACCGTATTTATCGCCAACCTGTCGGTCGCCATGTGATTCTCATATGCGACTCTGTGGCGTGTTATTTGACAGGTTATGAGGCGCTATCAGCTGAGATCAGATCACAGCTGGGTATTGAGTATGGTCAGACAACTGCTGATGGACGTTTTACGCTATTGCCAATTTGCTGCTTGGGCAACTGTGATAAGGGACCAGCGGTACTGATTGATGAAGACACTTACGGCCCTGTCCAGCCATCTGAGGTCGCGCAATTATTGGAGCTATACGCATGAGTTTAACGATTTCAGAGCAAATTGCTCGTCGCGGTCAAGGCCAAGCGCCAAGCCAGCTAAATGCACAGCGTGTTCCAATCTATGGTGATAAAGCGACCGCCACTAGCGAAACCAAGCCATTGACGTGGCGTTTAGCCCATCATGATGCGGTGCTTGATTTAGCCACTTATGAGTCTCTAAAAGGCTTCGCTGGTCTAAAAGAAGCGCTATCTAAATCGCCTAAAGACGTCGGCAATATGATTAAAGCAGCCAACGTCAGAGGTCGTGGCGGTGCAGGTTTTAACGCCGGTCTTAAATGGTCATTTATGTCACCACCAGACGGCTTGCCACGCTACCTCATCTGTAATGCTGATGAAATGGAGCCGGGTACCTTTAAAGACCGTCTATTGATGGAGCGTCTGCCGTTTCAGTTGATTGAAGGCATGCTCATTACTGCGCACGCTATCGGCGCGACTGACGGCTATATCTTTATCCGCGGTGAATATATATTGGCTGCTGAGCGTTTGGTTGCGGCTATTGAAGAATGTCTGGCCAATAATCTAATGGGCGACAATATTCTTGGCTCAGACTTTAGCTTCAATCTGCATGTGCATACTGGCGCTGGGCGTTATATCTGCGGTGAAGAAACCGCATTGATTAACAGCTTAGAAGGTCGCCGTGCTAACCCACGTACCAAACCCCCTTTCCCGCAAATCTCTGGTGCATGGGGCAGACCAACGGTTGTCAATAACGTTGAGACCTTATGCAATATGCCAGCCATCTTGAATCACGGCGTAGAGTGGTATCAATCACTATCCGAGATTAAAGGTAAAAGTAAAACGCCAGGCACCAAACTGTTTGGTTGCTCAGGATTGGTCAATGACCCAGGTCTGTGGGAATTGCCATTTGGTTATACGGCTCGCGAGATTATCGAAGAGTTGGCTGGCGGCATGAAAGAAGGTAAGACGTTAAAAGCATGGCTACCTGGCGGTGCATCGACTGACTTTTTGACTGCCAATCACTTAGATGTGGTCATGGATTTCGACACCATTCAAGAAGCCGGTAGCCGTATGGGTACTGGGTTGATTATGGTCGTTGACGAAGCACAGGACATGGTGCCACTGCTGCGCAACCTTGAGATTTTCTTTCAACGCGAATCTTGCGGATTCTGTACCCCGTGCCGTGATGGATTGCCTTGGGGCGTTAAACTGCTTACCGCCATCAATGATGGTGAAGGGCAAGTCGGCGATGTGGAAAAACTAGAGGGTCTGACGCGTGACTTATGGATTGGTAAAACATTCTGTGCGCATGCTCCGGGTGCGATGGAACCACTGATGAGTGCGATTAAATATTTCCGTCCAGAGTTTGATCAAAAAATCGCGCAGGCGGTTGGTGTAGATGTCATTGATGCTGCAGCCAATCAACAGCCAGAAGTGAAATAAGGAGAGCGGCATGGCAGTCATACATATTGATGGGACCACTGTCGAAGTAGATAGCGCAGATAACTTGCTACAAGCCTGCTTATCACTCGGCATTGATGTGCCGTATTTTTGTTATCATCCAGCCCTTGGCTCAGTCGGTTCTTGCCGTCAGTGCGCGGTCAAGCAATTCCAAAATAAAGAAGATATGGAAGCCGGTCGCGGTCGTCTGGTTATGTCATGTATGGTTGCCCCTGGCGATGACATGTACATCTCGGTCACTGACGATGAAGCCAAAGCATTCCGCAAGTCGATGGTTGAGCTACTGATGACCAACCATCCGCATGACTGTCCAACCTGCGAAGAGGGTGGACATTGTCATTTGCAGGACATGACGTATATGTCAGGTCATAGCCGTCGTCGTTATCGCTTTACCAAACGTACCCATCATAACCAAGAGCTTGGTCCGTTTATCGCGCATGAGATGAACCGCTGTATCGCTTGCTATCGCTGTGTACGTTTTTATAAGGACTATGCAGGCGGCGAAGATTTGGGTGTTTATGGCTCAAACAATCGCGTTTATTTTGGTCGTGATAAAGATGGTCAGTTTGAAAGCGAATTTTCAGGCAACTTAACGGAAGTTTGCCCAACCGGTGTGTTTACTGACAAAACGCATTCTGAGCGTTATAACCGTAAATGGGACATGCAGTATGCGCCAAGTATCTGTCATGGCTGCTCAGCAGGTTGTAACATCTCTCCAGGTGAGCGTTATGGCGAATTGCGCCGTATCGAAAACCGCTATAACGGCGAAGTAAACCGTTACTTCTTATGTGACCGTGGCCGTTTTGGTTACGGCTATGTCAATCGTGACGATCGTCCAACTCAAGCGCTTGAGCGTATCAACGATAAGCATGTCAAAATCAATATCGATTATGCATTGGATGAAACCATCAAACGCATCAAAGATAAAAAAGTCATCGGTATTGGCTCGCCGCGCGCCAGCCTTGAGACCAACTTTGCCCTTAAGAATTTGGTTGGTTTTGATAGTTTCTCAACCGGTCTTAATCATCAGCAGCAAGCACTGGTCAATAAATGTATCGAAGTACTCAGCACCGAGGGTATTTATAACCCAGGTATGACGGATATTGAAAGTCATGATGCGGTGTTGGTATTGGGTGAAGATATCACGCAAACCTCATCACGAGTAGCGCTATCAGTACGCCAAGCGGCAAAGAACGAAGGCCTAAAAATGGCGGCGGCATTACAGACGCAGCATTGGCTTGCTGAACCGGTTAAGCGTATCGCGCAAGATGCGTTAAGTCCAGTCTATGTCATCGATGTGACCCAAACCAAGCTAGAAGACATCAGTAAAGTCAGCGTGGTTGCCACACCTGAAGATATCATTAAACTGGGTTTTAAAGTGGCTGATGAGATTGCTAACTTTGCTGATGACTTGGCAGAAATAGCAGATCCACAATCGACTGAACAAGGTGTCGATACTGATGCGATGCAGGCACTCGCTCAGCAAATTGCTTATGACTTGGTTCAAGCAGATAAGCCGCTAGTCATCTCGGGTAGCAGCTTGTCATCGACTGCTTTAATAGAAGCAGCCGCGCAAATCACTCAGGTACTCACGCAAAAACGCACAGCAATTAAAGCGACTGAGCAACAGCAGGTTGAGGCACATAATGCCAAAGTACAGGCAGCCCAAGCAAAAGCGGCTAATGACCAGCCTGAAGAAGACCAAGACTTATCTGCTAAGCCAAACAAACCTGAAACGGGCGTGAATACAGAAGCACAAGATGACGTCGAGCGCGAGCCTGCGGAAAAACTTGAGCTAAAAGAAGTCAATAAAAAATATCATGCACAAGCAGGTATTTATCTAACGGTTCCTGATGCCAATAGCATGGGTGTTTGTATGCTTGGCGGTCAGTCAGTTGAAGAACTGCTAGCGACTGATTACGATGTGGTTGTGGTTGCAGAAAACCAGCTAACAGATGCGATTGATGCCAATAAATTGACGCAGCTATTGACTGATAAAACGGTCATCGCGTTAGATCATCAGCTCCTTGATTGGCATAAAGACGTCGATATTGTATTGCCAGCGGCGAGCTTTGCAGAAGCGGATGGTACATTGATATCAGCTGAAGGTCGTGCACAGCGCTTCTTCCAAGTTTACGATAATGAATACTACCATCCGATGAGCAGTATCAAAGAAGGTTGGCGTTGGATACATGCTGTGCATAGCAGCATTGAAGGTCGTGATGTCGACTGGACGCAGCTAGATGATGTTATCAATGCGTTGATTGCCACCCATCCTAAACTTGCAGGTATTAAAGGCGCTGCGCCTGATGCTGATTACCGTATAACGGGTCTGAAAATCGCGCGTCAACCGCGTCGTTATTCAGGTCGTACTGCTATGCGTGCGCCAATCTCAGTGCACGAGCCAATGCAGCCAAAAGATTTGGATACTGGTCTAACTTTCTCAATGGAAGGTTATAGCGGTAAAGAAACGCCAAGCTCGATGATTCCTTTTGCCAATGCAGCAGGTTGGAACTCACCGCAAGCGTGGAACAAATACCAAGACAAAGTCGGCGGTCATTTGAAAAATGGTGATCCAGGTGTGCGTTTGTTCGATCAGCTAGAGCGCCTAGCCACTCGTCAATATGTGGCGCCAGAAGCGATGTCTTCGAATACAACTGACTTGCAGCAAGGCCAAGCCAAACTGGTACCGATTCATAATATCTATGCCAGCTCAATGATGGCATCACGTAGCCCAATAGTTGCAGAGCAACTACCTGTTGCTGCATGGCGTATCGGTATAGATGATGCCAAAGACTGGAATATTGCTGCTGGTGATTACTTGGCGATAGAAGTCGATAAGCAACAAATCACCTTGCCAGTACAGCTGGTCGGTTATTTGGCAGAAGGCTGTATCGGTTACCCCGTTGGGCAGGTGAGTATCATTCACCCATCGATGCCAGCATCGGTACGTAAAGTGGATGCACCAGTAACGATGATGGGTAGCATGGCTAACGACATGATTAATGATAATGACACAGCGCAAATAAATGCAGCGCCGACCACCACACAGGAGGTGTAATATGCAAGTTACCCGTATTATCCCTGATGTGCCAAGCTTTTTGGCCAATAGCATGAGTTTTGATACTTGGTCTATTCTGTTTTTGGTGGGTCAGTCTTTAGTCATCTTTTTGGTCGTAGTATTGGTTGCCGCAATGATGATTATCTATGAGCGCCGCATGCTGGCCTTATGGCAAGATCGTTATGGTCCAAACCGTGTTGGGCCTTTTGGTTCGTTGCAGTTAGTCGCCGATATGCTCAAAATCTTCTTTAAAGAAGATTGGACACCAAACTTTACCGATAAGTTTATGTTCACGTTGGCACCTGCGGTCGCAATGTTTACTGCCTTGGCTTCATTTGCCATTATTCCTATCTCGCCAACGCTTGGCGTGGTTGATTGGGATATTGGTATTCTGTTTTTCTTTGCCATGGCTGGTATTGCTGTTTACGCCGTGATGTTCGGTGGTTGGGCGTCTGCCAATAAGTTCTCGCTACTCGGTGGTTTGCGCTCTGCTGCACAGACGATCAGCTACGAAGTGTTTTTGGGTTTGTCGTTGATGGGCGTTGTTGCGCTAACAGGTTCATTTAACCTACGTGCCATTGTCGAAGCGCAAGCAGACGGCTGGTATATCATCCCGCAGTTCTTTGGCTTTTTAACATTTGTGGTGGCTGGTGTTGCCGTTACGCATAGACATCCATTTGACCAACCAGAAGCAGAGCAAGAACTGGCTGAAGGTTATCATGTTGAATATTCTGGCATGAAGTTTGGTATGTTCTTTATTGGTGAGTATGTCAACGTTGTCTTGATTTCTGCCTTGATGACTTGCTTGTTCTTTGGCGGTTGGCTTGCGCCGTTCAATTTAGATATTCCATTTATTCCACCAGCTTTTTGGTTCATGATTAAAACGCTATTCTTTATGACCATGTTTGTTTTGGCTCGAGGCTCACTCATGCGTCCGCGTTATGATCAGGTGATGAACTTTGGCTGGAAAGTATGTCTGCCCGTAACCTTGATCAATCTGTTGGTTACTGCTGCGGTCATTTTGATCTTTTCTCCAACGTTATAGTCATTACTAGTAGCCATCACTGATGAACTAGGGTAAAGCTGATAAGGATAATAATCCCATGTTTACTACCATAAAAAAGACCGTCATTGGTATATTTACCATTGTCCGCAGCATGTGGATGGTCAATAGTCATGCGCTCAGACCGCGTGACACCATCCTTTATCCTGAAGAGCCGGTACCTGTACCGCCGCGTTTTCGTGGACGTATTGTCCTAACGCGTGATCCTGATGGAGACGAGCGCTGTGTCGCTTGTAACTTGTGTGCGGTGGCATGTCCGGTAGGGTGTATCTCATTACAAAAAGCCGAGCGTGAAGATGGACGCTGGTATCCAGAGTTTTTCCGTATCAATTTCTCACGCTGTATCTTTTGTGGATTGTGTGAAGAAGCCTGTCCAACGACAGCGATTCAAATGACCCCAGATTTTGAACTGGGTGAATATAAGCGCCAAGATTTGGTCTACGAAAAAGAGCATTTGCTCATTTCAGGACCAGGTAAATACCCTGATTATAACTATTATCGTGTGACAGGTATGGCGGTAGCAGATAAACCAAAAGGCGCAGCACAAAATGAGTCTGCACCGATTGATCTAAGGAGCTTGCTACCATGATGAATATTTTGAACCATCCTGAACTGGCTGGGTTTTATTCGCTTGCAGCAGTGGCAGTATTTGCCAGTCTGCGCGTAGTGACTCAGGCCAATCCAGTGCATGCTATCTTATCGATGATTGTATCGTTGCTGGCAATTGCTGGGATATTTTTTGTATTAGGAGCGCCGTTTGCGGGTGCGCTAGAGATTGTTGTTTATGCTGGTGCCATTATGGTGCTATTTGTCTTTGTCATTATGATGCTTAATTTGGGCATGAGCAATGACGAGCGCGAAGAGCGTTGGCTTGATGCCGGCACTTGGGCGATACCGACAGGATTGACGATAATCATTGCCGTTGTGCTCTATGCGATGATTGGTCTCAATCACGATGAAGCTGTCATGATGGGTGGCACGACTATCTCTGCCAAAGCAGTGGGTACGGTGCTATTTACCAAATACATTATGCTCGTTGAAGTGGCGGCGTTGCTACTGCTAGCAGCACTGGTTGCGGCCTATCATTTGGGTAAAGAGTCGATTGATGAAGAGATCATTGGTAACGATAGCCAAGACTTTCAGCCAAGCGTGGGTAGTATTGAGCTGTACGATAACGACAGCACTCACACAGAGTATGACGCGGTACAAATGGCTAAGCCTTACGAATATAAAGATGTCGACCCGCATGACTATGTTGGTATGAAGGTTGGCACGAAGGGAGGCAGTCAAGTAGGTGCGAACAAAGTGACGCGCAAGGAGTCAGACTAATGGTACTAGCAGCGAGCGTGGCACAAGATGTGTCAAACGTGCCGTTTGCCCACGAGGTGGCAGGCTTAGTACAGCCAGTTGCTGAGGCGCAAAACGTACTGGGTATGATACCCATGAGCCATGGACTGATTTTGGCAGGAATTTTATTTGCCATTGGTCTATGCGGTGTCATGGTACGACGCAACTTTCTATTTATGCTCATGAGCCTTGAGATCATGATGAATGCGGCGGCACTGGCATTTGTGGTGGCGGGGAGTCGCTGGGTCGATCCAGACGGACAGATTATGTTTATCTTTATTTTGACGTTGGCTGCGGCTGAAGCGTCAATTGGTCTGGCAATATTATTGCGGTTTTATCATCAGCGTGGGCATCTCGATGTCGATAGCGCCAATGAGATGAAAGGATGATGTCATGAGTTTATTACCATTAACCTTTATATTCCCGCTCATTGGCTTTTTGATTTTAGCCTTTATGCGTGACAAATTATCAGAGACGGTCGCAGCGATTGTTGGTGTTGGTAGCATGCTGTTATCAGCATTATGTACGCTGGTCGTTAGCTATACCTTTTTGACCACCAATCCCGCTGGAACGGTCGTACAGGTTCCACTGTGGACATGGTTCCAAGTGGGCGACTTCGCGCCGCATTTTGGCTTGAGTTTTGATGGCTTAGCACTGACTATGACCGGCGTTATCACTGGCATCGGCTTTTTGATTCATCTATTTGCTTCTTGGTATATGAAAGGCGACACTGGCTTTGCCCGATTCTTTAGCTATATGAATTTGTTCGTGGCCAGTATGTTATTACTGGTGCTAGCAGATGACTTGTTCTTGCTTTATCTCGGATGGGAAGGCGTGGGTATCTGCTCATATTTGTTGATTGGTTATTATTACCATGACAGAGCCAACGGTCGTGCGGCTATGAAAGCCTTTACCGTCACGCGTGTTGGTGATGTGTTCTTAGCCTTTGGTTTATTTTTATTATTCCGCGAATTCGGTACGCTTAATATTCAAGAGATTATTACGCGCGCGCCAGAAGTGTTTGATGTCAACAACCCAACGATGATGCTAACCACGATGATGTTGGTCGGTGGCGCGATGGGTAAATCTGCGCAGTTGCCATTACACACATGGCTTGCTGATGCGATGGCAGGTCCAACACCAGTATCGGCATTGATTCACGCTGCAACGATGGTGACGGCAGGCGTTTATCTGATTGCCCGCCTGCATCCATTGTTTGAACTGACCCCAGGTATTTTATTGTACTGGGTAGGCGGTGTCGGGGCGTTAACGCTGGTCGTTGCTGGATTCTGTGCACTCGCGCAAACAGACATCAAACGTATCCTTGCGTATTCAACCATGAGTCAAATTGGCTATATGTTCCTAGCACTTGGCGTGGGCGCATGGCAAGGGGCGATCTTCCACTTGATGACCCATGCTTTCTTTAAAGCCTTGCTATTCTTATCATCAGGGGCGGTCATTCTTGCGGTACATCATGAGCAAGACATCTTTAAGATGGGTGGTCTGCGCAAAAAGATACCATTGGTATTTTGGTGCTATATCATCGGTGGCGGTGCACTGGCTGCCATACCTTGGGTTACCGTTGGTTTTTATTCTAAAGAAGCGATTCTTTGGGAGACTTATGCGACGGGTCACTTAGTACTGTTTTATATGGGTGTATTTGGTGCTTTCTTAACCGCAATTTATACGTTCCGTATGATTTGGATCATATTCTTCGGTGAAGAAAAAACCCATGCGCATAAGCTATCAGGGGTGTCTTATTGGTTGCCTTTGACGGTATTGCTTGTCCTATCTACCGCTGTTGGTGCATGGATTACACCGCCACTACAAGGCGTCTTACCAGAGAGCGTGGGTCATCTATTAGAAGTCGCGGGTCAAGATCATGCCAAGCACACCGCAGAGTATATCGCGATGGGTGCAATGGCGGCAGGTTTGATATTGGCGGCACTATTATATGTGGTCAATAAAGGTCGCATGCTCACTAGCTTTAAGCGATCGAGTATCGGCGGGGCGCTATATCACTGGTGCTACCACGGCCTAGGTTTTGATGCGCTATATGATGTAATTTTTGTAAAACCCTTTTTGTTCATCGGCCGCTTACTTAAAGCCGACCCTATCGATAAAACGTGGCTACTGTTACCTAAGCTGGCCTCAGCAGGTAATAAGGTATTGTCTGCGACGCAAACAGGGTCACTTCGAGGTTATGCTACAAGCTTTGGCTTGGGTATGGCTGTATTGCTGGTGCTGGTAATGATGACGGTGGTATAAGATGATTGAGTTACAACAAACGTGGGCGCTACCAGCATTAATCGCAATTCCTTTTATTGCAGGGTTGCTATGCTGGTTGGTAGAGCGATTCAATAAACGTCTGCCGCGCTGGATTGCCTTGATCGGTATGACGTTGACCTTTGCCTTGTCACTGGTACTTTGGCAGCAGGGCGATTTTAGCGGTATGAGTAAGCAGGTTATTGCGCCAGATGCGGCAGTGCCATGGGTCGCTGAATTTAGTGTGCCATGGATACCGACTTTTGGTATCAGCTTTCACTTGGCATTGGACGGTCTGTCACTAATGATGGTGGCGTTGACTGGTCTGCTTGGTGTGGCAGCCGTTGCCTGTTCGTGGAATGAGATTCAGCGCCGCGTTGGTTTCTTTCACCTGAACTTACTGTGGAGTTTGGGCGGCGTCATCGGGGTTTTCTTAGCGATTGATCTGTTCTTATTCTTCTTCTTTTGGGAGATGATGCTGGTTCCTATCTATTTCTTGATCGCCATTTGGGGTCATGATGTGGTTGGCAAAACCAAAGAATACGCAGCAACTAAGTTCTTTATCTATACCCAAGCGTCTGGGCTTATCATGCTCATCGGTATTTTGGTATTGGTCATTATCAGCTACGCCCAAACAGGGGTAGTGAGCTTTAACTATAATGATCTGCTCGGTACGTCACTTGGCGGCTGGGAATATCCCATCATGCTGTGCTTCTTTATTGGCTTTGCGGTGAAATTGCCAATTATTCCGTTCCACGGCTGGTTGCCCGATGCGCATGCGCAGGCACCAACGGCAGGTTCAGTGGATTTGGCAGGGGTACTTATTAAAACAGCTGCCTACGGTTTAATTCGTTTTGTTCTGCCGCTATTTCCAGCAGCGTCACAAGAGTTTGCGCCGATAGCGATAACCTTAGGTACGATTGGTATCTTTTACGGTGCGTGGCTCGCCTTTATGCAAACGGATATGAAGCGTTTGCTGGCGTATACCAGTATCTCGCACATGGGCTTTGTGGTGCTGGCGATCTACGCAGGAACGTTACTCAGTTTGCAAGGTCTAATGATCCAGATGCTCGCACATGGGCTTAGCTCAGCGGCATTGTTCATTATGGCAGGGCAGTTGTACGAGCGTCTGCATACTCGCGATTTGACCTTGATGGGTGGTATGTGGGGCCAATTCCGCTACTACGCGCCGATATTGATGTTCTTCTGCGCGGCATTGCTTGGTATTCCAGGGACAGGTAACTTCATTGGCGAGTTTATGATCTTATTTGGCTCATTTGCTCAGTATCCTGTGTTTGTGGTGTTTGCGACATTTAGTTTGGTGCTTGCAGGTCTATACTCGCTGATTTTGATTCATCGCGCGTTATTTGGTGAAAACAACATTGCCGCATTGGCAGAGCGAGAGACTAAGTCACATGGTTTGCCCGCTCGTAAATTAAAAGATTTGGGCAAGCGCGAGCTATCGTTACTACTGATGTTAGCGGCTGGTTTGGTATGGCTTGGACTATATCCACAGCCGTTCCTTGATACCTCAAGTCATGCCATGCAGTGGATCAATAATGCATATATATACAGTCAAGTGACACAGGTAGATGCGTCGCAACTGCTTGATGCAATGGAGGCACGTTAAGTCATGAATGAGATTACGATGAATGATTTGATAGGATTGTTGCCTTACGCGCCAATCATTGCCGTAGTGCTTACGGTACTCGTGGTGATGATTGCCATTACTTTTAAACGCTCGCATATGGTCACTGGTACGATCACGGTGGTCGGTTTGAATATTGCTCTGGTTACGTTACTTGGGCAAATGACAGGCTTTATCGAAAGCGGCGCTATCGCGCCGAATGCTGAGCAGTTATTTGTGGTTGATAACTTTGCTCAGTTCAATATGGTAGTGATCCTGATCTGCGCTTTGGCGTGTTGTACACTATCGTATGCGTATTTGGCCAACCTAAAAGACAATAAAGAAGAGCTGTACTTGCTCATGCTGTTATCGACCATTGGTGCACTGCTGATGGTAAGCGCGCAGCACATGGCATCGTTCTTTATGAGTTTAGAGATGCTGTCAGTGCCGTTATATGGTTTGCTTGCTTATACCTATATGCGCAACCGCTCGCTTGAGTCAGGACTGAAGTATCTGGTGCTATCGGCGACGGCGTCAGCGACTTTGCTCATGGGTATGGCCTTTATTTATGCAGAAGTGGGCTCGTTGGCATTTAAGCCAATCAGTATAGTGCTGAGCAATCTGTTTGAATCGCCACTACTGATATTGGGTGCGGCGATGATGATGTTTGGTATCGCCTTTAAGCTCTCTGCGGCACCATTCCATATGTGGACGCCAGATGTTTATGAAGGCGCGCCTGTTCCCATTGCGACCTTTTTGGCATCGGTATCAAAAGTTGCCATGATGGCGCTGGCGGTTCGATTCTTAATCGATACCTCCTTATTGGCACTGCCATCGG
Organism: Psychrobacter sp. NPDC078501; assembly: GCF_044900935.1. NCBI lineage: Bacteria > Pseudomonadati > Pseudomonadota > Gammaproteobacteria > Moraxellales > Moraxellaceae > Psychrobacter > Psychrobacter sp. NPDC078501. Next base: position 681,107 of record NZ_JBJDOS010000001.1, on the reverse strand, counting down.
TGCAGATGTTATTGATGGTAATGGCAACACTCTCCATTTTAGTGGGTAACTTGTTGGCTGTCCGTCAGACCAGTCTCAAACGTCTATTGGGTTATTCTTCTATTGCCCATATGGGTTATGTGATGATTGTCATCGTCAGTATCGGTGCGGCCGCTGATAGTATCTCTAGCATGTATATGGCGGTTTATGCCTTTACCTCTATTGGTGCCTTTGGTGTGGTGACATTGATGTCGAGCCCATATCGTTTGTCTGGTGAAGCTGATGAGCTGACTCATTATCAGGGGTTGTTCTGGCGTCGTCCGGTACTGACCGCTGTGATGACTATCATGATGTTATCACTGGCTGGTATTCCGTTGACGGCAGGCTTTATCACCAAGCTGTTTGCGATATTGGCTGCTGTACAAGGTACCAACTGGTTCTTAGCAGCGATGATTATCTTGGGTAGTGCGATTGGTCTATTCTACTACTTGCGCGTTTTACTCACGCTGTTCAAACGTCCTAAGCAGTTCATCGAGTTTGACGTGTCCGGACAATGGGGTATTCGTACCGGCGGTATTATGGTTATTGCGGTGACGGCAATTATCCTGTTCTTTGGTATTTTGCCAAATAGTATGATCGAATGGGCAAGCTTGGCTCGTATTTGGTAGATTCAATGATTTATGCGATAAGATAAGCCATTTGTTGCTTATCTGTTGTTACGGTTAAAAAACCAAGATGCGCCCGCTTTATGATAAGCTTGGCGCATCTTTTTTTGCTTAATTTTTGTCTTTGGCAAAGTTATATTATAAAAATACCATTTAATAAAATATAAGTGATGAACAGTTATGAGTGACAATATTCAAACGGTAACGGTGATCAGCAAAACCACATGGACACCAAATTTATTTAGTTTTACCGTCAGCCGTCCCGATAGTTTTAAGTTTACCGCCGGACAGTTTGTCCGTTTGGGTGTCAATCCCAGCCAGTTGAAATATTACCAACAGGTTGAGGCAAGTGATGAAGCATTGAATGAAGATATCTTTCGAGCGTATTCGATTGTGTCTTCGCCATTCGATGAGGTGCTAGAGTTTCTCTCTATTGTGATTCCTGATGGTGCCTTTACTTCACAGTTGCAACATTTACAAGTGGGCGATGAGTTACTGCTTAATACCATGCCATTTGGATTCTTAACGTTAGCGCGTTATCAAAAACCATTACCAAAGGATTTGTGGCTGCTCGCGACAGGGACTGGTCTTGCACCATTTTTATCGATGCTACAAGACCTAAAGACATGGGAAGATTACGAGCACATTGTGCTGGCCTATAGCGCCCGCTCGACGGATGAGCTTGCTTACGTCGAGCAAATCGAACGCTTGCAAGAAGATTTCGGTACTTTGGTGGATAATCCAGCAAAGCTGATCTTTATTCCTATCGTCACCCGAGAGTCTGTCGACGGGGCCTTGTCAGAGCGTCTGCCGAAGCTATTATTAGAAGGGACATTGCAAGAGCGCGCGGGTATCGATTTGGATGTCGATACGACGCATGTCATGCTATGTGGCAACCCAGACATGGTAGAAGATACCAAAGAGGCGTTAAAGACATTGGGACTGGTAATGAATCGCCGCGGTGAGGGTAATATTGCCGTAGAGAACTACTGGTAGTTGACGACTCCAATAAAAAAACGCTGCATCTATAAGGCCAATAACCTCTAAGCTGCAGCGTTTTTTTATGGGATAAAACATTGTCTTATGGGATAAAACATTAGCGACTTACTCTTGACTTGGCTCAGTCGCATCGTCTACAGGGTTAATAGGGCCTTGCATCAATTCAGGATCATCATCATCACCGATGATATCTTCGTTACTGCTGGCAGCCAGTAAATCGCGATAATTAATCTGAGCCTTCAAAATCATTTGCTCTTCTTCTAGCTCGCCATAATTTATCTGCACCTTATGCAAGGTACTCATGATTTTTTTGTTGTTTTTTAACCAACGATGGATATCGAGATAAATCACTTCGTCTTTTGCGCGAGCAATATTGACGTACGACAGAATAAAGCCTAAAGGGTCTTTTTTGAGGACGCTATGATAAAACCAAATTGCCAGTTTGACGCCTTGGCGTTTCACAAAAGATTCGCAGCGCAGATTTAATATATCGGTATAAGTTTGCTGACCAAATACAAAGCGCTGCACATTGCGATCGAGCTGGACGTGAACTAGGCTAAAGTTACTTGCTACTTCGGCATAGATGCCGCCTGCATTGACAGTGCAGTACAAACGAAACCAATCCTCATGCATCTCGACACGTAGCTCTAAAATGGCTTTTACATTGTCGGTGACGAATTTTTGTAGTGCATCATTAACGTAAGTCTGTGCCACTGGCAATGACAACTCATCTTCGAACTTGTCCGTCGTCTTATTATAGATATCTTTAACCGATTGGGCGATACGCTCCCAACCACTGCCGAATGACTCGTCAAAACGATAGCCAATACTCTCGAAGAACTCATCAAAATTGTCTGAATTATTCACGTTATCAAAGTCACTCAAACTTATTATCCTTATAGGGCGCGTCATTCAATCGGTGACGTAAAAATGGCTAAACAAACTTTGCAGGCTATCGTTAATTTGAACGAAAGCTAATCATCTATAATTTCTAAATATCTACGACCATTAGTAATTTTTATACTGATAGGTAGCAAAAGCGAAAAACTGACCTCTGATACTAGTGCATAGTGAATCTACATTTACTGTGCTGCTTGATAATCTGCCGTGCCTAATCAACACGATGCACAGTTTTGATTGTTGCAAAGTATCGTGCTACTAATGCTATTATGCTAAAGCAGTATATAACAAATACAGTGGCTTCAAAATGAACACATGCGTTTTATAGCAATTCATTTGGTATAGACAGTGTTTCGTCTGCCTTATATATTCTCAAATGCATGTTTTTCAATCAGCGGATAAGGTTACCAATACTGTATGGCAAATGTCAAAATGCCGTCTCAGTGCTTATACTGGCGACATAATTCTATGTCATGTTATGATAGCGCCAGTATAAATCATGCCCATCGTTACAACACTTGTTAAATAGTGCTTTGTACTGATGTGCTCACAAGCTGAGATTCATTGTGGCCTATATAAAAGACTCACAGAGCTATCATTTTTCCGCGCAAGCGCCCAAGCGCGATATAAGCTTGCCTGTTGCTATTGTTATTGCAGTGGCTGTTCATGTGCTGATTATTTTCGGAATTAGCTTCTCTATGGGAAAAGACCCAGCTGCTATGATGCAAGATGTGGCAAAGGCGCTGACCGACAATATGAAGCCCAATGAAGATGCGCACTTTATTGCCAACGCTTCACAAGAGGGCGGCGGTACAATAGAAGAGCAGCTCAGACAAGAGAACAATCAGTTAAGTGCAATGTCTGCTGAGCAAATGAGTGAGACTCAAGATATCGTTAATTTACAGCGTAAAGTACGTCAGCAGCGTTATCAAGAGAGTTATCTGCGTACGACGTTAAGTTGGCGTCAGGCCACTGTAGAGTCGGATAATGACAGCGAGCAAGCGCAAGATGATGCAATGGCGCAAGAAGAGCGGCTACGTAAGCAGATTGCCACCTTAGAAGCTCAGCTATCTCAGCGTCAGCAGGTCTACGCAACCAAATCCAAAGTCGTGACGATGGATAGTAATTCGACCACACGGGGTGCGGCAGCAGACTATATCAATACATTCCGTGAGCATGTCGAGCGAGTGGGCAACTTGCATTATCCCGTACAAGCGCGTGCTCAAGGCATTACGGGTGAAGTACGGCTAATGGTTATCATCAGTAACGACGGCAATATCAAAGCCATTCGACTGCTTGAAAGCTCGAACTCTACGATATTGGATGAAGCGGCCAAGCAGTCGGTACGACAAGCTGCACCCTTTGGTAAATTCACCGAAGACATGAACGATATCGTCGAGCTGCGCTTGATACGTACTTACCGCTATAGTGATACAGTCGAAGTAACGTACTAAGGTTAATGTATTCATGCACTAAGAAGATAGGTGCTAAGAAGATAAGCACTAAGAAAAAAGCTACTGAAATTAAAGTTACTGAAATTAAAGTTACTGAAAAAATATCACCGAAAATACAACTGTTAAGAATAACGCTTAACGCACTATTTTTTATAATCACAGATATCCAAGTTCATAACACACAGCTATAAAATAAAGAGTCAGTATGGAATTTTTAGGTTTTACCGTCGATGTCGCTACCTTAACGAGCAATGCCCTAGAGCTGGTCATTAAAGTCGCTTTAGCAATACTTATATTTATCGTTGGACGTTGGCTTGCCAAAAAGGCAGTCGCTTTTTCCGATCGCTTGATGACGCGTAGCCATCTGGACGAGACAGTTGCTAGTTTTTTAAGTCGCCTATTGTATGGCGTGCTACTGGTCGTGGTGATTTTAGCTGCACTTAGCAAAGTCGGTGTACAGACTACGTCGGTCGTCGCAATCTTAGGTGGTGCCGCTGTTGCCGTTGGTTTGTCACTAAAAGACCAGTTATCAAATTTTGCCGCTGGTATTATGATTGTGACGTTTCGCCCGTTTGTACGCGGCGATTACGTACAGATTAGTAGCTACACAGGTACAGTGACAGAGATTACCTTGGTTAACACCCATCTGACGACCATTAACAATCACGATATCATCATTCCTAATAGCGATATCACGACTTCACCTGTGGTCAATTATACAGCGCTACCCAATCGCCGCGTCGATATCACTGTCGGTATTGGCTATGATGCTGATATCAAAACGGCTAAAGACGTGATGTTAAGTCTGGCAAGAAACAATCCATTGGCTTTTACTGATCCTGAGCCTATCGTGCGAGTGACCAATCTAGGTGACAACTCAGTAGATCTTACCCTGAACGTTTGGACAACCAATGCCGACTGGTGGTCGATGCAATGCGAGCTACTAGAGCAATTCAAGCAAGCTTTAGATGATGAGAAAATCGAGATTCCATTCCCGCAGCGCAGTGTCCATGTTAAAGGCTTGGATCATATGATTAATCAGATGGGTCAAGCGCAAAAGCTACCACTATCTAAAGATTAATGAGTAGCTGTCTAATAGTTAGAAGACTGTTTAATAAAGTAGTGCTAGTTTAGATATAAGGATTTGGTAGGTTTAGACCTGCCAAAATCTCAATTTCAAAGTACTCCATCTCATCTTGTTCAGCTTGTCCGAGCTCATGATCAAAACCTAGTAGGTGTAGCACGCCATGCACTAGCAAATGGCTAATGTGCTGCGCCACTGTTTTGTCCTGTTCAGCCGCTTCACGTACCATCACTTCATGACAGATAATCAGCTCTCCAAGAGGCAATGTTGGCATCAGCTCAATGACGGCAGCAGGCAATTCGCTTGGATAAGACAAAATATTGGTTGCATAGTCCTTGCCGCGTGCTTCTAGATTTAAAGCACGGCCTTCGACGTCATCAGTGATATATATATCTAGAGTTTTAGATTTTTCCTGCCATAGCTCAGGATCGATATCTGCAAAATAGGGTAGGGTCAGACCATTATTAATACGACCATCTATATAATCTAAAGTCGCCATCATGACTGATAGTAAATGCTCGCGATTATAAAAAGTATCTAATATTTCATCATCAATACTGTCGGTCGCACTGATATCAAGTGCTGCTAAGCTGGCATGGTTGCTAGCAATCTTGTCATCGAAATTAGTATTGTCAGGTTGGCTCATATTGCTGTCCTTTTTATTATAAATAAATGCGTTTCTAATGCTGCAGTGTCTAGGTTTTTTATTTGCCAGTTTTTTACCGTAAAAGTAGTTCAATCACTGTTTATCTCATCGCTAAATTTTTGGCTAATAAAGAGAGGCCAATGTATAGAATATATAGAGGCTACTATAGCTAAGTTACTGGTAAGCGACTAGTAGCGAAAGAGCTAAATTCAATAAACTGTTGGTAAGAAAAAACCGGACTACTTTGAGTAATCCGGTTTTCTTATATAAGCTAAATGCTTATAGCAAATGATTGTAATTCAATGATTAGCTTGATTATTACAAATTGGCTGCTGCATTAGCGACGGCTTGTCTACGCTCTTGTTCTTTAATACGTTCAAACTTACGTTTTTCTTCTAAAGCCATTTGCTCTTCATCAAATACGTCATAGGCTTCAACAATTTGTTGTACCAATTGATGTCGTACGACGTCTTTTGAATCAAACTTTGTGATATGAATCTCTTCAATATCCTTTAGAATATCCATCGCTTGTGCCAAGCCTGATTTGTGACCACGTGGCAAATCGACCTGAGTAATATCCCCAGTGATGACGGCTCGTGAGCCAAAGCCCAAGCGGGTCAAAAACATTTTCATCTGTTCAGGCGTGGTGTTTTGCGCTTCATCTAGAATGACAAACGAGTTATTTAAAGTACGACCACGCATATAGGCAAGCGGCGCCACTTCAATAATCTGACGCTCAATCATTTTACCGACTTTCTCAAAGCCTATCATCTCATAGAGTGCGTCATATAGCGGGCGTAAGTACGGATCGATTTTTTGGGTCAAATCACCTGGCAAGAAGCCCAGTTTTTCGCCAGCTTCTACCGCTGGACGCACTAGCAAAATACGCTCAATCTCATTACGCTCAAGCATATCGACGGCACACGCCACCGCTAGATACGTTTTACCCGTACCAGCAGGCCCAATACCAAACGACACATCAGAGCTCAGAACGTTTTTTACATAACGCTGTTGATTGCCACCGCGCGGAACGATGCGACCTTTACGTGTACGTAAACTGATGGGCGTAAATTCGCTAGCCTCATCCAAATCTTCATCATATTCCATGTCATCGTGATCTTGTTCGTCTTCTTCCATGTCTTCATCACGAGAGAGGCTAGATTGGATGATGAGATGCAGCTCTTCTGCACTGATGTCTTTGGTGTTCTGTGCTTCATCTACCATTTTGTAGATAATACGTTCACCACGTTCGACATTGGTCACATCGCCACTCAGGCAAAAATCGCCTTGGCGTTGCATGATTTTAATATCGAGGCGTTCTTGAATATATTTCATGTGATTGTTGTATTCACCAAGCACGGTTTTTAGCTGTGCTGGGGTCAATGATTCAAACTTTATACGGCGGCTCATGGAATCAGTCAAGCGATTATCCTTTTATTGTGTACCCGACGCTATGATTTGGTTTTAATTGCGTGGCGGGTTGCAGAGATAAAATAGTTAGTGGCGTTACAGTATTTAGGTGGTAAAAAATTGTAGATGATAAAAATGACGGCGATATTATTGTTGTTTTTGTGGAAGGTCGTGAATGAAAGTAATGAAAAGTCTTGCCTTCATTATGGTAGAGAATTTTTAAATTTCAAGCCATACATCAGATAGATAACGCTGTTTTTGTATGCGGATTGCAACTGTTACAGCGATTTTCTATAGATTGATTCGATGTTGCTATAAGTTCTATATAATTCATCGCTACCCATCGTATGATAGTGCTCTAATAAAATTAAGATATTTGAGTTTTATGAATATAAACCTTGTTTATGATGAGAGTAAAGAAACGATTTGTCTACGGTTAAGACCACGGCATAATGGACAATTTGTGGTAATCTATGGGCGATACCATAGGTTGCTGCAACCTATCTAACAACAGCAGCGACATGATAAAAATTATAAAATAAAGTCAGTGACGAGCAGTTGTCTATCATAAATAAACTGCTTGTCCAAAAAATTATAATAGGAAAATCACGATGCAAGATACTGATTCACATTTATCCAATACTGACAGCATACCTAAAAAGTTCGACAGCATATCTAAAAACAAAGAAGCGATAACCGACCAGCAAGTGCTTATCGCAGGTGGTGGTCATGTTGGTTTGTCTTTTGCATTGCTATTGGCCCATCACGGTATTGCGAGCACCTTATTAGAAAAAAACAGCTATCCAACCATCAGTCCAACGGATGATAGTACTCGCAGCCATTATTTAGACAGTCGCAACACCGCATTGTCACGGCGCACGGTACAAATATATCAAGAGATTGGACTGTGGGATGAGTTACAGAGCCATGCCTGCCGTATCGACACTGTACAGATTAGTGAGCAAGGCAGCTTTGGGCGCGCGCAGCTAAATAAAGCAGAAGAGCGCGTTGAGTCATTTGGGCAAGTCATCGAAAACGCTTGGCTGGGTCGTAAACTTTTATTAGCCGCACAGCAAGCGCCATTAATTACCTTGATAGATAATGCCAATGTGACGACTGTCCAGCAGCAAGCCGATAGTGTGACACTTAGCTTTAATTATAACGATGAAGCCGAAAACGAGCAGCAGCTGCAAGCTAGCGTATTAGTCGCTTGTGATGGACGCGATTCTACAGTACGCCAACTGCTAGATATTAGTACAACTACGTATGACTATCAGCAAACGGCCATCGTCGGCGTAGTAGAGACAGATACGCCACACGAGCATGCAGCGATTGAGCGTTTCAGTCCAGCTGGCCCACTTGCCGTACTCCCACTGACCGATCCAAAGGGTGATGGCAATGATGAGTATCAACAAGGCTACAGACGCTCTGTGGTGTGGGTATGCCCAACAGGTGAAGAAACCAGATACTTAGAAGACGACGCCCATTTCTTGCAGACCCTACAGCAAGCCTTTGGCCAACGCGCTGGCAAGTTCACCACTGCAGGTCGCCGCGGCGCCTACCCATTGACACGTGTGCTAGCTGACAAGCAAGTAGAAGGTCGTTGCGTGGTCATGGGCAATGCGGCTCATACTCTGCATCCTGTAGCAGGACAAGGCTTTAATCTCTGTATGCGAGATGCACATGTGCTGGCACAAATGCTAAATGCACAAGTACTCAAAGGCGCAGATATTGGTGATGCACAGTTATTGAAGCGTTATGAAAAAGCACGTCAAACCGACCAGAAGCGAGTGATTCGTTTTTGTGATGCGGTAGTACATGGCTTCACGCATCCTAACCCAGCGATTAAGCTGGCGCGAAATATGGCATTGTTGGCTTTTGATAAATTGCCAAATATCAAGCCACTAGTCGCCACTTATGCGATGGGTCTAAAATCATAGCGCTATAGTTAATCTTCTTTAAAAGAGTGACAGCGTTAACCTCGCTTGAAGTATTGCCTATACATCTGCACTCGGTTGCCTTGTCTCTCTTTTAAACTGAATCAACTAACTGTAATTAAGATTGATAATAAGCATTCTAATATTGAACAATATTGAGAGACACCTTATGAAAAAAAACCATACGCTGATTATCGGTAGCGGTATCGTTGGGGCAACGCTTGCTCTAAAGCTGGCGCAAGATAAAATGCCAGTGACATTGATTGATGCCCGCCCTGAGCGTGATGAGTCAGCTTGGCAAGATGTACTTAGCAAACGTGATGCACGTGTCTATGCACTCAGTATGGCTAGTATTAATTTGCTTAAAGATATTGGCGCTTGGCAACATATTGCCGCCTCTAAACGCAAAGCAGACTACTCGCAAATGCAGGTATGGCAGCTAAATGGGATGGGTGAATTATTATTTGGCGAAAGTGAAGGTATTGGCGCCGAGGATAATAGTAGTAAAACTCATGAACCTATATTATTAGGAAGTATGGTCGAGCCTGCTGTCATTGAGCACGCCTTATGGCAGCGTTTGCATGAAGAGGATGTCAGCGACTATCTGACCCTTATCGCTGGTCATAAAGTTGTCAATATGGATTGGCTAGGGGCGCAGCAAGGCTACCGTGTAATTCTGGACAATGGCGAGGCGATTGATACACGTCTATTAGTTGGCGCTGATGGGCGCGGTTCATTTGTCCGTCAGCAAGCAGGGATTGGCGTAGATACACTTGACTATAAACAAACTGCCATCTGCTGTGCGATTCAGACTGAGAAACCGCATCAAGCGACAGCACGTCAAGCCATGCTACCAACAGGTACGTTGGCACTATTGCCATTAGCAGATATAACCGATGCTGATAAGACAAATCCGCAGCATTGGCAGTCGATCGTATGGACATTGCCGCGCAATCAAGCATTGGCATTGATAGAGGAAGAAGATCGTTTTATCGCTGATAAGTTAGCAGCTGCTAGCAATTACGAGTTGGGTGCGATTAATCAGATTGAGTCTATCGCTAGTTTTCCATTAGCGGCACAGCAAGCGAAAAGCTACGTCGCTGATAACTTGGTACTTATTGGCGATGCGGCTCATGGCGTACATCCGCTGGCGGGTCAAGGGTTGAACCTCGGTATGCTGGACGTGCAAGTATTATGTGAGCAATTAGCGCATGACTTTACACGTAGTGACGGTACGCTTTGGGGAAGTAATCAAACGCTACGTCATTATGAGCGTTCGCGCCGTCCACATAATAGCCTGATGATGCACAGTTTTTCTGCGCTTAATTGGTTATTTGCAGGGTCGCTTGGCCAAATGCGTCCTGTGCAACAAATCCGTAATGAAGGCATGTACCGAGTCAGCAAAATTAAGCCGTTGATGCGCTTGTTTGCTAAACAGGCGAGTGGTGTGTAGTTTCTATACTTAAGGATGAGTAGACCATGAGTACTAAATTATCGATAGTGATGACGGGTATGCTAGGCGTATTGGCACTGACAGGTTGTCAGACACCGTTAAAAAGCACGGCGCTCAATCAAAGTATTGAAGAGCCTCCTATTACGTTAGTACCAGATACTCCGGATTCAGATGGGGATGGCGTACTTGATGATATAGATGAGTGCCCTGCTACACCTTGGAAGGTGATAATAGATGAAGCAGGTTGTCCTATTGCAGGTATTGGAGTAGGTCTAAAAATGGAGTATCGCGCATTTTTTGATAAAGATAGTAGTGAGCTGTTGCCAAAATATCAAGCCGAGCTTGATAAAGTAGGAATGAAGTTGCAAGAGTATAAAACCGCTATCATATGGATTGAAGGTCATAATTCAAAAACTGAAATCGATAGTGTCTCTATAGATAAAGCGAACGCTTTAGCGGAAGACCGAGCGGATAAGATTAAAAATTATTTAATATCGAAATATAGCATTGACTCTGAGCGTATTACGACGACTGAGTATGGCGCAAGAAGACCAATTGCGCCCTCTGATAGTGAAGAGGGTAATATGTTGAATCGGCGCGTTTATGCGATTGCGTTTGAGCCTGAAGAATGAAAATAATTTTATTGTTAAACATATTCGAGACGATTCATCAAATGCGATGAAATAGGGGCTTCGATTTGATATGAAAATGAATTTAGATCTAGCCAAGTGCCGAAAAGAACACCATCAGCACTGGCGAGACAATATTGATCAAAAAGCCAAAGCTAATCGCTAGTGGCACGACTTTTAAACCACCGGACTGCTGAATAATAGGCAAGGTAAAGTCTAAACTGGTCGCGCCACCAAGCCCAACCGCGGCGGAAGGGTATTTGCGCATAAATACCGGAATAAAGATTAATGCAAAGAACTCACGTACTAAGTCATTAAACAGCGCGACACTGCCCCAAACCGCGCCATAAGCATCGGTCATGACAATCGCTGACAGTGAGTACCAACCAAAGCCTGACGATAATGCTAAGCCTTTCGTCCATGATACATTCGTAAATAGTAGCGCGAAAATAAGCCCGCCTACCAATACCGCTAGCGTAAAGATGATGCTCATTTCTACGCCGCGTTTATTGAGCAGTACTTCTTTTAAAGTGATGCCCGAGCCTTTTAAGCCTATACCGACCAGTAAAATCAAAATCATCAGCATGACGGTCATAGAATTTTCAGGCGGCATATAATCAGCAGGCAAGAAATAGCCAATCACCATCCCAATCACCACACAAACCACTTGCGCCAAGCTACCTCGAATGCTCACTCGATGCTCTTTGGATTTTACGCTTGGTTTTTTGGCATGCCATGGACGCAGATGGTCAAACACCATGAGCGCAAACAATCCTGTACCAATTGTTAATATTGATAGGACGGTGACATACAGCGCAATTTCACCCAGCTGATTGCCTAGACCTTCTACCTGAGACAGCTCAATACCGATCAACGCTAGGATGATAAATACCAAGTATGATAGACCTTTGTCGGCCACTGTTGTCATGGTAGGGTTAGACGGAATGGCAAAGCCAATAAACATTGGCATTAGGACCAGAACAAGGGTGACTAGGCTTTGCATGATGACGGGCTCGCAGCATTTTTAATAAGGCGTTTTTAAGAAGCTGAAGATTGTACCATACAAGGTTAGCAATACTGATATGAGCCACTGAGATTCATTGCAAACCATCGGTCGTTGTTAATTAAAATAGAAAAAACTGGACGATTATAATGATGATAATAAATATCTTTTTCAAAATACTTGAACGTTTTTGAGCGCTTTGTAATTCTTTACCTTATAAACTTTTGTTGCTACATTAAAGTACTGAAAATATTTGGCTAGTCTCATGTCGCTATATCAGCTCAAAACTCAGTTTCAAAATCAGCTACGCCCGATAAGCAATACGCTGGTTGAGCAAAATATTACCGCTAACCAAGTGACAGTATCCGCTGTTTTATTAAGTATCGGTACTGCCTATATCATTGCCAAACCAGCGGCTGAACAGCAGCGGCTGTGGCTTTTATTACCAACATCATTGTTTGTACGTATGGCACTCAATGCCATCGATGGCATGATGGCGCGTGAGCATGGCCAGGCATCAACGCTAGGAGCCGTATTAAACGAAGTAGGTGATATGGTTGCCGATACGGCGCTATTAGCGAGCCTGACCCCTCATATTCTGACCCATCATATCAATGATAAAGAACAGCAAACGTTAATAGCCAACTTGCCAACGAATATATCAACTTCTCAGCATCATATCACTGGCCTGATTGCCCTTAGTATTGGCACCGAGCTATTGGGCGTTACTAGTAATGCCATGTTAGGTGCTCGTGCTAACCAAGGGCCTTTGGGCAAAAGCGATCGCGCCTTCCTATTAGGTGTGCTTGGTGCGTTTATGAGTATTAGAGATAAAGCGCCAGTAAGTATTAAAGGGCAGGTGGCTTCGCCTGCCGTCAGAATAGGTCAATTATTTATACTAACAGAGATAATGCTACTAAAGACCTGTCTCAATCGACTACGTTATATGACAGAGTTATACTTGAGGCGTAACCCACCTCAGCTGCGATCCGTACTGGGTGAGTCAACAAACAACTCACTATCTCTTACTGTTGTTTTGCCAAATACTTCTACTGATAACGCTCGCCCATTGGAGTTCAAAGAAATGCCAACCACAACCGTTGATAGTCAAAAATTCGAAGAACAGGCCAGTGTTGGTTTTGACTTGCCTGCATCTAAAATCATCAATGGTGAAAGCTGTTATAACGCTTATGATGGCACGGCTATTTATTATCGCTACTGGCTAACGACGCCTTTAGAAGATATTAAGCAAGCCAACCAACCGTTGCGCCAAGTTATCTTATTGCATCGAGGGCATGAGCATTCGGGACGATTGGCAGAGCTGGGAGAGCAGTTTGCAACAGCTGGCTATCAAGTATTTGCTTGGGATGCGCGCGGTAATGGTCGCTCAGGCGGTATCAAAGACCATGCTGAGAGCGTTACCGAGCTTGAGCGAGATTTAGAAGGTTTTGTACAACTGGTGATTGGGCAAACAGGCATTGCTATTGAAGATACATTGATTGTCGCTAGCAGTATCGGCGCGGTATTGGCAGCAGCATGGGTACACGATTATGCGCCAAATATTCGCGGGATGATACTTGGAACGCCTGCGCTCAGTATTCGCTTGTATTTGCCCTTTGCCATACCATCGCTAAAGGTGGCGCGTACGCTAGGTCTGATGTCACGTGTCAGCAGCTACGTTAAAGCACAAGTACTGACCCATGATAAAGACGCACAGCAGGCTTACAATGCCGATCCATTGATATCAAATAGTATCTCGACCGATTTACTCATCGATACTCATGCAACGGGTCAGCGTCTACTCGATGATGCAGGCGCCATTACCGTACCGACGTTCGTCTTATGTGCGGGCAAGGATTATGTGGTCGATAAGCAGGCTGAGCGCACGTTTTATGAAGCGATTAACACACCGATCAAACGCTGGCAGTTGTATCCAGACAGCTATCATGCAATCTTTCATGAGACCAATAAAGCCGATGTATTTGCCGACTGTATTGAGTTTGCTGAGCAAGTATTTAGCGCACCAGTCCAAGCACCTGATTTGAGTACCGCTCACTTAAACAGTGCCAGTAAGGATAAGGTGGATCGTTTGGCGATTAAACCATTCAATGCAAACTTTGCGATTACCCGGTTTGCGATGCAGAAGTTTGGTCATGTCAGCGATGCGATTGCCACAGGGCTTGAGCATGGATTTGATTCTGGCCATTCGCTGGATCATGTCTATTACAATCAGCCCAGCGGTCAGAATAAATTTGGCCAGGCAGTCGATAAGTTTTATTTAAATAATATCGGCTGGCAAGGTATTCGCATTCGCCGTGAGCACATACTGGAGTTGGCACGCTTAGCACTTGCAGATATCGAAGATAAAAATCAGAGTAACGCCAAACCATACCGACCAAAACTGTTAGATATCGCTAGTGGACATGGTTTTTATGCATTTGATCTGCTGACAGAGTTTACAGATTTATATGCTGAATTGCGTGATTATGAGATGCATAATATACAGGCATTGCACGCAAAGGCGGAGCGTTTGGGCATGAGCAGTCGAGTCGTGACCAGTCAAAAGGATGCCTTTGATCCTACTAGTTATGATGCCTTTGATCCTACTAGTTATATCGATGCAGATACGAATGATACTAGTACCGATACTAAAAAATCAGATCTTGCTATTGCTTCTGGGTTGTTTGAGTTGTTCTCTGATAATTCGCTACCAGCGACAGCTTTAGCAGGTATTTATGACAGTTTGAAGTCGGGCGGTTATCTGATTTATACCAACCAACCGTGGCACCCTGAGCAAGAATTTATCAGTAAAACATTAAACAATCACCGTGGTAGTAGTTGGATGATGCGTTGCCGTTCGCAGGCGGAGATGGATCAACTGATTGAGCGCGCGGGCTTTAAGAAAGTCACGATGCGTATCGATCGCTTTGGAATATTTACTGTTTCGTTAGCGATTAAAAATTTACCAGCTGATGATGAGTGATAAATGAACAATCAGCAGGTTAAACCTTATGAGCGTGTTCAACTGTTTTCAGGCGGAGGTTCGCGTTTTGGTTATTATTTGGGCAGTTATGCAGCACTAGCAGCGCATGATTTGACGCCAGACATTATCGTTGGTACTTGCGGTGGTAGTTTGTCTGCTTACTTAGTACAACTTGCGCCTGACCCTAAGGATTTGCAAGCGCTGATGTGCAGCCGTGAGTTGTATCGCGTCATTACTGCCATCAGACATGTCGCGCCAGATGAAGCCAATAAACGTCTAAAGCTGCGTTATATGACCCATGCACTCAAACGTTGGCGGTTATCAAAGCAAAGGGATCATGGACAAGGACAACGTCAAGCAGACAGCTACGAGCGACTGTTAAATGAGCTACAGCAGTTAGCGATGTTTCGTATCGATAACGAGCAGTATTGGCTAGATGAGCTGTCGCGGTTCGCTGCTAGTAATAATAATGGTAGCGCTGTCGATAAAGCAACGCTAGAGATAGCCATCATTGGCAGTCGATTGTATCAGGCACCTGCTGATGGTTTGTATAATGAAAAACTCGCAATGCAAGAATTGTTATTTGCACCGCCACGCTTAGCAAGTTTGCCAGATTCTGCATCAGGTCTGGCTGACGAACAAATAACGTCACCAGCGCATATATTTGCAAACGGACGCATACACCCGTCTGTAAAGGTACAGACGCAATGGGATTTTGCCCCAGTGATCCGCGCTTCTATGGCTGACATGTACTATCTACCGCCAACACATATCACAGAGCTTGGCTGGTGCTTGGGAGGTGTGATCAATCTGACACCGATTGAGCTAGCCTGTCAGTTGGGCGACAGCGTATTTGCAGAGACCAAGGCAGGTTATGACGCATGGCTAGCTGCTCCCGCGATTCAGCGTGTTTTTGGTTTTGATCCTAATAGGCGATTGGCAGCAGTACACGGTTATCAACCAATCAGCGTGTCGCCTCGCACTGACACCACTAATAAAAACCGTCAGCTACACTGGTTACCATTTGCAGATAACGAGCAGCAACTGAGAGGGCAAAATGTGCAAAAGCGTTTTAACCTAAAGCAAATGACCGTCGAGCTAATACACAGTGATTACGATGGCTTTGTGCAGCAAATGCAGGCGCAATGGCAATATGGCTACCAGCGTACAGCGGATTACATACAGCAGCATAATTTATGAAAATTCTCGTAGAAGATACCGCCGGAAATCATACGCCGCATATTATTGTCGTTGGTGGCACGAGTGGTCTTGGCTTGGCATTGGCTCTGCATCATGAGATGCTTGGCTGGCAGGTGAGCGTTATTGGTAGTAACGAGGCAAAGATAGCCGACATTAATAACCAGCATCCTACCATCGTGACTTATGTGTGCGACTTAACGGATGTTATCCAAACACAGAGTTTGTTAGATGAATTGTCAGCTACAAGCTTTCAAAGGCTTGTCTATAGTGCTGGCAGTTATACCAATGAACGTGTTCATCATCTAAACCAAGCAGACAGTGATAAAATGTTAGCGATTAACTTGCAGGCATTTGAGCAAGTTTTTAGATGGGCAAGCAGTCAGTTAAAACAGCAATATCAGTCATTGGACGCTAGCAAAGGCGATAGACCAAGCCTTGTCTGTATTGCCTCTATCGCAGGTACGATGGATTATCCTTATGCCAGCCTTTATGCAAAAAGCAAGCGCGCAATGATTGCGACTGTCAGCGCTTATCGGGCAGCACTTGTACCTTATGATATCCAAGTGAACTGTATTGCCTCAGGCTATATTGATACTCAAGCATTACGTGATTTAAACGATGGCGATGCTAGCCATAAGCCATTTATCATGAGCACGCAAGCAGCGGTTGATCATATTATGCAAGCGATTGACGATGATATAGAACTAGCGATATTTCCACGCTCGATGCGCTATATCACGAGTGCCTTAAATCATTTACCAAAGCCTGTGCTCAATTGGATATTGCGCAGTAAGCTGGATAAAGCCAGATAGTATGTCTATCAACATTTTGGCTAGGTTTAACCAAGTAGCCAATAGAGTAAGGTAAATACTGGCACTCCAATCAGCAAACTGTCTATCCGATCTAATACCCCACCATGACCAGCGAGCATCGTTCCAGTGTCTTTTACCCCGTGCTGGCGTTTGAATGCTGATTCTAATAAGTCTCCAAATATACCGCTTACCGCCAAGCCATAGGCAGCTAATAGACAGACCCACCAATCAAAAGGGGTGAGCCAAAGACCTAATACTGTTGCCAAGATTGCCGCAACTAAACTGCCAAAGATAGCACCTTCAATGCTTTTATTGGGGCTAATAGTCGGCGCTAGACCTCGTTTAAACAGCTTACGTCCAAGCAGTCGCCCACATAGATATTGGGCAATATCATTAAACTGACTGGCAAATAATACGAAAAGTAAAACACCATATTGTTCGCGTTGCCAGGTCAATTGCTGTAAGGCTACAAGGCTAATGATGAGTGAGATGAATGCAATACTCAGTAGCAGGTCTAAGTAATTAAGCCGCGTATAGTGTTGAGTCGAGTTGAGAGATGTATTCGGTAGCAGGAGCGTACTTGGCTGTAAGCCTTGCGCTTGGAGTTTATGAATGAGCATGGCTTTACTGCGTAAACACCATAGGCGTTTAATCTCGTAGCTGCCGCGTAGACCAATTAATATAAAAAATAAAATGAGTAGCCATTGATAGGAATATGCTTGCGAATAAGAACCTTGCGTATCGTTCGTTATTTTTGCAATCACATAGCAAGTGCAGAGCGCGGCAAGCATCAACCACCACGAGCGGGCTATCAGGTAGATTTTTGGCAAGCGTTTGCGCAGACGAGGTACGGCAAGTACACTCCAAGCCAAGCTGACAATTATCATCAGGGCAATCACAAACACAATATCAGAAGCCATACCGTGGACACTCAAAGAAGAAGTAATATTTTAAGCCTATCCATAATGATAGCTTAAATGCCTCTTTAACTATAGTGTTAGATATCACCCTTGATGGGTTTGGCTATTATCTGTCGTACGTTCAAATATGGTCAGTAACAGGTATCGGATAACGCTCGTTTTCTGTCATGCTCTCAAAGGAATCAAAGGTAGCGTTTCTCCATGGCAGAATGATACTGGTCAAAGGCGTTTCAGCTAAATTAGGATAATCCTCACGGTAATGCCCACCGCGACTCTCAAAACGCTGATAAGCCGATTGGACAATTATCGTTGCTAACGCTAATTGCCTCACTAATTGAAAAATGGCAAGCTCACTGTTAGTAGTAGGAGTTCTACTGCTCGTATCAGATAGCATGATCTCAGTATGTTCGATTGACTCTTGCCACTGCTCAATTTGTCGCAATGCTTGCTCTAATTGTTTGGCACTACGTGTAATGCCCATATTGGCTGTCAAAAGAGCTTTCAACGCTATAGTTATCTCTGCACTATTTACGTCAGAATGAAGCGCTTTATCGGCATTATAAGTTGGATACGATGACTGCTTAGAAGAGGGCAAGATGACAGGTTGAGTGTTTTCTAATGTCGGAGATTGCCAAATATCGGCAGCTAACTGATGCAGTTCATAGTAGGTAGTCGTATGTGGCTGCGGCATTTTTTCTAAAGCTTCAGCCGTTTTCTTTAAAGCCTCTAAGTTCTTTAAGCGATCCAATTTTGTTAAGTAACGAGGTAAGTTGGCGGCGATGTTTCGACCAACTACCACACACTCCAACAATGAATTACTTGCTAAACGGTTGGCTCCATGTAGCCCTGTATAAGCAACTTCGCCTGCTGCATACAGCCCTGCAATATCGGTCAATCCATTGGCATCAGTCACCACGCCGCCACAACTATAGTGGGCAGTCGGAGCGACCGGAATAGGATCTGTGGTCATATCGATGCCGAGTGCTAGCAGCGTCTGATAAATCTGCGGGAAATGCGCTTGTATAAATGCGGCTGGCAAGTGACTGACATCAAGATGTACGTAGCCAAGTCCGTTACTACTAATCTGATTGGCTATTGCTCGAGCGACGATATCGCGTGGCGCCAATTCAGCGCGCTCATCAATATCTAACATAAAGCGCACACCAGTCTGCGGACAATACAGTCGTCCACCTTCACCGCGTAACGCTTCAGATATCAAAAAACTGCTGTCATCTAATGCCAGACCTGTTGGGTGAAATTGAATAAATTCTAAATTTGCCAAGCGGCAACCTGCCTGCCATGCCATCATGACGCCATCACCAACACAGACGTTAGGCGCGCTGGCACGCTTAAATAACTGACCTAAGCCACCACTAGCCAGTACAACAGCCGCACTATGAATGGTGAGTTGGCGCTCATTGACATGATCAAAGATTAGCGCCCCTCGGCAATGTTTAATGTCGCTATCGTTCATGCTAAAAGAAGAGCTGCTAATCATGGGTGAAGTCAGTAACTCTAATGCTTCATGATAAGGCAAGATAGTGATATTGATTGCAGTCTGTGCTTTGATGGTTAAGGCGTCCATCACGTGTCGACCCGTTGCATCATCCGCATGAGCCACACGTCTACAGCCATGACCGCCTTCTTTGGTTAAGTGTAAGTCACTGGTTTTTAAGACTGCAAAATCAGGTGCATTATCATTTTCTTTAGTTAAATTAGATTGAGTAAATGGTACACCTTGCTCGCATAGCCACTGCACCGCTTGCTGTCCTGCACCCAAGATACGGGCAGTATTGTCCGTCGCACACAATCCTGCACCAGCAATTAAGGTATCAGCGACATGATCAGTCACAGAGTCTGCTTTGTCTAAGCTAGCTGCGATACCACCTTGAGCGTAGTGACTTGAGCACACCTCAAGTGCCGCTTTGCTTAAAACAGTGATATTCAGCGATTTTGGCAGAGATAGCGCGGTGCTCAAACCTGCCAGACCAGCTCCAATAATAAGAACATCAGTTTTTATCATATTACTCATATCACTGCTGCTCCTATTATTTTTATAGCGAGTGGTGCTGGAACGATCAACTGAATGCAACGGACTCATGCTAGGCTGCCCCAACGTTAGCGAACAGCGCACGGTCTTTTACAACGTCGCCACTAGCGGTTACACGTTGCTTTTGTGCTTCAGCAAAATCGAGCATCCGTTGTAAAGGTTTCTTAGCTGCTACTGCTAGCTCAGGTGTCATTAGTACTTCACCGCTTTGATTGGTTAAGCACTGCTCAATACCTTTTAGACCGTTCATGGCCATCCAAGGACAAAACGCACAGCTCTTACAGCTTGCACTCTCACCAGCAGTCGGTGCGGCCAAGAATCGCTTGTTTGGCGAGCGTTTTTGCATCTCGTGCAATATGCCCAAGTCAGTAGCGACGATAAAGGTATCAGCATCCATCTCATACGTTGATTGCAAAAGCTTGCTAGTCGAGCCGACCACATCGGCTAGTTCAACCACACTATCAGGTGATTCAGGATGTACCAAGACTTTGGCCTCTGGATGTTCCTCTTTTAATTGCATTAGCTCAGTGGCTTTAAATTCGTTATGTACCAAGCAAGACCCTTGCCACAGCAGCATATCTGCACCAGTCTCACGAGCGATGTATTTGCCTAAATGACGGTCAGGGCCCCAAATAATCGGCTCACCTTGGGCATGTAAATGACGGACGATGTCGATACCGACAGATGAGGTGACCACCCAATCAGCTCTCGCTTTTACTGCGGCGCTGGTATTGGCGTAGACGACCACAGTACGTTCAGGATGGGCATCACAAAATGCTGAAAACTCGTCAGCAGGACAGCCTAAATCGAGCGAGCATTCGGCTTCTAAATCTGGCATGAGGACGATCTTTTCCATGCTTAATATTTTTGCCGATTCACCCATGAAGCGCACACCAGCGACGACCAAAGTCTGAGCGCTATGAGCTTGTCCAAACCGAGCCATTTCAAGTGAGTCACCGACGCAGCCACCGGTTGCCAATGCCAAGTCTTGGATAAAAGGGTCGACATAGTAGTGTGCTACCAGTACGGCATTATTCTCTTTCAGTAGCTTCTTGATATTTTCTTCGACTACGATGCGTTCAGTGCGAGGCAAGTCTGCTGGCATTTTAGCCTTGGCGTATTCAATGTTCATCTGAGTGGCGATGCGATTGTCCGTACTCATGATAGGTGCGTCGTAAGGATATTTTTTCATAATGGCAGCCTTTGTTGGTGCGATAACGATAAATGTATGTGCTAAAAAATAGGTAGTTGGACATAACAAATTTATAAGTTGTCTTAATTATGCTCATTTTGAGCATAATTACAAGTGGTTTTTTATACTCAATAAGTCAAAAGATTGGGTTTGAGTGCTAAAAGTGATGTGCAGTTAAGTCGTACTGAGCTTAAAAGTAGTGCTAATTCATGCATCTTATAACTATTTATCGTTATTGATTTTTCATACTTACAACCACAGACTATGATAGTTTTAGATTCGAGCTATACTAAGCAATACCATAGCTATTAACCCCAATAGCCTTTTACATTTCAGAGAAAAAGGATAATTCCCAAAGCCATGACGTTGTCTTATTCACATGCGCACCAGCAAGGTAGCGGCACGACAGAAGTGGTCGCCGTATTGGTCGCTATCACCGATCATATCGCGCGCGTTCTAACCGTTGACCAAGGCAAGCTGTTGCCAAATGGGCCGCTTATGCCGCTACATCGCTCTCTACAAGCGGGCGTACGTCAGTGGGTAGAGGAGCAAACACAACAACCGCTCGGATATTTAGAGCAGTTATATACCTTTGTCGATACCAACAGGCGCAATATTGATGGCCATGCGTTGGTGTATGTGAGTTATTTGGGTTTGGTGCAAGAGACGCAAACGCAGGCACTCCAAAGCAAAGCACTCTGGCGAGATTGGTACGACTATTTCCCATGGGAAAATCATTTGGACGGTATGCCTAGCATTATTATGGACTTTATCGTGCCAGCACTACTCGAGTGGGCCAATACTGCCAACGACTCGATTGTCCAACAGCGCAGGCGTCAGCGTATTGGCTTATGTTGGGGACTGGACGAAGCGTTTTTGGCAAGCGGCAAACTCACTGACAGCCAATCAGTCAACGAACACGATAATGAAAGTAGAGAATGGATTGCAGAGCATGTATTACTACGCTATGAGATGCTTTATGAAGCAGGTCTGATACCCGAAGCCCCTAATTATCCGCCCAATTATCAAGCTGTTGCCTTGCCAGAGGACTGGTCACAACGCATAGGTGTACCCATGTATTACGATCACCGTCGCGTGATCGCTACTGCTATCTCAAGACTGCGCGCGAAGATTGAATATAGACCGCTTATTTTTGGGCTGATGCCAGACTTCTTTACCTTATCGCAGTTGCAGCAGAGTGTTGAGGCATTATCAGGCGTGCGTTTGCACAAGCAAAACTTTCGTCGATTGCTTGATTCACAAAACTTGGTAATGGAGACAGGAGAGAGTAGTACTGCTCAGCGCGGTCGTCCTGCCAAGTTATATCGCTTCCGCCATGATATTGAATTGCAGAGTTTATTGATGGACAGCAAACTTCCTAAGCGCAAATAGTCGTTTCAAGCCAGTCCGTTGTATCTCTAAAGTGATTTGTAAAACGAAAAACTTGTCACCTTTCCTTGCAGGGTCGCTAACTTTACGCTATATTTATGCTCATTTTGAGTTTAAATGACGAGCAGTTTTTATCAATATCATGCCTAGATAAGGGTCAAAAATGACAATTGAACGAGAGCCAAAATTGGATGACGTATTGCTCAAGCCATTGGTTGATCAAGCACTAACTGAAGATTTGGGTAGGCGTGGTGATGTAACGTCGCAAGCTACTATCCCAGCCGATATGCAAGCGCAGCTACAGATCAAGGCGCGGCAAGCAGGCGTGATATGTGGTATCGACTTGGCACGTTTGTCTTTTGCCTTAGTCGATGCGCAAATTGAGTTTATTGCACAAGTACAGGATGGCGAAACAGCAGAGGCTGGCGCAGTGTTAGCGACCGTAAAAGGTAACGCGCGTCACTTATTGACAGCAGAACGCACGGCTCTGAACTTTATGACCCATCTCAGCGGTATTGCGACAGCGACCCGTCAAATTGTCGATAGCGTGGCTCAATATCCTGCGCAGATTACTTGTACGCGTAAGACCATTCCAGGCTTACGTATTGTACAAAAATACGCCGTACGCTGCGGCGGCGGACGCAATCATCGATTGGGGTTGGATGATGCGATTTTAATTAAAGACAACCATATCGCTATTGCTGGTGACATCAAAACGGCCATTCAGCAAGCACAGAAATTTGCTGGGCATCTGATTCCTATTGAGGTCGAAGTCGATACACTAGAGCAATTAGAGCAAGCGCTCGATGCAGGTGTGAGTTTAGTACTATTAGACAACATGTCGCCTGAAACATTGTCGCAAGCGGTTGCTATGTGTCAGGGTCGAGCAAAGACTGAAGCCTCAGGTGGTATTACGCCTGAAACGGTACAAGCGGCAGCAAGTACGGGAGTTGATTTTATCGCCATGGGTTATTTGACGCACAGTACGACAGCCTTAGATATTGGGCTAGATTTTAGTGCATAAATACAAACGTGTTAAAGACTAGTAGCGCTATATGCGCTCGATTTTATGACAAGGGTTATAACCGAGTTAATAGAATGGCAATTTATACTGATAGCTTGTACTGATCATCTGTTAAATGCTTGTTTTTACACTGAAGCTTTACTAAGGTGACATGTAGGCGTAACGACGCAAAGTTAATGATTTTATTAGCTTATCTGCCTATGCTACAATGCTATTTTTAGTTGCCTATTGGGTCATCGTTGCACTCGCACGATGACCTTATCTTTTTGCACAAGCGGTATCAATAGACAAGCGAGCGCTCAGTGAATACTGAAATTATCAAGATAATCCTAGCCTTTATGGTATTGATCAATCCATTTAGCGCATTGACGTTATTTTTAGATTTGACTCGCGGCTATTCGATGAACAATCGACGTAAGGTCGCGCGCGTTGCTTGTCTGACCATTTTTATCACCATCAGCTTTTTTACGATTGCAGGTGAGACGCTACTAAAAACCCTTGGTATTTCTATAGGCTCTTTCCAATTGGCAGGCGGTATATTGGTGTTTTTAATCGCCCTAAATATGATGAATGGAGAGGGTAACCCGGTTAAACCTGATCAAGAGAACTTCGATGTTGATCATGTGAAAGATGCACCAGTCTCGATGGCAGCTGCCGTGGTTCCCCTTGCGATTCCGATGATGATTGGGCCTGGTGGTATCTCCACGGTTATCATTTATTCTTCACAAGTATCAGGTATTTTGCAGGTATCTGCCATCTTGATTGCAGGCTTATTCATCAGTCTGTTTTGCTATTTGGCATTGATGGCGGCAGGTCGTATCAGTCGTCTATTGGGTGATACTGGCTTGAATATCATGAGCCGAATCATGGGTATGCTATTGGCCGCCGTTTCTATCGAGATTATCGTTAATGGACTGCGTACGCTCTTTCCTAGCTTGATGTAAATGATCAACACTATCGCTAACCATGTATATTTATACAGCGGTTAGCAGTTATCAACATGATTCAGTATTATCCAATACGTTGTTTACTTAATATTCAGTTTATTCAACACTCAGCTTATCTATCATTTCTCAGTTATACCTCTATCAGCTTTGATACAAATGCCAAGCTAGATAGAGCATCAGTAACCCTACCAAAGCATCCAGGATGTTCCATGCTTTAGGCTTCTCAAATAGAGGCCTGAGTAATCGCGCACCATACCCAAGTGCAAAGAAGAAAAAGAACGAAGCGCTAATTGCACCTGCGGCAAACGTCAATTTACTGCTTGCGCCTGTAGAAACCATACCGACAAGTACCAAGGTGTCTAGATAGACGTGCGGGTTTAACCAAGTAAAACCAAAGCATAGTAACAAAGCTTTTTTCAAGCTACTCACGACTTGCCCTTCGACAGTCATTGCATGTGATTTTCTAATGCTGGCATATAGGCTCTGCAAGCCGTAAATTAGCAAAAATAGTGCGCCTGCCAGTCTGGCTATGTCGACAGCATGTGGATAACGAGCCGTTACAGCTCCAAAACCAGCGACACCCGCCGAAATTAGTAGTGCATCGCTCACCGCACAAAACAGGCAGATAAAAAAGATATGTTCACGTTTGATGCCTTGTTTGAGTACAAAGGCATTTTGGGAGCCAATCGCTAAGATAAGTGAGAGGCCGAGTAGGAAACCAGAGATATAATCGGGAGCATTCATAATAGAGCACTTAACAATTGGAATGTAGGAATGGTGACATTTTGCTTACTGGCAGGCCAGCAAAAACCTGCTAAGATACGCTATTGAATGAATGTATGCAATATGCGCACAATGTGAGTGTAATAGACGAGGGGCAGAGCAAGTCATGGTAGTCAGTTTGACAAGAATGCTACAGTCATTTGGGCAAGCTCAAGATGACCTACCGACATTGGCAGCAAAGAATGCTCAGGAGATGAGTGTCAATCATGAACAGGATGCGGCTGCCAATAGTGATAGCAATCAAACAGTACAAGAGCGTGCTACACTAACTCCGCCTGAACGTGTAAACCGTATATGTGATGCGTTGGCACAAGTGAGTGATAGCCAATCATCCACACCTTTGACTGATCGCTATCTGAGTAATCGTGCTCAAATGCGCCCAACCAATAGACCGCCTTTTGACCCAGATACTTTGTGGTATCTCAAACATGGACGTTGTCCGATTATGACTGAGCTTGTTGATGTGGTCGATGAGGCCACCCTAAATGCCATGCCTATTGAAGCCGTTGCGATACTAGACCGTATCAACGGTAAGCTAAAGCGTTACCGTGAGTGGAGTAGTGAGCTGAACGAACAGCAACAGCAGCAACATAATGAGCGTCAGTTCGTCATCGATAAACTGGTGTCCGAAAGTATCCCTGAAGCATTACATCATTATGAGCAGCTACAACGCTTTAGTCCGCATCGCACTAAGAATAATATGGTGCAGGGCAAGATGACTGCTGGTGATATGCTGACAGATTTGTTTTTAGAGATTGATTATGAGCTTGACGAATTATTAGACGAATTGCACCAAACGGTTCTGAACCGCCTTGCCTCAACCCATCGTTATGTTAAGAGCCGTACGCAAAGTTAAATGTTCTTTGATGACACTTTCTCTCGTACACTTGCAAAGGTTAAGTATTATCAAAAAACACAATCGACCTAGTGCATAACAATATAGGGCTTTAATAGAGCCTTATTTTTTTGTTTAATGATATCAACCATAAGAAATCAGCCACGACATTCTGATAAGTAATAAGGACAATATAATGACCCAAATGACTGCAATGTTCGTAATGTTTGTTTTGTATGGGCTGTTGCCAGCAGCTGGGTTATATCTAGGTTATCGTGGCATTAAAAAAGTCATAGCACCCAAAATGCTCGAATATAAGGCGATGCCGCAACTGGGTTACATACCTGAAAAAAGCCTACCCGTTGAAGTTAAAACTGCTCTTGATCAAATTAACACAAAGGGTGAGAAGCTGCGTGTCATGTATGGCGATACCAATAACGATGGTAAGATTGATGACAAAGATACCGTCAACGAAACTTATATTATGATTCAAAACCTAATGGATAGGCATGTGCCACAAGCCGTCGCTGACTATCGCCGCTTGCATGATTTAGATGTGACGGATAGTGCGCTTGCTGATACTACCAAAATTAAACATTCTAATGTCACTGGCAAAGAAGCCTTGTTAGATGTGCTTAAGACAATTAACACACAGTTCGATGACCTGCTCAACGCCTCATATCATCAAGATGGTCAAAAGCTACTTGCCACCAATCGCTATCTCCAAAAACGTTTTGACAATCCTGCTAGCAACACAGAGTTTCAAAAGCCCGATAGCAATGTCAGTAGTAATGTGAGCAGTGAGGTAAATATTCAAGCGATTGAAAGCCCAATTGGTGAAAATGTGAGTGCTAAAGACATCAAGCTATAAATACAAAGTTGGATGGTGAAAGGGTAAAGAGCAAGCATATATGAGTATCTTAATAGGCATCGGTATTGTAACGACCGTCACTACCTTTTATCTAGGTAGAAAAGGCTGGCAGGCTTTTCATAAAGCCGTCGGTATCTCACCTGGTGTGCTCACTTATCAGGATTATGATGCGCCCTTGTCATTAGCCACATTAAGCTTGCAGCAGTTAACGTTAAATAAACAGCACTTAAAAAACTTGTCTGAGCAGCAACTGCGCCAGTTAAAACGTATCGATGAAAAAGTAAGCAGCTATTATGCTTATCAAGCAGCATTACATGCTCAACATAAGACACCAGCGATAACAGAAGCACAGTTTGTATTGAATAAAATGTTGCAAACACGGTTACCCGAAATGCTAGCCACTCACTATCAATTAACAGATATAAATGTCACTAATGTGAATAGCGAAAAGAGGTTAGAGGCTAGTGAGTTATTGCAGAGTGTTTTAGATAATATCGAGCAGCGTTTGGATAGATTACTGGCACAAATGGACGAGGAGCAGCTAAAAGAGCTGCGAGTCATGAAACACTATATTAATAGCCATGATAGCTGAGCCGTTATATCTATACTGAGCGACTATGACGCCTGTAAACTGTGAAGCCTATAAAGAGACACAAAAAAGCGGTCAATGACTATTCATCATTGACCGCTTTTTCATGCTTCTCCTAAATCTATCAAAGATTTAGGGTAATGTTAAACCAAATCAACTAGCGCTTATCATTGCGATCACGGGTGTTACGTGTACCACGGCTGGCAGGGCTAGCACTACTTTTAGGTTTCGCGCTGCTGTTGCGGTTATCGCTACGGGTGTCAGTGCGACGCGCTTTAAGCGGCTTGTTTCTGATACGTTCTTGCTTTTCTTTGGCTGCGCCATGTAGACCCGTGCCATAACGTGGACGCAAGCTGACCAAATCCGTCAACGTGTTGATTTCTTTTTTATCAAGCTCTAAGAAACGGCCAGTACGTAGCTCTTTTGGTAGAACAATCGTGCCATAGCGTGTACGTAGTAGACGACTAACTTTTAAACCTTGTGACTCAAATAAGCGACGTACTTCGCGGTTACGGCCTTCTTTTAGCTGGACGTGATACCACTTGTTGACGCCTTCGCCGCCGCCTTCTTTGATGTCTTCAAATTTGGCAAGGCCATCTTCTAGCATGACGCCAGCGGTCAATGCACGAGCGATATCAGGCGTTACTTCACCCAATACACGTACCGCATATTCACGAGTGACTTCACCAGATGGATGCATCAAGCGATGCGCCATTTCGCCATCGTTAGTAAATAACAATAGGCCAGTTGAGTTGATGTCCAAACGTCCAACCATTACCCAGCGGTCATGCGTCAGCTTTGGCAAACGTTCAAAGACAGTTGGGCGGCCTTCTGGATCTTTAGCCGAGCAAACTTCGCCTTCAGGCTTGTAGTAAGCGATAACACGGCGACGCTTCTCATTTTCAGAAGTGTATTTGATTTGACGGCCATCAACGCGAATCTCATCACCTTGCGAGACGCGATCACCGATGGTCGCAGGACCATTATTAACCGTTACGCGGCCAGATTTGATGACTTCTTCCATTTGACGGCGTGAACCAAGTCCCATACGGGCGAGTGCTTTCTGTAATTTTTCATCTTTCATCATAATATCCTTGAGTCGGTGGGTTTACATTTCTCAATGTAAAAAATTGGATTGACTATTCTACGCTATTTTAACAAATTTAGCACGTAAACCAATACCTTACTGGTTATTAATGTATAAACAAATATAGTGCTAATCAATAAAAGTTTATTAGTCGTATACAAAATATAGATTCGAAGACTCTCAGTGAGTAACTATATAAGTTAATACATAGATACAAACACTTACACTACTTCGGCATTAAAAGGATAGTTCCAATCATAAATGCAATCGAAACAAGCCTTCATTAAGTTCAAATTTTTCAAATTAAAAATAAAAAATTTATTTATAACGAAGCTGTTTGCACTTCCGTTTTTTTATCGCTCAGCAATTTGAAAGTTGATATCAATTTTCGTAATTATCCGTAAATAAAGGGCTTGATGAGAAATTGTAAGATAGTCACTTAATTATTTTATGACAGATTATATGTATTGCACTGAATATAGTTTAGGTGTATATTTATTAAATATATTCTTTTTTACGAATATAAATGCTGTAGTAGAGTTTTCTGGTTTGATTCACAAATATAAATATGAGTAACTGTTATGGTTAATAAATATTTCATTTTTGTACACAGACGCTTCTTGGTAATGAGCATATTTTGCTTATTTCTAATGGGGTTGTTTAGTGGCTGTACGATCAACTCAGGACTTCAGTCAGGAAATCTTCCTGAATCTGGCACCTTTACCGCAGAAAACGGCCTTCAATTTCACATTCAGCCTTTAAGTCTGGCAACTTTACCGCGTACAGCGCCGGCTACTGTTACTCAAGATCTCTCTCATTTGATCAAAACCTCTGGACGAGTCAATTATGGCATTGCGAAAGGGGATGTGCTGAATATCATCCTTACCAATTATCCAGATATTAATGCGTCAACTGCTAGCTTAACGGTAGATCAACAAGGGTATATACAGTTTCCATTGATAGGCAGAGTCCAAGCCAGTGGGCTGAGCGTGCCGCAGTTCACCGCTACGTTGCAAAGCAAACTACAGCGCTATCTCAAGTACTCAGATCCTCAAGTCAAAATCATCAATTACCGTGGCAGCAAGTTTTTCGTAGATGGTGCGGTGAAGCAGTCTGGTGAGTTTGCTATTGCTGATGTGCCGGTATCGGTATATGGCGCTATATCTATGGCAGGTGGTACTACTGAGACTGGCGATTCAAACAACATTGTGCTAAATCGTCAGGGCAACAGCTACCACTTAGGAGTGCAGTCACTACAAAGAATGGGGCTGTCTGCCAATCAAATCTATCTGCGGGATGGTGATTCTATTCACGTCAATAGCCAAAGCCGCAATAAAGTCTACGTATTGGGTGAATTTGGCAAAATTGAGCCAGTGGCGATTCCAGAACAGGGGCTGAGCTTAGCGCATGTATTAGGCGAGTCAAATGGACTAAATTCCAATACGGCTAACGCAGCCAAAGTATATATCGTGCGCGACAACCCTCAGTACCAGTACACCAATATCTATTACGTCGACATGCAGAGCATCACAAGCTTAGCATTAGCCAGTCGCTTTGACATGCAAGCCAATGACATTCTTTATGTAGATCCAACAGGCTTGGCCCGCTGGAATCGTGTGATTAGCGCGATACTACCATCAACCTCTGCCATCAACGTGATATCAGGGTTATAAATGATGGCTAGTGAAAATACTGGATGTGCTTCGAATTTCAATACTGAGATTAATTGAAATAAGAATAGGAAGTAGAGTGATAGATTTTATAAGGTGCGATGAGGCAGAGAGTAATCTAACTGCAGTCAAGGGCAGTTAGGGACTTGAAGCTAAGCGAAAGCTATTAAGCGATTAACATTGAATAATGGGTATATGGTTATGAATAATATAGATTCAAAAGACCTATCGACACCTAAGGGTGACAACGACAATGACAACATCGACTTAACGGCGCTGGTTTTAGTTTTGTTGCGTGGCTGGAAAGTCATAGCGCTCATGGCAGCAATCGGACTCTTAATAGGATTTTTCTATACACGCTATATTAATCCGACCTTCAAGTCTGATGCGCTGATCCAAATTGAAGAAAACTCCCAAGGAGTCGATGCGCTTGGGGCAAATATCTCAGAGTTGGTTGGAGAAGAAGCGAGCAAAGCTGAGGCAGAAGCCGAGCTCATACGGTCTCGGATGATACTAGAGCCAGTCGTCGATATGCTACATCTAGACATCAAGCTGACCGATCCTAATATTGGCTATCTCGATAAAATAACAAACGACCGCATTAACACTCAGTTGAACACAAATGATGGTGTGTCTTTGAGCACAAAAAACGGTTCGGTTAAAATCAATCAGTTCGATGTGTCACCAGCGTATTCAAACCAGTCTTTTACGCTATCACAGTCTGACACAGGGTTTGTCCTGAGCAATGGACTAGATGATTTTAAAGGACAATTGGGTCAGCCGCATCAGTTTAATGGGGTAAACGGTGAGATTAATATTACGGTGACTGAGCTACCTGCAGACGGTTACCCTATTGGCATCACTAAGCAGACCTTAAAGACCACGACAGACGTAATTAATAGCGCATTGTCTGTGGAAGAAAAAGGCGATAAAACCAATATTATTCAGCTGTCGATGACAGGCACAAACCAACAGCAAATCACGACCACACTTGATCAGATAGTCCAGTCATATATCGATCAAAACCAATCTCGTGGTACAGAAGAAACCACCAAAACATTGGCTTTTATGGAGACGCAGATTCCAGCATTAAAAGAGAAATTAGACACCTCTGAAGCTCAGTTCAATGAGTTTCGTAAAAAGCACGGCACCATCGATGTAGGTAAAGAAGCTGAGCTGTTACTAAATGAAAAGTCTCGAATCGATGAGCAGCTCAATGATCTCAAATTAAAGAGAGCGGATCTAACGACTTACTATACCAATGAGCACCCACTCGTTATCCAAATCAATGAGCAACTAAAAGTCCTCAACAGTCGAATAGGAGCGATAGGTAGCACCGTTGCAGGACTGCCTGAAATACAGCGAGAGTTTTTAAAGCTATCGGAAGATACAGCTATTAATAGAGAGATTTACCTCACGCTGCTCAAAAATTATGAACAACTAAAAATCGTTAGAGCTGGTCAGGTTGGTTATGCCCGTATTCTAGATAGACCGACTAGTACCTTCGATGCCATTGCACCAAACAAATTCCAAATTATGCTGCTGGCGTTACTCGTAGGTACTGTACTTGGGGTGATGCTGGTTTTAATCAGAAACTTAATTAGAAATGTCGTAAAAGACCCAGAGCATCTAGAATCTAAAACGGGAATTCCTGTTATTGCAACGATTCCACGTTCGACCTCGATATCTAAGCTAGGTAGGAACAAAAAAAATACTGGTCGAATGCTTGCTCACGTTGATCACAATGGCTTGAGCTATGAAGCAATTAAAAATTTACGGACAAACCTTTTATTTGGTAAGACGACGAAGACAGTAGATGAGAAATCCGCTCAGACCATATTAATCACTGGAGAAAGCCCGGGTGTCGGTAAATCTTTTATTACGGCCAATTTATCTGAAGTATTTGCACAGCTTGACAAAAAAGTGCTGATTATCGATGGAGATATGCGTTTAGGAGAGCTGCACAAAATGTTTGGTATGAGTCCAGACAGTGGTCTCACAGACTACTTACTGCAGGATAAAGATAGCTCTCTAACAGATAATGAGCCTCGATTAGATAGTGATATGACTAAGTTAAACCTTGAGAGCTTTATTCAGCCGACTGGTATGGAGCATATCGACCTTATATCGCGGGGACGACCGTCGCATAATCCGACTTCGTTATTGATAGGAGAGAGGTTCAATCATTTGATGGCAGCGCTCAAAACGAAGTACGACTATATCGTTATCGATGCGCCACCTATTTTGGCTGCATCAGATGCCATGGTGCTGGCACAGCACGCAGACAAAGTACTGATCGTCACCAAATTTGATCATTCAGTAGAAGGCCAGCTGGTCTATGCCATCAAACAGATGAGTAAAGCAAACGTACAAGTAGATGGCATCATCTTAAATGACATACAGCAAAGTATCTTGAACAGGTACAGCTATCACTACCATTATGCTTATGGACACAATTCGTAGTTAGTTACTGTCCATTGTCCATGGCAAACGAGCGACATAACTTAAGTAGGTGGATCTTATGTTTATAAAAACAGAGTCTAACAATGCTTATCACACGCCAAGCGATATCAATCGATGGTCGAAGCGTATGACGCTGTTTTTATTAGCCTTACCACGCTTTGCTAAATGCTCTATCTTATTTGGCATCGACTTTTCAATTGCTGTCCTTTGCTTGGTAGCGGCATTGGCACTGCGTCAGGGTTATGTCGATGATCAAATTGGCCCTATGGTGTTGGCTTTTTATGCATTGATACCTGTCGTCAGCTTATATCTGATTGGCTTTTATAGAGGCGCCTCTAGAGGATTTTTCGATGCGGCGATGGGTCGAGTACTACAGTTGTTTTTATTACTTATTATCGTTTATCAGTTCATCATTTATGTGAACCCAGTATCAATGATGCCGCGCTCAGCGCCAATCATATTTTTGTTCTTATTTTTTATTTGGTTATGGAACAGTCGGCTAATGATTCGCGGGTTGCTGAATCGACTACAGAAACCAGACAGTCAAGATCGCCTAGATAGTTGCTGTGATAACGTGATTATTTATGGTGCAGGATCGGCTGGTAGAGAGCTATTAGAGAGCTTGAGACATTCTCATAAATACAATGTAGTGGCATATATCGATGATGATCCGCAGCTGATAGGGGCTTATTTACATGGTAAAAAAATATATGCCGCTCATGCGCTACCTTGGTTGATAGAAAAATTAAATGTCGCGCAAGTGATTTTGGCAATACCTTCTATGAGCCGTGGTCGTAAAAAACAGATTATGGATAGCCTGTCAGGCGTTTCTGTCAAATTAAAAGATTTACCGAGCTTACGAGAGCTTGCTGATGAGATCGTAACAGTCAGCCATATACGGCCAGTCGATATATTAGATGTGCTTGAAAGAGAGACTGTCGAACCAGTTGCTGAGCTCCTCCAAAAAAACATTACGGGTAAAAACGTACTCGTGACAGGGGCAGGAGGTTCTATTGGAAGTGAGTTATGCAGACAAATCATGAAAAATAAACCTGCATGTTTGGTATTATACGAGCAGTCTGAATATGCCTTGTACACAATTGATCAAGAGCTTAGAAGCCTTGTCGCTAGTAATGTCATTAGTAATATTGAATATCAAGATACTGAGATTGTCAGCATCATTGGAAGCGTGGGTAACGAAAAAAAATTAATCAATATATTCGAAAAATACCATATAAAAACGATTTATCACGCTGCTGCATACAAACATGTACCGATTGTCGAGTCCAATCCATTTGAAGGCACAATCAACAATACTAAAGGTACCTATCATTGTGCTTGTGCTGCGATAAGGGCTCATGTTGATACGTTTGTACTGATCTCTACTGACAAAGCAGTGCGGCCGACCAACGTGATGGGAGCCTCCAAACGCTTGGCTGAGCTTGTCTGCCAAGGACTGAGCCAAAGCAATAGTCATACGTGTTTTAGTATGGTGCGTTTCGGTAATGTCTTAGGTTCATCAGGCTCTGTGGTACCACTTTTTACCAGACAAATTGAGCAGGGTGGTCCGATTACCATCACCCATCCAGACATCACACGCTACTTTATGACCATACCGGAAGCAGCCAGTTTGGTTATCCAAGCAGGGGCTATGGCGTTCGGTGGTGAAGTATTTGTACTTGATATGGGAGCGCCCGTCAAAATTGTGGATCTTGCCAAACGTATGATTCGTCTGACAGGGTGCGAGCTGAAAGATGCGAGCAATCCTAATGGTGATATCGAAATTGTGTTTACTGGATTGCGGCCAGGTGAAAAGCTCTATGAAGAGTTAATCATTGGTGCCGACAACATAGAGACCACGTTTCATCCACTCATTATGCAAGCAATGGAGCATAGTTTTCCATTGGAAGATATCGAAGCTATCTTGTTTGAGTTTATTGAAAGATCAAAGCAGCACGATACTGAATGGTTGAAAGCACAGTTTAGGACCTTCGTTGAAGGCTACCGAGAAGGCGATGAAGCTGATGTCGAAAAGATAGATGTAGAGCAGTTAGAGGTGGTCGGTTAAGGAGTAGTAGTGATACTAAGTAAGGGTATTAAATAGCGGTGATAGGGTTGGTATTGAAAAGATGATGAAATCATTTATTGGTAATATTGTTTAGGATATGGTTATTTATATAAATACTGTGACATACCAAATTGGATAATGAGTAATGGCCTCTGAAGTGTTTTTATCGATACAGAGCGTAATCAGTCGATTGAAAACCAGTCACTTTGTACGAGATGTGGCCATGGTTGGAGGCGGTATTGCTGCTGGTCAGGCAATCGCTATAGTCTTTATGCCATTTCTCACCAGATTATATAGCCCTGAAGATTTTGGTATCGCTGCTGCATTTGCCGCAGTCATCAGTATTATTACTCCGATTGCGACCATGGGTTATGCCAATGCCATTGTGATGCCTGACAGTGACGAGGATGCCGCTGCCATTATCAGATTGTCTGTATTGCTCAGTTTGTTTATAGCCGCTATAGCGTTCATCGCTGTCTATTTCGGCAATGTTTATTTGGCACGATGGACGGGTATGGAAAGTGCACCATACATGTTGTATCTCATACCGTTGACGCTATTGGCCGGCGCGTTTCTATCTGTTGCTGATCAGTCTGCTATCAGAGTAGGTTTGTTTAAAGCCAAGGCTCATGCTTATGTAGAGAGCAAGCTTGTGACAGATACCAGTAAGTTGATAGGTGGTGTATTGGCCCCCTCTGGTATGTTGCTTATTTTATTAACGATAGCGGGGCAGCTTACGAATTTTATGATGCAGATGCTTCGGGTACCTAGGATTGGTGTATTAAATGTCCGAGACTGGTTTGGCACGGTTGGTATTCGTAACGCTGCTGTATCGCAGCGTGACTTTGCCATATACCGTATGCCGCAAAGTATGCTTAATGCTGCTTCAGTAGGGCTACCAACTATCTTATTAGCATCACTATTTAGTGCTTCTGCTGCTGGGCAGTATTCGTTGGCTGTTCTTGTACTTGGTGCACCAGCGATGTTGTTAGGGCAAGCTGTTGGAGAGGTTTTTTATCCTAAGATTACGCGTGCGATCACATCAAATTCACCAGAAGCTTATCAATTTTTATTAAAAGTGACGGTAATTCTATTGGTGATTGGTATTGTTCCCTTCGGTACAGTGTTCGTTTTTGGCGATTACCTTTTTTCTTTAGTATTTGGCACAGAGTGGGCATTAGCAGGGAGTTATTCGCAGTGGCTTTCTATTTGGCTTTTGACCAGCTTGGTATCAGGTGCAAGCACTGCGGCATTGCCAGCATTACGTTTGCAGCGTTTTCTTTTGATTAGAGAGATTTTTGCAGTGATATTTCGTGCTGCAGCGCTGTATGTAGGTTTTTACGTTTTTGAGTCAGATATGGTAGCCATTGCCCTGTTCTCATTTGTTGGGGTCTTGCTTAGCTTATCTATCGTTTATGTCGCTTTTCGGCGTCTGGTTCATATCCATAAAGTGCCGCAGTAGATGAGTATTTCGACTGCGTTGGATGGCACAAAGGATATGCATTAGAGGTCTCAACTCAAGAGGCTCACTATGATTTCAGTTATTATTGCCGCATTTAATGCCGCTGTCACTATTGATCGTTGTATTAGTAGTATTGACGTTGCGAAAAAGAACCATGAGATTGAGTTGATCGTTATTGACGATGGTTCTAATGATGACACTGCTAGGTTATTGCACAGGTGGGAAGGTGATAGGGCATGGATTACGGTGAAATATCAAAAAAATGGAGGCGTGGCAGATGCTCGTAATACTGGACTTGATATCGCAACTGGCGACTACATCGTTTTTATAGATGCGGACGACACTATCGATGATTGGTATTTTGACTTTATCATTGCACAAACGGTTAATCGGGATATTGAGATGTTGGCGTTTGGTCATAAGCGCATCATGTTAGATGGCTCTGTTATCGAGCGCCATAACATTACAGCAGAATATTCACAGCAGGAAATTCAAGCATTGCAACTGAGAGTGACAGAAAATAGAAATATATATTGGTATGCATGTACTAAAGTTTATAACAGAAAATTAATAGGCGATATACGGTTTGATTGTGACATAAAACTTGGTGAAGACGGTATTTTTAATATTGAGTGCTTGGGGAAAGCGAACCATTTATCTGTCGTACCCGACTGTCCATATAACTACTATGAAAATGCCACTTCGATGACGAGTTTGCAATATAAGCCAGGGCTACTAGAGTCTATTGAAGCAGACTATAACGCTAGAGTCAGGATACATGACTGGTCTATCAGTGCTACTGAGAGGCAAATACTGCTATCAGATTTTGCCCGTAGTTATATCGAGCATATGCTGCCATATTTACTCAATAATTTGGCTCATATTCAGATGAGAAAACGCCATGCAGAGTTGATAAAAATACGCCAGTCTTTCGTTTATCAAAACTGCTTGCCACATTACTATCAACGGCATCCAGCACGCGGCATTCGTATCTTGATTTCATATTTTTCACGACGTTGGTATGTGATGACATTGGCTTTTTTGCAGCTGTCTTGGTCTAAAGCGAAGGTAAAAAGACATGTTTAATATTGATTTGTTTCCCCAGGCTTTAAAAAGTGACGAACATGGACAGACTCGTTCTTGTTTGCTGAAACAAACAACCATGGGTGAAAGTCTCACTGAGCAAGAGTTGTGGTTTGCATATCCTATCAATCTACCAATGCCAGAAGACGATGATTGCGACTCTTACTTGTTAGCCACATTGTTGCCTGCGATGCAGCTAGGTGCGGCTATTCGGGTTCATGGCAGTGTGTCCCACGAGCTATTAGCCAATCTGACAGAGCTACAGTATGTTTGGAATAAATGGTTACCAGAGCGTTATTTTTTGATTGATGTACAAGTTGATCGTATTAGAGCGTGCGACGTACAAGTAGAGGGTGCGATTGCTGCATTTTCTGGTGGCGTGGATGCTCAATTTACCGCTTATCGTCATGCGACAGGCAGAGCAGGATATGCCACACGAGATATTAAGGCAGGGGTTTTTGTACATGGCTTTGATATACCTTTAGATGATACAGAAGGTTTTGATAGTGCTGTAGAGGTAGCGACCGAAGTACTTTCTGATATTAACGTTGATCTACTGCCCGTTAAGACGAATGTTCGAGCATTGTGGTCTATCGATTGGGAAGAATATCACGCGGCTGCCATTGCTTCCGTTCTATGTGGATTGAAACGATATGCAGGAATTGGACTCATCGGTAGTGGCGATTCTTATGATGTATTACTTACTTCATGGGGATCACATCCCATAACAGATCCATTATTGAGCGGTGGCAATTTTCGAATTATTCATGATGGTGCAGGGTTTTGTCGATCTGAGAAGTTAATCATTCTTTCAAGCTGGTCTATAGGCATACGAAATTTACGTGTTTGCTGGGCTGGTAATAGGCATGATAGAAACTGCGGTTACTGTGAAAAATGTGTACGAACTCGACTGAATCTCTTACTTGCAGGTGTTGATAACCCTGCTTGTTTTGAGACCCCGATAGAGTCGTCACTTTTCAGGTTCATGGTTCTGAAAAGTGACGCTGTACGCATAGACTGGTATCTAATTCGTCAAGAGATGATTGAAACGGGCAAAGGTCTTGAGTGGCTTCCATATATTGAAAAAGTACTTAAACGTAAATCATCTCCAAAATTGAGTGGGTTATTTCCTTTTGGGTCAAAGCGTCGTATGTGGGTAAAAAAGATGTTAATGAGAAATAAATAAGGGAGTGTCAAAAATGAATACTACCGCCATAAAAAAGCTCATACCATTTAGACTAAAAAAACACTTAGTTACTTATATGGGCGCGCGAGATTTGCCTTTGCCTAGTAGTAATCGATGTTTCATTTTTCTGGCGGCTGACTACGGTAATATTGGTGATATCGCTATCTCTTACGCTCAAAAGCAATATTTGCAACATGTAATGACTGATTATGAAGTTGTCAGTGTTCCTATTAGTCAAACCAGATTGGTGCTTAATTCGATTAAACAACAAATACAACAGAGGGATATTGTCACTATTATTGGGGGAGGCAATATGGGTAGCTCGTATCCTGATATTGAAGAGCTGCGCCAATTAGTTATCAATACATTTCCTAAGAATCGCGTTGTGTGTTTTCCTCAGACCTTGGATTGGAGTGATTCTGCTAAGTCTAAGCGAGCATTGCATCGTATCGTAAACGTCTACGCCAAGCACCCAGATATACACATTTTCGCTAGAGAGTCGATGACAGCGGCCAAACTTATCAAGCTTTTTGCCGAGTATAGCAATGTCCATGTTGGTCTTGTGCCAGATATCGTTATGAGTGCAAACGCAGCAGTACTTGGGACGACAAATGACGTAGAGTCGTCAACTATTCTGCGATGCTTACGGAATGACAAAGAAGCTGCTCTCTCCACTGAACAATACGGTTTTATAGATAAAGCCTTAGCAGATACTGGCTATTATATTGAAAAGACAGATACCCATGCTGGCGGCTCTCAATTGGACGAAGTACATTGCAAAAAATTACTGACTGACAAGCTTAATCAGTTTCGTGCTGCAAAATTGGTCGTGACAGACCGCCTACATGGCATGATTTTATGTTTACTATCGGGTACACCTTGCTTGGTATTGCCGAACTCCAATCATAAGATAAGGCAAACGCAGTTAGACTGGTTACGTAATCATCCAAGACTTGTGTTTTTAGAACTAGATGAGGTTGCTGAGATTTCGAAACATATCGACAAACTGCTATTTTTGTCTCACGGTACGATGAATGAGTCACCCGTTCATATCAATGAATACCATGATCTAGAAAAATCGGTGGTTATTATATGACTAGCGTAGCAAAGCCATTGGTGAGCATTATCGTGCCAGTATACAACGTCGCGTTATATATTGACGCTTGCTTAGAAACTATCAAGCAGCAAACGTATAAGAATATTGAAATTATTGTCGTTGAAGATTGCTCTACTGATAATTCAAAACAAGCGCTTGCCTTACATCTCACAGATAAGCGTATCAGAGTCATTCAACATAATGAAAACAGCGGTCTTTCTGCTGCTCGCAATACTGGTATTAAATCTGCAGTAGGTGATTATATGATGTTTGTTGATTCTGATGACATTGTAGATACTCGCTTAGTGGCAGCTTGTGTAGATTGTGCTCTTACTACGAATGCAGAAGTAGTGACATATGGTTTTGCACCGTTCAAAGAAGGAGCGGCAGAGAATGAACTACCGTATCCAGCTGCTAGCTTGGCATCCGAGACAACCAAGATAGACGATTCGTATTTTAGCCTACCGCATTTTGCGTGGCTTAAATTTATTAAATCCAGTGTCGTGCAAACGGCTTCTCTAAGTTTTCCAGTGGGTTTGTATTACGAGGATTGGCCTTTCCATTGGCATCTTGGCTTATCTACTAAGGTTAGATATCAGTTGCCTATTAATTTTTACCTGTATAGACAGCGAGGCACGTCGATTACGGGTTCAACAGATAAAAAGCTATTAGACCTTTTCGTTATTCATTCAAAAGTCATGAATCTAGTAGAAGACTATCAAGCTAATGAAGTTAAAAAAATACTTGCCAATAAAATCAGACAAAGTCATTGGAGCATTCTCACCCGTATAGACAATGAGTATTTAATAAGGGCACTGGCACAAGCTAAAAAAGCAGATAAAACACTACGTTTAAATGGTTATCAGAACAATTTGACGTTAAGAAATATAGTGATCAGCAATATAGCACGTATGCCAAGCCAAATTGCGCTGCCTATAATGCAGGTGCTTCGTAAAGCATTAAAGAAAGAAACAAGGTTAAAAGGAAGCAAATTGGAAATAGTTACAAGAAGCAAAGTTGGCTTTATGTTTCTTAAAAGGTAAATGATATGACTATCCGGAGAGTGCTGCACATAGTGGGAAAAATGGATCGTGCTGGGGCAGAGACCATGCTTATGAATTTATACCGTCATATAGATCATAGCCAGATTCAGTTTGATTTTGTCACTTTTACCGACGAGATCGGCGACTATGATGCTGAGATAATAGCGTTGGGCGGTAGGGTTATACCGATTTTAGCTGGTCATTCATTAACGCGCATGCTCA
Source organism: Psychrobacter sp. NPDC078501 (assembly GCF_044900935.1). NCBI lineage: Bacteria > Pseudomonadati > Pseudomonadota > Gammaproteobacteria > Moraxellales > Moraxellaceae > Psychrobacter > Psychrobacter sp. NPDC078501. Next base: position 639,973 of record NZ_JBJDOS010000001.1, on the reverse strand, counting down.
AACTTAAAAAATTCCTTAAACAGCAGCCTGATTATCAAATCGTTCATGCTCATATGCTATTAAACAATGCCTTTCATCTGTTGGCTGCTAAAGGTGCTGGCGTGCCGCATCGCATTTCTCACTCTCATAGCACCAGTAATGGTAAAACCAATATTATTAAAAAAATATATGAACAATGGGCATTAATTACCAATCGTACATTGGCTACTAAGAGAATCAGCTGCGGTGATCATGCTGCAAACTACCTATTTGGTACTACAAAAGATGTGTGGCTACTGCCCAATGCTGTTGATATACAGAAGATGATATCAGTCGCTAACCAATCACGGCATTATATCAATCAGGAGTTTGGTGCTAAAAGACTTGGAGATGAAGGGTTAAAAATCATCCAAGTTGGTCGTCTCAATGAGGTTAAAAACCATCAGTTTTCTTTAGAAATCGCTGAGCAGCTGAAAAAACGTCAGATCGACTTTACCTTATATATCGTTGGACAAGGTCCATTGGAAGATAAATTAAGACGACAAGTGAAAGAGCAAACCTTAGGGGGTAATATTAAGTTTTTGGGTATGCGTACTGATATTACTGAGTTAATGGCCAGTGCTGACTGTATGATTATGCCATCCCTACATGAAGGTTTCCCAGTGGTCTTAGTAGAAAGCCAGACAGTCGGACTTATGGCATTGGTTTCTGATCAAGTATCACCTGAAGTAGATTTAGGACTTGGACTTGTATGTTTTTTACCTATACAGTCAGCCAATGTTTGGGTGGATAGTTTGCTGAGTTTTCAGCCTCCAATATCCAATGAAGCAGAAATAATGAATGCGCTAAATTTACATGGCTTTAGCGCCGCGACCAATTCGCAGAAGTTAACGCAAATGTATTTGAATATGCGATAAGGCTTTTACTTAATATTCAGCTACTTTATAGAGGGTTAGATGCTTCCTTATCTGTTGGTCCTTAGCCTTGTTGTTTTCTGGATAGTACTGGAGAAAAAATCTCTCAATCGTACGTCTTTTTGGCTGCCTTTAATTGCTTTAGCGCTGTTCGCAGGCGGTCGCAGTTATTGGGTCGGTACGGATACTGCAAGCTATACCAGAAATTTTAATAATAAATTGAGTCCTGAGTCCTTTAGATTTAATGAAGACGTTGAGTACGGCTACCAGCTATTTGAGTATTCATTACTGCATGTGACAAATAACTATTTTTGGCTACTGATTATCACCAGTTTGGTTATCGTCTATTGTTACTTAAAAGTCATTAAAAGATATAGTGTGAACTATTGGCTCTCTGTATTTCTGTTTATTACGCTAGGCGTCTATACCTTTTCATTCAATGGATTGCGTCAAGGAATCGCAATGGCTTTGTTTACTTTAGCCATTCCTTATCTGCTAGAGAAACGGCTTTTTCCTTATCTATTAATATGTGCCATTGCATCGTTTTTTCATATCACGGCTTTATTTATCATTCCATTTTATTTGATTGTAAATTTGAGAGTGAAGCCAGCTTATAAAATACTTGCGACGTTTTTCGGGTCTTTATTCGTTAGTAGGTTACTCGTATCTTATATTTCATCTACTAATGATCGATATGAAGACTATGCAAAAGTATCTGAAGAGTCAGGCGGGTTTTTGACACTTGGGTTTTACACAGTGCTTATGCTTCTCATAATTGTTGCAAGCTATGTATATAAAATTAAAGATAAGACCTTTCAACAGCTATTGATGTTTTATGCGTCAGGCGTAGTTTTTGTCATACCGCTAGCGCTGTTAGGTACTAGCGCTTCAGGCCCGCAAAGAATCATTTCGTATTTCACATGGACTTTGATTTTATTACTGCCTGTGGTGTTGAAAAAGATAAATAACATTTATGTCTATATCATCAGTGTGTTTATCTTCCTGGTGTATTTCATATTGACGACATCAAAGTTCAGCAATCTGAGTCCTTATATTATCAATCCTATGTTTGAGGTGTTCTGATGAAAAGTCGCGCTTATATCTCAATTGGCATTCCATTTTATAATACAGAAAACTATCTAGAAGATGCTATATGTTCAGTTTTAGCTCAAACGTATCAATATTGGGAATTGATTTTAATTGATGATGGTTCTTCCGATAAGTCATTGGAAATTGCTAGAGATTTTGAGAGTAGAGATACTAGGATCAGGGTGATATCTGATGGTTTAAATAAAAAATTACCCTATAGATTAAATCAAATTGTTCGTGAAGCCAAATATGATTATATTGCACGTATGGATGCTGATGACTTGATGAGTAACCATCGTCTTGAGAAGCAAATACAAGTATTAGAAAGTAATAAGGAAGTTGATTTCGTTACTACAGGTTGTTTTACCATTGGTAAAAATAATGAGCTGACAGGTGTGCGATTAGGTGATAATTACCAAATGAATGCAAAAATGATTCTAGAGGGAGTGACTAATCTGTTACATGCTTCGCTATTAGCACGTAAAAGTTGGTATATAAGAAATAATTATGATGAAAGTAGAATTTTGGCAGAAGATTTCGATTTATGGTTACAAGCTGCAAAAAATAATGACTTAAATTATTTAGTTGTTGAACAACCTTTATATTGGTACAGAGTTGTTGAGAATGTAACTGTAAAAAAAATGATTCAAGGTTATGATATGCAAATGGAAATCATTAATAGTAATTATAAAGGTATAGTGTCTGTTAGTAGAAAAAATAAAATAATTAGGAGATTTAGGTTAAAAAAACTAGTGGTGAAATATTTAGGTTTTTTTAATCTCATGAGTGTTTTACTCAAAAGTAGGTGTGATGATTGTAGAGACCAAGATATTAGTGATTATGATGAAAGTTATACAGAAATAAAAAGAATAGGATTATTCTAGATGATTATTATTATTATTGGTACGGTAGCTTCTAGTTTTTTGGGTTTCCGTGCTGACCTGATAAAGGTACTGATTCAGAAAAATCATATTGTTTATGCGTTCACGTCAGAATATACAAATTCGGAACTAGAAAAAATTAAGTTGTTAGGTGCCATACCAGTCACTTATGAGCAAAAGCGAGGTGGTTTAAACCCTTTGGTAGATGTAATATCAACATATCTCTTAACAAATAAAATTAAAGCTATAGCACCGGATTTAGTATTTTCTTATTTTTCTAAACCAGTAATATTTGGTACTTTGGCAGCTAGATGGGCTAAAGTACCTAAGGTAATAGGTATGCTTGAGGGATTAGGGTATACCTTTACTAAGCAGCCCAAAGGCTTGATAAAAAGAACGCAATTAATAAAGCAAATACAAATAGCGTTGTATAGAATTTCTTTACCAAAGTTAGATACTCTCATCTTTCTTAACCCAGATGATCCAAATGACCTATTGGAAGAATACTCAATAAAAGTTAGAAAAGTAGAGATTTTAGGGGGGATTGGTTTAAACCTTGATGACTATAGTTATTCAAACAACTACCCTAAAAACCCAGTATTTATTTTCATAGCAAGATTATTAGCAGAAAAGGGTATTCATGATTATATAGCCGCTGCTAAAATTGTAAAAAAAACATATCCACAGGCAAGGTTTGTTGTGTTAGGAGCAATAGATAAAGTAGCTTTAGGTGCGTTGACAGAAGTAGAACTAAGACAAGTTATAAAGGCGAGTATTATAGAGTATCCAGGTCATGTTAATAATGTTTCAGACTGGATAACAAAATCTAGCGTATTTGTTCTCCCATCTTATTACAGAGAAGGTGTGCCGCGCAGCACTCAAGAAGCGATGGCAATTGGAAGACCTATTATCACTACTGATGTACCTGGTTGCCGTGAGACGGTTGTTGATGGAGTAAATGGGTTTTTAGTAGAAAAATGGAACCCGAAAGCTTTGGCAGAGAAAATGATTTACTTTATAGAACATCCTGAACGAATTAAAGAGATGGGTGATGAAAGCTACAAGCTAGCACAAGAGAAATTTGATGCAGATCAAGTCAATAAACGACTAATAAATATGTTGGGTTTATAAATGATAAAACGACTATTTGACATTATAGGTGCAACGACAGCGTTAGTAGTGTTGTCTCCTATCTATGCTGCAACTGCCTACAAGGTGAGTAAAAATCTTGGCGCGCCTGTTCTGTTTCGTCAGATTCGTCCAGGTCTGTATGGCAAGCCATTTGAGATGATAAAGTTTCGTTCCATGAAAGATGATATAGACGCAGATGGCAAACCTTTGGAAGATTGCGCGCGACTGACATCGTTTGGTAAAGCGTTGCGTAACACCAGCCTTGATGAGTTGCCTGAACTTTGGAATGTCATAAAAGGCGATATGAGTCTAGTGGGCCCGCGACCATTATTGATGGAGTATCTGCCCTTATATAATGATGAACAAGCGCGCCGACACAATGTCCGCCCAGGTATTACAGGTTATGCTCAAGTTAATGGTCGCAATGCTATTGGATGGGATGAAAGATTTGCACTGGATACATGGTATGTGGACAATCAGTCGCTGTGGTTGGATATCAAAATTTTACTTAAAACAGTGAAAAAAGTCATTATCAAAGATGGTATCAGTGCTGAGGGTGAAGCAACTATGAGTAAATTCATGGGCAATAGTATTAATGAAGAAATGCTTTAAAAAATACTCTGTGCTGATAGCAATACAGCTAATTGAAAAATTTAGGCATGAAGCAAATCATGATAGATAAAAAGGTTAATAACATAGTGAGCAGTTTATCGTAGAGCGTGACACAACATTAGACATAAGTACCATAGAGGAACATATGCTAAATACCCCTTTTTCACCTTGGCCAAAATTTACGCAACATGAGGCTGATGCTGTCAGTCGAGTGCTACTATCTAACAAAGTCAATTATTGGACAGGCGAAGAATGTCGTCAGTTTGAGCGAGAGTTTGCTGACTGGACAGGTAGTAAATATGCAATAGCGTTGGGTAATGGCACCTTAGCATTGGATGTCGCGTTACAAGCACTCGATATAGGTGCAGGTGATGAGGTCATCGTCACACCGCGTACCTTTATTGCTAGTATCTCATCAATCGTTAATGCAGGTGCGACGCCTATTTTTGCAGATGTTGATGAAGCAACTGGTAATATCACTGTCGAAACCATCACCGCTGTACTGAGTGATAAAACCAAAGGTATCGTGTGCGTCCATTTAGCTGGCTGGCCATGCGACATGGACAGCATTATGGCACTGGTAGATGAGCATGACCTATATGTCATTGAAGATTGCGCACAAGCTCATGGCGCACGATATAAAGGGCGAAGCGTGGGTAGTATTGGTCATGTTGGGGCATGGAGTTTTTGCCAAGATAAGATTATGACCACAGGAGGTGAGGGTGGTATGGTCACCACTGATAGCGAACTGCTATGGCGAAAAATGTGGGCGTATAAGGATCATGGTAAGAGCTATGCTGCAGTCTATGAAACGGAGCAATCACCTGGCTACAACTGGCTCCATGAGAGCTTTGGCACCAATTGGCGTATGACTGAGATGCAAGGCGTTCTAGGACGTATTCAACTGAATAAAATGAGTGAGTGGACAGCCAAACGGACTACTAATGCGGAAGCCATACTAGAGGCCTGTAGCAAGTGGGAGTCCAAAGGCTACCTTTGTGTGCCGAGACTAGAGCATTTAGCGCAGTTCTCCAATACGAACCATGCTTACTATAAATTATATGTCTATATGCAGTCTGATAATCTACCTACTGGTTGGACACGTGACCGTATTATTGAAGCAATTAACAATCAAGGTGTGCCTTGCTTCTCTGGATCTGCGTCAGAAGTCTATTTGGAGAAGGCTTTTGATAATACAGGGTTGCGTCCAAGTGTTAGATTGCCAATAGCAAAGCAGCTTGGAGAGAGTAGTCTCATGTTTCTAGTGCATCCTACGCTTACGGCGGCTGAAATTGAACTGACAATACAGGCGATCGATAATGTGTTTGGTTCGATGGTCGAATAAAACGGCAATGAATGGTTATTTTTAAAAATTTACTTTGAAGTTGACGCTATTTTTACTGAAAGCATAAGATACATTTGCCTATATATAAGCAATACTGTTTAATTGACTTATTATAAAAATTTATCAGTGAGCAGGCTTTATCTTACGCTAGGATTTTGTAGCGTACACAGGTACAATATTACTCTTAGTCAAAGATTGACGAAGCAAAGGACAGGCATGCAAAGTATTTGCGCGCGCTGTCTTTATTTTTTTATATCGTACCCTCTATTGGAGTTACTATGTCTACTGCCCAAGAATCCGCCACCGTTTTGGACGGCAAAGCACTTGCCAAACAAATAGAACAGGATCTGCGCACGCGCGTAGATACGATTAAGGAAAAGACTGGCCGCACCCCAAGCTTAGCGACGATATTGGTTGGTGACGATCCAGCCTCTGCCACTTATGTTCGTATGAAAGGCAACGCCTGTAAGCGTGTTGGCATGGACTCTATACGCGTTGAGATGCCGAGTGCCACGACCACTGAGCAGCTCATGGCAAAAATAGATGAGTTAAATAGCAATCCAGATGTACATGGTATTTTGCTACAGCATCCGGTTCCTGAGCATATTGATGAGCGTGCTTGTTTTGAGCAGATTGACTTAGCAAAAGACGTCGATGGCGTGACTTGTCTTGGTTTTGGTCGTATGGCGATGCAGCAGCCAGCTTATGGATCGTGCACACCGCAAGGCATTATGCATCTACTAGAGCACTATGATATCGAGCTTTCGGGTAAAGAAGCAGTGGTCGTAGGGCGTAGTGCTATTTTGGGTAAACCAATGGCAATGATGCTATTGAATGCGAACTGTACGGTGACTATCTGTCATTCAAGAACGCAAGACTTAGAATCTCATATTAAGCGTGCCGATATTGTAGTTGGTGCTGTGGGTGTGCCTGAGCTGATCAAAGCCGCTTGGATCAAAAAAGGTGCAGTAGTCGTTGATGCTGGTTTCCATCCAACGGATAACGGCGGTGTTGGCGATATCGAAATGCAAGGCATGGAAAACATTGCTAGCGCGTATACACCAGTGCCAGGTGGCGTTGGCCCAATGACCATCAACACGCTTATTCGCCAGACAGTCGATGCGGCTGAAAAATCAGCAGGTTTGGGTATTAACTAAAAAGATAGTCATGTGAGTGCTGATCGCCAATAAATAACGGGCTTGAGGCAAAGTAGCCCCAGGCCAAATCAACCACATCTTAGTTGATAGGACCTAAAAATGGCTAAAAAAGACGTAGGTATTCATGAGCGACTACAAGGTATTGGTAGAGAGTTTGTCGATGTCTGTCATTACGTTATCTTATTTTTAATCAGCGTGGTGGTGGTCTGGACGGCAGGTAAAGAGTTTATTTATATTGTCCAAAAAGGCTCAGCGGATTTAAAAGATATTTTGATGCTATTCATTTATCTTGAGCTGCTGGCTATGATAGGGATTTACTTTAAAACCCATCGTTTGCCCGTACAGTTTTTGATATTTATTGCCATAACGGCTTTATCACGACATTTAGTGGTTGATGTGCAGGCAGTGTCAGATTATTTTCATCTATGGTTGCTAGCGACAATTTCTGTGGCCATCATGCTATTAAGTGGCTCTATCGTAGTATTAACTTGGACAGCAAAAACATTTGGTCGCCCAGAAGACAATCTTGATAAACAGTATGCAAATTTAACGGTCAAGGCTATGCTGCCTGATAATGCGCAAGCACCAGACAGCCATACCAAGCACCGCCGCGAATAATGATTGACGATCAGCATAAAAAAGGGCTACCAGTGGTAGCCCTTTTTTGTGTATGAATGAGTTATCACAGCCATTTGAGTCGCTTAAAGTTGTAATACAAGAAGCTACAAAGAGCGATGATGATTATCATAATAATGAAGTACGCATACTTCCAATGGAGCTCGGGCATAAAGTCAAAGTTCATACCATAGATACCAGCGATAGCGGTTGGTACGGCAAGGATACCCGCCCACGCCGCAAGCTTACGTACGACTTCGTTCTGTCCCATATTGACCATGGCCATATAAGTGTTCATGACCACGCTTAGCATCTCATTAAGACCATTAATGGCATCCAATGAGTGCAGGAGATGATCGTTCACATCGCGAAAATATGGCTTGGCTGCTTGAGAAAACCCTGAGACTATCTCGCTTTTTTTATGATTGATAAAAAAGCTACAGATGTCTTGCACAGGTAAGATGATGGCGCGCATATGTACCAGTTGCGATTTAAGCTCGTAAAGATTTTTTAGCGTGCCTTTATCAAACTCAGAGGTAAATACATAGCGTTCTTGCTCGCGCAAGTAACGGCCCAATCGATCGGTAATCGGCATATAGTTATCAACGATAAAATCGAGGATAGCATGCAGTACAAAGATAGGGCCCATGCGTAACTTCTCAGGGCGACGATGGCAATGCTCACGTACTGGCGCATAAGAGTTTGACGGACCATTGCGAATTGTAATGAGGTAGTTTTTACCCATAAATATCGCAGTAGTACCATAACGAATGACATTGTCTTCGAGCTTGGCTGTACGTAGCACCACAAAGACCATATCATTATCGTAGTTTTCGACCTTGGCGCGTTGATGATCAGCAAAAGCATCTTCAATCGCTAGCTCATGCAGGTCAAAGGCTTCTTTTACTTTGACCATGGTTTCTAAGCTTGGATCATATAGCCCAAGCCAAATAAATTGACCGTTGTTCCCTAGCGTACGACTCACATCATTGAGCGCCACTCTATTAAGATTCTCACCTGTTTTACGTGAGTAAGCGTAGCAATTGACCACTTCGCCTGCACTTGATGAATCAATATCTTCATAGCGTTCAGAGTCAGGATCGTAGACCGTCATGGTCTCGATAGTGTCTTCAGTAGTGGCGTCCACATCACCATAAATATAGCTATCATCATCGTCCAAATAGAGATGCTTGTCATTCATATTGGCGTAGATATGATTCATATTGGAATCAGGCGCAATATGCGCCGTTTTTTTTATCAATTGATTATTATCATTTTCCATATACTTTCCTGTCATATAATAAAAAACTTCAATAATCCAAATATACTGTGAACGCTGCTACGGTTTTATCGTATGCCAATACTATCTATAGGGCATAACTTTTTAGCGTATCGATATCTACCAATGCCAAGAGACTCTCGTGACAAGCTTCTAGCTTTATTTGCGGTGCAATATCAAAGTCCAATGCTTCAACCCAACGTAGCGCGCAGATGCACCAGTAGTCACCAGGTTTGAGACCAGGAAAGTTGTATTCAGGTAATGGGGTAATCAGGTCATTACCGCGACTGGCAGAGAAGTTTAAAAACTCGCTGGTCATCTTGGCGCAGACGGTATGTTGACCAACATCATGGTTTCCCGTATGACAAAAGCCATTGCGATAATAGCCAGTGATAGGGTCGAAGCAACAGCTGGCAAGTGCAGTGCCTAAGACATTGGTTTGGTTGATGGCAGGGTTTGGGTGGTAATCAGATGACATAAGGCTTCCGAGATAAAAATATGTGTTAGTGTATCATGAGTCTGTGTTGATGACGCTGCCGTAATCGCGCTCATTGTCTTATGGTTAACAAAAAATAAACCTCTCGGCCATTCGCCCAACATTGAGCCAAATACATCAACGATGACTGTTACATCTGCTAAGCTAATAAGCGGCAATTGAACTGTAATTAGATAGTGATTGTGGCTAATTGTCACTAGGCGAACCTTGAGTGCTATGCTAAACTAAAGCATAAAGTGCCTTGATTATTTGTCGCAATTTTTTAGCGCATAAAGATACTCGTCTTATCATTCTAAATTATACTTATTATTCACCCTTTTGCGGTTACCTGGTTTGTTTATAAATAATTGGGTCAATGATGTTGCGCGTTAAAAATAAATACTCACAGCGTCAATACCCGGCAAATCACCCTTTAAGTACCGCATCAGTACCGCGTTTTTGGTAAGTGATACGCCAAACAAGGATTTATTGTGTCTGTTAGTTCTGATTCTGCAAAACCTGCCCAGCCAAATTCTACCAACGAAACAGTGTCTCAGCCTGCCGAAAACAGTGCTGCACCCAATCGCATGCCATATTTGAGTAACTTTGGCAGTGATGTTGCCAATAGTTGGCTATTGCCTGATGGGGTGGTTGATGTACTGTTTGAAGATGCGCACAAGCAAGAAGTGCTTAGACATCAGTTAATCGAGCAGCTTATTACTCATGGTTATCAGCTGGTTTGTCCACCGATGATCGAGTTTACTGAGTCCTTGCTAAGTGATGCGTCAGAAGATCTGAAACGTCAAACCTTTAAAATTATCGATCAGTTGACTGGGCGTCTAATGGGCGTACGCGCTGATATTACCCCGCAGATTTTGCGTATAGATGCGCATCATGGCGGTACGGGTATTGCGCGTTATTGTTACGTTGGTGATGTGATTCATACCTTGCCATCAGGTCTGTTTGGCTCTCGTACGCCGCTACAGTTAGGTGCTGAGATATTTGGCTGTGCGTCACTAGCAGCAGATATTGAGCTGATAGATGTACTATTTACGATGGTGAATAAACTCAATATGAGTGCAGCGCTCCATATCGATTTAGGTCACGTAGCGATATTCAAACGTTTGGCTGAATTGGCTGAATTGTCAGACAGTGATACTGAGCAATTGATGTACTTATATGCCAATAAAAACCTACCAGAGCTCAAGCGTGTTTGTCGCGCTTTGCCAATGGGCGATGATTTTTATGTGTTGGCACGCTTTGGTCATGACATTGCAAACTTATTATCTAAATTGTCAGACGCAGCTCAACAGGACGATCAAATCGCGGCCGCTGTCGATGAGTTACAACGCCTCAAATCTTATTTAGAAAATCACTGGCAGTGTCCAGTCAGTATCGATGTGACAGAGTTGTCAGGCTACCACTATCATACAGGTATCGTGTTCAACGGTTATATTAATAGTGAGACACAGCCCCTAGTACGCGGCGGACGTTTCGACGGTATGCAAAGCCAGACGCAAACACTACGCGCTGCCACAGGCTTTAGTATGGATGTCAGTCGCTTGTTGGCGCATACGCAGCTTGATGCACCAACCACAGTACTAGTTGATTTTGCTGCTATAAACAATGCCAACGAAGATGAGATGCAGACACTCTTACAACAAGTTGAGAGTCTACGTCAGCAAGGCTATCGCGTCACCATGCCACTAGACGCACAGGACAGCCCAAATGACGTTACTCATCGTTTGAGTTTTGCTGACAATCAGTGGCAGCTACAAACTGTTTAATTGTCTAATAGTAGACTATTGAATGGCGTACGCGGCGCACGTAGTCAAAATTATTCAGTACACATTATGAGAACGTAAAATTATTTGTTAGATATCTCAGTGTTTCTATTTCATAAATCACTGAGATAAAAAGATATAGCTAAGAAAGTCATTTTAATTTTCAGCTTTTATTGCACACACCTCAATACATAAAGGTAAGGATTGATCATGGGTAAGAATGTTGTAGTTTTGGGTAGCCAATGGGGCGATGAAGGTAAGGGTAAAATCGTTGATTTACTTACCGAAAAAGCCTCAGCAGTAGCCCGCTTCCAAGGCGGTCATAATGCTGGTCACACGTTGGTTGTCGATGGCAAAACCACTGTCTTGCATTTGATTCCATCAGGTATCTTGCGTGAAGGCGTCACTTGCTTTATCGGTAACGGCGTCGTATTAGCCCCTGACGCATTGCTAAAGGAAATGAAAGAGCTAGAAGACAACAACGTACCAGTACGTGAGCGTCTACGTATCTCTCCTAATTGCCCACTTATCATGCCTTATCATGTGGCACTTGACCAAGCTCGTGAAGCCAAGCGTGGCAGCGGTAAAATCGGTACAACAGGTCGCGGTATCGGTCCTGCCTACGAAGACAAAGTCGCTCGCCGTGCGATTAAACTTGCTGATTTGTTCCGTGAAGATCTAGAAGAAAAACTACGTAACCTAATCGAATACCACAACTTCCAACTGACTGAATACTATAAAGTTGAAGCGATTGATTTTGATGAGACGCTTAAGCTTTGTAAAGAGTGGAAAGAAGAGATTAAAGGTATGGTTACTGATGTAACTGAAGACCTAAATCAATTACGTCTGGCTGGCAAAAACCTAATGTTTGAAGGTGCTCAAGGCACGCTACTTGATATCGACCATGGTACTTATCCGTTTGTAACCAGCTCAAGTGTAACCGCTGGTGGCGTATCAACGGGGACAGGTATCGGTCCATTGTATTTAGACTATGTACTTGGTATCACCAAAGCGTACACTACGCGCGTTGGTAGTGGTCCGTTCCCAACTGAATTGTTCGATGATGTTGGTGCTCATTTAGCCAAAGTCGGTCATGAATTTGGTGCAACGACTGGCCGTGCCCGTCGCTGTGGTTGGTTCGATGCTGAAGCATTACGCCGTGCAGTAGTACTTAACTCTATGTCAGGTATTTGCTTGACCAAGCTTGACGTACTAGATGGTCTTGAAGAGTTGCTAATCGGTGTAGGTTACAACCTACCTGAGACTGAGTGTGCAGGCGCGCATGATGCTGAATTCTATGAGTCAGTTACGCCTAAGTACGAAACCATGCAAGGCTGGAGTGAGTCTACCGTTGGTATCACTAACTATGATGAGCTTCCAGAAAACGCTAAAAAGTACATCAAACGTATCGAAGCATTGATCGGTTGCCCAGTTGATATTATCTCAACTGGCCCTGATCGCGAAGAAACGATCGTATTGCGCGATCCGTACGATGCTTAATTTTTACTATTAACTTAATTAAATAGTTTTTAGTATTAATAAAAACCCCAATGCTAAGCGTTGGGGTTTTTTGTGTGTGCTACTTCAAGAAATTGATTGATTACCTTGAATTTCAACAGTGTAAGAGTAGGGCTACTAGCTATAATATCATCTAAAAATATCATAAATAATGGATATACTGACATTATTTTGGCTTAATTAAGTGTAAGATATTATAGACGGATTTGGTTTTATCAACATACAAAAAGGAATTTGCTATGACAACGAATACGCTTAAATCCACGATTCGCAATACCTCTATAGCAATAGTTACATCCGCAGCTTTCATGTTGCCTATGTTTGCTTGGGGTGCAGAAAACTGTGACAAACCAAACAATGACTTTGATGGGCTATATTGCCTGACGAAAGTATACTTAGAAGCAGATAAAGAGCTTAACAACTCTTACAGTAAATTGAGTAAACTCCTAAACAAACAGCAAAAAGCCACGCTTAAACGCGGACAATTAGCGTGGATGCGCGAGCGCAACGACCAATGTAGTTATAACGATGGTGATGGTTTCTTTGTCAATATGAGCTGTGCCACCAATAAGACAGCTAATCGAGTTAATTTTTTGAATGAACGTGTGCGTGAATGCAATGCAGGTAGTTGTCGAGACAGTCGCTTAGATGATTAAATGTTTTGATTGGTAGTATGTATTAGCAAAACTCTTAGCAAGGTGTGTTGAGGGTTTTCTAATCATTAATAATGATATAAATACTCTATAAAATCAGTCTGGTAGCTATAAGTGATAAATATGAGTAGCGATAAGGTAAGTAAGTCGATAGCTCATGCATCTGTTGTTGATGAGTACTTAACTTGGATGTAAGTAAGATACTGTTATAAATTTACTTTTATGCAAGGTATGGTCATAAATTAACCCTATCATTTATGGCCTTAATCATTATAATAGGCAGCAATCCGATGTTGGCGCTTATGGTTATACACTGATATACCATGAGTTGTGTAAAACAGTCCAAGTCAACATTGTGGCTAAAGCTAAAACAACGCATTAATTTTTCATATTTTATTGAATTTATCATTTATTAGGAGCTTCTCATGGCTAACGAACGTACTTTATCTATCATCAAACCTGACGCAGTTGCTGGCAACCACATCGGCGCTATCTATAGCCGTTTTGAACAAGCTGGTCTAAAAATCGTTGCAGCTAAAATGCTACAACTTGATGATGAAAAAGCAGGCGGTTTTTATGCTGAGCACGCTGAGCGTCCATTTTACAATGACCTAAAATCTTTCATGATGTCAGGTCCAGTATTGGTATCAGTATTAGAAGGCGAAAACGCTATCGCTCAACATCGTGAAATCATGGGTGCAACTAACCCAAAAGAAGCTGCTGAAGGCACTATCCGTGCAGACTTCGCTAGCAGCATCGACGAAAACGCAGTACATGGTTCAGATTCAGCTGAATCAGCAGCACGTGAAATCAGCTACTTCTTCAGCGATGATGAAGTTTGTGCACGTACACGCTAATATAGTAAACCAGCTATAAGCTTTTACGGCATTCGATTTGTTTGAGGTAACTGCTATAATAAGACAGCTACGATTTAGACTGATCTTACCTGTATGAGTTTTATACTTGATTGACTATAGACGAATTATTTACAGCATTTATTGTTTATAATTGGTTTGCGAGACGGCTTATATCTTATGGGTATAGGCCGTTTTAGCTATTATAATAATCCTATAGTCCAATAATTACTAAACTGCTAGGGCGTTACCCTCCTTAGATGTACTACTTGTACAATATGCAGTCGGCTGCCTTGTATCCGCTTTAGAGTTCTATAATTATATTATTCATTGAAATTCTTAATGACTTGCCTCATTATTGATTTTACTTAGCGTTATCAATCCCTTATCAGCATGTTTTCATTAATTCGAAAAACTGCGCTCATAGCGGATTGCTCATGCACCCATGTATGTATGGCAAAGCCCATATAAATAATTGCACCGCTTATCTAAGCTTCTGCAAAAAGGTTACCTATTATGTCAACTGTTCAAGCACCTACTCAGCACGTACCTGCTAAGATTACTGATAGCATCAAGCTAGTAGATGAGGCACATGCTAAAACCAATCTATTGGGTATGACGCAAGCGCAACTGGCTGATTACTTCAAGAGTATTGGCGAAAAACCATTCCGCTCAACTCAAGTGATTAAATGGATTTATCAGCATGGTGTGACAGATTTTGAGCAAATGACCAATTTGAGTAAGTCATTACGAGATAAGTTATCGCTTAATGCTTGTGTAGTACCGCCCAAAGTGATTCATCGTCAATATAGTGATGATGGTACGCGTAAGTGGGTATTTGAAGTCACTGGTGGCTCATTGGTTGAGACGGTGCTTATCCCTGCAGATGATAGCAAGTTAAATGGCCGTAAGACATTATGCGTGTCTTCGCAAGTAGGCTGTGCACTAGACTGTAGCTTCTGTAGTACGGGCAAGCAAGGGTTTGAGCGTGACTTAAGTGCGGCTGAAATTATCGGTCAGTTATGGGTCGCTAATGCGTCATATATGACAGATGAAAATGAAAGTTTAGAAAACGTTGATCATAGCCTATGGGAAAATAACGTCACCAACGTGGTGATGATGGGCATGGGTGAGCCGCTATTGAACTACAAGCCTGTAGTAGGCTCAATGGAGTTGATGCTAAGCGACCATGCTTATGGATTATCAAAGCGTCGCGTCACGTTATCGACTTCTGGTGTCGTCCCGAAAATGTATCAGTTAGCGCAAGACATCGACGTGGCATTGGCTATTTCACTGCATGCGCCAAATGATGAGCTGCGTAACGAGTTGGTACCAATTAACAAGAAATATCCGTTAGAAGAGCTGATTGCAGCGGCAAAAAACTATGTTTATGATGTCAATCCACGTCACAAGAAGCACGTCACGATTGAGTATGTGATGCTTGATGGGGTCAATGATAGCAATGAGCATGCCCATCAGTTGGTTGCGCTATTAGAAGGGTTACCAAGTAAGATCAACCTGATTCCGTTCAACCCATTCCCGCATGCACCGTATGACAAATCAAGCAACAACCGTATTCATGCGTTTAGTAATATATTGAGTGAAGCGGGTTTTGTTTGTACGATTCGTCAAACACGTGGTGATGATATCGATGCTGCTTGTGGTCAGTTGGTTGGACAAGTTGCCGATCGTACCAGACGCTCAGCCGCGTGGCAGCAGAGCATTAAAGATCGTGAAAGCGTTTAGTAGTTCTTTAGAGGATAAGCGCGATATCTGACTGATATAGCGTTTTAGCTGTCTTTTGTCTGTCGCAATGGTAAGAAAATGTAGCAATGACTGTCAAGATTGCAGAACGTGGCAATTAATAACAACTAAATTGTACTTATAGGGGTTAAATCTATTAAACTGAGGTCTCGAAGATCGAACGCATTGAATCCCAGTTTTATGATGGCGGCTATGATGACTTCTAAAAATTCTTGTCAGTTCAAATATCAAAAATCATTTTCTAAATTTTATAAGCAGTCGAGTATCAGTGCTGCCCAAACCGCCTTGCCAAAGCGTGCAGTGCTGTCAGCAGTGTTTGGCGTTCTTGTATTAAGTGGCTGTCAGACCACCCCGACTAATGATTTGCTAGGCAATTCTCCTTATCAAACATCTACGCGCGCTAGCAACGATCGAAATTTAGATCAGCAGGAAATCGCCCGTGTACGTACCTCACTTGCCGCGCAATACATCCGAAAAAATGAGCTAGATACCGCGCAGCAGCAGCTTGAAAAAGCCTTTGCTGCCGATAGCCGTTATGCGCCAGCCTATGATATGATGGGCGTTTTGTTGCAGCAAGAAGGCAGCCGTATCAATCTAGCCAAAGCTGATGAATACTTCAAAAAAGCAATCGCGCTAGATAAAGACTTTGTACAAGCACACAATAATTATGGCGTGTATTTGTCACAGACAAAGCGCTACCGTGAAGCAGCAGAACAGTTTGAGATTGCAGGGGCGACGCTAGGCTATGAAGGCCGTATTGGCGCGCTAGAAAACCTAGGTCGTACTTATCTACAGTTAGGCGATAATAGTGCCGCTTCAAAAGCATTTTTACGAGCACTCGATGGCAATCGTAATAGTATTATTGCTCATATTGAACTGGTAGATTTGCTGCTCGACCAACAGCGTGTACCGCAGGCACAGAGACTGTATAATGAGACGCTGATATTGGTGCAGGGGCAGGGTATTAGCCCGCGCTTGCTCTTACAAGGTATCAAGCTTGCAGCAGCACAAAATAATATAACAACGCGCCAGCAATTGGCACAGCAGCTTTTATCCGCTTATCCGCTAAGTGATGAAGCAAAACAACTTAAGACTTGGCTTAACAATCCAGAGGCACCATGGAAATGATCACCCCATCATCTAACACTCAATCTAACGCTCAGGGATCATTTGGTGCCGTGTTGCAGCAAGCCCGTAAAAACAAGCAAGTAACTTTAGACGCAGCCGCGGCTGAGCTGTTTATTCTAAAGCGTCATCTAGAAGCGCTAGAAAGCGAAAACTTCGCTGAGCTACCACAGGCTGCGTTTGCTCGTGGTTTTGCGATTAACTATGCCAAATATCTGGGCTTAGATTCAGCAAAAATCGCTAGTAGCTTCGATGCCGCTTATCCCAATGAGCTAAAGGCCAAATCAGCCAGCAATATCGATACGCCACTGCGCCCAATGGGGACTTTGCAGCGTGATACTCACAACCGCATCCGCTTTAACCCGCTATTGATCATAGGCGTTATCGGATTGATTATCTTGGCGGTGTTCCTATTCCGTATGGTGAGTAACGCTAGCAAAGAGAACACCCAAGAGCCTGTATCAGCTGTTGAAGACATGTCAGCGATAGAGCAAGCTCAAGGCGCTGCCATCAACAGTGATGTGAGTGGCGTTGGTGCCTCTGGCTCTGCATTGAATCTAGGTGATGCTGCAACGACTGCTAACCTCAACCTTGTATTGACAAGTGACGCTGTGGTTAGCATAACAGATGCTTCTGGAAACAGTTTAATAAGCGGTTCTCAGTCTGCGGGTAACTATGAATTGTCAGGTATGCCACCGTTTAACGTGCAAATTGATAATATCGACAATGTTAGCTTGATGCTCAATCAACAAGCCGTTGCGTTAGATACTTATGCAACGGATAAGCAAGCCACTTTTGAATTAGCACCGTAGTCAGTCGTATAAGTGCCACATGTGAATAAAGCACTCATGCGTATATTGATTTAGCTAATGTATATTATATGTGCAAAGTCCTAGGGCTTTTCTATTTTTGATTTAAGGATTTATGTATGTCAATGCCATCGCCTATTAATCGTCGTCTGACCAAAAAAATCTATGTCGGTGATGTCGCGGTTGGTGGTGATGCACCAATTAGCGTACAGAGCATGACCAACACTGACACCTGTGATGTAGCAGCGACGGTCGCTCAAATCGAGCGTTGTGTCGAAGCAGGTGCTGATTTGATGCGCGTATCAACGCCAACGATGGATACGGTCAAAGCCTTTGGTGAAATTCGCAAACTGGTAAGCGTGCCTTTGATCGCTGATGTGCATTTTGATCATAAAATCGCTTTGGCAGTTGCTGAAGCAGGCGCTGACTGCTTACGTATCAATCCTGGTAACATTGGTAGCGATGCTAAGGTACGTGAAGTGGTCGCTTGCGCCAAATATCACAATATTCCGATACGTATTGGCGTCAACGCTGGCTCTTTAGAAAAAGACATACAGCGCAAGTATACTGAGCCAACTGGCGAGGCAATGCTAGAGTCAGCAATGCGCCATATTGATATTTTAGAGCGTCTTAATTTTGACCAGTACAAAGTATCTGTCAAAGCCAGCAATGTGTTTTTGACATTGGATGCTTATCGTTTAATATCAGCGCAAATTGATAACCCCTTACATTTGGGCGTGACGGAAGCGGGTGTCTACCGTACTGGTGCTGTCAAATCTGCTATTGCGCTAGGTGGATTATTGCTAGACGGTATTGGCGATACCATTCGTATCTCGTTAGCAGCTGAGCCTGAAGAAGAGATTAAGATTGGTTTTGATATCTTAAAATCGCTTAATATTCGCTCGAACGGTGTAAACTTTATCGCCTGTCCAAGCTGCTCGCGTCAAGAGTTTGATGTGATTAAAGTGATGACAGCGTTAGAGTCTCGCTTAGAAGATATTCGTGAACCGATGAACCTATCTGTGATCGGCTGTAAGGTAAACGGTCCAGGAGAGGCAAAAGAGGCCGATATCGGTATCGTTGGTGCTGCCCCTAGATCACTGGTCTATCGTATGGGTGAGAAAAGCCACCTTATCGATACAGGCAATCTGGTCGATGAAATAGAAGGTATGGTTCGCGCCCATGCAGAAGATTTGGCGAAAAAACGTGAGAATGAAATCATTCGCGTAAAATAAGCCATACATTAGATTGATACGTTAAGCTATATCGTCATAGCATCAATTAGATACAACGCTTATTTAAGTACATAGAAAACAATAATAGAATACCTGTTAAACATTTAAGGATACGACCTTACCATGATCAAAGCTATCAAAGGTTTTAATGATATTTTGCCTGACCAATCAGCAAAGTGGTTGCATTTAGAAGCGATATTGGCTGATGTACTTGGTAGGTACGGTTACGAGCATATTCGCTTGCCAATCGTTGAACAAACGGATCTGTTTGCCCGTGCTATTGGCGGCGCGACTGACATCGTCGAAAAAGAGATGTACAGCTTTACTGATAAATCTGAGCCACCAACGCCATTAGCGTTGCGTCCTGAAGGCACAGCTGGAGCAGTACGTGCAGTTATCGAGCACAACTTGCTACGTGGTGATACGCCCAAGCTTTGGTATATCGGTCCAATGTTCCGCTACGAGCGCCCGCAAAAAGGCCGCTATCGTCAGTTTCATCAGTTAGGTGTCGAGAGCTTCGGTAGCGCACTACCGGATGCTGATGCTGAGCTGATTGCGATGACTCATTTGATGTGGCAAGAGCTAGGTCTTAACAATGAGATGCGTTTGCAACTAAACAGTTTGGGTGAGCTGGATGAGCGCTATGCTTATCGCGAGGCACTGGTTACTTATTTGACTGATAAAAAAGACCAGCTAGACGAAGACAGCAAACGCCGTCTAACGACTAACCCTTTACGTATCTTGGATAGTAAAGAGGCGAGTACGCAAGCAGTATTGGTAGATGCGCCAAAGCTTGCTGACTTCTTGGGTGAAGAGAGTGTGGCTCATTTTGAGCAGGTCAAAGCCTATCTGACTGCGCTTAATATCGATTTTGAAATCAATCCGCATTTAGTACGTGGCCTTGATTATTACAATAAAACGGTATTTGAGTGGGTAACGGATAAGCTTGGAAGCCAAGCTACCGTTTGTGCAGGTGGTCGTTATGACGGGCTAGTAGGGCAATTGAAATCAATCGGTACAGATGGTAGTAAACCAGTAAAATCTGAGCCTGGTGTTGGTTTTGCAATGGGGCTTGAGCGTTTATTACTACTCATAGAAGCGGTAGCGCCGATTGCTGACATACCTGCTTGTGATGTATTCGTTGTGGCTCATCCTGAGGTATATAGTGCTGGTATAAGCTATGCACAGAACTTACGTCACAGTCGTCCAGATGTACGAGTAAAGATGGCCAGTGCCACGAGTCTAAAAGCGCAAATGAAGAAGGCAGACAAGTCAGGCGCGGCATTGACAGTCATCATCGCACAGCAAGAGCTGGATGATAATACGATTAGTATTAAAGACATGCAGACAGGTGAGCAAAAGACGGTCGCCCAAGACTGGCTATCAAATGAAGATAACTTTTCTCGTGGCTAATTGACTTTGACTAATCAGCTTTGTTTGTCGCACCAGCAATTTAATGTAAATTTTATCAGGTAAATATATATGGCTCTGACACCTAATTCGCCAAATGCAGATAACTCCATGCAAGCGTTAAAGCAATATGGTAGTTATATCGTCACTGCGATTTTGTTAGCACTGGCAGCCTACTTTGGTTGGACATACTGGCAAAACAACCATGCGCGAGTAGATACCGTCGCCGCCGATCAATATGCTGATATTCAGCAGCTAAACGAAGAGGTCAAACTGGCCTCGCAAAACCCAGATTTAGAAGCAGAGGCTCAAGAAGCGCTGACCCAAAGTCGTAGCCAACTAGACAAAGATATTGATACCTTGGTCAGCACACATGGTGAGTCGGTTTATGCATGGCAAGCGCTAATGATAAAGGCACGTCAACAAGTAGACAATGATGACTTTGCAGCAGCGACTGAGACATTCAAAAAAGCATTGGCCATCGACTTGGGTGATGCTGGTCTAGAAGCGATTACTCGTTTACGCTATGCAAAAACATTATTGGCCGCAGGTGATACAGATGCTGCACTGTCAGAAGCAAACAATGACATGCCAAGCTCGTTTGAAGCAAGCCAGCAGGAGCTACTAGGGGATATTTACTTAGCGCAAGACAATAAAGATTCAGCGATTAAATCTTATAGCAATGCGTGGGAGCTATTACGTAGGCGCCAAGAAACGCGTGCAGTATTGGCATTAAAGATGGAAAGCTTAGGTATCACGGCTGAGCCGATTGCTGAGCAAACCAGTCTTATTCAAGAGCCATCTGCTCCTGAGCCATCGTTAGTGATGGATACCTCGAATGAAGTCGCTGCCGAAGCAGGCCAGTAAGTCAGTAGGCTAGATATTAAGTCAGTAGTATAGTATTGAGAGTTGGTAATCATCCAAAGCTCTTTTTTAATATAACCTAATGATTACTAGTTTGCCGTTGGCCAATTTACCAATTAATAATAATTTATCTGTAGTGAGAACATACAATGACTCAATCTATTCGCTCTAGCAAAATGTTAAACACCAAGACTATCAAAAAGACAGTCATGCATGTGGCCGTACTGGCAGTAATGAGCACGGCAGTGATTGGATGTAATCGCGGTATTAAGCCGGTCGTGAATGATCCGGTAAAATTGGTACAAATCGCTCAGCCGATTAGCGTACTACAGCCTGTTTTTAGTACCGATGTTGGCAACAAAAAAGCCAGCAAAAAAGATCCGTTAGATTTGCAAGTTGGCTATGCCAATGGTCAAATCGTTACTGCATCACGTGGTGGTGAACTGTCAGGGTTTAATAGCGCAGGCGAGCGCATATGGTCAATCAATGTTGATGACCAAATCACCGGCGGTGTTGCAGTAGATGCATTAAGTCAGACATCTATCGTTAGTACTCGTGGTGGCAAGGTCATGGCGTTTGATAGCACGACTGGTGCAAAACGCTGGCAGCAGCAGTTATCAGGTTCGGTTTTGACGCCAGCACTGATTACCAATAATCGTGTGGTATTATCAGCAAATGATGGTTTCTTACATGGTCTGTCACTACAAACCGGACAATCAGTATGGCAGTTCGCAACTCAAGTACCTGCTATCAGCGTTCGCGGTAGCGCTGCGCCAACTTTATTAGACAATGAGACAGCGCTTTTAGCAACAGCTGATGGTCGCCTGCATGCAATTACTGTCGATAATGGTCTTCCGCTATGGTCAAGACGTGTTGGCGTAGGTGCTGGTAGTAGTGAAGTTGAGCGCATGAGCGATGTCGATGGCAAACCTATCTTAGATAAAAATCAGTTGTTTGCGATCAGCTATAGTGGTCAGCTATTGGGTATTGATTTGGCCTCGCGTCAGGTGATGTTCGTCAATGAAATTGCGAGTCTCAAATCACTGGCGGTAAATCCTCAGCAAGTTATCGCTACCAGTCTAGATGGCAAAGTAGTTGCTTATGATCGCAACAGTGGCGAGACACTATGGGAAAGTGACGAATTGGCTTATCGTGATCTTACCAATCCTGTGATGATTGGCAACTATATTGCCATTGGTGATTTCGATGGCGTAGTGCATTTGTTTGACCCTGCTACGGGTAGCATCGTTAGTCGTGTAGAGACAAAAGGTGCGTTGACCAACTTGCAAGTCCAAGGTAGCCGTTTAATGACTCAAAGTACGTCAGGACAAGTTGCTATCTGGCAGTTAGTGCGCTAATAACTATATAGATAGGTGCTTATAGATAATCAACGAAGTGTAATATTTCACTATAGCCCTTAAGCCTATTCTTGATTATCATTTATAAAACACAAACGCTGCTTAGTCAGCGTTTGTGCCTTGTGTAAATTGCTTGTTTAAACACAGGCTTTCGCGTACTCTATGCGACCGATGTGCTATCCATATATACTACTTATTTATGTATAATAGGTATTATGAAGCCATCCTATATACTATTTTTAATCGTAAAATAGCCATCTATTATTTTTGCTATTGTTCTATCATTCATTTTAATTCACGGTCAATTGCAGCATATCTATTACTATTGTTATGTCACTGGTTATAAGAATAACTGTACTGCCCGTCATTGTGCCTTTCACTGAGAGTAACCCATGAGTATCAAGCCTGTGGTCGCCTTAATTGGTCGTCCAAACGTCGGTAAATCCACCTTATTTAATCAGTTCACAAAAAGTCGGCAGGCATTGGTCGCTGACCTTTCAGGATTGACTCGTGACCGTCAGTACGGTGATGCAACTTATGAAGATAAATCTTTTATCGTTGTAGATACGGGTGGTATCGGTGAAGCTGACGATGGTAGCGGTAATATTGATGACTATATGTCTGAGCAGTCGCATACAGCAATCCATGAAGCAGATATTATTGTATTCGTCGTTGACGCTCGTGCCGGTATGATTGGCGCTGATGCTGAAATTGGTAAGTTTTTGCATACGTTAGGCAAGCCTGTCTATGTTGTTGCCAATAAAGTCGATGGCGTACATGATGCAGCACCTGCTGAGTTTTATGCATTAGGATTGGGCGAGCCATATCCGATGGCAGCCAGTCATGGTCGCGGTGTGGGCAATTTGCTTGAAGTGCTAACGGCTGATATGCCTGAGCAAGAAAACATAGTAGAACCAAGAGGCTTGAAGCTTGCCATTATCGGTCGCCCAAACGTGGGTAAATCAACGCTCGTCAACCGCCTGCTTGGCGAAGACCGAGTAGTGGTATTCGATATGCCAGGCACGACGCGCGATAGTATTTATATTCCTTATCAGCGTGAAGGTCGCGACTATGTTTTGATCGACACTGCTGGTGTACGTCGCCGTGGTAAAATCGATGAAAAAGTAGAAAAGTTCTCTGTCATCAAGACCTTGCAAGCGATTGAAGATTCTAACGTAACTGTGATTGTTATTGATGCTCACGAAGGTATCGTGGACCAAGATTTGCATATGATTGGTTATGCGCTTGACGCTGGACGAGCGTTAGTCGTTGCGATCAACAAATGGGATGGTCTAACACAAGATCAAAGAGACTATATCAAGCTTGAGATGGATCGCCGTTTTAGCTTTATCCCTTATGTAAAAATACATTTGATTTCAGCATTACATGGTACAGGTGTCGGTAATTTATATCCGTCTATCTTGCGTGCATACAAATCTTCGATGTTCGAAGTATCGACCAACCGTTTGACCCAGATTTTGCAAGATGCGGTAACGGCCAATCCGCCACCGACCGTTGCTGGTCGTCGTATCAAGTTACGTTATGCGCATATTGGTGGTCACAATCCACCCGTTATTGTGATTCATGGTAACCAAACCAGTGCGCTTCCTAAGAGCTATCAGCGCTATCTTGAGAATCAATTCCGTCAAGTGTTTAAGCTAGAAGGCACACCGCTTAACGTTATCTTGAAGCAAAATGACAACCCATATGCGAATAAGAGCGACACGCCGACTAAGGCAAAAGCTCAGCAATTGCGTCAACGTGAGCGTAATAGATCACAGAAATTTACTACCAAAGATAAAAAGCCTCGTTAATTCTCGTATTTTAGGCGTTATATCTTTAGCTTTATGATTAATGTCATCGCGTTCGATAGCGCGATGACATTTTTCTATTAATACGCTATAGTTTGGGCTTATAAATAGCTATCTTAGTTTCAAAAAATACTCAAATGTTTTACTTATCACATCTTTAAAATACCTGTACTATAAATGAAAGCTGCACGCGACTCAGTAGAGTGATATGAACAACCGTTCGTCTCAAACCATCCCCGTACTTATCTGGCGTTCTGTCATACAAGCTGTCGTATTGGCAGTGCTGGCAGGTTTTTTATTGCCTTTTCTTTATGGTTTAGTGCATCACTATCAAGAAAAAGAACAGTATATTCAGCAATTGGCATCGCTACTAACGACTAGCGCATCGACTGCAGATGGGGCAGATGTTGTGGCTGAACAAGTCAATATCTTGTTAGAGAATGAGCCGATGATTCAAAGTATTGTTTTCTATTCAACCTCTGAGCCAATTGAAGATATAGACCAGTCGCTTGCTGATTGGAAAAATGCTTTATTTGCGCATACGGTCAGTTTCAACTATCCAGTGATTAGTAAAGACCTTGATGCCAATAGTGCCGCGTCCAATGAGTCTGATTCCAATCAGCAGTTGGCACTGGCTTTATCAAACATTATGAGCGAATCGTCAGCGCCAGATGAGACGACTGATATAGCTACCGAAAATAGCACATTGATTGGTTATATTAATATTACGATGGACGTAGAGTTGCTACGTTTACATTGGTTCCAAAATATCCTGTGGTTATGGCTAACAACAGTGGTAATGATTGTTATGTTTGCCTTATATATTTTTAGAAAGCTTAATTGGCCAGTTAAAGATATTGAAGTGTTAACTGATGTTTGTGACATTGTCATAAACAACACAAATCTAGAGCAACTGCCAGTCATCCCGCAGCAATTCAATTTTCAAGAACTGACCCAAATCAAAAAAGCATTAATTGTTTTATTCAATCGTTTACAAGAAGCACGGCAAGGTTATGAAACCCTTGCAGCTTTTGAACAGCAATTGCACAATAAAGACGTGTCACTTGATGTGCAATTGCATAATTTTCAAAGTATGATTTCTCATGAGTTAAAAACGTCGTTGAATGCAATTGTAGGCGGTTTACAACTATTGGATCATGAGGCGCTAAACCGAGAGCAAAAAGACGCGGTAGAGATTATCAGTAGTGGTAGTGATAAATTGGTATTGTCGTTAGATCATATTATACAGTTGAACCAGATCCAAAAAGGCCAGATAAGAATTCATAAAAATGAGTTTAACCCATTACAGCTAATCGCTGATCTGTTAGCTAAGTTTGAAAATATGGCTACGCAAAAAGGGTTAGAGTTAATCAGTAATATTCATCATATAGACTATAGCCTATATGGTGATTCAGAAAAAATATATCAGATACTATCGATACTGCTCAATAATGCGATTAAGTTCACGCCTGTCGGAAAAGTTACGATTACGTCGCAACTGACACATTTTAATAAAAGTAATCGTTGGCAAATTAGCGTAAAAGATACGGGTATTGGTATTGATAAAGAACACCTAGACGATATATTTAATCCGTTCTTTCAGGTAGATTCGTCGCAAACTCGCCAGTATGAAGGCTCAGGCGTTGGCTTACCTATCGTTAGACAAATGGCACAGCTTATGGGTGCTACTATAGATGTTGATAGTGTGCTTGGTGTAGGTACGCAGTTTACGCTGACCATAGCGATGCCCAATCAACAGCAATCAAAACAGCAGCGCTTATTGTCTGGCCTAACGATTATTTATTATTACTATCATGAGACAGGCTCCTTGTTAGAGGAACTGGAATACCTAGGTGCTACGATCATTTGTCGCCAAGGTAACCAACTCGTCATAGAGGAGATGCGTAAGCAGAAAGTTGACATGGTAATGTTTGCTGAAGATGTTTTCCCAGAAAAAGCTGAGATACTAGCCAAGCGCATTCGTCAGTATGAAAGCGATGAGGGCAGTAAGAGCGAGCATCGTGCGTTATTGGTATATTGGTATCCGCAGCATCGGGCGCGCTATGTAGACAGTTTTGAGTATGGTTTAAAAGCAGCTGGCATTGACTATTGTCATATTGCTACTTATAAAGACAAAGCATTAAGCGACTTATTAAAACAATGGTTGGTTTGGACGTAGTACGGTTCTATTAAATCGGTGTTCCTAGTTAGGCTTATTTAATTTACTAGGTAGCATTTTTCATATTTTTTACTATCGAAGCACTGTTGAATTAAAGTAAGCATAAAAAGAAAAAAGACGCCCATTTTGAGGCGTCTTTTTTTTAAACAGTTTTTAGCTAGAATTGCTTTTTAAAGGTTTCTCTTAGAGAAGATTCTTTACCCAGCGTACGATATGTTCCCACGTACGGCTCATAAAGCCTGACTGTTCGATATCGTTGGTTGCAATGATAGGAACTGAGGCTACCGCTTTACCATCAATGACAGCCATCATTTTACCAACTTCCTGACCTTTTTTGATCGGTGCTTCTAAACTCTCAGGAATATCCACCACTGTGGTAATTTTGTTTTTCTGGGTTTTACTGGTTAGGATTTGCAAGTTGTCGCCAGTTGCAAGCTCTACCTCGTCAGCTTCTCCAAACCATACTGGAAGCTTACTAACGAACTGCCCAGCAGGCGCCTTGGTAACCGTTGTAAAGTGACCGAAACCCCAGTTAAGTAGTTCGCGTGACTGATCAGCGCGAGCCTGTTGGCTCTTGGTACCCATAATGACAGAGATTAGACGCATGCCTTCACGGTTGCTTGATGCAACCAAGCAGTAGCCTGCTGCATCAGTGTGGCCAGTTTTTAGGCCATCAACAGTTGGGTCAGTAATCAGCAGAGCATTACGGTTACCTTGGGTAATACCGTTATAAGTGAACTCTTTTTCTGCGTAGATACTATAGTAGTCGCCGCTGTTTTTGATAATAGCGCGCGCGAGTTTAGACAAATCCAAAGCAGATGCTAAATGACCTTCATCAGGCATACCCGTAGCATTGACAAAGTTAGAGTTCTCCATGCCAATTTTTTGCGCTTGTTCGTTCATCAAGATTGCAAACGAGGCTTCGCTACCAGCAATATGTTCAGCCATGGCTTTCGATGCATCATTACCTGATTGAATAATAATACCGCGTAGCATATCGATGACGCTGGCGGTTTTGTTCACAGGCACATACATACAAGATTGGCTGCTGCTACCACGGCACCATGCGTTTGGACTCATCAATACCTGTTCATCTTCTTTCAGGTCGCCTGATGCTAAGCGTTGCTCAATGATATAACTGGTCATCATCTTAGTCAGAGATGCTGGCGGCAGCGCCTCATTGGCGTTCTTTTGAGCCAAAATTTCGCCAGTGTTATAGTCCATCAACACATAGGCAGTATTGTCCATTTCAGGTGGTTGAATGGCTGCGTTTGCCACTACTGCACTCATCGAGATACTTACACCAACTACCAGCTGTATCAGCTGATTTTTTACACGCTTTACTGTCATATATCATTACACCGCATCATGGAACCAAATGTATCTATCGCTTATGTTTTGTACCTATTTCCATACATTATTTTAAGCAGCATGTCTTAAATGCAGTGTTTAAAATAATGTATCGACGAAAATAGTAACGCCTACACAATAGACATAAAATTAACGCCTTATCTTAGCAAAATGACTACCGATGGGGAATCGATAAATGCAAAAATAAGGCAAGTTTGAAAAGAAAAATGAAGACCTATCATATATTTGTTCTGACTATCATCTGACCAGTCTCTGTAATAAAAATTTAACGCTCACAAAAAAGCCTGCTGCACTGCTTGTGAATAACAAGTAAAGTGACAGCAAGCTTTGATGCTACAGATATCTAAACAATCAGTTGATAATATTTGCTTAACCGATGTTATAAAGAGTACATAGCTTTTATTTTATTATCATTAATAGCAATATTATTAACACATTAAGCAGAAGACGCTAGTCGCTGAATCAAACTAGCTAGTTGTCTAGTAATCTGCGTTTGCCAAATCTTCACATAGTGCTTTGTTTTCTTGCTTTGAGAAACCCATCGTCCAACTACGAATACCTTGTAGTATCTGGCGATAGTCTTGCTGTGTAGATAAATATTGAATAGCCGCTTTTGGATCTTCTAGAGAAGGCATTAGCTCATGCAGCTGTACAGTGTACGACTTATAGAACCGCTGTTTTTGCTTACCATTTAGCATTGGTGGGCATATCTCTGATAGTACCTGCATCACCGCAATTTCGTGCTTAGTAATGTTGATGCCAGACATGTCTAGCGGAATGGTAGTGCCAGAGTTATTCGCAGCATTAGAAGCTTGAGACAGCATAGCAACAGACGTTATCAGTCCTGCAATCCCAACTTTTGAGGCAGTATTTGCTATCACAGAAGCTATAGATAATATCGATTGTTTATTCATTCAGTATTACACTCGCTCGTCTTTATTTAATGGTCATATGTTAATCGGTAAAAAAACAAAAGTCACATAAAATATTGATTTATGTGTAGATATCTTGTGAGCCAAAACCATTTTTTAGCAACATATCAGTAGCATACCCTAATGACGTTACTTCAGTATCAGTACATCGGTTTGTATTGTTGTGGGGTGTTGCGTATTGTAACGCGATGCTTAATCTACTGGTTGTCATCCGCTCTATACAAATATTTGTCACGCTACTTTTCTCATATAATCATTAGTATGAGATGAGAGTGATACTTTGCTAAAGACAGGGTTCGTGTCTTTATATTATTCAGTTATAATCGCCCATGCTATCAAAATGATTCTTTTTCGCTAGACTGAGACGTCATGTCATTGAAGAATTAGAGTATCATGTTTTCATTTTAAATATGAGCATCGTATTTTTATGCCATATCTTGGACAGATATGGCGCGATAGCAGAATTATCAAATAGAGATGTAGAAAGACAGCTAATAAAATATTAACCATATACTGAGCAGAAATGAGATTTTTAATTAGTAATGATGACGGTGTGTATGCGCCAGGATTATTGGCACTATCTCAGGCATTATCGACTATTGGTGAAGTGGTGGTCGTCGCCCCGAACGATGAACAAAGCGGTTATGCCAGTGCGTTAAGTGTTTCAAGACCACTGCATACGCATCAGCTGCCTTCTGGATTTGTAGCGGTAAATGGCTCACCAGCTGACTGTGTTTATTTGGCACTGCATGAGTTATATCGTGATAGTGACTTTGACTGCGTGATTACAGGCATTAACTCAGGGGCTAACTTGGGACAGGATGTGATGTTCTCTGGTACGTTCGGTGCTGCATTGACTGCGCAACTATCTGGTATTCCTGCTATAGCAACGTCTTTGGTAGGCGGGGGTGTCAAAAACGGCGGGCAAGAATCAGCCAGTGATTATCAAGTGGCCGCACATGAAATCGTCAAGCTGCTTACTGAAACTTCGGTTTTAGAGATGCTCAAAAGTTTGCCCTATCATGTATTAAACGTTAATATTCCTGATGTGCAGCATGCCGATGATATCAAGGGTCGAAAAATAACCTCGCTAGGCCATAAGCAGGCTGCTCAGCCAGTACGCCATATGATAGACCCACGCGGTCGAGATGCGTATTGGTTGTCTCTACGAAAAGGTAAAAATGAGCGACCATCAGAGACGTCAATCGATGCGATACAAGATATGATGACAGATTATCAGGCTGTAGCGGCAGGGTATGTCAGTTTATCACCAGTACGCCTACATCATACGCCAACGGCAGCGCTGGAGAGATTATCAACACTCGCGCTATAAATTCTATAAGATATAGTCCATACCGGCTTATTAAACACTGACGTGTTATGAGAATATCAGAAGACTCTTGTATGATATCAAGCGCTTTTGAATGATTAAACAATGAATGAGCAACACAAAGAATAGGAACCTTGTATGAAAAAAATCATAGCTGGATCGCACCTTGTTAAAGCCGCGTTGATTGGTACTATGGCAGTCGCTACTCTATCTGTCGTTGGCTGTGCAACGAAGCCTACCTATCAATCAGCAAACCAAGCAGGTCCTAAGATTATTACTAACGCGCAAGGCGTCCCTAACTATCACCGTGTACAACGCGGCGATACGGTCAGCCAGATTGCAGCGCGCTATCGTCTGAACTACCGCCAAATCGGAGCGATGAACAATCTAGATAGTAAATACACCATCTATAGTGGCCAATGGCTCAAACTATGGCAAGGCAATGTGGCAACCACTGCAAGTAACAATAGCTACAGTGCTCCAGTTCAAACGCAACCAACTTATACGCCACCTGTGACCCAATCTCAAACACCAGCTTATGAGGCCACTGCCAACTCGACCTCTGGTTATGATTATCCTACGCGTAACCCAGTGACTCGTAATATTGACCCTGCTACGGGCAATATGGGAATGTGGTTTGCGGGCAAAGTTGGTGATCCAGTACTTGCCAGCCAATCAGGAACTGTGCTTTACTCAGGCAACGGTCTGCCAGAGTATGGCAATCTAATTATGATTCGTCATAGTGATAACTACATCACAGCCTACGCCCACAATAGCCAATTATTGGTGCAAGAGGGCGATACAGTACAGCGTGGCCAACGTATTGCTAGTATGGGTAGCAGTGGTCAGACCAATGAGGTAGGCTTAGAGTTTCAAGTTCGCTTAAATGGTAATCCTATTGACCCACGTAGCGTACTTGGGCGTTAGACTTAAATAATAGCTACGGATAGCTTGGCCACTGTGAGCCATTTTATTTATTCATGTTTGAGATTTTTTATGAGATTAAAAAAGCAATACCTCACCCTTATGCCAGCATTAGTGATGGTCGGGTGTACAAGCCAGCAGGCAATGCAAAGTAAGCCTGTTCGTCAAGGCGGCGTTGAGATTACTCAAACCCAAACCGTTCAGGTCAAACCAACACCTGCACCAGTCGTAAAACCGCAGCCTGCGCCCAAGCCTAGCTATAGTAGCTTTTCTGATTGGAAGTCAGACTTTTCTATGCGTGCCATATCGTCAGGCTATGATGCCCAAGTTATTGGTCGATTGCTTGATTCTGCTTATCTAAACCAGCAAGTCATCTCATTAGATTCAGGTCAGCCCGAGTTTTCCAAGATGCCGTGGGAATACGTAGATTCTGCGGTATCAAGTGGACGCGTCAGTGTAGGGAAGCGTAAATTTGCCGAGCAGCGTGCTTATTTGTCTCAGCTAGAGTCTCAGTATGGGGTCAATGCAGAGATTATCGCTGCGATATGGGGCATGGAGTCATCGTATGGCGCTGTGACCGGTAATAGTGATTTGCCAAGTTCGCTTGCCAGCCTTGCCTATGATGGTCGTCGTCAAGAGTTTGCTGAAACGCAGTTGCTATCGTTAGCGACACTGCTACAACGCGGTGATGTATCATGGTCACAGTTGGACGGTTCTTGGGCAGGTGGTATGGGACAAACCCAGTTTATCCCTGAGACTTGGCTCAAACAAGGGGTCGATGGTGATGGCAATGGGCATCGCAATCCTTGGGCGACTGGTGATGCACTAGCCTCGACGGCCAACTATCTTAGCAATTCAGGTTGGGTTCGTGGCTTAGCACCGTTTTATGAGGCAACGGTGCCAGCATCGTTTGATTACTCAGTGGTTGGTAGTAAACAACCTGCTGCTAGATGGGCTGCGATGGGTGTCGATACGATAGCGGACGTTTACTTAGACGCCAATACTCAGATGGAGCTATGGTTACCCGCTGGTAAAGACGGTCCCGTATTATTGCTGAGCCCAAACTTTGATGTGATTAAAGTCTATAACAACTCATCAAGTTATGCGTTGGGCGTTAGTCTACTAGGCAAAACGATTAATGGACAAAGCGGGTTGCAAAAATCTTGGCCTCGTTATGAGCGTCCATTATCGACCACGCAAGTGACTAACTTACAACGTCGGTTGACTAGTATGGGTTACGATACCAAAGGCGCTGATGGTATTGTGGGTACCAATACTCGTATGGCATTCCAGCGCTGGCAAGCAGATAACGGCCAAACGCCAGATGGATTTATCACTCAAAACAGTGCGTCTTCATTGGCTGGATGGTGAGGTAGGCTGACGGTATTTATACACTGTATAAAAGTGGTTCTTTTTAATAGTATTTAGCCATTATTAATTAGCCACTAGCCAACAAACGATAATTTACTTTGTTCTACAAAAAGCACCTTGCCAAGGTGCTTTTTTTGTCTCAATCTATGTCTGATTTTGCTGACATCTTTAACATAATGGACAATGCAATAAATATCAAATGTTAAGACCAGTGTACTCTGGTTTTATTCAAAACTTATCAGGACAAGGTTAATACAAGAAAGTTGATACTTTGAATGATAGACTCTAGATAATGTGTTTTTTGACGATGACTTTTACTCATAGTTTTTAGTGACAGTTTTCAATGGCCATTTTAAATAACAGTTTCGATTACGAATAATTAGAACGACAGAAAGAGCGTGACCTTATGATTACCATGGAAGAATTACAAGCTGCGATACAGCAACGGATAGATAATTATCATATTACTGACTTTCCACTACAAAAAAGAGCCGTTAACACTCTAGAGTTGCTGGGCAGCCTAAACCATATACTGGCTCAAGATATTGCTTCGCCCTTTGATGTACCGCGACAGAATCTATCTGCGATGGATGGCTATGCGATTGCCAAAGGTAGTGAGTTATCAGAAAGCAGTACTATTGAAATCGTTGGTGAGTCGCAGGCTGGTAGTGCTTATACTGGTAAGGCAGCAGCAGGGCAAGGGGTGCGGATTTTTACGGGTGCAGTCGTGCCTGATTGCTGTGATACGGTCATTATGCAAGAGAATACAAATTTTGCAGATATCAAAGCGACCGTTGATAAATCTCGACCTTATTACATCAAACTCACGCAAACGGCCAAAGTTGACGATAATATCCGCTCACAAGGCGAAGAGATTGAGTCTGGTGAAGCCGTTTTAAAAATTGGTAAACGACTTAATCCTGCAGATATTAGCTTACTGGCTAACCTTGGTATTAGCCAAGTGAACGTGTTCCAGCCGCTTGTCGTAGGCGTGTTGGCAACAGGTGATGAACTTGTAGCTATTGACAATGAACTGCAAAGTCTAGCCCAAATATATAACTCGAATACCCCAACGCTCAAAAGCTTGCTATCAGATCTGCCTATCACTATTCGTGATTATGGCATTATTCCTGATAACCTAGAGCAGACAACTATCGCAGTCAATGAGGCCATGCAGGACTGTGATGTACTGATATCGACAGCAGGTGTCTCTGTTGGTGACTATGATTTTTTGACCAATGTGATTGAAACACTAGGTCGGATTAACCATTATAAAGTGGCGATGAAGCCTGGTAAGCCTTTTGTATTTGGTGAATTGAATAAAAATCTCGATAAGCCAGTACTGTATTTTGGCCTACCGGGCAATCCGCTATCTACGGTTGTGGGTACGTTACAGTTTGTGATTCCTGCATTGTGGCAAATGTCAGGTGCTAGCGTATCAGAGCAGCCGATGCCGCTAACGATCAAGGCCAAACTCATCAGTGATATCAGAAAATCTCCCGGCCGCAAAGACTTTCAGCGTGGCGTATTGTCACGAGATAATACAGGTCATTATCAAGTTGAGTGCTTCTCAAGACAGCAGTCACATAGAATTAAACAGTTGAGCCGCGCTAATTGCTTCATTGTGTTGGATAAAGATAGTGGGAACGTAGCAGCTGGTAATGACGTCGTTGTACAACCGTTTCCTTGGCTACATCGCTAATTCATCGTTTGCCAATTTATTGTAGGGTGGTCGCACAAAGTTAGAGAGCAATCCCATGACCTTACACTGGTATGCTAAACACGAATAATAAAGTAGTGCTTATAGTAAGCAGTACTGATGGCAGTAACATATGATTGATGACAACATAGATGACAAACACAAAATAGACAGCCCGCAACTCTATTCACCGAGCTTGGCACCGGCATTATCTGATGGCTACATAGAGCCTTCCTTGGTCATGCCCACTGAGCAGATGAGTGACTATCACCAGCCGCTAACCGATGGGTTTGCACGGCGTCTGACCTACTTGCGTCTGTCTATTACTGACTTTTGTAACTTTCGCTGTGAGTATTGCCTGCCAAATGGTTATCAAGGTAAGCGCCCTGATGATGAGCTGAGTATCTCTGAAATTGCAACCTTGGTGCGCGGCTTTGCTCAAGTAGGTACCAAAAAAGTTAGAATTACAGGTGGTGAGCCCTCTATTCGTCGTGATATTGTCGAAATTATCGAAACGATTAAGCAGACGGACGGTATTGAGACAGTTGCGATGACCAGTAACGGCTATAAATTGGGTAAACATATAGCCAACTGGCAAGCTGCTGGACTTGATCAGCTCAATATCAGTATGGACAGTTTTGATGCTGCTACTTTTCATAAAATGACAGGCTTTGATACCTTGCCGCAGATATTGGCTGACATGGATACATTGTTAGAAACGACTGATATCAAGCTGAAAATAAATAGTGTCTTGATGGCAGAGACTGCTTTTGAGAATTTAATCACGGCGATCGACTATGTCAAAGATAGGCAAGTAACCTATCGCTTTATTGAATTTATGCAGACCAGTGACAATAGCGATTTGTTTTTTGCTCAGCATGCTCAGTCTGATATTATCACCGATTACTTGTTAGAAAATGGCTGGCAGCCGCACGAGCGCGGTAGTGCCGATGGTCCAGCAGTAGAATACAGCCACCCTGAATATGTCGGTCGTATCGGTATGATTGCCCCATATGCGGCGCACTTCTGTGATACCTGTAACCGCTTGCGCGTAAGCAGCCAAGGCAAGGTGCATTTGTGTCTGTTTGACCAAGGCAACTACGATATCCGTCCATACCTACAGCAAGACGATATCCAAGGACTGGTGAACACTTTACATAGTTTTATGCCAATCAAGCCTGAGCATCATCATTTGCATGACTCTAACAGTGGCATCATGCACAATCTATCGATAATCGGCGGATAAAACATTTCGAGTCTGCAATCATGACGCTGATATACACGGTTTTTCAATGCAATCGTTTTTCAATATAGTTTTTTGATTCAACGGATCTTTAATACAATTATAAAATGACATCTATAAAGGATTATTTATGAGTAAGCCTGCTGCACAATTTACACCGCTTAATATTGCTGTATTGACTGTTTCTGATAGCCGTACGCTGGCAGAAGATACGTCAGGCCAGTACTTAGTAGATAGCTTGACTGAAGCAGGGCATCATTTAGCAGATCGTCAACTAATTACCGACGATATTTACCAAATTCGCGCAGTCATTAGTGGCTGGATTGCTAGCCCAGACGTTCATGCGGTTATTACCACTGGCGGCACAGGGTTCTTCATTAGAGACAGCATGCCAGAAGCTGTGAGTGTACTGTTTGATAAATCAATTGATGGTTTTGGTGAAATGTTCCGTTTAATCTCAAAAGATGAGATCGGTATGTCTACCGTACAATCGCGAGCAGTTGCTGGCATGGCCAATGGTACGGGTATATTCTGTCTACCAGGTTCTTCTGGTGCTTGCCGTACGGGTTGGGAAAATATCTTAAAGGATCAGTTTGATAGCCGTACTCGTCCGTGCAATTTTGTACCGCATTTTTTGGCACAAAATCCTAGCCATGATTGAGTTATAAATAATTGAGCTATGAGTGATATACAGTCAAGTCTGACAGGTAATGGTAAATGACAAATTACTCAAATAATCTGGATGGTTTGGCAGGTGTGGTTATCTTAGCAGGCGGGGCATCTAGACGTATGGGAACGGCTAAGGCAATGCTGACGCTACCGTCAGGTGAGCAGCTGCTAGACTACCATGTTTGTCATGCGAGCAAGTTACAGGTTCCTATATTGATTGCAGATAATGGTCGCGGCTTTCAAACTGGTTTAGATGTCCATTCAGAAAGTCCTAATGTGCCTGTTATTCACATTGCTGATTATGGTGCTGATGTTGACTCTAGTGAGCATGATGAGCAGATTAAAACTGGCGGCGCTTTGGTCGCTATCGAATCAGCCTTACAAACATTGAACGGTTTGAATGATTCAGGCGTATCAAAAAACGTACAAGCTTCGTGGTTACTGGTTATCAGCTG
Source organism: Psychrobacter sp. NPDC078501 (assembly GCF_044900935.1). Lineage (NCBI taxonomy): Bacteria > Pseudomonadati > Pseudomonadota > Gammaproteobacteria > Moraxellales > Moraxellaceae > Psychrobacter > Psychrobacter sp. NPDC078501. Next base: position 603,138 of record NZ_JBJDOS010000001.1, on the reverse strand, counting down.
TGATAGCTTAATACCAGCAACTGACTTGTGGCAAAAACTAAAATGTGAAATAAGCCGTGCTGCTGATAAAAAAGTAATTTGCTTGAAAGATGACAGTCACCTATATCCATTGTTAGGGCTGTATCAGTTAAGCATTGAGCGTGATTTGAAAAACTATATAGATAGCGGACAGCGTAGAGTAATGCAGTTTATTCAACCTTTTGTACACTCCGTACCATTTAGCAAAGAGTGGCAAAATCTGACCAACTTTAATACGCCTGAAGATTTTAAGCAGGCATGTGCTGCTCTACCAAAATAATAAAAATATCACATAGAAAAGGTTATATAAATGAGTGACAGCGTTCAGATAAATCCGCAATCTACTTTATCTCACTTAGATAGTGATGGTGATATTACCATGGTCGATGTCAGTGGTAAGACAGCAACGACGCGAGAAGCCAATGCCACTGGACAAGTACGCTTTCCCAGTAAAATTTATGCGAAGATTAAAGCGGCTGATGGAATGACCAAAAAAGGCAGCATCACGCAAACAGCTCATATCGCTGGTATCATGGCGGCCAAACGCACTCATGATCTTATACCGCTTTGTCATCCACTACCGCTAGACAAGATAGGCTTAAGCTTTGAGTACAATGACGCGCTCAACAGTATCACGGTTAGTGCGGTGGTCAAGGTCACGCATAAGACAGGGGTTGAGATGGAAGCGTTAACAGCGGTCAGCGTTGCCTGCTTAACTATCTATGATATGACTAAAGCGCTATCGCATGACATCGTTATAGATGATATTCATTTGGTTAAAAAGACAGGTGGTAAGTCAGACTACAGTCATGCTTAAAGTGACAATATTGCAGAGTGCGTCATCAATTAATTAGTCAATCAATAAAGATATGCTAAATGCCAAGCAAGGAAGCTTGCATAAGATGGAGAGATTTATGAGTGCTATCGATATGACAACTAATATCGAATCAACGATGAATATTAACGTCATGTATTTTGCCAGTTTGGCTGACGAGGCCAATTGTCAGCAAGAGACAGTAAGCGTACAGCAGGATACGTCATTAACTGAACTATACGAACAGCTTAGTCAAAAGCATCGCTTTAGCCGTCCGCAGTCGGAGCTACGCGTTGCAGTAAATGACTACTTTGCCAAATGGACTGACCAGATAAATAATGGTGATAGCGTGGTTTTCATCACGCCAGTCGCTGGTGGTTAGACAAGCGTTTATTAGTGTCCATTTTGTCAGTAGCTGTTCAGTGGTTACAAAGAGAAAATAATAAATAGAGAAGAAAAATGACCGACAACGTCCACGATCATTCAATGAGCATCAAACGTAGTGCTGACGAAGCTTACCTTATCGCTGAGCGTGATGGTTTTGCGCTACTAGATATTGTGATTGACGAAGATAGGCTAAAAAGTACGTTAGATAATGACAGCTGCGGCGCGTTTGTTTGCTTTGAAGGGCGAGTGCGCAATCATAATAACGCTACGAGCGTCGATCGTCTTACGTATTACGGTTATGAAGACTTAGCAATCAACCAAGGCCGCGCCATTATAGAAGAAGCCAAAAAGCGCTTTGAGATCACTCACGCTATTGCCATACACCGCATCGGAGCGTTAGAGATTGGTGATGTGGCAGTGTGGGTGGGGGTAGTGTCAGCGCATCGTTATCCAGCATTTGATGCGTGTCGCTGGATATTAGATACCATCAAAGCAGATATACCTGTCTGGAAGCAAGAATATTACGAAGATGCTTCATCTAAATGGCTCAGTAATAATGGGTAGGTCACTAGCTGCTATTAGTACCTCTGCGTGTTTGCTACTGGCATTAAATGCTTGTACAGCAGATAACAGTACGAATACAGAATCGGCAGCTGCGACAAGTGCTGAGCACCAAACCTTACGTATCGCAGCGGCAGCCAACTTATCTGATGTCCTACCTAATATCATTGATAGCTATCAAACAGATAGCAATATGTCGAATCAAGGTAATTTAGATATCGAAGTCACTTACGCGTCTTCTGGCAAGCTATATGCTCAAATCAAGGCAGGAGCCCCTTATGATATATTCTTGTCTGCCAATCAAGAGTTTCCGGCAAAGCTGTCTGATGACAAGCGTGATAAATCTGTACAACCGTTTACCTATACCAGAGGTCAGCTTGCACTCTATAGTGTCACAAAACCTTTGAATGATTTTACGCCAGCATCGCTTCTTGACGCGTTTACAAGTGCTAGTTTCACAGATGATAGCAAGATTTCTATTGCCAATCCTGAACTCGCTCCTTATGGGGCATCTGCAAAAGCTTATCTACAATCACAAAAGATATATGAAAAATTAAATGCACAGAAAAGCCTGATACAGGCAGAAAATATTGGTCAAGTATTTCAGTACGCCCATACAGGTAGCGTGGATTATGGGTTTGTGGCGCAGTCTCAACTCGTTGCGATAAAAGCCAAACCTGAGCAGTTTATTACTTTACCAATAGCGTCCTACCCAGCTATTCTGCAGGATGGTATCGTTATCAATAATACAGTCCCAGCAGCGGCGTTTACTGATTACTTGCGCTCGGATGCAGGACAACAGCACTTCGCGCAAGCAGGCTACCTGCCCATTCAGTAATCCGTTAGCCTAGACACGCTACCTATAAAACGAGCCGTGACATTATATGATCGACCAGTCTCTTATGTCAGATATGCTCAGTCCATTTTGGGTAAGTATTAAGCTCGCTTCTATCACGACCTTATGCTTACTGTTGTTTGCAACCCCTATGGCTTATTGGCTTGCCAAACCAAGTCAAAAGAAGGCAGTTGGGCGTTTCAAAATTCTGCTCATGGGCATCATTGCCATGCCTCTGGTACTCCCGCCTACGGTTATTGGCTTTTATTTATTATTACTGCTAAGTCCAAGTATGGGTATCGGTAAATGGCTGATTGAGCACAATATTAGTCCGCTTATTTTTACTTTTGAAGGTCTAGTGGTTGGGTCTATTATTTACTCACTGCCTTTTTATATACAGCCAGTGTATGCACAGTTTTTGCGTATTCCGCAAAGTGTCACGGAAGTCGCGCATCTTTTAGAACCCAGTCGTCTGCGCCGCTTCGTCAAGGTAGCCTTACCGCAAGCGCGCGTGGGTATTATTTTGGGGAGTTTGGTGAGCTTTGCTCATACCATTGGGGAGTTTGGGGTTGTACTGATGATAGGCGGCAGCATCTCAGGCGAAACTAAAGTAGTATCGATTGCGATATATGAGCAGGTAGAAGCGCTCAACTATGAGGCGGCGCATATGATGTCTGGTATTTTGATTATTATGGGTGTAGTGATGGTAGCGTTAATCGCTAGTGTGAGCCGAATAAGTCAACGTTAATAGCACTGAAACATTTGTATGCGAGTTAAGAAGTGTTAGATAGTGCAACAGCTATATAAACAATGTCTAAGTAGAATATACAGACACAAAAAAACCTCAAACAATCTAATGCTTGAGGCGAAACTTGCTTAAACCCAAAGGTTTGAATTTGTTTTAAATATGGCGCAGCGGACGGGACTCGAACCCGCGACCCCCGGCGTGACAGGCCGGTATTCTAACCAACTGAACTACCGCTGCTTAGGTCTCTTAGCTTGTTTAGCCACTTGCTCAGAAGTGGTGGGTGATGACGGATTCGAACCGCCGACATTCTGCGTGTAAGGCAGACGCTCTACCAACTGAGCTAATCACCCTTCGAACAATTGCTAGGCAATTTATTCAACATCAACTGAGCTCTTAAGTTTGTCACTAAGCTCCGTTGCTGTGGGTGTGTATTATATAGATTTACTGTTGGGTGTCAAATATTATTTTAATGTTTTTAGAAAATAATTATAAATCGGACTTGTAATCTATCAAAAATAGCACTCAAAGCCATGTATTATATAGCATTTCTAAAAGTACACTTATTATCATTATTTGTTGTTTAGAGGTGAAAAGCTACTATACTATGGATGCTTTGCTCGTTATGGATGCTTTATTCGTTGAACACGGTTGATGGAGGCCAATATAAACACTTTTACTATTAAAGATACTTTTACCAGCTGGACCTGGGGAGACTTAGCGGGTCTAGGTCTGGTGCTGCATATTGTACTTATGATAGTAATGACGCTGCGCGTGGTTTCTGTGCAGCGCAATATTGGCGTGTCTATTGCGTGGGTTGCGGTGCTTTACACGTTGCCAGTATTTGGTTTTGTGGCGTACATCCTGCTTGGCGAGCCGATGATTGGACGACGCTATCGTGAACGCGTGGATCAAGCCAGCATCTTGATGAATGATATGGCAAGGCGTGAGCATCTGATTTTTGATAAAGGGCAAGACTTATTACCAACCAACTACCGCGGTGTTAGCCAAATAGGAACGCGCTGGACTGGGTTTGGTGTATTTCCCAATCATCAAATGCAGCTGTTGACGGATCCTGCTTCGATTTTTCAGCGTTTGATTGAAGATATTCATGCCGCCCAGCGTATTGTCCTTATGGAGTTTTATATTGTCTATCCAAAAGGACAGGTGTTAGAAGTTATAGAGGCGCTGTCTGTAGCGGCTCAACGCGGCGTAGAGTGTCATATATTGGCTGATAGTGTGGGCAGTTTTAGCTTTATTAATAGTAGCGTGCACCGCAAATTAGAAAAAGCAGGGGTTTATGTCCATCAGTCATTGCCAGTAGGGTTGTTTAAGACATTATTTAAACGTTCTGATTTGCGCAATCATCGTAAAATGGTGGTTATCGATGAACATATTGGCTATATCGGCAGCTTCAATCTGGTTGATCCAAGGTTTTTTAAGCAAAATAAAAACGTTGGTCAATGGATTGATGTGGCGCTACGAACGACTAGCCAGCACTCGATTAGTATCAATACAGCGATGGCTAAAGTGGTTGTTACCGATATTGGTGCTGAAAGTAATGACAATCTTGCCGAGCTGCATCAACGGGTTAATAACTATACTCGTAAGTTATATGTGATGCATCCGACCATCAATGATCTAAATAGCCGCGTGAAGGTATTGGCGGATACGATTGATGATCATGAGCAGCCAGATATAGGCGCCACCTCGATTGTCGTACCAAAGATGCCTGTCGTGGACAAAGTCTTGGCGCAGCTAATACCTTCAGCACCGCAGCTAACGGCTCATGTGATTTACAATACGTTAGTTTCTGTGATTCATCGTGCCAATAAGCGCATTCGCATTACCACACCTTATTTTGTCCCTGATGAGTCCCTATCGGGTGCGCTGACGATAGCGGCTAAGCGCGGCGTTGATGTGACGATTATTGTTCCTGAAAAGGTGGATTCATTTTTGGTACAGCATGCTTCTCAGGCTTATTATCAAGAGTTGTTGGATGCAGGGGTAACGATCGCATTGTTTAGAGGTGGTTTGCTACACGCAAAAACAGTGGTTATCGATGATGACTACTGTTTATTTGGCACCGTCAATATTGATATGCGCAGCTTTTATTTAAATATGGAAGTCAGTTTGGCGATTTATACGCCAGAAATGGTCGCCCAAGTAGCGGACTGTCAGGAAGTCTATTTAGAAAACTGTCGAATCTTGGATAGTGATGAGTGGCAACAGCGTCACGGATCAAAACGCTTGTTTGATAATGTCGTGCGCTTGTTCAGTCCTTTATTGTAGCACTCGGATTTTTAGGGTAAGGTAATCTACCAGTACCGTTCTATTATTTTAGTAGTATTAGCACTTTTATAGCCTATGCTTTTTTGGTTTATCTATCTGCAAAGAGGTCACGTCCGTCTATGTCTGCATCACCTTTAACACCACTGGACTATATTGCAGAAGGCTATTGGCAAGATTTCTTAGCTGAGCGTCCTATTGCAGGTGGTATCGCCTACGAAACTGAGCTGCGCGCTTGTACACTAGACGAGTCGCTTGAGAGTTTACAGCGTATCGACACGCTATTATCCCAAGTGCGCCGAGATATGATTAAGAGCGGTATATGGGATGAGACGATGCTGCTGGTCGATGAACGCTATCGTAATTTTATGGTATTTTTGGCGTTTTATGCCGGTCGTGTATTGGCGCAACAGTGGCAAAGCAAGCCACATTGGTATGGTCAGTTTGAGCTGCGTAAACGTTACCCTGAGCTAACGTTGATCACCGATGATTTTTATCAGCATATGGCTGTTGGTTATGATAATGGTGGGGTTAAAGAGCGCTTATTTTTTGCACTAGAGCCAATAGGGCTGCGTCTGTTTGGTCATATTGATCGGCAGTTTGACGCAGTACAAGGCGGGCAAGTAGATAGTGGGTTATATCAAGCGGTTAGCCTTAGACTACCAACTATTTTAAGTAACGACGTTCATTCAGTGTCCGAATTAACATCGAATAAAGTAGCAATAAACAAAATAACAACACATAAAGCAACCACTCATCAAGTCGCTGATAGTGGTAATCCGAGCGCAGATTCAAATACGCATGTCGGTACTAGCCAATCGAATGAGCTTCTTGAAAAGCCACAGGAAGTATCGATAGGAACTGAGCATAACCTAGCTAATGCAGTTGTAACTGATGGTGAGAGTCTCGCAGCTCTATCTGCTATGCCTGATACTGTAACTGAGTTGCAAACAAGTGTAGTGCCTCCTGAGTCTGAGAATCCAATAAAGCCTGAGCTGACTAAAGTAAAGAAGCCAACAGCTAAGCCTACGTCACCTGTAAAAAACACATCAACGCCAGAGATGTTTACGCAACTGCTGGTAGAGTTAGATGAGATAGCGGTGCCACAATCAACTGGTGATGTTCAGTATCTGCAAGCACGCAAAGTATTAGATCAGTTCGAGCAGCATATTGCCAAACAGAACAAACCTCGTCGCCAAGTTATATTTTCAGATGATCATATCGCAGCAAAAAACAAAGCGTTGCTATTACTACAAGCGGCTGCTGAAGATGATAATACAGCTGCTATGTTACGTTTGGCCATGTATGAACTATTAGGTGAAGTTTTGACAGCGGACAGTGATAATCAAAAAAAGTCTGGCGTAGAGTGGGTCAATCAAGCCGCTATCAAAAACGACAGTCGTGCTCAGCGTCTACTCAGTAAAATGTATTACCAAGGAGTAGGGGTATCCCAAGATATAGATAGCGGTAAATACTGGTTAGAGCAGGCAGCGGATAATGGTCATGCAGAAGCGGCCAATCTGGTCAAGCAATGGCAGCAAGCAGAAATGCTGCTGACCACACAGAAGCAAGAGCAGCATAGCACCAAGCGTTATCAGCTGTTAATTGGCGCAATCATCGCAGTCGCTTTATTGATAATAATCATTATCTAACAATCGTTATCTAATAACTATTTACTCAGTAACTTTTTAAAAGCTTATTGTTACAGCTTAAATTCAGGTAGAATTGGCGCGCTTTACCTTTACCCTTTTATTGTTTGATTCATAACTAATCTGGGCTGTTCCATGCCATCATCTAATACCCCGTCTGACCACTCTGCAAATCCAATTGACCCTGTATCATCGCCTAGTCGTGCGGTACACGAGACACCTTTATATTATCAGTCTCTTATTGGGCTGCTAAAGCCATTATACCGTCTACAAGTATGGCGTCGATCTCATAAAAACGACAACTATCAACAGGAAATCGATCAGCGTTTTGGTAAGCAGTATCCACCGCGTCCAGTAGTCAATGCTGATAGCGATAAAGGGGTAATTTGGTGCCACGCAGTCTCATTAGGCGAAACCAATACGGTCGCGCCTTTATTAGATATGTTATTGGCTAATGGCTACCAGATATGGTTGACTAATACGACTCAGACAGGTTTTGCCCGTGGTGCCAGTCGTTTTGCAGAACAGATAGCTCAAGGTCAGATGAGTCATAGTTATGTGCCAGTCGACAGCCCTGCTGTTATCGAGACTTTTTTGACGCATGTGCAGCCGATCGCTGCACTGTTTGTAGAAACAGAGCTGTGGGCAAATATCTTGACCAAGTTATCCCAGCACCGTATTCCAAGTATCCTAGTCAATGGTCGATTATCTGCTTCTTCTTTTCAGAGTTATCAAAAAATTGGTGCAGTCAGCGCCAGTATGATGAAAAACCTCTCCTTAATCATTGCGCAAGACAGCGACTCTGCTAAACGCTTTCGGCAGTTAGGGGCTAGTAGCGCCCAGATTCGTGTGGCAGGCTCATTAAAGTGGGTAATCAATGCATCCAAACTCGATGACCAAGCGGTAGAAGATAACCGTATTTATAATAAGAAAGCTGAACTGCGAGCAGAGTTTGGTATAGCAGATCGTCCTGTGTGGGTAGCTGCGAGTACTCATGATGGCGAAGAGGCCGCAGCGTTGTCGTTGCAGCAGCAACTACTGTCTCAAGCCACATTAGCAGATACGCTGCTTATTATCGTCCCTAGGCATCCTGAGCGTTTTGACGCAGTAGCAGATCTCATTCAAAAAACTGGGTTAAATATGGCTCGGCGCAGTGATGGAGATATGATTAGTGCAGATACGCAAGTCTATCTAGCAGATAGCATGGGTGAGATGATGACTTGGTATACATTGGCAAATGTAGCATTTGTGGGCGGCTCACTGGTAGATATTGGTGGGCATAATCCAGTTGAGCCTGCTAGTGTGGCAACGCCTGTATTGATGGGACGTTATACTCAGTCCTGCCAAAGCGTGATAGACAAATTGGCTGAAGTAGGCGCTGTATATCAGCCAAATAATGACTTCTATTGTCCAATTGAATCAAACGGTGCAGACGCACAGATGGCCATTGATGACCAGTTAAAGGCGAATAAAAAATCCTCTCGCAAAAAAACAGCTTATAACCGTGAAGACGCTGTTAGCATTTATATGCAGCTAGAGACTTGGCTACGCAATTTGCCATTAGCCGCGCAGGCAGGGCAAGCTGGCGAGCAAATGACGATACAGCAGCAAGCGGTACTGACCCGTCAATTTACGATGATTGAAGACGCTATCGAGATGTCTTCCAACCAAGATAATTTATGAACTGTATATTATTGCCTGCTGAAAACTTCTCATCAGACACAGCAAAAATCGATGCCTTGTCTCAAGTCAACCATGTGACTAAAGTGCTGGGCGCGAAAGTCGGTGATACGCTTAAAATTGGCCAAATCGGCGGCAATCTTGGTACTGCTGTTATCGAAGATATTACCGCTGACAGCATTCAGTTAAGTAACGTTCAGCTCAATACTGTGCCGCCAGCCAAATTAGATTTGACTGTCATTTTGGCGTTACCGCGTCCTAAAGTGCTACGGCGTTTAATCATGGATATGACGGCGCTTGGTGTACGCGATATCATTCTTATCAATAGCTATCGTACTCAAAAAAGCTATTGGCAAAGCCCAATGCTTGAGCGGGTTGACGAGTTTGTATTAGAAGGTCTACAGCAGAGCATCGATACGATCGTTCCTAGTATTACGCTACAAAAACGTTTTAAGCCATTTGTCGAAGACTCACTTGGAAGCCTAATAAGCAGTCAAGCGATTGTCGCGCATCCTTATAGTCAGCAGTCCTTTTCTGAATTTTTACAACAGCAACCATCACGAGAGCTACCAAATCTAGTCTGTATAGGCGCTGAAGGTGGTTGGATTGACTATGAGATAGAGCTGTTGTTAGCTCAAGGCTGCACGCCTGTACATATAGGCTCTCGTATCTTACGTACAGAAGCTGCAGTCAATGCAATATTGGGACAATGGCTGCTTTAGATGGATACTAAAACGCGTCGCTAGACCAAACTATGGAAAGAACTGGGCCGCTAAAAATAGTTCTTAAAAATCAATGCTAAAGACTCATTACAGGTATATTTACGAGTTAAACAAATGTATTGATAATTAATCTCACTTCCATTAGTATGTTGCTTTGATATATTATGGCCTGATTACTGCTAGCGCTTAGCCAGTCAGCGTTATAATCACTGTTATTTTGTCTCACCATCCGTCTTACTTTTTTAATAGCATTACTATGGGGAAAACCATGTCATTGAACGCTATCAGCGCTAATCTAACCTCTACGAAGCTTATCCTACCTGCAGCCGTATTTGGCATGACGTTGGGTTTGGTGGGTTGTAGTAATTCTTCAACCACAGAAGAGAGCGTAGAAGTAGAGTCAACAGAAACAGGTGCTGAGCAGCAAGCAGCAACTGACGAAGCTACGACTGCTGATGGTCAGACAATTACTATCTACTCATCACGTAATGAGCAGCTGATTAAGCCATTGTTAGATCGCTATACTGAGCAAACAGGTGTAAAAGTTGAACTGGTTACAGACCAAACTGGGCCTTTGATGGCGCGTCTAAAAGCTGAAGGTCAGAATACTCCGGCTGATATGCTATTGACCGTTGATGCTGGTAACTTATGGCAGGCTGCAGAGCAAGGCCTATTGCAGCCAGTATCATCTACTGTGTTAGAGGCTAACGTTCCTGCAAAATACCGTGATCCAAAAGGTCAGTGGACAGGTCTGTCACTACGTGCACGTACTATCTTTTATGACCCAAGCAAAGTCACTGCCGACCAGTTGTCTACTTATGCAGATTTGGCCGATCCAAAATGGAAAGGCAAACTATGCTTACGTACCTCTAAAAAGGTCTATAACCAATCGCTTGTTGCTAGCATGATGGAGCATTTGGGCGAAGAAAAAACCGAAGCGGTTATTAAAGGGTGGGTTGATAACCTAGCGACTGATGTGTTCAGTGATGACGTTGCGATGCTAGAAGCTATCGCTGCTGGTCAGTGTGAAGTCGGTATCGCCAATAGCTACTACTATGGTCGTCTATTGGACGAAAAACCAAACTTTCCTGTGAAGATATTCTGGGCAAACCAAGATACGACTGGTACGCACGTAAACATCTCAGGCGCTGGCGTGGTTGCAGGTTCGGACAATCCAGATGGTACGCTTAAACTGATAGAGTGGTTGTCATCTGACGAGGCACAAGGTCTCTATGCTAGCTCTGACAAAGAATTCCCAGTAAAAGTAGGTATCGATGAGTCAGACATGCTTAGATCATGGGGCGAGTTCAAAAAAGACGATATCAATGTACAGAAATTCGGTGAACTACAAACTCAAGCTATCCAAATGATGGATAAAGCGGGTTATAAATAAGGGATCGCCAGTAATACTGATACCAATCGCAAAATCATAACTTCGAGACAATAGTTCTTAAAGAATAGGTTCAAAGGTTAGTTATTACAGATCAGTTATTCAAGTAATGACGATTTTGAGGTTGGTATAAGCTTACAAGGTCTCTATACGTATGACACGGTAATGATAATATGATCACAACGCCAGATGCGTCTGTTAGTCAAAATGATACTGTCAATAACGGTGTTAACGACCAGCAGACTGTCAGCCAAGACCACGCCCTTCGTAAACGTATTATCTCGAAATCAGTCTTAGGGCTGATTTCGTTGTTTATGCTAGTACCGATTTTAATCGTGCTGCTGTCGTGGACTCAGCCAGTGGCAGAGATTTGGACACATATGGCAGACTATGTACTGCCGCAAGTGCTCAAAAACACGGCAATTTTATTGCTAATGGTGACTGTCGTTTCAGGTACTATTGGTACTGCTCTGGCTTGGGTCACTAGTATGTATCGTTTCCCTGGTCAGCGTTTCTTTTCGTGGGCGTTGATGTTGCCACTTGCCATCCCTGCTTATGTATTGGCATTTGTCACTATTGGGATTGTTGACTTTAGTGGGCCGCTACAGACAGCTCTGCGCGATTCCGGTATCAGCACTGCCATACCGTCGATAAGGAACGTATGGGGCGCAGGCTTGGTATTATCGCTAGCGTTTTACCCTTATGTATATTTGCTCGCGCGTCAGGCATTTTTGTCACAAGGCAGGCGAGCGATAGAAGCGGGGCAGATGCTAGGTTTGAGTCGTAGCCGTGTATTTTTTCGTCTGGCATTACCGCAAGCATTACCGTGGATCATTGGTGGCTTATTGCTAGCTAGTATGGAAACCTTAGCGGACTTCGGTGCAGTATCTGTATTCAATGTCGATACTTTTACTACCGCCATTTATAAAGCATGGTTTGGTTTTTTTAGTTTGACCACAGCGGCTCAGTTAGCAGCCTTGCTTATTGGTGTGATTTTTATCGTGGTATTGTTTGAGCAGTATTGGCAAGCGAAGCGTGGTAGCTCACTTACCCAAGGTAGCAGCCAACGCTTTGATGCCAGCAAACCTGCCAAACTCGCCATGACACTGCTGTGTACGCTGATCTTTTTAGTTGCCTTTTTAATTCCTTTCTTACAGCTCATCTATTGGACAGCACTTAACTTTCGCCAAGATTTTGATGCACGTTACATTGATTTTGTCACCAACAGCCTCATGATTGCTAGTATGACCACGCTGTTTATTGCCTTTTTGGCCATTATTATTGCGTGGATCAAACGGCAGTATCCTGATAAATCGACTAAGCTAATGACCACTTTAGCCAATTTAGGCTATGTCGCACCGGGGACTGTATTGGCGGTAGGGATATTTATACCTATTGCGTGGCTTGATAATCAAATGATTGCCTTTGGTATCACCTCACAGCAAGTGCTCTCTGGCAGTGTCATTGTTATGCTACTGGCGTTATCGACGCGTTTTATGACGGTGAGCTTTCAGCCAGTTGACAGACAGTTGCAGCGATTGACCGTCAATCAAGAGGCTGCTGCAAAATTACTTAGCGACAGTCCTTATCAGCGCTGGCGTCATGTGATGCTGCCTGTGCTTAGCCCTGGTGTATTGACCGCATTATTGATGGGCTTTGTCGAAGTGATGAAAGAGATGCCCATTACGCTAATGACAAGGCGTCAAGGCTGGGATACGCTTGCAGTACGAGTATTTGAAATGACGAGTGAAGGTATGTGGGGACGAGCCGCATTGCCGAGTTTGCTAATCGTGCTAGTTGGATTGCTCCCTGTCTGGATATTACTACGTCAAAGCGACAAACACAGCTAGTAACAACACAGCTAATAGCAATAATTTGGCATAAGTTTAACAGCACACTCATAGTGTCAGCTATATTATAATTTGCCCTGTTTTATCGATGGTTTTACTTACTAATAGCGAACTGGTACCGTTTATGTACACTGATTCAATGAACGACTCTACAAATTCTAAGTCAGAAAAGGCTCGGGCTAATCACATGCCTGTAGCAAAATCAGCACTGTCACAAAATAGAATCAATCCAGTTCAGCCGAATAAAACTGTAGAACAAAGCAATACCTCACAACAAAATACTGAGAAACATATCGCGACAGATCCTTATTTTAGTGTACAAAACCTAATTGTCGGCTATGACGATACTATTGTGGTTAATGGCATGTCGTTGATGCTCGAGCAAGGAGAGATTGGGTGTTTTTTGGGTTATAGCGGCTGCGGCAAGACCACGGCCTTACGAGCGATTGCAGGACTGGAGCAAAGCCGCGGCGGTACTATCCATTTAAACAATCAACGTCTAACGGAAAAAACAGCTCGGCACTCTTTTGCCGTGGCACCAGCCAAGCGCGGCATGGGGATGGTGTTTCAAGATTATGCGCTTTTTGGTCATTTGAGCGTGGCAAAAAACATTGCCTTTGGCCTCAATAAATGGTCAGCTGCTGACAAAAAAGCACGTGTGGCTGAGATGCTAAGCCTGGTCGAACTGACGGAGCATGCGGATAAACGTCCAAATGAGCTGTCCGGTGGTCAGCAGCAGCGTGTGGCTCTTGCAAGAGCGCTCGCCCCAAAACCAAAACTACTGCTACTCGACGAACCTTTCTCTAATCTAGATGTGGTACTGCGTGAGTCATTGGCAATGAATGTCCGTGATATCCTCAAACGTACCAATACCACAGCGATTTTGGTCACTCATGATCAAAACGAAGCGTTTGCGCTAGCGGATAAAGTAGGGGTAATGGATAAAGGACGATTGGTACAGTGGGCGCGACCAAGCGAGCTGTATCATGAGCCTGTCAGTCCTTTTGTCGCTGAGTTCGTCGGCGAAGGCGCGATGATAGACGGTATCATCAAAGAAGGTCGTGTGGAGACGGCGCTTGGCAATATCTATCGCCGCATGGAAGTCTATGATGAATCAGGACAACCACAGTACTGCGAATATGATTATCCAAATGGTACACCAATCAAAGTGCTCGTGCGTCCTGACGATATCATCCATGATGATGATAGTACGCAGACAGCCTTGGTGATTGGGCGAGTGTTTCGCGGTGCCAACTATTTGTACCGACTGCAGTTAGATGACGGACAGACTGTCTTATCCTTAGTTGCGAGCCATCATAATCATGCAATCGGCTCGTATATTGGCATCTTGCCTTTGCTAGAGCATGTTGTAGTCTTTGATGAAAAAGACATCAATGCCACTACTTGGTCAGAATACGATAGATCATCGAGAATGGATGAAGAGGTTTAGCCGTCTTTATTTATTCTTCAGCTGTTGTCTAAATTTACCGTTTAGCCAAAATATGTAAATAACGACCAAGCCACTTGTACGGCTCTAATTGTGAGTAGCGTAACTCCATTCTAATCACTGCATCTGGGTCGTTGTGACCGCCACGCTTGAGCGGCGCATAATCATGAAATACCCGCAAGCCACTGCTACGTACCGTCTGATAATCATGCGCTTTGAGCCAAGACTCGACTTCTTCTTTAGCCACGGGATAGTTCGGGGTGAGGCTTTTCTTATTGTCCGCTTTGTAATCGTTACCATCAAGTAAGCTATCGAGTAAGTTAAAATTTCCCATGATAAGATTGCGATAATCGAAACTTGCTGGATTATAGAAGCAGACGGATAGCGCGCCACCATCTATTAATTGCTGATCAAAAAAGTCCATGACGGCAGCAGGCTCTGCCAACCATTCAAGTAGCGCGTGCGATAGGATCAAATCAAACTTATCGTTTTCCTCTTTACCTAGCGTTTCTTCAAGTGTTTGGTATGGACAGACGTACCATGTGATGTCTAGCTTTTTATCAACTTTTTCTGCGCTCGCTTTTGCCTTCTCAAGCATATTCGCTGAGATGTCATTGATGACTACGCTATGACCTTGAGCAGCAAGTTCTATCGCAATTTGTGCAAGCCCTGCACCCACATCCAAGATACGTAAAGGTCGCCCAAGCGCCTCACTCATTTGTGAACTATATTCAAAAATATCACGGCGTAGCACGGCCAATCGAATCTCGCCTTTTAAACCACCATAAACCTTCTTTTCGAAATGATCGGCAATGGCATCGAAGCTACGATCTGCTCGATCGTTTTCTGCTGGTATAGAAAGGTTTGAGTCAGGCTGGCTATCTTGATGTTTAGTTGTCATAGGTATTTAGATCAATAAGTAAGAGGGTCAAATTAATAAAACTATTCAGTATTAACTAGCGTTTCAAACGTCTGTTAATTACCCATTTAAAAACGACTTTCGCTAATACAATAACGACAAATACGACGATAACAAACACCCACATACCATTGCCTTGTAGGTTTTCTTGATAGGCTTTTGACAAGTATGCTGACAGAGCCATAGCGACTAGAAGTGCTCCCCAACGGACATAAGGGACAGCGCGATTGTTATGGTTAGGAAAGCTAGCAACGTAATCGCTCGAAAAGCTGTATAGCACCATTGCTAAAATCCAAACAATTGCAAGAATGATATCCATAATAAAAGTAGCCTGTTAGGTCGTTATTTAAGTGCTATAAAAGATGAGTTAGTGTAGCGTTTAGAATTTTTTTGTCCAGCATCACTAAAAAATAACCGCATTAAAGTGGTTTAAATCATAATGTGCTCATGAGAATAATATGATTTTGAAAGCTATTAGCTTATGGCAAAGCATTATGGTTATGAAAACAATATGACCATAAAAACAATCAGTTCACGTCAGAGACAGTTGTAGGTGTTGTTGTATTGGCTAAATATTCTAAGCATCCTAGTTGTTTGGTCAATAGAGCTTATATGCAAACCACGTATGATCCCTATGCTCAAGATTTTAGCGTTAAATTAAATGTCATGTTGAATTGTAGGTAGAAATATAAGTATTCACTCAGTTAGTCAAAATAAATCTTGTCGAGCTGTACTGAATGAGTATAGTATTTTTCTATTTAATATCCATCAGATATGGAGAATAAACAATGAAATCAATCAGCACAGCGCTACTTGCCCTAGTATTTACTTTTACATCTATGAGCCAAGCACAAGCTCGAAATACGCCTTGTTCAGGTAAAATGGGCGGGGTGTCTCATTGCTCAGCAGATGGTAAGTTTGTTTGTAAAAATGGCAAAATCAGCCAATCAAAAAAAACCTGCCATTAGAATTATTTTAGTGTGTGTCAATAATTCAAAATATCACTGTGAATGAACCGCCTAGCTTGATTTTAATGGTGGTCAGAACCCCCTAAATCAGCAAATTTGTGCTAAAATAGCTTCTTTTATTAAACATTGTTTTTAACAAAAACCGTATCACTATTTTCCTATTGTTTTGCACGTGTAGCAGTGTTTTTTTATGGTATCTATTTTGGTCATGACTGCCCATTTATGTGGCAGTATTTTTATATGATCTATGGGTGCTATAAGCGATGTGTCAACGTTAGAAAAAAATGTGAGTGAAGGAGTGTATATGAGCGAATCGGTCAGTCCTATTGGCATCGTAGATGAACTAAAGCAGTCGTATTTGGATTATGCGATGAGCGTGATCGTCTCGCGTGCGCTGCCTGATGTGCGTGATGGGTTCAAACCTGTACACCGCCGCGTGATGTATGCCATGCACGTGCTATCAAACGATTATAACAAACCGTACAAAAAGTCAGCACGTGTGGTCGGTGATGTTATCGGTAAATACCATCCACATGGCGATAGTGCCGTCTATGATGCCATCGTCCGTATGGCGCAGGATTTCAGCTTGCGCTATCCAATGGTTGATGGTCAAGGTAACTTTGGCTCGATCGATGATGATCCTCCGGCAGCGATGCGTTATACCGAAGTACGTATGACCAAACTGACCCACCAGATGCTCGCTGATTTGGACAAAGATACGGTCGATTGGGAAGACAACTACGACGGCTCTGAGCGCATGCCAAGCGTAATGCCAGCGCGTATTCCTAACTTATTGGTCAATGGCGCGACGGGTATTGCCGTTGGTATGGCGACCAATATGGCCCCGCATAACCTGACCGAAGTGATCAATGCTTGTTTGGCCTATGCTGAAAACCCACAAGTTTCAGCCGAAGAGCTGATGTCGCATATCTCAGGTCCTGACTTCCCTACAGGTGGTATTATCTATGGCCGCGCGGGCATTTTAGATGCTTATCGTACGGGTAAAGGCCGTTTGCATATTCGTGGTCGTTATCATATCGAGCCGATGAGCAATTCTGGCGTTAACCGTGATCGTGAGCGCATCGTATTTACCGAAGTACCTTATCAGGCCAACAAAGCCAAACTGATTGAGCGTATCGCAGAGCTGGTCCGTGATAAAAAAATCGAAGGTATTAGCGAAATTCGTGATGAGTCTGATAAAGATGGTATGCGTATAGCTATTGATTTGCGTCGCGGTGAGACGGCTGAAGTTATCGTTAATAACCTATTTCTACAAACGCCGCTAGAGTCTAGCTTTAGTATCAATATGGTGGCGCTGGATAATGGTCAGCCAAAACTATTGACCTTGCGTCAGCTTATCGCTGCATTTGTCCGTCATCGTCAAGAAGTGGTGACACGTCGTACGATTTATGAATTGAACAAAGCCCGCGTTCGTGGTCATTTGCTAGAAGGTCTAACGGTCGCTCTAGCCAATATTGATGAGATTATCGCGACGATTAAAGCCTCTGCAAATCGTGGCTTGGCGCGCGAAAGTCTATTAAATAACACATGGGGTTCAGGTAGCGTCGTTGCGATGCTCACGGCTGCTGGTAGTCAATCAGTACGTCCTGAGTTTATCGAAGGCGAAGATCCTAAAGCGCCGTTTGGTCTAATCGAAGGCGAAGAGCGCTATCGTTTGTCACTTGAGCAGGTCAATGCGATTTTAGATATGCAATTGCATCGTCTGACTGGCCTTGAGCAAGATAAGTTGACCGAAGAATACCAAGATTTACTGCGTGAAATCGCACACTTAGAGTCTATCCTTGGCGATTTTGATAAGCTGATGGCTATTATCTCTAATGAGATGATTGAGATTCGCGATAACTTTGGTGATGAGCGCCGTACCGATATCATCGATTCACGTATGGACTTTAGTCGCGAAGATCTTATCCCTGAGCAAACGGTCGTCATGACGGTATCGCGTACTGGCTACGCCAAAACTCAGCCGATTGATGACTATGTCGCACAAAAACGCGGCGGTAAAGGTAAGTCTGCCACGGCAATGAAAGAAGATGATGTAATCGATCATTTAGTCGTGACATCAACGCATTCTACGGTACTGTGTTTCACTGATAGTGGACGTGTCTTTAGCTTACGTGGTTTTGAAGTGCCGATTGCCAGTCGCGGTGCTCGTGGTCGTCCATTGGTCAATCTAATTGGCCTAAATAGCGACGAAACCGTTACAACCATACTACCAATTCCAAAAATTGTGGAAGATACATCAGTAGTAAGTGAAGTATCAGAAGTAAGCAATGATGACGATTCGGTAGAAGATAGCAACCAAGCAGAGCCGCCTTTTGTATTCTTTGCCACGGCCAACGGTACAGTGAAGCGGGTAGAGCTGAAGCAGTTTGCCAATATTCGCTCGAACGGTTTGATTGCGGTTGGACTAGAAGACGGTGATAAATTGGTCAGCGCTCGTATCACTAACGGTAGCCAAGAAGTGATGTTGTTTGCTTCAAGTGGTAAAGCCATTCGTTTTGATGAGAATGATGCGCGTGCGATGGGCCGTACGGCAAAAGGCGTCCGCGGTATGCGTCTGGCTACTGATGAATTTATCAAATCATTAGTCGTTATCGAAGATGATGTACGTGAAATCCTGATTGCTTGTGAAAACGGCTTTGGTAAACGTACCTTCATTGATGAGTTCAATACACAAAATCGTGGCGGTGGCGGTGTGATCGCTATTAAGACCAGTGAACGTAATGGCGCACTAGTACGAGCGACCAAGGTTGACTCTACCGATGATATTATTCTAATCTCTGATAAAGGTACGTTGGTTCGTACCCCAGTTGAGCATGTCGCTAGCTCTGGTCGTAATACGCAAGGCGTAACATTGATTCGTCTGTCAAAAGATGAAAAACTGGTTGCCATGGCACGTGTTGAGCATGAAGAGAGCGATGATGAACTTATCGATGCCATGAGAGAAGACGGTACGTTTGACGTAGAAGGTCAGGAGCAGATAGATATTGATGCGACAACTGACGATACTGCAACTACTGACGTCGATGATGTGATTGATATTGCAAACGATCATAAACCAAGTGACAATCTATAATAGACTAACTATGCATAAGACGATGACGAGTAATAGTCTTGGTAATTAGCTTTTGAGTCTAGTCTCTTAGCATTTTTCTAGAAAAAAGCCTCTGACGTTATCGTCGGAGGCTTTTGTTTTTTAATTCTCATTTTTTCAATACTGTAAATAAGGTTCTATTTTTTAAGGCTGTTGTTATGCTTACGACCAATCAAACTTTTCAGGGAACGGTTGCTTCGGTATCATCGAGCTTTTTATTCTCGATGATGTTTTTGTTTGGACTGTTTATGCTGCCCTTAACAGGGACGCAGGTAGCCTCATGGCGTGTGCTCATGATGTTGCTCAGTTTGGTGATATTGGTCAGTTTGACTAAGCAGTGGCAACGTGTTTTTGATTATATAAAGACGCTAAAGACAATCAAGGATTGGTTAATATTTATACTACCTGCACCAATCCTAGGTGGACAGATTTGGTTGTTTATGTGGGCGCCGGTCAATGGGTTTGGTCTCGATGTCACGTTGGGCTATTTTTTATTGCCGCTAGTGATGATTGTGCTTGGTCGATTCTTTTACCATGAATATATGAGCATCTTGCAGTGGGCTGCCGCGATATTTGCAGCACTCGGTATCGGCTACGATATTGTTCAGTATGGATCAGTATCTTGGGTGACACTGTTTGTATGCTTGGGTTATCCACCGTATTACCTGCTACGACGCACCCTTTCTGTACCGCCTATTACAGGGTTATTGTTTGATTTGACGCTGTTGACACCAGTCGTGCTCATCGTGCTTTATATGACGGGCGGTTTTGATGTTGCGGCGCAAGACATGAAGTTCTGGTATCTATTGCCGCTGCTTGGTGCTTTTAGTGCGCTTGCGATGTCGCTGACGATGATTGCTAGTAGTAAGCTGCCAGTATCACTGTTTGGGGCGCTAAGTTATATAGAGCCGATGCTGTTATTCGTATTGTCTATTACTATTTTGAGTCAAAGCCTTGAAGAAGGTGGTTCGCTCTTTATGTACGGCATGATTACGCTTGCGCTACTGGTTATGATGGCTGATAGCATAAAAGGCTATCTCGTTCGTCAGCGTAATGATCGCTTGCATGGCTATAGAGAGCTTCAGATTGGCGGCTTTCCACCGCGTCGTCATTTTATCAATCAGCGTATCGATGGCGTGCTAAAAGCCCATCGTTTTCGCAAGATTCGTCGTTACCAAAAGAAGATGGATAAGATACAACAAAAAATCCAACAACTTGATGCAAAATAAGTATTTACCTGCATTAAATTTACTGAATTTAAAAGTTTAGACACTAGATGAACAGTGGCATTGCTTATTCATTCTGACTTTGACATAATGCCGACCATGATGTAAGCCTAGTACATCAAAAGCGTTCAACTTAGATTGCGCGACGACCTTATATGCAAAAGCCTCAGACGTTCTCGTCTGAGGCTTTTGTTTTTTTTAAAAATTGCCATGGATGTGCCCCAATCTTTAAAGGCTGTTGTGATGCTGACTACTAACCAAACCTCGCAGGGTATAATCACCGCTGTCGCTGCAAATTTTTTATACTCATTGCTGTTCTTATTTGGTCTACTGCTGCAACCATTATCAGGTACGCAAGTCGCTTCGTGGCGTGTGCTGACAATGTTTTTTAGTCTAGTACTGCTGGTCAGCGTACTAAAGCAATGGCAGCACATTTTTGATTATCTAAAAACACTAAAGAACGCAAAAGAGTGGTTTCTATTTATATTACCTACACCGATTTTGGGCGCACAAATTTGGATATTTATGTGGGCGCCAGTTAATGGCTTGGGGCTTGAGGTAACGTTGGGTTACTTCCTATATCCGATGATTATGATCGTTGTCGGCAGGTTCTTTTACAACGAAGACATGAGCTTACTCCAGTGGGCAGCTATCGTATGTGCAGGTCTTGGTATCGCTTACGATATTTTTGAGTATGGTGCTATTTCTTGGGCGACTTTATTTGTTTGCTTGGGTTATCCTCCTTATTATCTACTGCGTCGTAAGTTGGCTGTGCCGCCTATTACTGGTCTGATTTCAGACCTTGTATTGTTGTTACCAGTGGTATTGGTCGCGCTGTATATGAATGGCGGTTTTGAAGTAGCAATCACCAACCACAAGCTTTGGTATCTATTGCCATTATTAGGGATTATCAGTACCGCTGCGATGTCACTGACGATGGTAGCCAGTCAGAAGCTGCCTGTCTCACTGTTTGGGACTTTGTGCTACCTTGAGCCGATATTCTTGTTCATATTCTCAATCGCAATTTTAGATCGCAGCCTACATGATGGTGGCTCCATGCTGATGTATAGCATGATTTTTATCGCATTGCTGATTATGATTGCTGATAGCGGATTGGGTTATATGGCGCGTAAACGTGAAGACCGCTTACATGGCTACAATGAGCCACAAGTGGGTAGTTTTCCACCACGCCGTCGTCTGAAAAATCGCCGTATTAAAGGCGTGCTAATCGCGCATCGATTCCGCCAAATCAAAAAATATCAGCAAAAGATAGATAAAATGACGCGCAAGATTGAAGCATTGCATTTAGATTGATGTCAAAGAGTACACCGTCTTAGATAGTATCGATTCGGTAGGCATTGTTTTCCATCATGTCTGCCAACTCATAGTATTAAACAAGTAGAAATTACGCTATTATCGAGAGCAGTAGTGCCACGATCGAGTAAACGTATGGTGCTATATCTGAGATATTATGGCTGATTTACTACAATATATAACTAGGACGGTTTATGTTACATCTTCATCATTTAGCAAACTCGCGCTCGTTTCGTATTATCTGGCTGTTGGAAGAGCTTGGCGCCGATTATAAACTGACTTGTTATGAGCGCAATAAAGCATACCGTGCTCCTGATAGCTTAAAGCAAGTGCATCCAATTGGTAATGCACCGATACTAGAAGCGGACGATCGCGTGTTGATTGAGTCAGGGTTTATCATTGAGTATCTGATTAAACACTACGATAAAGAAAAGCAGTTCAAACCTGATAATAATAACGAAGCAGCATGGGAAGCCTATACGTTTTGGCTACACTTTGCAGAAGCTTCACTGATGCCACTGTTGGTCATGCGCTTGGTATTCACAAAAGTGGTGTCTCAGTCGCCAATGCTAATCAAACCTATCAGCAAAAAAATCCAAGGTCAGATTGAAAAAAACATGATCAGTAGCGGTTTGGAGAAAATGCTAGATATGATGGAGCGTCATCTACATGAAAATCACTGGTTTGCCGGTAGTGAATTTAGCGCCGCTGATATTCAAATGCATCTTGCAGTCTTGGGTGCCAATGCTGGTGCAGGTTTAGATCAGAGTAAATATACCAATCTTTTGAACTGGCTCAAACGCTGCGAAGAACGAGATGCCTTTAAGCGAGCAGAAAAAAAGGGTGGCCGTCTGAATTTTTAGAGGATACTGGTATAATCCTCTCTCAACGCTTAAGTAGCCATGTAGACCAAAGGCTTTGTTTAAGAATAAACAAAGCCTTTTTTAGGATAATGTTATGACAGATCTAAACACCTCGAATAAAGACCATCTGAAACAAGGTAGCCTAGATCAAAATGACAATCAGTCAGCAACTCAAACATCACTCAATAAGCAAGATACCAGTATGCAAGAAAATAATAGACAACAGATTAATAGCCAACAAGTCTCTATCAAATCGTGGTCACAGAAAATCCTGGTGGTAATTCTGTGTGCAGCGAGCTTTTATGGTGGCTGGAAATCTTACGAATCAAATATGGTAAATGAGTGCACTGCCAATGGTGGACAAATGGTTGAAGGTCAAAAAACCATGATATGCCAACTGTCGTAGCTAGGGGACATTCTTCGCTTATCCTATTCCTGTTATTATTTTTATAATTAAGAGACACTCTCGTACTTCTTAGCCAGTATTCCTGATAAATAAAAGGCATCATTATGCTAAAGCTAACCTTTTTGGGTACGTCCGCGGGTGTACCGACTAAACAGCGTAATGTGACCGCATTGGCAATAGAGTGTCTGAATCCACATACCTCTGGCGTACAGCAAGGAAGTCGTCAACAGAATAATCAGAGTAAGAAATCGCGCCCATGGGTGCTGATTGATTGCGGAGAGGGCACGCAGCAGCAATTGCTACATACTAAGCTTTCATTACATCAATTAGCTGCTATCTGCATCACCCATGTGCATGGTGACCATTGCTACGGTCTGCCAGGACTATTAGCAAGTGCTGCCATGTCAGGGCGCCGTGAGCCATTAACTTTGATTGCCCCAAAAGCAATTGCTACTTTGCTTGAAGCGATTACCGCTACTACAGAGCTTTATTTACCTTTTGCTCTTAATTTTATAGCGATTGAAGAGGTGTTAACTGAGCAAGGTGATACGAACAAAGTTAGCATTAGCTTAAGTGACCAACATCAGCTTGATATTGATATCACGCGGCTATCGCATCGGGTTGCTTCTCATGCCTTTGGTATTACTCAGACTATTAGCCGCCGCCTCCTTAATACAGATAAGCTTGTGGCTGATGGTATTCCAGCAAGTGCACTGTGGGGTAAATTGCAGCAAGGCGAAGATGTCACGACTGAGGGTAATAGACAATTGCGCTCAGTAGATTATGTTGACAATGAGATACAGCGGACGCGAGTGGTGGTGGCAGGAGACAATGATGCGCCAAATTTGTTAAGCAAAGCCGTTATCAATGCGGATTTATTGGTGCATGAAGCTACTTATACGCATGAGGTCATGATGGCTATTCAAGCCAGAAACCCTGACTATGACCCAATGCATAGCAGTGCGCATGTGGTGGGCACATTCGCGCAAAAGATGAACCTGAAAAACATCATTTTGACCCACTTTAGCGCTCGCTATCAGAACTTTGATAATCCAGATAGCGAAACGCCAAATATGGCATATATTCGTTTAGATGCTGAGAGCGTCTACAAAGGTAATCTATGGCTGGCGGCAGATTTTGACCAATATATGGTTGATGGTGCAGTTGAATCGGTAAGCAATCAAGAGAACAGTCAAGAAGAGAGTCGCGTGCAGTATATAGGTTCTGCACGCAGTGATTAGATATGGCTAAGCATTAGTAGATATAATTTAGCGCTTACTGTCTTCAATTTCCAATTGCGTTATACCGCTCCAGTATCGACTGAACTGATATGCAACCCGTCCTGAGCGACCACCACGTTCAGAGGCCCAACGTAGCGCGTCCTTTCTGATCTTGTCAGGCATAGACTGACTTTCCAAAATGTTCTTAGCCTCACTATCCATATCAGCTGAGATTTTTTGCTGTTCTAAATTTAGATAGTGCTGAACGATATGCAGATAAGTCTGCTGATCCATAGGGTGGAAAGTGAGTGATAAACCGAATCGATCTGACAATGACACGGTCTCATCAATGGCCTCATAAGGATTGACTTCATCCGTCTGCCCATTGTAAATTTCGACATTGTCTTTCATCATTTGCGGTAGTAGGCGACGGCGATTACTGGTGGCATAGACCAGTAGTTTGTCTTGCTCAGAGTCTAGCGAGCCATCGAGCACGCTCTTTAGCGCACGATAGCTTTCGTCTTGACCATTAAAAGCGAGGTCATCACAGTATACGATATAGCGGCAATGACAATCTGCTGGTAGGGCATTAATAGCAGCACGAATCTTATCCAATACTTGCAGATCATCGCGGGCAACTTCAATAATACGTAAGCCTTCACTATGATGGGCTTGTAGCAAAGCGCGAATCAATGATGATTTACCGGCACCACGTGTGCCTGACATCAATACATGGTTGGCAGGGTAACCTTTAATAAACTGACGGGTGTTTTGTACCAGTTTCGACTTTTGTGTATCGATACCATGCAAGTCATCTAAGCTCAAAAACAAATTGACCGACAAAGGCTGGAGGTGACCAGTGCGTCCACCGACCCAGCGATAAGCAAGCTGGCTCGGGTCGATTTCAATAGTTGGTGTGACTCGCTCTTGTAAGTACTGACTGAGTAAGTCTAACAAATGTGCGGGTAGGGCGTAAGTAGGTTGATCAGATGGCATGGTCGGGATAGTTGGTTGTGACATAGTGGCTCTAGCAATTAAGGTTGTCTTTAATACCATACCCAAAAATACAATTAACGCTGCTGAAATTTCAGTGCCTACAATCTTAGTACCTATTAATCGTAGTACTTGTAACCATTATTCGCGCTATTATTATCTTTGGAAATGATACGAATGGGAAGGCAATAATCTCACTATATTATGAGAAACAATACCATGGAAAATAGTGCCAGTAATCCGTCTATTACGCAAGCTTTGCAAGCTCAAGCAATGCAGCTATTGTCCATTATTACCCAAGAACTGGACGCACAAGATTTTAAGGAAATAGTGCATCAACGTATTGCTCAGCAAAGCACAGAACAAACGCAAGGTCAGCATGCGCAAGTTGTTAAAACGCAACATATCGACAAGACTTACTTCCAAGGACTAACACGTGCCCAGCATCCACAATTTGGTAGGGTGATGATTAAATGGCAGTTGAGTGATGGCGCTTATACTATTGCTGCCGATTTAACTCATGAAGCGGATATTTTAGCTGCTGTAAATGCTTCATCGAAAATCAAAAATAATGCTATCGCACCGCCACTATTGGCTCATCATTGCGTGGACGTTCAAATACTAGAGCAGTTGCAACACCTAGTTATAGTGGTCATGCCTTATTATCGTAATGGTAGCTTAGCGAGTCAGTTGACCGCTTCAAAACATCTGTCATTGATAGCGTCACAAAAGTATCATTTCATCATGAAGTCTGCATACTTGATAGGCAATTTGCATCAGGCTGGCTGGCTACATAATGATATTAAACCTAGCAATATTTTGCTTGAAGGTTCTGACGATAATTGGCCAGTAGATACTATGAGTAATAGTCTGACTCCTAGATTGTTACTCACTGATTTTGCTTTATCACAACGTATGATGGTGGATAATAGCCAACCAAATCCTGCTGGCACACCAGCGTATCTCGCACCTGAGCGCTGGCAAGGTCAGGGTGCAACGGTGCAAAATGATATCTACGCGTTTGGCGTAATGATGGTTGAGATACTAACAGGGAAACGCCCGTTTCAAGTAAATGCCGACAGCCATGAAAAATCAAAAGCGTGGGCGATTCAGCATTGCCAGCAACCCATTCCAACGTTGTCAGCAGAATATAGTCATTATCAATTTATTGTCGATAAAGCATTGGCGAAGCGGGAAGAGAGACGGTATCAGGACATGGATAAGATATTGATAGATTTAAAGTTATTAGAAAATAGCTGAATTTATTATTTTATTTTAAAAAGTGATTGTTTGTAGTATTCATATATTACCTAGTCATTGTTTTTTATGTTTGAATGGATATTCAGGCTCATTTTAAGCGAAGTCGCTATAAACTAATTTGGGTTCCCGTATTTCATTACAATGTTTTATTACAATACAGTGAGAATATCATGGCTAAAGTACTGATTATAACTGGTGATTTTGTTGAAGACTATGAAAACATGGTGCCGTTCCAAGCGCTACTAGCGATGGGGCATGAGGTTGATGCGGTCTGTCCAGATAAAGTGGCAGGTGATAGCATCGCTACCTCAATACACGACTTTGAAGGTGACCAAACTTATACCGAAAAACGCGGTCATAACTTTGTCCTTAATGCGTCTTTTGCTGATATCAATGTCGCAGATTACGATGCTTTGTATTTACCAGGTGGACGTGCGCCAGAATACTTGCGTTTGAATGCTAAGGTCATTGCCATGATTCAGCATTTCGCAAATACTAATAAACCGATTGCATCAGTTTGCCATGGGCCACAAATGCTGACGGCTGCTGGCGTATTAAAGGGTAAAAAAGTATCTGCTTATCCTGCGTGTCAGCCAGAAATAGAAATGGCTGGCGCTGAGTATGTCGAGTTACCTATGGATGGCGCTATTACAGATGGCCAACTGGTAACGGCACCTGCATGGCCTGCCCACCCAGCGATGCTAAAGCAGTTTGTTGCCTTGCTATAAGCATTAATTCGGGTCTGTTGAACGCTCAATAGACCCCAGTGACGAGAGAGAATATATATATGTGCCAACTTTTTATTAGTGCTGACGACAGCTTGTGGAGCTCTAAAACCAAATCGCTTCGCATCCAGGGAGTTGTCACCTCAATTCGTTTAGAAGTGTTTTTTTGGGATATATTAGAAGAGTTGTCATTTCGCGATCAAATGACGGTTAATCAGCTGATCACTAAGCTATACCTTGAATCTCTCGATGCTGACCATGATATTGGCAATTTTACCTCTTTTTTAAGAGTTTGTTGTTCTCGTTATTTGTCTTTAATAGCCGATGGCGATCTTTCCCGCGAAACAAGATTACCTTTAGAAAAAGTCGATGCAAAAAATATCATTCAACGTGAAGCCCTTCGTAAAAATCAACGTAGTGCATTATTCAATGATAGTGAGGGAAACCTTTCTATTAATTAGTTCTGTCTATGGTAGGTGCATGAAAGCATTGATGCAGTGGGTAGAGAGGAGCTATTAGCGTATGGATGAAGTGTTAAAGGATTTAGAAAGGTTAAAAAAGTAGATTAATACTTTTGATGATTTATTCTATAGTTCTAATATCAAATTCCAGACACACAAAAACCTGCTAAAAAGCAGGTTTTGATATTTGGTCTAAGATGTACTATCCGAAAATGGTGGGGCTGGAGAGACTCGAACTCTTTTTGCTATAGTCTAATATAAATCAATAAAAAATTAATATAATAAAATCATATAGTTAAAATAAATCGTTTTGATTGGTTTAAATGGTTTTAATGCAAACTGCGTCAAAAACTGCGACAGATTTAATTATCGGCTTGGCCAAGCTTCGCGGAGTCGTCTAGCTTCTTCTTGCTCCCTTGCAGCACTGTTTGCCATCTCGAGATATCGCCCTGTGCATTCTGTAAATAATCCGTTGACTGATTTGGTGTAATCGATAACGGCGGTTCGATTGGCGCTGATAAGGCTGGTTTCGATGTTGGTGATACTGTCTGACAAGCTGTCATTAATAACGACAACACTATCATACTTATCAGCAATTTGCTTTTGTCGTACTGTGCTTTGATTGACCGCATTGATGACTCCTTGGAAGTTTTGGCGTTCTATTTTTCGAACGTCTGACTCGTAATTTGCACGCTCAGTCGCTAAGACAAGCTCATGTTGCACTTTGATAGTGTCAATTGCGTGGCCACGCTGTATATAGAATAGAGATAACACCGCGATGGCAACTATGAGCAAGGCTATGACGAGCCAATGCCAGTAGCGCCATGCTATCTCTAAGAGTATTTTGATTGTCATGGTTCTAGCTCCAAACTTATGCTTTGCAGCTGACGCCGACGTGCTCAGCGATAACATCCGCAATCTCACGCGCAATCAGCCATTTCTTTGCTTGATACGTTGCAAGCTCAGTGGGGTTAGAGATAAAAAATAGCTCTAAGATGATACCGCCGCCGCGTACGTACCCAAGGCGTGAGTGCTGACCACTATTTTCAGGCTTAAACCCGCCGTCGTTACCACGGGTGGGGATGCCCATTACGTCGCTGACCGCTTCGCAAAGTGCTCGACAAATCACTTTGTCTTTGGGTTGAGCTAGCGCTTCGACACCACCGGCTGATTGTTTGTGAAAAGCGTTGCAATGAAACTCGATCGCAACTTTGCCTTGCTTGATCAGCTTGATTGCGTTACGAAGCGTTTGATTGTCACTACCATGGCCATCGGTAACGACTTCTATGTCTTTACGCTCAAGATATAGAGCTACCATATTGCGCATATCAGTTGCGATTGATGCTTCGGTGATGTTGCCGTTTACGGCACCTGGGTCTGTGTTGCTGTGACCTGCTGTAATTACTACTGTAGTCATAATATTTACCTTATTTTAGGCATTAAAAAAGCCCCAAAATTGGGGCTATAATTAATGTTGATTATTATTTGTCTATGTTCTCAACTACTTTTTCGCCTATTTTATCCGCGACTTGAGCTGCAAACTTTGGACTAACAATGTCTAGCGCAACCATCAAATAGCCGGAGAATGCGCCAGCTGGGATTGATATTAGACAAAGTGGCAATAGGTAAGTTAGACCAAACTTTTTTTGTAGAACTTCAGCGATTGCACTGCCTGCTACAATCGCTGTAAAAATTAGAATTAATGATATTTTTACGTCATAGCCTTTTTTGTTGATGCCGTAGATACCACCAACAAAGCCGCCAAACATACCGAAGATTACTTGTGGAGTGAATGAAGCGATCACCTCTGATACTAAGCTCATTACATCTCCTTAATAGTGACTCGCTCTTTTAAGATCGCTCGCTTGATGATCTTATTGCCTGTGAAAAACATGGCGGCTGCCCATATGCCAAAGATGACTGTTGCCGGTGTTATCATGCCGTGTTGGGCAGCATAGTAAGCGCCTGTGATCACACCCCACGCCAATGATGATGCTATCTGACAAAGTCCACTCGCTTTGACTGCTCTTATTGATGGCACTAGCATTGCTATTACCTGTAGGACACCTAAAACGAAAAATCCTACAAACCACCAAATAGATACTGAGTCAAAAACCCTATAGCTGGGCATTGCTAATCCACCAGTATCGAAAGCCTTATTGCAGATAAAAACAAGGCTGAAAGTTAGTATGAATAGAGCATTAATAACTTCCGCAAATGTAATACTGATTGCCAAATATCGCTTTAATTTAATAAGTGACTTGCTTGTCTTTCTTGCTGATTCCGATTTACATAGCCATTTATTGAATAAAAACATCCTTAACAGTGTTTGTTTGATGTCCATAAGAACCCTCAAATTTTAGTCGTAAAAAAACCGCCTAATTGGCGGGGTTCGGTGAATTAGCAGTCGTGCAAACAATGATAATATTTAAGTTTGATGAAGACACCACTATAATCATAACCAAACCCTTCTTTGACGTCACTGTCTCTTCTGTAGCTGTAGCCACTTGAAAATTCGTATTTTTTATTTTGTAGCTTTATACCAATGATGCCATTGTAGGGCGATAGTCTATAAATATTTTGCTCATAACCTTTTTGCACTGTGTTTACATGAGCATCAACAACATCAGTTATTGTATGCTCTGTAAACAGTCCTACCTCTGCATAAGACAAACTAGATACCATCAGTGCAAATACTACATAAAGGTACTTCATATCAATCTCCTTTGGTTAAAAGTTGGTCACATCTACCACTAATGCATACAATCCATAAATATTACCTATCCATCGGTCTGCCGCATTGCTATCTCGATGCTCTACCGTTTCTTCCATTGCTAAGTACCCGCTACGTAGCGAAACTCCTGACGTCATGAAGTTAGAGCCACTCGTCCACAAAGGCTGACGAATTAAAACGACTGCGGCTGTTACTGATCCGTGATTTTTACGCCAATGCGTTGTTCTGCCATTTACCGAAGTGCCTACTTGTCTTACGTCAGGTATGTTTATTATCTCTAGTATTTTCAATGGCTTTTGCTCGCTTGAAAATACCAGAGTACCTAAGCTGTTAAAAACCTGAAGCCCAAACCTATCGTTTGCTGTGGGTAGTACTTCTGAAAAATTATACATCGCTCCGTACCCTTGGACGCGGTGTAAGTAGTGGTATTGCCCATCATCTAGAACATGGCGTTGCCGTACCAAATAGTTCACGGTCATTACGCTGTCATTGATAGGACGGTAGGCAGTAATATGACGAGGATCGCGGTATAAATTACCTTCGTTACTTGCGTTAGAAACTATAGTTTCGCTAAAACTCAGTAGCGCGTGCGTGTCAAGCACTTGCTTACGCCCTGCGTCATTGGTAACTTCAAAGCCTAGTCCCATTTAGTACACCCCTACGTAAACCGTACGATTATCGTACGTGCTTTTGTTGGTCACGGTACACGAGCTACCGTTGAAAGTTACACCTAAAACTGTCATATCCCCAGTGTGCCGGTACTCGGGGGACACGATATAGAAAGGTGTTTCGGTAGCTAGCAATGGGTCGCTGAATGTGACCGGGTTGGCACTAGGTTTAAAAACCCCTAGCACCTTTACTGTCTGCGATGGGGTATCTAGCGTTAAGACTCCGTCTGCATCCCATATTTGTAATCCTTGTGGCATTTTAATCCCCTTACCAAAGCCCTAGACGGACTCTTAATTTATTGCTGCTATCATAAACGCTAAGCAAACTATCTTTTATCTCCAATCGAGCGCCAGTGGTTGCTGATTTAAAATGTCCGATAGTTGCCGATAGTGCTGAAAGTGAAGTGATAGAAGCTGTGTTTATCTGAGCAATATCAATAGCAGCTTTATGAATGAATGAAGCTTGCATATAAGTGCCAGCTGGTACAACCGTGCCATTGATCGTCTGGGGTGATGTTAAAACCATAAATGGTGACGCACCTTTACCAGTGCCAGTAGGCGGCGCAATCCAAAAATTGTCTGCATTGATAGCAAAATCAGACTGAGTAGATGATGATGCAAGACCAAACCCACTAACACGGCCGTTCACATCAATTTTTAGCGTGTACTGAGCGTTGAGGCCATTAATGCTCGATTGCTGCGTCTGTATGCTTGCGGTATTAGCGCCCACCGTTGTTTGCAGGGTTTCCGTTTTTTCAGACAGTGCGTAGTTCTCACTAGCAATGGTTCTCCAAGTTGTCCAAGCTACTGCTCTAGATGAGTCTGCGTATTGCGTACTATCTGCATACTGGGGTTTATAGTCAGCAACAATGCCGTCTATACGTTGATTTTGAGTGCCTAGTTCGTCAGTAACGGTTGTTTCTAACGCTGTGAATCCAGCATCAACGCCTTCTATTTTATCGATTTCAGCCTTTAAACTTGCGCTTAGACTACTTTCATCAATCTGACCTTGAATCAAGTTCATGACTTTATCAGCACTGGCATCAGTTGTACCCGTTACCCATGCTGACCATGCAGACTTAAATCCTAGCTTATCGACCAAACGCGCACGATAAGACTGCGATAAATTGCCTTGTAAGCCTGTCACTGCATGCGTGTTAGTCGGATAGCTATACTGGCCCAGTAGTTTTACGTTCGTGTTTGGTGCGCTGCCAGTCTCAATTTCAGTGTAAGCTGAATCGCCACTACCTGTCCCAAAACCCCACTTTAATTCCATACCAAACAATATGCCTGTGGCGACCAAGCCGACAACGGTGGGCGGTAATCCAACCTTACCCTGTATGGCCGTTAGTAGTGACGTTGTAGGCTGCGATTGCACATCAAACGCTGACACTGAACGAACACGCGCTAGGTAATTACCGCTATATACGCCCTCAATCTCAACCGATACATTACCTGTGCGTGGTACTTTTACCCATGTACCATCATCTTTGCGCCATTCAACATCGTAAGCCACAGCATCTTTGACTTGTGCCCAGCCGATGACAAGCGTAGCAACTGTCTGACCTTGCACAACACGATGACGACTGGTGATCGTTACACTGCTAGGTGCATCAACAACATCGGGATTAACGATAGTAATATTGGTTGGCTGAACGTCTGTACCATAATCAATCGCATCGTACTTCTGCGGCTCGTGCTGAATAGCGGTGATGTTAAAAGTTGAGTTATCGTTTTGAGCAATCGACATGACACGAAAGCGCATTAGCTTTAAATCTGCTGTTTCAATAGCCCAGACGTTTTCAGCTTCTGCTGCGGTAAATGGTGCCGTTACTGTTAGTTTGCGGCCATTAACTGTCTTGATATTACGACGCTCAGATTGACCACCGCCGCCATTAACGATAAGCACATCACCGACATTAACCACTACGTCACGATCAACGGTTACAACATATTGAGCATCGCTGACAGCAGATACACGGCCCCCGTTGGCACGTCCTGCAAACAACTCATCTGATACATTAATGATGTTGCCGACTTGCGGTATAAATCCATCTAAGCCAACACCAAATGATACCTGGCGCGTCTCTAACTGCTCAGTTTTAAGTGCCCAAAGACCTGCACGTTGAGCTTGTGCCTGACTGGTGCAGCCAAATGCAGCCAAATCGAGCACTTTAACGCCAAATTTGGCCATTGCTTTTTCGTCGCGAATGTACTCGTACTCGGTCTCAAACCCATTCAGCGGATTGTCCCATGCGACTTTCGCTAGTGTATGTCGGTCACGTGCTCTTGTGCCGGTATATTCAAAATTACCATCGATGACATTAGCGCGGGAGAATGTATAAACAGGGTCCTGTGGCACATCTGCATCAAGTACAATGCGCTCACCATTCCAGTAGCTCATGGCTCGAAATATACCAGCAATGTTGGACAGCACTTGATAAGCGTCAGCTTGTTTTTGCAGATAGACGTTACACGTAAAGCGGGGCTCTAAACCGCCTTGACCATCTGATACCATTTGATCGCAATACTGACCAAGCGCATACAATGACCACTTATCAATCATCGTTAAATCTAAGCGTTCACCTAAACCGTAGCGCCATTGTGTGCATAAATCAAAGTACACCCATGCAGGGTTATTGGTGTAAGCGTCTTTAAATGTACCGTCCCAAATGCCTGTGTAAGTACGCGCCACTGCGTCATAATTACTAGGCACACGGATAATTGAACCGCGCACATGCGCTTCTAGTTTTGCAATGCTGCTAAAAGTCTCAGCGTTATATTGCAAGCCAAGTAACGCAGTGTTTGGATAGCGTAGCTTAACGTCGATAACCTCTGCCACTGCATCAATAAACATATCATCTTGTATGTACTCACTGTCACTGTTGGGCGTGATGCGTCTTACACGTATCTGCCACCCTGTTGTGGATTTTGGCAAATCAATGCGGTGTGTGCGCTCATATCCTGCGCTAGTCTTGTCCTCAATTTTGGTCGTTAATACGTTTTGATACGCACCGCCATTGGTCTGTAAATCAATCGCGTAATCAATACGATAGCCTTTTACGTCACCATCGTCTGAGTCAGTTTTTGATAGTCGATTCCACTTGAAACGCACACGGATAGCACTTAGTTGCGTATCAGTAAACGCTTTAATCCACGGAGTATCGCTGCGTAGCTCAACATTAATGGGTGTCTCATTAGACACGTCAGGAAAGCCTTTGATGTACTCTTGCTCGTTTGTACCTGCTCTAAAATCCCACGTTACACCGTCAAAATTACTGTTACCTGCATCATCTAATAATGGCGTACCGTCTAAGCGGATTGACTTGCCACCATCAACCAAACCTGAAATCTCGCCCTCTGCTAAACCGTACAGTAACTTTGCTGTACTGGTGCTTGCTACTGAGTCCTTTGCGATTGACGGTTTGCGTGACTCACTCGAACCTGCTTTTGCGCCTTTAACTGGGTATCTATACACGCAATCATGCATTACTAAGTTTGGGTGGTTATCATCATCGCCTAGCCCTGATCCGTCGTTTCGCCACTTTATAGTCATTATTGATTGTCCTCTGTGTAGATACCTGCCGAGCAAATAAAGCCGCCGATATAGCGTTCACCGTACAAGATAGGCACTGGATTGCCTTGTGCGACCGTTGTAACTGCACCACCAAAGCCATAGTTAGCGCGGTTACCATCTTCGTCTTGCTCACCAAGCTCAGGCGTTGGCATGAGTAGTGAGGCTGCACCACCAATCATAAGGCCGACACCGGCACCAATGGCCCATTGCATACCTGGTACAAAAACACCGACTCCAACTAACACAGCGCCTGCAATGACTTGCACCCAGCCAAACGCATCGCCACCTGCACCCATGATTTTTGGCACAATATGAATAACGCTGGCTGCTGTCATGTTGTCGATGTCGCTTTCACCTAAATTACCTTTTTCATTTACTTCGTCAGCGAACACAGCGAACCTCATGCCGTCTTGCTCGGCGCGTAGCATAAACATTTTAAATTCAGGGATTTGAGAGGCGATAGCGTGTGTGGCTTCTCGTGCTGACTGGATATCTAAGCGAAAAAACTCACCAAATTTGTCAGCAAGTACGCCATGCAGATGTATGGTTTTCATAAATTGCGCCCATAAAAAACCTCCAATTAAGGAGGTTGTTTGGTTTGCTTTAGGTTTTATTGTTATTTTATCTCGTTACTGATCTCATCAGCCAATTTGCTCGCTTCTCTTTCCCAGCGGCCGATAAGACTATGATCGCCCATGCAGTCAATTAGTTGGTGCAAACGATCTGTCACTTCTTGCGATATAACTTTTGACTTGTTTGTATCTGATGAGCTCATAACAATCCCCTAAAACATTGATTTATGTCTGATAATTATAGCAGTACGCCTTTGCCATTGCTCACCGTATATCTCGCGTAAGGACTCACGATTATAGGGATGGTGCAATACTAAGCTATCACCGATCACATCGTCTGTGCGCTCAGATTTGAGCTTGCCATCACCGATAAAGACTAGGGCATGATTGACATGCTCAGTACGCCCAAGACGGCACAATATCAAATCATGCTTTTGTATCGTATCGACCTCAACAAAGTCCTCTTTTTTGAAGTTATCAAGATATAGTGGCTTGCTGGCCGCTGACTCCCACCAAACATCGTCACGCTTATAATCATTAAGCGTTATATCAAGCTCACGCTGGTAATAATCTTTCACGAGCGTGTAGCAGTCCATTAATCCGTGGTGATACTCACGGCCTAACAACGGGGCTTGGTAGTCGTCTGGTTTGTGCATTTCAACGTCGATGCCATTGGTGATTATCCACGGTTTACCGTGTAGATTCATCTGTACACGGTCTGGCATTGATGGCTGACAACTACCGTCAGGATGACTATGCACGTAAGCTTTGATGTCACCTTCCTTTGACGCACCAACTAAATCAATCGGACATATCTCAAACTGAGCATCATCAGCGGCTATGTTAGTACAGGGTATGTATTCTTTACCAATGATGACGCCGCAAGCCTCACGCGGATAATCAGCGATAGCATGAGCAATGATCGCGCTTTTAATCGATTTGGTTAGCATAGTTTATCCTGATATGAGTGAGGAGCTGGGGAAACCCCCAAATGGCAAGGGATTGTTATCGCCAAATCGCAAACGGCAGTCGCTCAAACGAGCACCGCACTTATCCTTTGATGGGTCATCAGTTGGCGCACCATCTTCAGTAAACATGGCTGTACCTGTATAACCACACTCTTGACCGCGATAACGACCATGCACCGCCCAATGACAGAACGAGGTAATATCACGGCTTGGTATTCGTGCGCCTTCAAAGTCCACAGGGTTTGACAGCTCAAACGTGACTGCACTGGCGTTCTCGCTTGTCTTCTGCTCAACATACCATAGTTGCTTGCGGCACTCATTAGCTGCTTGTGGGTTACCCTCAGCAAAGTTTGCTGCGTCCAAGTATTTTGCCATCGTATTGATGACGGTGAGCTTAGCGCCAGCAAAGTCATCGTGTCTGAGGCATAGAGCACTAATCGCACCTTGTATACCGTCGATATTGTTAGCCAGTACAAGGCTTGGTGTTGATGCACGACCATCACCGCGCATCTCAAGTCCATCTGATTGTATTGGGATTGGGCTATACGTCTGACCTTGCCAAATAATATCGCGTCCATAGTCGACATCGTCATCAGCAAATGGTGTCCACGGGGTTTGCGTCGCGCCTTTCTCAAACTTAATGTTCTTGAAATACCCATCGAAATCGGTGACCCCCGAATCGTATACGCCTACTCGCGGGCGGATGTATGCGATGTCCGGATGTATTAAGTTTATAGTCGCGCGGTTATCTGTACGTGAGTAATACCCTCGATAATACTGAAAATTCTCTGTTAGGGCGCCCGTGGCTGCACCGCTTTCTTGAATTATATTCTTATTCGCGTCGTAAAGTACAAAACCGGCAATGTACGACGGTTCGTTAGTTTCTTTGAAACTTAACGTGTAGGTCTCACCTGCCTTCGCAGGTATAAAATCAAACAGCGCACTAGCCCCGTGACCGTCCGGCTCTTTTATTACTAATGTGCGGGTGTCCGAGAAGCTACCAACTGCGGTACTCCCAAGGTTGTTACGAAAATACTCTACACCCTCAAACTTGAGCAAGTTCGGATTTGAGTTTTGTATATATTGCCAATCCTCATTCGATACATGACCATGCCACCGCATAATACCAGCACCTAAAGCTGTAGCATCAAGCTCATAAAGCGTTACAAGCCCTGTGACTGAAAGCTTTTGCAAGTCTGATTCGAGCATGATGATTCCTTATTCAGCCGCCATGTTATCGATGCGGTTTGTGAGGGTGCCAATTGCAGCAGCTTGCTCGGCAATCAATTTTCCTTGCTTGACGTTCGTTGCATGCAAAAACGCAACGATAGCGTTTAGGTTAATACCTTCTGCTACACGCTCGTCTAATGGCTGCTCAATAGTATTGCCTTCGTCATCTGTCACTGTCTCAGTGTCCCGCCAAAGCGTAAATGCAGGGTCGTATGCGCCAAGCTTCTCAGCACTAAATGAGTAGTAATGATAATCAGGGTTGTCAGCTTCAGCAGTTGATCGATAGACAATAGGCGCAAGCTGCATTGCATTGGCGTAAGCTGCATCATCAAGCTCTAAATCTGCAAGTATGTCTTTATATCGCTCAGATGATGTTGAGCGTTGTAGCTCACCTGCACTATTAACGACAACGTTAGCGCCGCTTGCGGTGGTAGTGTTATAAATTGATTGATTCGTTGCAACAGCACTCCATGTCCGCCAAGCGCCGCTATAATAAGTACGTATATAGCTGCAATTTACGCCAAGCCCTTCAGCAACTTGGATTAATTCGCCATTTGACCTGCCAAGGCGTGTAGTAATAGCAAAGTAAGATGGGCCAAATTGTGGCGTGTTAAGTGTTTGGCCGCGCAATACACAATAGCGAGTGCCAGCGAAAAAATCATCGCAGTTATCAGCACTAGTTATTTTATCTCCGTCAACAAAACTATCGGTTGCAGTATGAGTTTGGTCAGCTGTAGGTACACGCCCTGTTGTTGCGCCCAATAACTTGCTAGCGGCATTAGTCTGATCTTCAAAGTTATCTTTAACCTTGCTCCATAGCACAAACTCGTTATCGCCAGTA
The DNA here is from genome assembly GCF_044900935.1 of Psychrobacter sp. NPDC078501. Classification (NCBI taxonomy): domain Bacteria; kingdom Pseudomonadati; phylum Pseudomonadota; class Gammaproteobacteria; order Moraxellales; family Moraxellaceae; genus Psychrobacter; species Psychrobacter sp. NPDC078501. The sequence continues at coordinate 564,691 of NZ_JBJDOS010000001.1, read as the reverse complement.
GCGCCGTTGCCCGTTCCGGGGTTGGGAATTTGAATAGTCATACTGTCTCCTAAACGCTCATAAACTGCTCAAAATTGAGCGTGATCTGCCAAAAATTGCCTTTGCGCTGCGGCGTCGATGCGCCGGCACAAGTGTATTGTTTGGTCTTGCCGTGTGGGTCAGTCCACAAGAATGGTTTGACACCAGCATGCGCATCTAAAAAATCTAATATCGGTGCGATGACGGTGTCCCAGTCACCTGTTTTGGTGCCTGACCAGTTTTTGATTATGTTATTGATACCGAACGATGAGTGTTGTGAGTAACCGTCGCCAAACTGGGTTTTGTTAACACGATATTGAGTGTCGGCACTAGCACCCATATCCATTTGCCACGGAAATGTATCAACCATATAGCAGGCCCCCTTGACGTTTTTCTTTGATTATTTGTTGTTTTACAGCTGCTGATATCACATTGCCTAAATTGCGGCCCATTTGCTGATCAGACTCCACTGACGACTGCCCGTTGCCAGTCACTGTCACACTCACGTTGATGTTGTTTGTGCCACTATTGGAGCGCTCGTACGTACCATCATTCATCGCCTCAAGCTCTGACCGATACTTCGTGGTGGCTGCGGCGTGCGTAACAAACTCTTTGCCATGGACGGGCCCAACCGCCTGATTGGTAGGGTAGTCACCGGTATAGCCTCCTTTCATAAAACCTTTAGGGTTTAGTGACTGAATGGCGGCGGGGATAATTCCTGTCTGCAACGTAGTGGTTGCAACGGCAGGTATGTTGGCGGGGAAGGGTGCTGAACTCCATGCTTTGGCGATAGCAGTGAAGCTGGCAGATTGTGCACTGGCAAAATCAAAGGCTTTTTGAATCAGAAACATACCTTTGTAGCCTTTGCTGGTCTCACCCAATGCCATGCCAAATAGGGCAGTAATGCTTCCCAAGTTGGCAGCCTGTCTTTGCATCTCTAAATCTTTGGTAGATTGGTTGAATTGTTCTGTCAAGCGCAAACGCGCTTTTTCAGCTTGAGCTTGTTTGTCTGTATGCGTCTGCTCATACTTATCGACGATAGCCATCTTGTTATCATAGGCAACACGCAGTTTTTCGGCCTCGGTCTGAGGGCCGTTTACATCTAAGCCGTCAAAATCTACGCCGATAGATTTTTTATCGACTTGATACTGGGCGGCTCTAGCAGATATCAAATCAGTCGCATTTTTGCGCATTTTGTCGCGCGTATCTTGCAATTGATCAAACCTTTCTTTGATTGCATTAGTGGCTTTTAGTTGTGACTCTAGCTGTTGCAGAGTCTCAGCTTGTTTGACCCATTCCCTGATACGTGCCTGACTAGCGCCTTTAAATTTACCAGCGTTAATATCGTACATCAGGGAAGATAATTCGCTGGTATCGCCAAACAAGGCGATCCGTTTTCTAAAGCTATCGATGCCGTCTTCAACTACTTTGGCGGCTTGTTCAGCCATCCGCTGTGCTTCAGTGATGACCGACTTTGCGCCTTTTTTGATGCCGACTGCCATGCCCTCTGCTGTTTGCTCACCAACGGTTTTCATGACACGAGAGGGTGATCGGATATTAAGGACGCTCTTAGCTTTGGCGACTGCGCTTGATGCCATATTGCCGATAGCACTGACGACACTACTAGCGCCTGCTTTTATGCCGTTAATCAAGCCATCTACAATTTGCTTGCCGATGGTTAGCATCTTGCTGGGTAATGTATTCAATGCTGATGAGATGCTATTCTTTATCTCATTAAATTTATTGACGGTCATCGATTTTAAGGTGTTCCACTTATCAATAACCGCTTGCTTTGTAGCTTCTATCTTATTCGCGACCGTTGTTTTGATTCCCTCCCATACCTCAACTGCTTTGGCTTTTATCTCATCCCAATTACGGTACAGATAAACACCCGCTGCAACTAACGCAGTAATAGCCAGAACTGTCAACGTGATAGGACTGGTTAGTAATGCAAACGCAGCGGTGAAGGCTACCGTTGCAGCAGCACCAACGACAATCGCTGTGTTATAAATCAAAACGGCGCCGCCTACGATACCGATGGCGATAGCAAGCGATTTGCTCAATTCCTCATGCTCAATAAAAAAATCGATAACAGGGCCAATAATCTCACCAGTACGTTCGATGACTGATTTTAAGTTGTCCCATGCCATCTTCAGGCCGTCGATAGTTGCTGTGATAGCCCCAGCGACTTCAGCACTTTGAAAAAATGCAGTCATGTTGGCGACAACTTCGGGTAGGGCAGAGCTTAAGCTTCGCATTTTCTCAGCGACAACAGTAATCGCGCCGGTCGCTAATTCAAGAAGCCCACTGTCAGCAATAGCGATTTGCAGACCTTCCCAAGCAGAAACCAGACTTTTTATTGAACCATTGAGGCCTTCCATTCGGATAGCAGCCATTTCAGCAGCGGCACCCTTGGCACCGTCTAGTTTTTCTTTAAGGTTTTGCAGACTACCATCAGCAGCTGCATCTACGGCGACAGCTAGAGCGCTCATGGCTTCGACGCCTGCCATATCTTTAAAGTAAGCGAGCTTTTTATCCGCTTGCAGTCCATCAGTGGCTACGGATAGATCTTGCATCACGTCTATCATTGATCGCATATCACCGTTGGCATCTTTCAGCGATACGCCAAGCTCAATGAAAGCAGCATTTGCTTTTTGGTGCGTATTAAAACGAGTAAACATCGCCCGCATTGATGTACCTGATTGTGATGCCTGGATACCAGCGTTACCCATTACACCGATAATGGCTGTCGTTTCTTCCAAACTCATGCCCAATTGTTTTGCGATAGGCGCAACATACTTCATCGACTCGCCTAGCATTTCGACATCTACGTTGGAGCTGGCAGCTGCTTTTGCTAATACGTCTGCTGCGCGACCAGACTCCTCGGCTGCGATACCCATGCCTGACATGATGTTTGATAAAATATCGGCTGACATAGCAAGATCGATACTGCCTGCTGATGCAAGTGCTAAGGCATTAGGAATGGTTGCCAGCACTTGCTGTGTGTCTAATCCAGCTTTGGCCAAAAACTCCATGCCGTTTGCAGCTTCGGTAGCGCTATAAGCTGTTTCTGATCCTAATTGTTTGGCTCTCTCACGCAGATCGTCAAAATCTTTGCCAGTAGCCCCCGATACAGCGCTGATTGCGCCCATCGCTTCTTCAAAATTACCAGCCGTTTGCAATGTTTTAGCGCCCATAGCAGCGACAGCGGCGCCAACACCTAGTGCCATTTTCCCTGCTAACTTACCAATATCACCAAAACTCTTTTTACTATTTTTCCGCGCTCTATTGAGCTCGTTATTATAGTTGGCAGTATTTGCCTCCATGATTACCTGAATTCTACTCAGCACCGAAGCCATGACATCCTCCTATGGTTTATTTGCAGTTTTTTGATCATTGACTTTCGATGCAAAGAAGCCTCTTAGCTCAGCGGCTTGGGCCTGTGCTTTTAGCTTGGCAGTGCTTAGTCGTTCTTGTTCTTTCTGCTCAGCCGTGAGCAGGCTATAGTCATACAGCATGAAGTCGTCCAAGCCTTTCTTTTCTTTACCTGTATAGTTTTGCTGTCGCAAAGAAGCAAACTGCATGTCCAAGAATTTCCCACCGAACGGCTCTACGTATAGATAAAAGGCCTGCCACTCAGTCAGCTCACGGGCGGTCATATTGTGATCTATCCACTCGACCGTTTTGCTTAAATGCGCGGCTAGCCGAAACTTAAATATCCGTAGAGGGTGGGCTATGAGTTTTTTGCGGTATCTTCTTTATCTTCAGGTTGTAGTGCATTGATTTGGCTTGAGAAGTCATAGACCTTGGACACAATAGCGGATGGGAATGTTTTGACCAGCTCGATATCGTCATCATTAAACTCTAATACGCCATCGGCGTCGCAGACTGAGTAGACAAAGATAGTGGCTCGTACACCGTTATTTTCTACCTGCTTTTGCATTAGGTGCTCCAAACCCTCACGCTCGGCGGCAGTCATTACTTTGATGTACACATCACCAAGCTCAGGGATAGTAAGCGGCTTTACGCTGGGTTTTAATTGCATAAAGTCCGCTTTGCTTAGCAATTTTTTAGAGGTTTTTCCGGTCATTTGATTACTCACTTATAGGTTATAGATATTTTTTATAAAAAAAAGGCGCAGAGATTTTTAGCTCTCTACGCCTTTCATTTGGATTGATTTTGCCAACTAAGGGGTTGCTGTGATCTCAGAACTGATGACCAACACACCTTCTACTTTTAGCATGTCTTTTTGTTCTGCTATCAGATTAAACTCTTTAATCATACCGTCGAAGACATAACCTTCAGCGGCAGCGTCAGGATCAATGAACTCAATCTTATTTTTGATGACTGTAGAGTTGTTGTAGGCCGCCTTTAATTTCATATGCTGCGGGTCAGTGGGAATGTAATACAAGGTAAATGGGATTTCTGAGGTTTCTTTAAAGTTAGGCACCGCATTGACGGTAGAGGTTGCATCTGTAGGCGTGACATCAACAACAATTTTAGCCAGCTTTGGCATTTCCATTTCATTCAAAAACTCTACTTGATTAAAAGTAGGGATATCATCAGTCGCAATACTCCAAGTGTATTGGACGTTTACTAGTTTATCAGCTGAAATAGCCATATTTATCACTCTCTCTGATTGGTGGTCGGTGTGGGGGTTGGTTAATTGGTTTGCCAGATATGACACTCAACGCTTTGTCTGTATAAATCAGCATCCTCATCATGCATATATTTACGGCTATCGTAGTGAAACGGCTTTACCGTGTCTTTCAGGATTTTGAGCATTTGGTTGGTTGTATCTTCGCAGTCGTCATAGTCGTCGTCATAGACGTCTAACTGCAAATAAGCCAGTTCTCGACCTGTATAGCCTGCTATGACATTGGTCCCATTGGCATTGAGCACGGTATAGACCAGATACGGTGTACCTTTTTCGCCCTCTGGTCTGACTAATGGATAGACCTTATTTTCAAATAATACGCCTAGGGTGCTATAAATAACCTCGCTAGCTTTCATAGGTTGCGCCTTTAGTTATCCGATCATTACTTTGTCGATTTCAGCTTTGAGCACTTCTTTGAACTTACCGATACCTTCTTCGTGTTTGCTGTCTACAGCAGGTCTGATAAATGGAGTAGGTGCGATGCTACTGGTACCGTTTTCTAAAAAGTACCAGTAAAAGCCTTTACTGCCTACAAACAACCCAACAGCGGGTTTTGTGGTATAGCGCATTTGTTTGGATCGGATGTCTTTTTTTAGCACGCCTTTATCGACTGGCGCGAGTTTTTTGGCTTCTTTTTTGATTGGTGCGATACCAGCGTTCAATGCTTTTCGCATCACCTTTTTTTTTGAGGTATCTATCAATCTATCGAACTGTTTGTCGAGCTCGTCCAGTCCTTCTATTCGGAACTCCGCGCTCATGAGGTCTCCTTATTTTGGGCAATAAAAAACCCCATCGGATGACGGGGCTTTTTTTTAATTGGGTTATATCTATTTGGCGACTGGCTGATTGAGCATATCGCGCACGGTGTCTAGATTGAGGTTGATTAAATACAGCAAGCTATGCAGCTCTCGATTTTCTTCGTTTGAGATTAGCTCTTGTACGACACCGATAGTGCCATCTAGATAGGCGGTTATAGCGTCTGCACGGTCTATCTGACTATGCGGCTTCACTTCGAAGTAAGGATGAGTCGGCTTGGCGTTATGGATATGCAGGGTGTTGACACTATTAATATTAAATTGAGTCATGATATTCCCCTTGCGCGATCGCTGCATTTTGCGTTGGGCGCAGACCATAAGTTGCCGCATATAGCTGCTGATTCGCATTCAAAGCGATTTTAGACAGCACATTCACATTGATTTTTCGATGCTCGATGAGATGGGGCAACATATCTACGGTTACAATAACCTCCTCAGTATCAAGCTCACGCATGACCATGCGGCCGTTACTATCGATAGTGCCGATGAATTTACCAGAGGACAATGCTTGATTGACCATGGTAGTAGGAGTGCCGTGCTCGATGACGACAGCCGTTTCATCTGTTTCTGATAGAGCGGTTGGCTCATAGTTAGACTGATGAGACGTCTCAGCAATTTGGGGATACCTCATCCGCTGTATGTATTCTGTCGCCTCACCAACTTGGCTGACGGTCAAGTCACCCAGTTTATCAATATTAAAACGATGATGAATAAGACTAAACACATCATCATAGCCAATACCAAGTTTGTATTGAGTGATTTTAGCGGCCTTGACCAAGCCGTTACGATCTTTAACGCTAGATAATGATTGTGATGGATCAATATTTGAAGCTGCTGTTACCAGATTGTCGAAAGTACGAATTACTAAAAGTGCAAACTTTGGACTAATCCACATTGCGTAACGGTAGACTAACTCTTTACAAACGTAGGTTCCTTGCAAGGATCTATTGTTACCACCTTTTACTACTCGAATAACTGACGGATTACCCGATGTGCATTTTCTCACATCGGATATTTCTTCTGCTAATTCAAAAATTAAATCTTTTGTTTCTTGATTACGTAAAAAGAAAGTAGGACGATGTTTATCCGCCTTACCGCTTGCTTTATGTAGATCATTAAGTGAATACAGCCCATCAATCATAGTGATAGCTTTGTCAAGAATATTGATTTGTAAGTTGTTGCCTCTATTGGGGTCATTTGCTATAATAGTCATGTTTAGTTCCTTTCCGAATTAGATTTTAGTGAAGCAGATGTGTTACTTTCGACGGTATCATCTGCTTTTTTTGTGCCTGATTGTTTTTCAACCTGTTCACGAGCTTGTTCCAAATGCATGTTAATTTCACCCAATAAAGAGCGATGATTATTAACGGCATTTGTTTTTAACCACTGATGCAGGTCTTTGGTTAGCCTTAATTGATATTGGACAGGGTGAGTTCGATTTGCAGACATAGTAAATTCTCTTTTGTTATTTAGATAAGTACCTACTAGGTACTATTAGATAGTAATCTAACTAGCATTCTGTGTCAACACCTAGTAGGTACTATATGGAATATTTATATGACTTTACAAACTGAACCTCAATACAAACTAAGAATGCCGCATGAGCTAAAAGATAAAATCAAATCTTCAGCAGAAAATAAAAACCGTTCTATGAACGCTGATATTGTGGCAAGGCTTGAGCAAACCTTTAAGCAGGAAGAGAGCAGTGATATGCCCAGCGCCAGCAACGTACTTATTGTCAGTGCGATGTACCAGACCTTACGAGAAGAAGGTTATACGCATGAAAAAGCCGAGCAAGTGATTACTGACTCCGTTAAAAAGCTACTAGATATGGATTTTATTAAAAAGAATTATAATAATGCAGTAGATAAAGATTAACGATTTAACAGGTAATGAATAATAAAAAGCCCACCGATTGGTGGGTTTTTTGTTTATGGGTTGCCTTTATAACACACCATATTTCAATATATTGCCGTCTACATCGAAGCTACATATTGCTTGCTGCATGACCTCTCCGCCAGAAGCGTTTTTAGAGTAAAAATCAAAGCCAACGATATGCTCGTTATCTACAAAATTATATTTAACAGAAGTCACGCTTGGATCAAACGACCTTGGGTTAGTGAGCTGCTCTTGTATTTTTGGCTTACAATCGAAATATAAACTAAGGTCGCTGATCTTCTTTTCGTCACTCTTAGCCACAACTGCGTCACTCTTTGCGATTTCTTCCTCGGTCTCTTTTTCATCACAACCTATGACCAAAGCGAAAAATAAAACACAGATACCAATGATCGCTAGTGCAGGTTTTCTAGTCCAGTTTAACTTATTTTCGCTTGCCATAAGATTGCTTATATTAGTTAAAGTACAGCCAAGTATATTACGAGTGACAGCATTAATCTAGCAATCACAGAAACAAATAAGAAATAATTAGCTGTTAATCTTTGTACGACATACCACGATTTTTTTATTGTCTTGCGGTACAGGCATGATCCCCAGCACCTCATAGACGAAGCCACTGCCATCTAGTACTTGTATATCATCTTTAGTTTGAATATCAGTTGCCATATCGACGTGCATTTTTGCATCTATCGATGACCCAGCGGCGTGACCTTCCACAAAGTCTCGAGTGCTGATGGGTAGTAACTCACACCAAGTTTGCATCGTCACGCTATCGGTAGACTTAACAGCGCCAGTATTAGTTCTGGTGGTTATTTTTCGCACGATGCCGATTGGCGTACTAAGCCGACCTCGACTGATCTTTGCCATGTCATACTCCCATCTTGCGATATTTATTCAGCAGTCTATCGAGCGCGAGATTCATGTGCAGCTGCTCAGTTTGCTGCGCTTCACGGTTTTGGTACAAGTCACCGATGACAAGCAGTGCAGCATGTTTTAATGATTCAGATAATTGGCCAGACGGTGTTAAGCAGATATCCTCTGTTAGCTCACGATCAAGCTCATCAGCGATTAATTGAAATGACGTAGGGATAAGCCCTGCAATATACGTATCATCTATCTCATGTGTGACACGCAGGTGCGATTTGGCTTGTTCAAGCGTGATAGATGCAGTGATCATAGATGATGCCTATATTGAGTTAGGATAAAAAAGACCGCTGGCAGACGTGCTACCAGCAGCTAGGAGAAGCCTTTCAACTAATAATTATCTAATCTTATGGACCGACGTTAACTAGGTCGCCCGTCACAGCAGCATCAGGCATGACAACACCAAAGGCAGCACGCATCTCAGCACGTACCGTGACCAGATTTTTGCGGAAGTTATCACCATCTTCAGTAGATAGCTCAACGGTCGCGTCTTGGCGAATATAACCTTCAGTCGCCATAGTAATATTACCTGCCCAGAATTTACCAACTGGCATCGATGGTGACTGACTGACTGCCAACCCCCAAATGAAAGGTTGAACAGCGGCACCTGGCGAACCAAATAAGTAATGACCATCCGTGCCTTTAGCTTGTTCAATCTCTGCCCAATCTTGTGGATTCAGGATAACCGTTTCAGGCGGCAGAAAATTGGCATAGGCTTTGGCTTTTGCAGTACTGATAGTATCGATAGCATTGTCATTAGCAACGATAGTTAGGCTATTGCCAGCTTTCATTAAGCCTTTAAAGCTTTTGGTATCGCCATTGATAACCAAGTATTCGAGTTTCAGACGCAAACCATAAGACATGCGACCTTCGATATAAGCAGCCAATGCCGGAGCATCATCGAGCACTTGATTGCTGACACGAACCCAATGAGCGATGACGTCAATCTCTAATGAATCAGGGCCAAACGTCAGGCTTGATTCAGGCTTAAGCTCGCCTTCAGCCACAATATCAGCCATAAAGGTTACGGCGCTTTCACGCACATAAGGGATAAGTGGTACCGACGTTGGAATCCAGTTGATCATGTTGACCAGTGTCAGCGGATTACTAGCTGGGTTAATCATTTTGGCATCGTTGATATTGCCAGCCGTGTTGATTGTGCCAAGCATGACGGTATTACGTGCAGAGACACCATCAATCTGTACTTTGCCGCGTGAGTGCTTGATTGCTTTGATTTCTTGCGAGATACCTTCATTGCGAGAGAGTAGGCCGCCGATGCTATTAGCATCAAGCTCACCGTCTTGAACGCCCTTGACCATGCGTTGCTCAAGCTCTTCAAATCTGGCAGACAGATCACCGACGTCTTTTACGCTTTTTTGCAGATCTTCGATAGCATCGCGCGTTTCAGTGTCATCTTTGTTTTCAGCAAGTAGTTTTTGCTTTTTTTCAATCAGCTCGTCGAGCGTGGCCAAGCGGGTTTTAAGCTGACCAGCGAGCTTTTCATATTCATCTTTAGACGTGCCACCCGCATCACGGGTCATAACACCCATGCCAGACATAGCGCCAGCGATTGCAGCAGTTTTAAAATCACGCATAATATTTTCCTTTAGGCAAAAAAATAGCTACCAAGTGGCAGCATTATTTAGGGTTTGATTGATGTTGAAAAAGATAAATTACTTGTCTAAAAATGCAAAGGGGTCATCGTCTTTGCTAGTATCATCAGCGCTGGTGCCCATGATGCTGTCAAGTTTGGATAGAAAGTGCCGTGCATCGGCTTGATCAAGACCTAGCTTGGTCAGCATATCGCATGCATCGCGTTCATCAGCTAGGTTGTTAATTGTTTCTGCTTGGCGGTTGATACGAGCACTGCGGTCACTAGGCTCATCAACGACACTGATTTCAAATAAATCTGCGCGTTTGATTAAGATATGACCGTCTTGCTCTTCATAATCCATTTCAGTTGGGTTATAAAAACAAATGGATAAGCCATCAACCGTAAGGTGACGCATCATTGCAGCAACAGCAGTGGCCAGTGGTAAACCTTGGGTGAGTTCGCCTTTGACACGTAAGCCGATATCATCCTCTTCAAATTCTACCCATCGACCAACACGCATAGCTGCATTCGTATCAAACATGTTGCGCCAACCGTGGTTGTAATACATATGCACGGTTTTTTCGCTATTGTTGAACGCACTAATCATATCGGCGAAGGCGCCACGGGCAAACTTTTCACCATGTAAGTTGATGCTATCCCATTTGACTGCATAGCCTTCAAATGTATAAGTAGCAGCACCGTCTTTGTCAGGTTCGGCAAAGCGTATCTTGGTATCGATGACTGGAATACGGCGTGTACTGACAGATTGCAGTAGCTCACTGCGGCCATCGCGACAGTGCAGCGTTTGCAGTGAGTGTTTATTCATTGCTGATATCCTTAGTTTGGTCTAATGAAGATTGTTTAGCGACAACATTAAGAGGCGCAAAGCCTAGCTGCATATAGAGTTCGTCGCCCCCTTCTTGTGGTTTCCAGCCTTCAGCGCGTCGTACCTCGTTGGGCGTTCGCTGACCGGATGTGATCTCGGTGTTATACATCTCAACACGCTCTTTACGACTTGATCGCAAAATAGCATCAGCGTCAATTTCAAACTGATATTTGTCCCAGTCTTTACGCGGTATTAGTGTGGTTAGCATTGATAATTCAAGGCGCTCAAGGTAGGGCCGCAAGTTGAATTTATGAAACGCCTCAATGATTGCTGAGATGCCGCTGCCCCAGTTGCTAGATTGCGTACTGTCGTTAATCAAAATACTAGGTACACCGAACATACGCGCAATCTCTTCTAAGCTAAATCTGCGCGTGGCCAATAATTCAATGTCACTAGGCGTCAAACTAATGGCTTCAAACTTCATATCAAGTGGTAACACTGGCATAAAGGTTTCATCGCCGCTGGTTAATTCGCCCATTTCATCGCGAAGTGCTTGGCGTTGTTCGGCAGTCGGTGAGCCCTTCGTCATTAATGCGCCAGTGGGCTTAGCGCCATTACGCATGAGCGACGTTATCTTATCGTCTGACGCATCTGCTACAGCGACGGCTTTGGCAGCGTGTTGCAATGGTGATAAGCCTTTTATACCGTTACCAAATAGCTTTACATGCCATATATCAGATTCCTTAAAGTCACGGCTGAAAGCTGATGTGATCTGGTGGCGGTAAGTAAGAACATCGTCTTTTAAAATAACCGTCATATTCGATGAGTTGATAATATCTAGACTAAGAATACGAGAGTTCTTATCACCTACGCGTGTAATTCTGACGTATGCATTGCCGTCACTGACCAAGTTGAGCATCAGTTGTTCCATAAACTCAATGCGGTTTTGCCGTTTATTGGGTTTATATCTCAGCAATTTCATGACGTCATGATCTGCTTTAGTGTCTAAATACCCATCTTTGTCTTTGGTGTATAAATCAATAGGCATACTAGCAATAGTTTCAGCAAGCAATCTAATTGATGCAAAGACCGCCGTGACGGTCATCGCGGTATCAAAGGTGACAGGCTTGGCTGTTTTAGTGACAGTACGAGTAGCGTTTTGATTGCCGTCCACGGGGTCACGCGGCGCGTAACCAAACCATGCAGCGACGGTTTGTATGAATGCCATGTTATCCCCTGAAGCTTACAAAGTCGTTTAAATAATCACCAAGCTGTGTCTCAAAATCTTGGCTCGGCAAGTCGCCTGTTTCGTCATAGTACTGTGCGCGATTGGTCGCGATGATTGAAGCAACAGCCCCATCAATTTTGCTAGCGTCTGATTCCTTACGAGGAAAAACATTGTCATTGGCGTCTTTTTTGACAGTGACGTTGCCCATACACCAGCGCAATATAGGATTACCGTCGTTGAGTACACGCTTTGCAGGTAACAGCGCACCAATATGTTTCATTGGTTCGCTCAAATAAGCGACGCGCTGTGGCACTTCGACCATATTGAGACCTTGCTCATTTAAACGCATAGCTAAATATGTGGCATTAAAAGGGTCATAACCTGTTTCTTGCATATCATAATTTGCAGCATCATCAACAATATCGCGCTCGATGCGCTCAAAGTCTGTAATATTGCCATCAGTAACAGTTAGCCAGCCTTGGCGTTCCCATTCAATAAAGCGTTTTTGATTGGGATTGTTAGCGTTGTCGAGCTGCGCACGGTTGATATAAAAGTTCGCAAACAAGTAATAATATGACTCACCGTCTATCTTTTTCACAAACAATTTAACGCGTGATGCCAAATCAACTTTGGATGCCAGATCAAGACCACCAAAACATGGGTAGTTTTTAAACTGTTCGGGTTTTAGTGTTTTGTCGGTAGCATCGTCCCAGTCTTGCATGTTGAGCCAACCGCTGCGAGCAGCAACCCAAACGCATAAATGCTTGGTTAAAAAGTCAGCTTGAGCATCAGGACTAACAGCTGCGCGTTGATATTCAGCTTCGAGCGCAGCTTTATAAACCGAAACACCGTAGTTGGGGTTTGCTTTGCGCCAACTCTTAGGGTCTCGCCAATCGTCGGCGTCATCTATCGTGTAGATAATGCCAAAGTAACGGTCATGTGATTCAAGCCCAGATAAAACCTTGGCGACCAAAGTGCGTTGCTCGTAGCAAACACCGTCTAAAATAAAACCGGCTGTAGTGATAGCGAATAGAAGCGGCTGCTCACGCGCACCCATGCCCGTAGCCATGACTTCATAAGTATCGTTTGATTTATGCGCATGTAGCTCATCGATGATAGCGCCTTGAACGTTTAGACCATCCAAGTTGCCCCCGTAATCACGACTGACGGCTTTGAATGTTGATGTGGTGGCAATGGAGCTGACAGCATGTGCAGTCACTTCTATGCGCATAGCCTTTTGCATATCGGGGCGTTTTCGCACCATACTTTGCGCAGTTTCAAACACAATGCGTGCCTGGTCGCGGGTAGTTGCTGCCGAATAAACTTCCGCGCCCATCTCGCCATCAGCAAAGCATAGGTACAAGCCGATACCAGCGGCCAATGTAGACTTGGCGTTCTTGCGTGGTACTTCTACGTATGCGTAACGGTATCGACGTTTGCCATCAAAGTCTACCCAGCCAAACAAGTTGGCGACGATGAATATTTGCCAAGGTTCAAGCAGTATCAATTCGCGGTTGTTTGCCAGTTCGCCCTTAACGTGTGGCAGCAGCTCTATAAAACGACAAGCCTTTGCAGCCAGCTGACTATTAAATTCAAACTCAAACCCTGATTCATTGTCAGCGCGCTTGAGGTCTGTCAGGTGGCGTTGGCACGCTTGGCGCACATAGATGCACGCATCGATAGTGCCGTCGACTACATCTGTTGCGTATTGCGTCGCGATATTAGCGTAGGCAATAGCATCTGACATAGTTTTTTAACCTTGGTTAAACTCCCCAAATTCACTGTCGCCAAACAAACTGCCTTGAGCGACATCGACTTTGATACTGGAGCGTGCAGCAGGGGATAGACCAAATTCGCGGCCTAATGATATGAGCTGTTTTTGTAATGTGTTACGGATACTGACCAGTGCGGTCTGGACCATAAAACCGTTTGGTGTTTTACCAATCCAAGTATCGATATCTTCGAGCTTAGTGCAGACATCGCCATAACGTGCTGATGTTTCGGCATACGCACCAAACAGATCGCCATCAATAACTGATAGCAATCCAAGAGCGACCAATTGTGGTGCTATCTTGTCCCACTGCTTGCGTGATTTGGCGTCGAGCCAGTCGGGGCAGGGTGGTATAGCCAGTGTTGGTTGAGCAGCGTTGCTGGCAGCTTCACGGTCGCTACGGACACGGCTACCTTGCAACACTTTGAGCTGCGTCGGTTTACGTGGACGAGACATAGTGTCACCTGAGAATAGTTATTGATTGATGGGGTATACCCCCTACAGAGTTTTGACCATGCGAAAATTCTCTTGGGGGCGGTGGTCTTGGCGGGGTTTTATATTTACTTTTTACCCCACCCTCCCTGCCTGAGCTGGGCAATTTCGTAGTCAGATAATTTATTATCGACCGTCGTTGTCTTGATTGAGTGACATGAGTAGCAAAGGGGCTGCCAGTTTGTCTGATCCCAAAACAATTCTTGATTGCCGCGATGCGGTAGGATGTGATCGACTACGTCAGCACCTCTGGTGATGCTTTGCATCATGCAATATCTGCATAATGGTTCATCGTTGAGAAACCCTAACCGTGCTGAGCGCCATCTGGCATCGTAACCGCGCTGAGCAGATGACGGTCTGTTGTCTATCCGTTTGAGCTTTGCGGGTTCGGCTTGCTTGACTTGGAATTCTGCTTGGCGTTTAGGTTTGGGCTTATGTATCCTGCAAACGCCATTGGCGTCAGCACTGGCGTTGCAACCTGAATGGCTGCAAAGCGTGGTAGGCATCGATGGCATAAGGATTGCTCATAAAGAAAGCCCACTGCGGGGGCAATGGGCTTAACTGGTTATGTTTGGTTGATGCTGCCGTGTGCTTTACGATTAGGCAGGAACTTCGAATATGAGAAATCTTAGGTGAAACTGTTCCATTAATCAAGTAGCCTCTGAATAGCCAGTCACTTGAAATTGTATCTTAGCCCTTGCCGATGCTGCGTTCTGGCTCATATCATTTAGTATAAATTCGATATGATCTGACATCTGATTGCGTGACCATGTGGCCTTAGGGATGTTGGCAAAGGCTGCACGTTCGTTACCACTCCAGGCATAGCCGGTTGCTTCGTTGATCGGGTACTGGCATTCCACCAATGCGGTACAAACTATCTTGTCGATATGCTTGCTTGGTACTGCTGTCGAAAGCTTGGTTGAGTAGGCTGCTGATAGTCGAGCTTGGATAGCTGTATCAAAGCCATCGTTCAGATAATGGTAGCAGTCTGACTGGTGGTCGTTTAGATTTGCATATGCTTCAGCAGCAGCTCTTAAGTATTCTTGACGCATGATAAATATCCCCCGTTATTTATAGCCAATATAGGAGCGTGTGCATAGTTACGTCAAGATGTGCATAGTTGGTTTTAAACTATGCACATCTACAACCCTTGGTATTACTGGCTTATAGGACTGATGTTCATAGTGTGCATAGTGTGCATAGTTATATCTCCGCATGGGAATAAAAAAAATATCTATGATTGTCTTATATATTAAATAAATAATTATTTCCCGCGCGCGCATACGAAAAAACCCTGCACACTATGCACAGGGTTGCTATAAGCTATATAGGGTAAGGTCTGTAGACGTGCATAGTTGTATTTTAAACTATGCACATGGGGTGCACACTATGCACATGGTTGGCTATTTGGGTTCAAGTTTCTGACCGATAGCGTTTTTCATGAGCTGTATTTCTTTGCCAAGCCATATTTGTTGGTTGGCAGCTGTAGGTGTTGGATAGTTTGTTGGCATCTTAACAGCAATAATCGTGGACTGGACAGGTTTGCTGTTATTAGGTAGTTGGTATCTTAGCCGCTCTTTGTGTTCACGTCTACCAATATATGTCATTAATTTTGTTTTGGTAGTACCGCGCTCGCCACCTTTACGGCACCAGTACTGGTAATAGTCGTAAAGATCGTCAGTTAAGCAGCTGCAATAAGGTATACCGGCTTCGCCGATCACCCAATCATCATAGAATACTTCCCAGTTTGGTTGGCTTAATCGGATGAGCTGACGTTTGCTATTGGTCATAAGCGCAGGTGTATGCGCTGTCTGGTCTTTTAAATCCATCATCATGAGTAGCGTGTAAAAAGCACGTAGCATCTTGTCATCGCTGTCAGATAGTGCTGATGCGACATCATTTAGAATGGGTGCGGGAATCTTTTGTTGCGGATAGCAGACCACATGACGTCTATCGTTCTGCTCAAGTGATAGAGGCATCATGTTGTTAGACAAAAATATCGCATTGACGAAGTTGTCTTGCTGCCACCCGCTCATGAATTTCTTGCTGATATAGATAGTGTTGCCTGTGATGAGCTGCTTGACCATGCCCATCTGTGAGTAGCGGTCGCTGCCACTGAATATCTCTTCAAAAAGAGCATAGAGCTTGTTGGATACCCAATCATTGTACTGTGACTCAAGCTGACCTTGACCAAGCGTTACGGCGTAATCGCCATAGATGCGTGACATGATACGGTCGAAAAATAATGACTTACCCGCGCCTTGTACTTCACCGTGAAATATCAAGGCAGTATCGAGCTTGGTACCAGGCTGCTGTAGCGGTATGGCCAGCCATCTAAGCACCCATTCATAGACTTCTTGTTTGCCTTCGCACAGATGCAGCAGCAGGTCAGTGATCGGCTTGCACATAACAGCAGCGTCACTTAACTCAGTATCGATAGGCTTTAGCGGTAAGCCATCAAACGTGTTGATAGCGATGTCATTAGGGTTTTTGGGTTGTTTGGAGTGAGTTGGGTCGAACCAGATATTGTCAGCTTTTACTGTGGTGCGTGATTCGCTTTTTAGCCAAATCTCGTACTCATTGGGCCATGCTAGCTTGATGGTGTCTACTGGTAGCCTTATGTGCTCAACATCGTCCCACACTTCTTTTGTGCCATATATAAGAAAGTAACGGTCAAACATTGATTTTGCTTCAACCGCTAGTAGCTCGTCTCGGTCTTTGCTAACGTCTGCTTTGCTAATCTTTTCGTGCTTAGACTCCCACCAACGTGCCGCTAGTTTTTTATTACCGATCTCATTGGCGAACTGAGTCTTTGTATACTCAATCTTATTTACGATGTCATAGACTTTGTTGGTTACTTTGCCGATATCGGTAATCTGATAATACTGCTTGAGCATATTGGCTAAGCGCATATCTTGTTCGATGTCAGCAGGTACATTGCCGTTATGCTGTGCGATAGGCGCGTCAGTAGTGCTGTGATCATCATTGGCAGCTTGGGTCACTATTGATTGGTTCGCCAGTGCGTATTTGATTTGACGTGCTACTTCGTTGAGTCCTGCAGCTGCTGCAAGGTCATTAAAATCTGTGTGTTGTTTGCCTTGCATTACGCTGCATCCTTATCTATGTCTAATATGTCGAAGCTTGGTGTGACCATTTCGCCGCCAACGGTAACCGCTGCTTGTTTGGCCTTATAAATACCAGCGTTATACTCGATAAGTGGCTTTGGCTCTTTGCCCTCTGATATGTCCTTATCGCGCATCTTGACTGCTGTAGCGCTATCGTTATCTGCGCAGATGATGATGCGATGATCAGGGTATTGGGCTCGTATTGACTGTGCGACTGGGATTAAGTTGTTTGCATTGAAAGCGACAACAACAGGCAAGCTGTAGCTCATTGCATCAAATATGGTAGCGCCTGTGGCGTAACCTTCGCATATCAAAACAATACCACCGCCGAACATCGTAGTATTGCCAATCAGATGGTAAGCGCCATTCACCAATCCACCCTTTAAGAACAGCTTTTCGCTATCAGGCGCTATCGTCTGAATGTTAACTAACGTCACAACTTTAGTGTCTTTATTATAGTAATTCATAGGAATGACTAGATTGTCATTAGCATCTTGGCGCAGATTGATAGACGCGATATTTTTGCGCAGCAGATACGGATGATCGTTTGTAGCTGGTCTTGCATTGTCCCAAATACTAGTAGCACGCGCTGCGGCATCGATACGAGCTTGGCGCTTTTCAGCTTTTTCTGCTGCTTCACGCTCGACTTGCTGTGATTGCCACTGTGCGCGCTGCTCATCAGTCACTTCGCTAGTTGCATCAAGCCCGATAGCGCCTGCTATCAGCTTATTTGTCTCATAAACATCAAGCCCAGTATATTGCTGTACAAGCATAAAGCCATTACCAGCGCCACACTGTGAACATATCCATGTGCCTTCACCGCGTTTGTCATCACAACGGAATCTATTAGAGCCACCGCACATCGGGCATGCTTGATGCTGATGGGCAGCTTTGGTGAAGCTAATACCAGCGGCGGGGAATATAGTTGAGACATAATTACCGATAGCTGCTGCGCGAATGGCGTCAAAATCAAGCGGTGTGCGTTTATCTGTCATTATTTCTCTCCATATTGCGTTCAGCATTTTTTAAGATTGTTTGAATATGACTAATCAATGCATAGCCGTCTTTTTGCATGCTCGCATATTCATCAGGCTCAATGACTTTGTCAGCATAAGCGTCCAATGATGTGCTATTGAGATCTGCGAACTTTTGACCAAGTAAGGCAATATCAACCATCTCATCGCACTGGTTGTTTTCATCAGGCAATAAAAACCATCCAGCGTTGCCATGTGCACGGCAAACAGCGTCCATGATTAAAGATGACTGGGTAGCACTTAGGACTTGCTCAATGAGCAATGGTGATAGTGTGTGACAAGTGCGCTTTGGGTTAACTTGCAGCACTGCTGTGTTGTACGTCAGACCAAATGTCTCACAGATACCGCCAAGTGTGCCGCGTGGCTTCATCGCAGCTTGATAGACTGCTGCTTCTAAATCTAATACGCAGTTTTCAGCACGCTGTGCGGCTGTATATTTTTGCTTCGACATATTGCCCCCGTTATTGTCGTTCTTTTATTGCAGTGCTGTTGCTATGCTAGATGTTGTTGATTACTTGGATCGTTGGCTGCTGGTGGAAAAACATCTGGACGTAGATCATGACAACTACAGCCAGCCACTTGGCTAAATGCCAGTACATGAGTTGGGGCAACACCAGCGTCACGGTTCACCCAGTTGCTTACTTGAGTTGAATAGGTATGACGGATTTGCATGTCTACAGGAAGGTTTTTATTGATAACGTCAACCCTGCTATTGATTAAGCGAACTAACTCAGCAAGGCTGCCAGCATCTTTGATTGCTTTAGTAATAAGATTTTTATGTTTTAACATTTCGATTGCTCTTAATAACATTTGTAGTTATTAAAACATTTGTTTTATTAAATTGCAATAATTAATGCATCATTTGAAGTTATACAACAATAACATTTGTTTATATAATAATATTTGTCGAACAAACTAGACTGTCTAACCAGCAGTACTTAAAAGAAACCCAACTGTCTAACCATCAGTTGCTTTTATAAAAACCACCGGGGTAGGGATTATCATCATGGCTTTAGGAGCACGCATCAAGCTTGCACGCCAAGCTCGCAATATGACTCAGCAGCAGTTAGCTGATGTCATCAATTGGGAGCAAGGTGCAATAGGCAATGTTGAAAGAAGAGACAGCAAAACGTGCAGTCACACAGCTGATATTGCTGCTGCGCTCAATGTTGACCTTGGATGGTTAAGCACTGGCGATGGACAGATGACAAAATCAGGGAGTGAGGCTGTAATCATAAATCATAAAAATGAGGATGGTTATACAGTGATACCTATATTTGACGATGTGGCGTTGAGCGCAGGAGCAGGCTCATGCCCACCAGATACTCAATATGCAACTGGCTATTCTTATATGCTCACCGAGCGTATAAGAGCAGTAGGAGCACAGCCTGATTGTGTTATGGAGGCTATGGTTAATGGTAGCAGTATGGAGCCGACGATCATGGATAAATCGCCCATAAAAATAGATTCAAGCAAGGCTCATGATGCTATTAGAGATGGCAAGATATACGCATTTGACGTTGCCGGTGATTTGAAAATCAAGAGGTTACTGAAGACAGCAAGTGGCAACATCATCATACGTTCAGACAATGAAATGTGGGAAGATGAAGTCATGAGTAAAGAGGATTTTAAAAAGAATATTAGGATTATAGGGTGGGTATTCGATTGGCCACCAAATGAAAAATGGTAGTAAATAACTTCTATTGTTATATTTATTTATCTAAAATATAACAAATGTATTGACGTTAAATAAAACAAATGTTTTAATTATACCCGTAATCAACAAAACGGGTATATTGTCATGTCAGATATTCAAACCACCGATGGCGTACAAACGCAGCGTTCTCGCTACGAGAACAAGCGTCTCCAAAACTTGCTTGCTGAACGCAATCAGCAACTCCAAACTGTCGAACAACAACTGACCAACTCTCAGATTAGCTATAAGCATGCGTGTAAAAACACTCGCATGCTTATGGTTTTTTGCGTTTTGTTGATTGTTGTTATGTCATTGGGAGGTGTTGCGTGAGCAAGTTAATCAGCACTTTCCAAATACGCTTTGATGACGAAACCAAAGCTGAAATAGCAGCGTTAAAAGGTAAGTTAGATGCCGTGGCGCACCGTCTGAACGTTGGCCATTCTATGCCGACCGGTGGTCTGCTAGCGGTCATGGCTGGTGAAGCGGCTAATGATGCGCCACAGCCTGAGCTTAAAGGGTTGGGGCAGTGGGCTTTTGAAGGCTTGGATGAAAAGTACCAGTCAGCAGCTATGGATTATGACGGCAGTGTCTTTGCTTATGAATGCCTGCTTGAGGATCTAGGTAAAATTACTGATGACGGTCACTGCTACTGGAGCGCCAGTGCGGGCGTTGATTCTGTACATGTTTGTAAGCTGGCAGATGGCAGCAACTGGGAGCACTATGCCATTCAACGCCAATCAGTCAATGATGTCGATTATCTAAGTTGTGAAGCTTCAAAAACACACGGTATGCCGACATTTATCGCGATAGATGAATACGACTCTTTGTCTGAATGCGTCCCGCATATTGACGACGTATTAGCACAACCAAACTGGCTATCTGAGTCAGTGCCACAAATCACTGATGCTGATATGCAGCTTATCTTTATCAAAAACCTATCTGAAGTCCTAATCCAGCGTATGCACAGCATGGACCGCTTTAGTGAAGATGACTATGCGGTTGGCGGTGATAAGTTGATGCCGTGGGATATTATCATAGGGCAACGGTTTGCCGATGTCGAAGATGCATCTAAACAAGATCATCAAAATGAGTTTGCCATTGTGACTGGAAAAAGAAAGATATTGTCTTCCCCGCAGCACGATCACCTTGACGTGATGATATTAAGCAAAGCCAATGTATGCGAGGAGTCTACTAAAATTGGTGGGTGGGCCTCTATCTATTATGAAACTAACGATACCTATCGCGCCATAACCGAAGCCGAACTACCAGCATTTCGTGCGGCGTTGGAGGCTTGCTATGCGTAAAATTCAATCCTTCAATGTCACTGCACAGCTTGCGATGATTCAATCTAAAGCTCAATTGAGCAATAGCGTAAGCCGTCAAGCGCTAACTGACGCCATCAATACATGGTCGGAGCATCAAGCCAAGTACGACTACGAGCGCAACCAAACCGATTTGGTCGCTATCAATCGCAACATCAGCTTGATCGTGACACAAGTAACCAACCGTATATGCCGCATTAACCCGCTGGTTTGGACTGAGTTGCTAAAGTTAAACGCTGCGCTCAATGTCGGCATCATCAACAACATCAACTTTGAGCCACGCCCAGTACCAGTCGTGGCTGCGAACACTGATGCCAACCACAGCGAGGTGGCGTAATGTCATTGACTCAATCAGCAAAAAAACATCCTTTATTAGTCAATATCAATGGCGCGGCACATATTGGCGTGACAACAGCCTGTCAGCGTGTCGCTATGTGCCTGAACGCTCAAGCAATCAGTACCGAAGTGATCAATGTTCGTAGAGGTATTGAAGCTGTTGAATTTGAAGACGACTACATACTTGATAAATACAAGCATTTAGATGTGATCTTGTTAGACCGTCATCACTATACAGCGTCTGCTATCAAGCGTCGGTTACAGCAGCCACTTTGGGTTTGGCAAGAAGAGAGCGTGCTGCCGAGTCTTAGCGTGCTGCTTAGCTGTCATGGCACTGTGTACAAACGCTTTATTAAGTCTAATGAAGATAAGCGTACGGCACTAGGACATCACGACGCGTATCTGTCCTGCATAAAAGAGCACTACGGCACGCCAAACCATCATGTGCTGGATATAGATGGTAAGAATGGCCATCTGTACGCAGCTGGTACGCTTAAGGGTTTGATATTGCGGGAGCTTCGGAAATGAGAGTCTCGTTTGTATTAACTGCTGATCAAAATATTGGTCAGGTGATGGAAGATCACATTCGTATTTTAGAACATAACTTTGATATGGAAGTGCAAGGTTTTGCTATTAAGCAGATAAGTAAAGCTGATTTTGACTTTAATTATGAGTCTTTAGGCTCAGAAGAGGTCAAACAAGCTTTATCTGGTTGGGAGTGTGAGCTGCAATTCGAAATTCAGCTTGAGTTTAAGGAGTTAAGCCGCGATGAGTAAAACATTATCACTTAGCCGCCGTGCGCATCTATTCGTTCTAGACAACGAATTATTTATAAAGCTACAGCGTCAAAACCAAAGAGACCCAAAGCGCGATGATTATTACATCATCAAAAAGTTTGGATTAGAACGCTTGAAAGAGATCCATGAGTGGTCTGGCAACATCATTAAAGAAAGTGAGAGTAGTAATGTCAAAGCAGATTAAACGAGTCACGTTTGCGAATAACAATTATGGCTTGCAATGGCTTGATATAAACATGCACAGCTGGGAGATTGTCAGCGCGTGCGGGGAAGGGCGTCACCTGGTGGGCCGAGCATGTCGCTTGGCTGACCGTGGCAATAAAGTTGAATATCGCACTGGGTCAACCTACACGACCATCAATGCGACTGTTGAGAAGATGGGGTAAATGATGGCTGATGATGCTGATCGCGCAAACGACTATGTTGATTTAACAATGACTCAGTATCTGAGTCGAGCACCAAAGTTTGACAAGCCGTCACTGGCTGAGTGCTTGGAATGTGGCGAGGATATCCCCGCTAAACGCCAATCAATGGGTGGGGTAACGCTCTGTGTAGACTGCCAAAGCGTATTTGAGAAAAGGGGACGGTGATGTTAAGACTAAATAACAGCTCAGTAGTTCGAGAGTCAGTCAATGGCGGTGTTACAGTCCGAATGTCCGCTGTGTTTGATGATGTGACCAAATCAGGCAGTATCAAGCAAAAGCACGCACAGCGCTTTGTCATCAGAGACAGTCTACTGACGCTCAATGGTTCAAAGCACTGCCTATCTGAAGCGGTCGACTTAAACGCAGAACCTGAAGATCTAATCAAATACTTTGAGGCGCGTTTTAATAGTACTCAGCCAGACATGCTACTGGAACCCCCATCATCGAGAGGTGGTATCCAAGCACCTAAGTCTATCAAAGAAGTGCGTTGGGAGTATCCTGATATGGCATGGAGGGCAATAGATAAGGCTGGAACAGTCGCTTACTTTGAGCGTCGACCAGTACTAGATAAAGCGGGTTATTGGGTGTCAACAATGGATGGTGTTTTGGCTAAGTATGGCAAATCATTATGTATCGCTGACAACTATCAGTGCAGCGTTGAGAAAGGAGTCGGTGATGTTAACTAATAATGAACAGCTTTTAGTAATCACCGGCACAGCTATCTTACTGGGTATGCTCATTGTCGCAGTGATTTGGCTAGTATCGATTGAGTTAAATAAAGGGGAATGACTGTGAAAACTGCTAAGAAATATACAGCAATGAAGATGTTTCTTAAGGTATTCATAGTCATCAATGTTTTACCTATTTTAATCTTCTTTTGGTTGATGCTGCTGGGTCTTGACGGACAAACTCATAGTCAATGGGGTGGGGCATGGGCGACGCTGATCTTAGGTGTGATAGCGATGTTTGTGCATTTGCAGATAAGTTTGGAGGAAAAGTAAGATGGACGTTATTGAAATTATCAAATCAAATGTGCCTTTAGACTGGGTAACTCTCCCCCAATTTGCTAAACTTATCGGTCTACCGCACACACGTCTATATATCGCCAAAGAAAAATGGCCTGAAGGCGTGGTGTGGAAAAAGATTGATAACAAGATTTACTTTAGTTTACAGGGGTGGAATCATTGGATGAGTCAGCAGGGTATCCAAAAGGCGTTAGAGTGCGAAGCGGCAGCGTCGAAATTAATATCCCAATCAAAGGAGAAGGGCGTAGGTACTTCGTCCTCCCGTACACGGCGACGCCAAAGAATATTGCCCAAGCGGGAAAGCTACGAGCTAGTTTAATGGCTCGTAGAAAATGGGAGAATTTGACGGTAACAGATATTGAATTGGCTTGTAATATTATCGATGAGACAACAGCAGATGATAGGCCACTTTTTGCAGACTATGCGCAGCTTTATCTTGATAGTTTAGATAGTGGTAATACAGGCACTAGACGTAAATATAAAGGCATCCTTAAAAATAAGTGGATGCCTTTTTTTGCATCTATAGCCATTGCAGATATAACACCGGCAATGGTACGCACTGCGCTCGCACAGAATGACTTTAGCAGCGCTAAAACTGCTAATGACGCACTCACGCCACTGCGCGGAGTGTTTGATTTGGCATTTATTGACGAAATTATTGAAGAGTTGCCCACTAAACGTATCCGTAATAAGAAGACCCAAAAGGACGAGCCAGATCCTTTTTTGCCTAATGAGCGTTCGGCCATACTTGATTATATGCAGAGCCATTGGACAGATGATAAAGAGATTTGGTATCTATATTTTGTGTGGCAGTTTTGGACCGGTTGTCGCCCTGGTGAATCATTGGCCATAGACTGGGCTGACATAGATAGAGCCAATCGACTAGCAAAAATAAGTAAGACGTTGAGCAGCGGCAAAGTGCAGCTATCAACTAAGACCAATGAAATACGTAATATCTATCTCAACGATAAGATATTGGTTGTATTGGATAGACTCAAGGTACTCACTGGCCACCAGTCACGCCTGTTTATCAGTTTGCACACCGATGAGCCATGGACAAGACCAGATAAGTTGTCCGAAAAGTTTCAGGAAGTACTGCCAGTGATCAGTATAAGGGCACGGCCTGCTTATAATTGCCGTCATACTTATGCAACGACGATGCTCAATAGTATGATCGATGTTTCTGCAGCGGCGTACCAGATGGGCCATGATATTATTACGTTCACTAAGATCTATGCAAAGTGGATCAATACAGAGCGTATGCAAGCTGAGATGATGAAGCTGGATTATGGCGACTAACTACCGAGTAACCTCGGTAGTTGAATTATAGAAACTGCGCCAAAACTGCGACAACAGCAGCTTTAATGAATAGTTATCAAATCTTAGGCAATAAAAAAACCTGCCCGAAGGCAGGTTTAGTATAGGTTTGAGACAATTTATTCACTATCCGAAAATGGTGGGGCTGGAGAGACTCGAACTCTCACACCTTGCGGCGCCAGAACCTAAATCTGGTGCGTCTACCAATTCCGCCACAGCCCCATTTTCGTTACTCTATCATCAAAAGCGATTAAACTCAAACGCTATCTAGATAGTTAACTGATTCGGTAGTGCGTCTCAGTGGTTGGCTATTATATAGAGTTTTAATTGTTTGGCAACCCCTATTTGCAATTATTTTTAATTATTTATCATTTATTTTCGATATTAATTTTAAGTGATTGATATTAATAATAATTTATTATCATGTTTTATGCGTTTATTTATTCTTTAGTTGGTACTCTAGGGGCAGAGATATCCAGTTGCTGCAATTTGCGTGTCAGAGTATTGCGTCCCCAACCAAGTAAGCTCGCGGCTTCTATCTTTTTACCGCCGCTATGATTGAGTGCTGCTGTTAATAAAACACGCTCAAACTCAGGGGTTGCTGTTTGCAGAATATCAGTTTCACCCGTGCTTAACGACTGCTCAGCCCAATCAGCCAATGCTTGTTGCCAACTCTGGTTTTTAGGCAAAGGGCTACTTCGCTCATTTTGATGACTGTTTAACGCACTACTATTTAATACATTGCCACTTTGTACCAAGTTCTCTTGAGCGTCTTCCTGTGATGCGCCATGCTCTTCATAAAGCACCGTATTAGGTGAGATGTTTTCAAGTAGCTCTGGTGGCAAATCTGTCGCCATCACAGTATCACCAGTAGCCATAACCGTGAGCCACAAACAGACGTTTTCTAATTGACGCACGTTACCACGCCAGTCAAACGTCTGCATAATTTGCAATGCGGCAGGATGTAGATGCTTTGGAGAGGTGTTCATTTGCTCTGCAGCAGATTGCATAAAGTAGAGGGCTAATGCAGGAATGTCCTCAGGGCGTGTACGTAGTGGTGGTAGGGGTAACCGAATGACATTGAGACGATAAAACAAATCTTCGCGGAATCGGCTTTGTTTTACCAGCTCTTCTAAGTTTTGATGAGTGGCTGCGATGATACGTACATCGACCTTTATGGGCTGCTGACCACCAACACGATAAAACTCACCATTGGCTAGGACGCGTAACAGCCGTGTCTGAGTGCTAAAAGGCATGTCACCGATTTCATCTAAAAATAGAGTACCGCCGTCTGCCTGCTCAAAACGGCCTTGACGCATCGTTGTTGCACCAGTGAACGCGCCTTTTTCGTGACCGAATAGCTCAGACTCGATCAAGTCATGTGGTATGGCTGCCATATTGAGGGCAATAAATGGTTGCTGTTTACGCGGGGAGTGTTGGTGCAATGCACTGGCCACCAACTCTTTACCCGTTCCAGACTCACCAGTAATTAAGACGGAAATGGGAGATTGCGCCAACCTGCCAATAGCACGAAACACCGTTTGCATGGCTGGTGACTGTCCAATGATGCCGCTAGGGTTCCCATTACTTTTGGTTTCGACGGCACCTTTGCTCTTATTGTCTTTGTTTGTCTTGCTAGCAGGTGCTGCTTTAGGTTTTATCAGGTCTTCAGTGAAAGTATCAGACGTTATATTGGTATTAGGTTCATCTGAAAGGGAAACAGTCGTTGTCTCTAAATTGGGCTGATAATTGATGGCTTTATAAATCGTTGCAACCGCATCATCTAAGTCAAAAGGCTTGGGTAGGTATTCAAAAGCACCAGTCTGATAGCTATTGATAGCAGAGGTCAGGTCTGAGTGTGCCGTCATAATTACGATTGGCATTTTAGGGAAATGCTGATGGACCCAGTCGCTAAAAGACAATCCATCCATCATTGGCATACGAATATCGGTCAATATGACGTCTGGTAATTGCTCGGCTGACTCTTGCTGTTTTAAAACATCATTAAGGCGAGTCCATGCTGCTTGTGCTTGAGTAAAACTGATAACGGTCAATCCAGCATCTTCAAACGTGTCTGCCAACACCATACGTAGGGCTGCATCGTCATCGATTAACCACAATGTTGCAGGGTGGTCGCTGGGTGCATTATTCACAGTTACTATTTGTGATTGTGGTGATTGATCATCGCTTTTAGGTTGGAGGTCGTCGCTATATTCAGTCATGTATTGGGCCTAATCAGCAATTATTGATGGTAAGTTGGGGATTGGGAGTTAGCGTTATGAAACTTAGCAGCCTTTAATTCATAAATTCATAATTTGTTTTATGTCTCAGTGATGGGTTGAGTAAATGGTAGATATAGCGTAAATCGGGTTTGCTTGTCTTCTTGTTCTTTTGTCGAGCTCACATCAATCATACCATGATGATGACTGATAATATCTTGGACGATGGATAATCCAAGACCTGTACCAGCTGCACGGCTAGTAACCATCGGGAAAAATATCTGACCAATCAGAGCTGGATCAATACCTGAGCCATTATCAGTAATAGTAACTTGCATCACTTGCTTGTGCTGCTGTCCGACGATTGTATGCTGAAAAGCAACCCGCGTTTGAATATGCAATGTCGGTTGATAGTCAGAATTGCCCTCAGTTTGTATGGCAGCTTGTAGTGATTCTTGAGACTCTGAGATTTTATTCTGTTGTAGCGTTTGTTCGAACTCAGTCATCGACTCACAAGCATTATTAATAAGGTTTAAAAACACTTGAATCAGCTGATCCTTATCTGCACACAACTCTGGCAATGATAAATCATAATCACGCTGTAACACTACCTGTGGATACTGATTGGTCACTAAGGTTAAGACATGCTCTAAAGGCTCATGGATATTGAGCGTTTGCCAGTTTGGCAGTTGATTGGAACCTAGAAGCTGCCCAATAAGATGAGTCAATCGATCAGTCTCTGAAATAATAATGTCCGTATAGTTGCGCAGCTTTTGATTCATTTTTTGCAAATCATGCTGCGTGTCAGTGTTGGTAGTTGTCAAAGCATTATCAGCGCTAGAGGTGTTAGTAGTAGATGCGTCACTGAATTTAATAAACTGCCGTTGCAACAGCTGGGCTGCCCCGCGAATACCAGCAAGAGGGTTTTTTATTTCGTGCGCCACTGAGCGTAGCATATGACGGGCCACTGTATACTGCTGTTGTTGGCGCTGCTCCTCAGAGATACGACTTTGACGATCTTTACCCCACATCTCGATAATAAAATAAGGCTGCTGTTCATAGATGACCGGTGTGACGCTATAGTCGACTGACAATGATAAATTACCGTTTAGCGGTGTTTTTATGATGTGGTCATGATCGATAAAAGGTTGTTGGTAGTTCTGCGCTTGCACAAAGCGCTCGGTCAAAGAGTAAGCTGGCTCGCTCGAAGGCTCATTTTCATTTGTCTCACTACTATCATTATTGATAAATGCAATATCTTTAGTCTTTAACTCATCAGGTGCGAGCAGTGTCAAGATTGATTGATTGATTAGTCTGCCGCTACTAATGGCAAGTAGCTGCTCGGCTTGAGCATTCAACCGTGTGATTGATAGCTCATCGTTGACCCATAAAATAGCGGTGAATAAGTGCTGAGATATAAATGCGAGGTCAGGGGTTGTTTTGGCGGTTATAAAATCAGCGTTCATCAGTAGTGCCCAAAAAAGTCAGATGCTTGAGATAATATTTAACCACAAATCAAGACTATAGAGCGGCAAAACTGGTGATTTTTGCAAAAAAAACGTACAATGCGCTCAGCCAATTTATCTCTAGCAAGGTCAGCCATGTCCAAAACTTCTACCGAGTCAGTGAATACGACAGCAGCAGCTCCTCTATCTGCCGTAAAAGACACTGCCACTATCTTCAATCCTGCCGCGCCTACCATAGTACAAGCGCAGAGTCAGGCAGATGTCAGTCAAACAGATACTAAACAACCTTACCATCATAAAGCCAATCACAACCAGAACCGTAGTGTCGGCCAAAGCAGCGATGCTACTTCAGCCTCGACTGCAAATGCCACTGCTACGATGCCTGTTAGTGCAGCACCAAAAATTGGTTTTGTGTCACTAGGTTGTCCAAAAGCATTGGTGGATAGTGAGCGTATTATCACTGAGCTAAGCCGTGACGGCTATCAAGTAGCCAGTGATTATGACGGTGCCGACTTGGTCGTGGTAAACACTTGCGGCTTTATTGAATCAGCGGTACAAGAGTCACTTGATGCGATCGGCGAGGCCATTAGCAAAAACGGTAAAGTGATTGTCACTGGCTGTTTGGGCAAAGAAGCGGACAAAATCCGTGAGATGCATCCAGCTGTACTAGCAGTGACGGGCGCGCATGCCTATGACGAAGTGATTACGGCAGTGGCGCAGCATGTGCCTAAGCCAAATCGCAGTCAGGACGCCAACTATGATCCAAAAATAGATTTGATTAATGAAGCGGGTATCAAGCTGACCCCAAGCCATTATGCTTATCTAAAAATATCAGAAGGCTGTAATCACCGTTGTACGTTCTGCATTATCCCAAGCTTGCGCGGTGATTTGGTATCGCGCCCGATTGATAATGTGATGAACGAAGCACTGGCACTCAAAAAAGCTGGCGTGAAAGAACTGCTTATCATCTCGCAAGATACTTCGGCATATGGTCTTGACCTAAAGTATAAAACCAGTTTTTGGAATGGTATGCCGCTCAAATCTAAGTTTTATGACTTATGCCAAGCATTGAACGATTTGGGCATTTGGGTACGCCTGCATTATGTCTATCCGTATCCACACGTAGACAAAGTCGTTGAGTTGATGGGTGAGAAGAAACTGCTTCCTTATCTGGACATTCCGTTCCAGCATGCCAGTCATCGTATCCTAAAAGCGATGAAACGTCCTGCGCATAGCGAAAACACCTTGACCCGTATCAAAGCGTGGCGTGATATCTGTCCTGATATCGTGATTCGTTCAACCTTTGTGGTTGGCTTCCCTGGCGAGACAGAAGAAGATTTTCAGTGCTTGCTTGATTGGCTGGTTGAAGCACGCCTCGATCGCGTGGGCGCATTTACTTATTCAGAAGTAGAAGGCGCAGTTGCTAATGACTTGCCTGATCATGTGCCTGAAGACGTCAAGCAGTCTCGCTATGAGCGTTTAATGGCGCTACAGCAAGATATTTCAGCGCAAAAGCTACAAGAAAAAGTCGGCAAAACCTTAACGGTATTGGTCGATGAAATTGATAGCGATGAAAATATTGCTATCTGCCGTAGTTATGCTGATGCACCTGAAATTGATGGTCATGTCTATGTTGATGACATCAACGCTCAAGTTAAAGTAGGGCAGTTCTTAACCGTGACTATCGATGATGCTAGCGAATACGATCTATTCGCCAGTTATCAAGGCTAGATATCCAATAAGATATGCGAGTGAAAATTGCCCAATGGCGGGCAGTTTTTGCTACAATTAGCGCAATTTAGCCTTTTTAATACGCTTAGCTGTAAGTGTGGCGTTGTGGGCAAACTCGATTTGTATTTTACCGATAATTTTCTTTATAATTTCATGATAACAAGGTGACCTCATGTCTGACAAAAACCCGCGTTACGCTCGTATCTTGCTGAAACTCTCCGGTGAAGCCTTAGCTGGTAGTAAAGACATGGGTATCGATACCGAAGTCCTTGATAAAATGAGCTTGTCTATCGCTCACTTGCGTGGACTTGGTGTCCAAGTGGGTATCGTAGTCGGTGGTGGTAATTTATATCGCGGTGCACAGTTACAAAAAGAAGGTCTCGTTGGCCGTGTGACTGGTGATCAGATGGGCATGCTAGCGACCGTTATGAACGGACTGGCAATGCGTGATGCGCTTGAGCGTCGCAATATCAAAACGCGCTTGATGTCAGCGTTACCGATTGGTGAAGTCACCGAAAGCTATAGCAGTCGTAATGCCATTCGTTATCTCAAAAACGGCGAAGTTTGTATCTTTGTTGCAGGTACGGGTAACCCATTCTTTACCACTGACACTGCTGCTTGTTTGCGCGGTATCGAGATCGAAGCTGGTTTGATTTTAAAAGCGACTAAGGTCGATGGCGTTTATGACAAAGACCCAAGTCTACATGACGATGCAGTCAAGTATGACGGTCTGACTTTTGACGAAGTGTTAGAGCAAAAGCTAGGCGTCATGGATTTAACGGCTATCGCATTGTGCCGTGAGCACAACGTACCGCTGCAAGTGTTTGATATGACAAAGCCCAATGCATTATTGAATGTCATCATGGGTGAAAATGAAGGCACACGAGTTTTTCATTAATTGATGCGATACTGGCAACTAACGTCAGTAAATAGCTAACGATTAGCAATAAATAATTAATATCCCAATAGCAAATAAAAGATTTGTCGGTAACGATAAATAAGGATACACAATGATTAAAGAGATTAAGCAAGACGGCGAAGCACGCATGCAAAAAACGTTGGAAGCGCTTGAAAGCACTTTCAGTAAAGTTCGTACTGGTCGTGCGCATCCAGGCATGTTGTCAGGTGTGATGGTTAGCTACTACGGTTCTGATACACCATTGAACCAAGTGGCAAGCGTCAACGTCGAAGACTCACGTACCTTACTGGTTCAACCGTTTGACCGTACAATGGTACAAGCAGTAGATAAGGCCATTCGTGAAGCAGATTTGGGTCTAAACCCAATGTCTGCTGATGTTATTCGTGTGCCGATGCCAGCATTAACAGAAGATACTCGTCGCGATATGCAAAAACTTGCACGTGGTGAAGCTGAGAGCAGCCGTGTTTCTATCCGTAATATTCGCCGTGACATGATGAATGACATCAAAGATTTGGCAAAAGAAAAAGAAATCTCAGAAGACGATGAGCGCCGCGCTAGTGATGATATTCAAAAAATCACTGACAAATATATCGAAACAATCGATGCTCGCTTGAGTAAGAAAGAAAGCGATTTGATGGAAGTTTAATACTGATATATTTGGTATTGAGAGCAAGAAATAGTTCGGTAGATTATCTGTCATTGAGCAGCCAATACTTTATAGCTATTGGCTGTTTATTATTGTGTAGACTGATATAGTCAATCCTTTATAAAGAGTGACAGCGTTAACCTCGCTTGAAATATCACAGTTACATCTGCACTCGGTTGCGCTGTTTCTCTTTTAAACTGAATTAACTATATAAAGCCATATCTAAAGCAAGCCAAAGGTGTGGTTGATTGAACTGGATTCATCGAATTCTGAACGCTAAAAACTAACAATGCAATTGTGATAAGTTAGTGAATTATATAAATGGCGCTTTTTAATCGCTGTTGCACACGTTATTATTATTTTACCTCAACAATAAGCAAGTTCGCCTATGTCCACTTCAGCCGTTTTGGCGCCCGCTATTCTTCCTCGTCATATCGCCATCATTATGGATGGTAATAATCGCTATGGTAAGGCTAATGATTTGGGCCACGGTCAAGGACATGTGGCTGGCAAAGATGCGCTCGATCCTATCGTCGAGTATTGTGTCAATACAGGCATTGAAGTGCTGACCGTATTTGCGTTTTCTAGTGAAAATTGGCAGAGACCGCCTAGTGAGGTAGCATTGTTGATGCAGCTACTCACATCGACGATTCATGAGCAAATGCCGCGCATGAATGAGTATCGTATTCGCTTGCGTTTCATCGGTGACCGTAGTCAACTTAGTGAGTCATTACAAACGCTAATGGCTGACGCAGAAGAAAAGACGGCAGAGTTTGATGCGATGACGCTGGTGATTGCGATTAGTTACGGTGGGCAGTGGGATATTGCAAATGCAGCACAACAGCTGGCTCAGCAAGTGCAAGCTGGCGAATTAAAACCTGAAGATGTCAGCGAAGAGCTGTTAGGTAACTACGTACAATTAGCCGATACGCCAGCAGTAGATATGCTGGTACGTACGGGCGGCGAGTATCGTATTTCTAATTTTTTATTGTGGCAGTCTGCTTATGCTGAGCTGTTTTTCACTCCCACATTATGGCCGAACTTTGCAGCAGAAGAGCTAGCTTCGATGATCGCAGAGTTTGCAAAACGTCAACGCCGCTTTGGCAAAACCAGCGAGCAAGTAGTGATAGAGCAGCAAGGTCACTGAGCAGTGAGCTGATAGATAAGTTTAGTCGGCTCAGTTCAGTTAGTATTGTATAACTGGTCAATAGGGTTGGTTTATGCAATGATAAACGGCTTGAATGAGCATTGAATGCTATCACTAGGCCATCGTTAGTTAGCTGCTATAATGCATTTTTTGACCATCTGTTCTTCATTATTATAAGGCTCGATAAGTATGTGGCAACGAATTAAGACGGCAATTGTTCTCGTTATTATCGTTGGTATTGCAATGTTTGCGAGCCAAACGCCTATTTTATTTGCACCACTGTTGGCCATTGGGGTCATTATCGCCGCTCATGAGTGGGCTAAATTGATGCCTAAATGGCGCCAGCCTGTGGTATTCGTTCTATTGATTTTAGCGCTTACTATATTCTCACTGATGTTCAAGGTAACTTGGTTGTTTTGGTGGGTGGCGTCACTCATTATATGGCTGATGGCGCTGTCTTGGGTTCGAGTCTTCCCAACACAGACGAGATGGTACGGCAACCAGCTGGCAATGATGGGCGCGGTTATTTTGACGGCATCTATCACGGCGATGTTCTATCTCTGGCAGTTATCTGCGTGGTGGCTGCTGTATGTGTTCTTATTAGTATGGTGTGCAGATAGTGGCGCATATTTCGTTGGACGCAAACTTGGTCGCCGAAAAATGGCACCCAATGTCTCACCCAACAAGAGCATGGAAGGGTTGGCTGGTGGCCTCGTCACAGGGCTGTTAGTTGTGGTAGCCATTAGCGTCTTTAAATTACAGCTGACCGGTGTACCGTTAATCGCATTTGTAGCGTTATCGGCCATCACTATTCTTGCTTCTGTACTTGGAGACTTGTTCGAGTCGATGCTCAAGCGCCGTGCTGATGTAAAAGATTCAGGCACTATCTTGCCAGGTCACGGTGGTATCCTTGATCGTATCGATTCGCTGCTGTCTGCTACACCGATATTTGCCCTTGGCTTTTGGGCGATACAGCAGTTTGGTTTGATAGTGGTGTAAGCTTATATAGCAGCACTGTTCTATTTAAACCTGTTCTGTAGCTCATTCTCAGTAATATTGATATAAGTGAGCCAAGTGTGAACGATACATTAGTATAGCTATAGCCAGCAAAGTTATCAGAGCAGTGGTTTTATAGTTAACAGACAATATTCTATTTTTATTATTTTTAAGTATCATGGGCATTGATGGTTATGACGCAACGCATCGCCGTACTAGGCGCGACAGGCTCGATTGGCGATAGCACCTTAGCAATATTAGCGGCGCAACCGCAAACTTATGAAGTCTATGCTTTATCAGGCTATCATCGCTTAGATAAGCTATTTGCACTCTGTCAGCAGTTTTTGCCGAAACGCGTCAGTGTGCCAATGTCAGCCGTGGATGATTTTGCTAACAGGCTTAAAGCAGCAGGGATTGATAGTGAGGTCGTAGGGGGCGAGGCAGGATTAGTAGATATTGCCACTGACTCACAGACTGATACGGTGGTAGCGGCGATTGTAGGGGCGGCAGGGTTGCCGTCTACATTAGCAGCAGCCCGTGCAGGCAAACGTATTTTATTGGCCAACAAAGAAGCCTTAGTCATGGCAGGTAAGGTTATGATCGATGCGGTCAAGACGCACAAAGCCACTTTGCTGCCGCTCGATTCTGAACACAATGCTATTTTTCAATGCTTACCACTTGCTATTCAGCAAGATAATACGCAAATCCATCAGTCAAATCATGGTGTCCGCAAACTATGGTTAACAGCCTCTGGTGGGCCATTTTTGCAGCAGTCGTTCGAGCAAATGCAGCAGGCAAGCGTCGCAGAAGCGGTCAAACACCCGAATTGGTCAATGGGTCAAAAAATATCTGTCGATTCGGCGACGATGATGAATAAAGGGCTTGAGCTGATAGAAGCCTGTCACTTATTTGATTTGCCTGAAGATAAGATAAATGTGGTCATTCATCCACAAAGTATCATTCACTCAATGGTAGAATATAGCGATGGGAGTTTTTTGGCGCAGCTAGGTAGTCCAGACATGAAAACGCCCATTGCGCACGCGCTTAGCTACCCTGATCGGATTGATAGTGGCTCGCAGCCATTAGATTTATTTGCACTTAGTGGTTTGGAGTTTATTGAGCCAGATCTACAAAAATTTGCCTGTTTGCGTTTGGCTCGCCAAGCTATGCAAGCAGGGACGCAAGCCACAATTGTGCTCAATGCGGCAAACGAAATTGCAGTAGCAGCGTTCCTCGATGGTAAAATACGTTTGACGGATATTGCTGATATTAACGAACAAGCCTTAAATGACATACAGCTGCCACCATTGAACGAAACCGCTGACATAGAAGACATATTGGCAATCGATAAGATTGCACGCCATCTGACTGATAAGTTGGTAGCAAAGCTGACATAATCGTAGCAAGCGTCTCTTAGCTGATACATGATATTGCTAAACGATATTAGCGAAGATGTTGATAAAAATGCTGAGAGACAATACTGAGAAAAAATCATGACGTTTTTACTAACACTTCTTGCCGCCATATTTGTCTTGGGCCCGCTTATTGCCTTACACGAGTGGGGACATTATATTGTGGCGCGGCTTTGCGGTGTCAAAGTGCTAACGTACTCTATCGGTTTTGGTCCTAAAGTTTTTGGTTGGACCAGTAAAAAAAGCGGCATCGACTATCGTATCTCAGCATTGCCACTTGGCGGCTATGTAAAGATGCTAGATGAGCGTGAAGGTAATGTCGCAAAAGATGAGCAGCACCTTGCATTTAATCGGCAACATCCGCTCAAGAAAATTGCTATCGTTGCAGCTGGCCCTATCATGAATTTTGTCATCGCTATCGCGCTATTTTGGGTGCTATTTATGACCCCATCTGAGCAGTTGGCGACTAAGATTGGACAAGTACTACCAGATACGCCTGCTGCGATGGCACAGCTGCCAGTCGGTGATAAGATTGTGGCGATTGATGGACATGATGTGCAGACATGGGAAGGTATTAACTATCGCCTTGCAGGACGTATGGGTGAGACGGATAATGTCAGCATTACCTTGCAGTCAGACGCCCAAACCGATCAGTCGACTAAAACCTATCAAGCACCAGTCACGCAGTTTATGCAAGGCGAGGCTCAAGGTAAAGACGCATTGACCAGCTTTGGCATGTTGCCATGGCAACCGCAGATTGCGCCGATTGTAGGCGGCTTGGCTCCCGATGGTGCCGCTAGCCGCCAAGGTCTAAAGGTTGGCGACCGCATTACTGCTATTAATAATGAGTCAATCGAAGATTGGATTACTGCCACACGTATCATCCGTGATAATCCTGAAACGCTATTGAACTTTACGGTGTTGCGTGATGATAAGTCTGTACAGTTGCAGATTATGCCTCAAGGTAAAAAAGACAACTTGGGTAATGATTACGGACAGATTGGTGCGATGGTTGATCAGACTGAGATTGTGATTCCTGACGATTACAAGACTACCGTGGTCTACGGTCCTAGTGAGTCGTTAGTTAAGTCGTTTGAAAAGACTGAGCAGCTCGCGGTAATGACTGTAAGCTCGATGGGGAAAATGCTGTCAGGTATGATTGGTTTAGACAATTTATCAGGGCCAATTACCATTGCTAAAGTCGCCAAGCAAAGCTTTGATATCAGTTGGCAAATGGTATTATCGACAGCGGCGCTGATTAGCTTGAGTCTTGCTGTATTAAACCTTTTGCCAATTCCGGTATTGGATGGTGGACATATTGTCTATCATTTTATCGAGCTGATCCGTGGTAAGCCATTATCTGAAGGTGTGCAAATGGTCGGTCTAAATATCGGTTTACTCTTGCTGGCAGGTTTCATGGTGTTAGCAATTGGTAATGACATCAGCCGGCTATTTTGATCAACTGATGGGTAGTATGGCTTATAAAGCACGATATACTAATGGTTTTACGCCTATTATAGGCTGATTATTGTTATGATATACATGCTACTCTGTGTCGCAGCCTCTGTACTAATCGTAATTTTTAGTTTATTTTGTGATGCAATTTATATAAAGTGTTCTGAGTTACCCTTGCATGGGTTTATAAACTTATGCGCATGGGTTAGACAATACGTGCCTTTTAACTTAATTTAAGCAATTTTTTTATTGACGGATAGTGTTTATGCGTACGCCTTTAATTATGAGCGCGGCTGGGTTGCCGTTAGTTGTAGCGATGATGAGTATGCCAGTACAGGCTGCAGAATTTGTAGTAACTGACATCGGTTTTAATGGCCTACAACGCCTAACCCCTGATAGCCTCTATCCGGTCTTACCTGTTACGGTAGGCGATACGGTGAATGATAGTAGCTTAGCTGCCAGTATTAAGGCGCTATATGCAACTGAGAACTTTGCTGATATTCAAAGCCGTGTGGAAGGTGGCAAGCTAAGGTTTGACGTCATTGAGCGTCCAACGATCGCTGAAGTAACCTTTGAAGGCAACAAGCTTATTCCAAAAGAAGGGCTTGAGCAGGGACTGAAGAATGCTGGACTGTCTGCTGGTGACGTGCTCAAGCAGTCTACTTTGCAAGGCGTGGCCAATGAGCTACAACAGCAATATATTAGCCAAGGTTACTACAATAGTAATATCGAAGTAGATCAAACGGTACTTGATGGTAACCGCGTGAAACTTGATGTGCGCTTTGTAGAAGGCAAGCCTGCTAAAGTTGTCGATATCAATATTATTGGTAACAAACACTTTAGTGATGAAGAGATTAAAGACGTTTTCGCGGTAAAAGAATCTTCATGGACGCGTCTACTGTCTAAGTCTGATCGTTACGCTCAAGAAAAACTGGCCGCCAGTCTAGAGAGTTTAAAGGCGCTATATCAGAACGATGGTTATGTGCGTTTTTCAGTTGATAATGCCGTATTAAATATCAGTGAAGACAAGAGTAGCGTGTTTATCGAAGTTAGCCTAAGCGAAGGCGAACAATACCAGTTTGGCGAAGTAAACTTTTTAGGTAAACCTACCTTTGAGAACAGTGAGCTAAAAGAGCTTGTTAGCTTTGCATCTAATGAAAAATACTCGCAAGCAAAACTAGACGAAACCACTGCTTCTCTTAAGAGACGCTATGGTAACGAAGGCTACTACTTAGCCCAAATCAGACCAGTACCACGTATCAATGACGATACTAAAATGGTTGATGTCGATTACTATATCGACCCTGCACGTCCTATCTACGTTCGCCGTATCAACTTTACGGGTAATATCAAAACGCAAGACGAAGTATTACGTCGTGAAATGCGTCAGTTAGAAGGTACGCTGTCTTCTAATGACAAAATTCAGCTGTCACGCACGCGTTTGATGCGTACTGGCTTCTTTAAAAATGTCACTGTCGACGTTAAGCCCGTACCTAACCAGCCAGACCAAGTTGATGTGAACTATGTGGTTGAAGAGCAGCCTTCTGGTAGCTCAACGATTGCAGCCGGTTACTCACAAAGTGGTGGTGTGACTTTCCAGTTGGATTTGACTCAAAACAACTTTATGGGTACCGGTAACCGTGTCAAGGCTGCGCTTTCTCGTTCAGAGACACGTGACTCTTATAGCCTAGGTTATACTGATCCGTACTTTACAGAAAACGGTGTTTCTCAAGGTATCAGCGGTTATTATCGCAAAACCAAATATGATGACGATAATGTTAGTAACTATGTGACCGATTCATATGGTGCGACGCTGAACTATAGTTATCCTATTGATGAAACCAAACGTCTTAGTGCTGGTCTAAATGTAGACAACACAAAGGTTCGTGGTGGTCGTTATCTGGGTATATCTAATGTTCAAGAGATTCTAGACGAGGGCGGCACACAAACATTTGACGATGATACTGATGGCGTTTCAACATTTAAAAACGACTATCAAACCTATAACTTGTTACTTGGCTGGGACTACAGCACGTTAGATCGCCCAGTATTCCCTACCAAAGGGATGAGCCATGCAATTGATGCAACCATCGGTCTTGGCGATGCTAACTACCAAAAGCTAACTTATAGCGGCAATGTATATTACCCTATTTATAAAGACGTGATCGCGCGTGGTTATACTAAGCTTGGTTATGGTAATGATTTACCGTTCTATGAAAACTTCTATGCTGGTGGTTATGGCTCAGTACGTGGCTATGAATCATCTACTCTGGGACCTAAATCACAAGTCTATTATGATGCGGTCAATGATCCAGACAACCAAACCTTTACCGCAGAAGAGGTTGGTGGTAATGCACTAGCAACGTTTGGTGCTGAACTAATTTTACCAATGCCGTTTAAAGGCGATTGGGCAGATCAGGTACGTCCA
This sequence comes from Psychrobacter sp. NPDC078501, assembly GCF_044900935.1. Lineage (NCBI taxonomy): Bacteria > Pseudomonadati > Pseudomonadota > Gammaproteobacteria > Moraxellales > Moraxellaceae > Psychrobacter > Psychrobacter sp. NPDC078501. The sequence goes on along the minus strand of NZ_JBJDOS010000001.1, from coordinate 524,974 downwards.
GTATTGTTTGCTGAAGGTGGTCAGGTCTTTGACACCTCTGATAAAGAAGATCGCACTTTTAATGATTCAGATGTTCCATTACTGACTCAAGATAATGACTTCCGCTATAGTGCGGGTGCTGGTATCACTTGGTATACGCCAATTGGTCCAATTTCACTTAGCTACGCGGTACCATTTGGTGACAAAGAAGGCGATAAGACCGAAAAAGTCCAGTTCCAAATCGGTAATACATTCTAAATTAATGACATCATTCTCATCTATTTGAGCAGTTTCGAAGATTGTCTCAAATGGACGGAAATATCATTAGAGCTTAGTAGGTCGTCAAAACGCATTGTTATTTTGGCGACCGTTTCATTTATAACCATATTTTATTAATAGTCATTATGATAACGATTGAGCAACTCATTACTCGAATTGAGCAGCGTCAGCCTATTATTAATAAGGCTGAGATTGATACTGAGCAATTGTGTCAACCATTCAGTAGTGTCGGTAGTTTGACGACGGCCAGTCAGCAGCAGTTAAGCTTTTTAGCAGATCCTCACTATATCTCTAGCTTGGCTAGCAGTGATGCAGGCGCGGTGTTGGTGACGGAAGCATATCGTGACCAAGTGCCTACCTCAGCGATAGCGCTAGTCGTCTCAAATCCATATTTGGCTTATGCCAGTGCCAGTCAGCTGTTTGCACGTCATTCTTTATCTAACGGGATTCATCCTAGTGCTGTGATTGCAGACAGTGCTGTTATTGGCGAGAAAGTTAATATCGGCCCTTTTTGCGTGATTGGTGACAATGTACAAATAGGGGCGCGTAGCTCACTCGATGCTCATGTCGTGGTTGAGGCCAATACTAGTATTGGCACCGATTGTGTGATTAAGTCGCAAGTCGTTGTCGGGCCTGAGTGTGTCATTGGCAATCACGTTAGATTGCATGCAGGGGCAAGCATTGGATCTGAAGGATTTGGTTTTGCGCCTACTAAAGATCCTAGTAACAGAGGTTGGGAGCGCATTGCCCAGTTAGGCCGTGTCATTATTGGTGATTATGTACGAGTTGGTAGCCAGACGTGTATCGATCGTGGCGCTATCGATGATACCGTTATTGGCAATCACGTGATTATTGATAATCTGGTACAAGTTGCCCATAACGTCCGTATCGGTGACGGTACTGCTATTGCTGCTCAAACGGGTATTGCGGGTAGTACTACGATAGGTAAGCGCTGTATAATAGGCGGCGCTGTCGGTATCACAGGGCATATTGAGATTACAGACGATGTCGTTTTATCTGGCATGACCATGGTAACCAAATCCATTAAAACCGCTGGCTCATATTCATCTGGTACTGCTGCAATGCCAACTGCTAATTGGCGACGTGCTGCTGTACGTTTTCGTCAGCTGGGCAGTAACTAATGCAAACACAAACAAATAATAGATATTCAAAACACAGCAAGGAAGCGTCATTATGAGCAATAACAATATAGATATCCCAACTGATGAAGACGTTAAAAGCTTGGCTGAGCAAGGTCTTACGCTACCATTGACGTATCATACGATTAAGCATTACTTACCGCATCGTTATCCTTTTATGCTGGTAGATCGTATTGTAGCTTGTATGCCAGGTGAATGTATTACTGGTATCAAGAACGTGACTATTAATGAAGAGTTTTTTAACGGTCACTTTCCTGACGAGCCGATTATGCCAGGTGTATTGATGGTGGAGTCAATGGCGCAGGTGTCAGGAGTGCTTGGTTTTATCAGTGCAGGGCTGACGGCAGAAGACGGTTACCTCTATCTATTTGCAGGTGTGGATAAAGTCCGTTTTAAACGCCGTGTGATTCCTGGTGATCAGCTTATCATTCGTGCAAAGACCGTGATGCAAAGACACGGTATCTATAAATTTGATTGTACTGTTCATGTCGAAAATGAACTGGCTGCTAGTGCTCAAATCATGATTGCACGTCAAGAGCAGCAAAAACCTGCTAACACGAAGGGTGCTTAAGTTTTTAATAAGCCATACTGTACAAAGAGCGATATTGAAATCGCTCACTATCACTGCAATAAACAGCTATATGTAAACTCAACAACATAACTGGTATTAGCTTCGTTAGTAACACTGAAATAGCGATACTTTTTTATTATTTACTCGCATCAAATGATACAAGGGCCCATCTTATGAGTCAGATTCATCCTACAGCACTCATCTCACCGTCCGCGCAGATTGACGAAACTGCTATCATCGGGCCCTATTGTATCGTTGGTGATGAAGTATCAATTGGTGCGCATACGGTTTTGCATAGACATGTCGTTGTGACTAAACTGACTCGTATTGGCCAACACAATGAGTTTTATCAATTTGCGAGTATTGGTGAAGATCCTCAAGACTTGAAATATGCAGGTGAGCGCACTTGGCTTGAAATCGGCGATCACAATACGATTCGTGAAGCCTGTAGCTTACACCGTGGTACAGCGCAAGACGGCGAGCTGACTAAAATCGGCAGTCATAATCTACTGATGGTAAACACCCATGTCGCACACGATTGTGTCATTGGCGATCATAACGTACTGGCTAACAATGTTGGTGTGGCAGGGCATGTGACTATCGGCGACCATACCATCATCGGTGGCAACTCAGGCATACATCAGTTTTGTACAGTAGATGACTATAGCTTGATTGGCGGAGCCAGCCTCATTCTAAAAGATGTGGCTGCATTTACGATGGTGTCTGGCAATCCAGCAAAGGCTCATGGACTCAATATAGAGGGTATGCGCCGTAAAGGTTGGTCAAAAGAAACCATTAATGTATTACGTCAAGCGTATCGTACGATTTTCAGATCAGGTTTGACCACTGCACAAGCGTTGGAAGTCTTACATAGTGAGCTATTGGCTAAAGAGCCAAAAATTCAGCTACTTATTGATTCCTTACAAAATAGCAGCCGTGGTGTTGTGCGCTAAAAAAGCATAACTCGATTCATGATGAGTTTGATACTTTTAATGAGCTAAATTCTTATGGAATGAAGGCGAATTAGATGAAAGCCATAACTATTTGTTATGGCTTTTTATATTTATGAGCACTTGACTTTTTTGGTCGCTTAGCAGAAACTGAGCGTTTACGATATTGTAATCAATTCTTTCTTAATGTTGCTGGGCGTTTCACATCGAAGCGTTTACTAAATAGTCCCACAGTAAGGCCGACTATTTATGTTGATCAAGGAAGATTATCAGTAACGTTAATTGAAGCACGAGGACGGAAAAAATGGCTATCAATAAACAAGAACATGCCCAATGGAGCTCAAGCTTTGGCTTCGTATTGGCAGCAGTAGGCTCAGCAGTTGGTTTAGGAAACATATGGAAATTTCCATACATGGTTGGCGAAAGCGGTGGTTCAGCTTTCGTTATTGCCTATTTGTTCTGTATCGCGCTGGTCGGTTTTCCGATATTAGTTGCTGAATGGTTAATTGGTCGACGTGGTCAAAAAAACCCAGTCAATACTTTTTCAGACGTAGCAGCGACTGAAGGTAAGTCACGTAGCTGGGGCATCGTTGGTGCTACTGGTATCTTAGGTGGCTTCTTAATTCTATCGTTCTATAGTGTGATCGGTGGTTGGGCGCTTAACTATATTACTAAAGTTGCAACAGGTAGCTTTGCTGGTCAAGACAGTGACTCTGTTGCTGCAACCTTTGATGCTATGCTTGCATCAGCTGGTACATTGACGATCTGGCATACGGTATTTATGATCTTAACCGCTGTCATCGTTGGTATTGGTGTGACAAGTGGTATCGAAAAAACAGCTAAGATTTTGATGCCATTATTGGGTGTGATTCTGTTCGTTATCGTTGGTTACAACGTAATGAACGGTGGATTTGGTGAAGCAGTTGCTTACCTATTTACGCCAGATCTTAGCAAACTAACGGCTGATGTTATGCTTGCAGCATTAGGTCATGCATTCTTCACTCTATCAATTGGTATGGGTATTATGGTCGCTTATGGTTCATATTTGGGCCGTGAAGTGAACTTGCTAAAAACAGCACGTACCGTTGTTATTCTGGATACAGTTATTGCGTTGGCTGCTGGTCTTGCCATCTTCCCAATCATCTTTAGCAACGGTCTAGATCCTGCATCAGGTCCTGGTCTTATCTTTGTAAGCTTACCAATTGCTTTCGGTAGCATGGGTGCGGGTACTATCATTGGTGCATTGTTCTTCTTGCTTATTACCTTTGCCGCAATCACCTCATCTATCTCGTTACTTGAGCCAACCGTTGAGCTGTTAGAAGAGCGTACGTCGATGAGTCGTACTGTATCGACCATCGTGGCAAGTACAGTAATCTGGTTGTTAGGTATTGCAGCATTGCTATCGTTCAACCTATGGTCTGACTTTACTATCATGGGTAATGGTATCTTTGATGCATTAGATAAACTCACTAGTAAGTTCCTATTGCCTCTAACCGGTCTGGCTGCAATCGTATTTGTTGGTTGGAAAATGGATCAACGTAACATTCAGCAAGAGCTTGGTTTATCCAATGGTACATGGCAGCTGTGGCAAATCGTTGCGAAATTCATCGCACCAATCGCTGTTATTGTAGTATTTGTGACGTCATTGATGGGATAGTAGTCAAAATGGAGACTATTCGAATCATTAAGTGATAATCATTAAATGATAAAAGTAGCACAGAAAAAGGGCTTAAGATTATTCTTAAGCCCTTTTTTATTTCAACAGATATCCGTTATACGGTCGTGAATGTTAAACAGGATTAACGCAAGTTTAACTCAGGAACCGTTTGACCGCGTTTGGCATAAAACTCACTGACAAACTCATCAAATTTATCTTGCTCGATAGCATCTCTAATACCCTGCATCAAACGTTGGTAATAGCGTAAATTATGAATGGTGGCTAACTGAGCACCTAGCATCTCTTTGCACTTATTAAGATGGTACAGATAAGCGCGGCTAAAGTTCTGGCAAGTATAGCAGTCGCATTCAGGATCTAGTGGGCCTTCATCATTGCGATATTGGCTATTACGAATACGTACCACACCAGCATTATATGCATCGCCCGTCACAAAGTAATGGCCATTACGCGCGTTACGCGTTGGCATCACGCAGTCGAACATATCTACGCCGCGGCGTACGCCCTCAACTAAATCCTCAGGCTTACCAACACCCATAAGATAGCGTGGCTTATCTGCTGGCATATCGTCAGGCAGGTAGTCTAAGACATCTATCATCTCTTCTTTAGGCTCGCCAACTGATAGACCGCCAATAGCATAACCATCAAAGCCGATCTCTAACAGGCCTTCAAGTGATTGCTGACGCAAATCAGGATACATACTGCCTTGTACAATACCGAACAATGCGTTGGTACTGCCCAGTCTGTTGTGCTCATCGATACAGCGCTGTCCCCAACGTAATGATAGCTCTAACGACTTTTTCGCTTCATCATGAGTGGCTGGATAAGGCGTACACTCATCGAACTGCATGACGATGTCTGAGTTCAAACTATACTGAATTTGCATAGATTTTTCTGGTGAGAGAAATACTTTAGCGCCATCGATAGGAGATTTAAAATTTACGCCTTCTTCGGTAATTTTACGCATTGCGCCGAGGCTGAATACTTGGAAACCGCCCGAATCGGTCAAGATAGGCTTGTCCCAATGCATAAACTTATGCAAGCCACCAAATTTATCAATGACTTCGGTACCCGGACGTAACCATAAATGGAAGGTATTGCCTAGAATAATATCAGCACCGATGGCTTCGATATCACGTGGCAGCATGCCTTTGACCGTACCATAAGTACCAACAGGCATAAAAGCAGGCGTTTGCACGTCGCCATGATTGAGATGAACCGTACCACGGCGTGCACGCGTTGCACCGCTGGCCGTTTTATGTAAGACAAATTGCATATGATAACCGCTATTTAAGCTATGAAAATGGCGCTAATTATAGCATTGTTAGCGGTTTTTTTGGACATATAGTCGGAGAATCACTGAACTGCTACGGCGTTACTCTCCCTAAATGTACTACTTGTACAATTTTCAGTCGGCAGCCTTGTACCCTTTTTAGCATTTTTTAACTATAGGTATTAGGTGTTATCGATATATGCTCAATATACACTTTGGTCAATACCGCTTTGCCATAACCAAAAAATACAGATAGCACCCCAAAAGACACAGACAGTGCTAGAGGTCTGTTGATACAGTAGAAGTTATATAGGTGGCGCACTCAAAGTTATCAGACAGTCATCAGACTTATTTTAAGAAACAGTTTTATTTTAAGACACTAGGAAGATAATATGAAAAAGACAGGTTATTTATTATTAATGGGCGGATTATTGTTGATATCAAAAGGGGCGATGGCTGCTGAGACAGAAGAGCCAGAGTACACGTTATTGTCGCAAACAGGTGACTTTGAGCTGCGTCGTTATGATGAGCAGCTAGTGGCGCAAACGTGGGTGAGTGGTGACCAAGACTCAGCAAGTCGTGAAGGGTTTAAGATTTTAGCGGACTATATTTTTGGTAATAACACAGCCCCAAGTGGAGACAGTAGTAAAATTAGTATGACGGCACCTGTCACGATGCAAGCTGATAACAAAAAAAGTGATAATGAGTCACAAAAAATTGCCATGACAGCACCAGTCAGTATGCAACAAGACGATGGTAAGTGGCGCGTGCAATTTACGATGCCTAGTAAATATACGATGCAAACACTGCCAAAGCCAAACAATCCAAACGTTGAGATTATAGAAGTGCCTGCACAGACGTACGGTGTGATTAAGTTCTCTTGGCTCGCAGGAGAGGACAAAGTAGCGGAAAAAACCGAAGCGCTGCAAACATGGATGCAAGACCAGAATTTGACGCCTATAGGCGAGCCTGAATTGGCACGTTATAACCCACCTTGGACGCTACCATTCTTACGCCGCAATGAGGTGATGATTGCTTATCGATCTAAATAGTAATCAGCCCATAAAAAAAGACAGCAATCGCTGTCTTTTTTGTGCTTCATTTAAGGTATCTGAGTTAGACGTTTTGCTCACGGATGATATTAAGCATACGACGTAATGGTTCTGCTGCGCCCCATAACAACTGATCACCAACGGTAAAAGCACCTAGATACTCAGGGCCCATATTAAGCTTACGTAAGCGACCTAGAGCAACAGTTAAGGTACCAGTCACTGCCACTGGAGTTAGGCGATTCATGGTAGCTTCTTTGTCATCTTCGACCAAGTCCAACCACTCGTTGCCACTGTTTTTGAGTGCGGCTTCGATTTCTTCTAGCGGAATGTCTTTTTTCAGTTTGATCGTTAGGCCTTGCGCATGACAGCGCATAGCCCCGACGCGTACACACATACCATCGATAGGAATCGTACTGGCTTCATCATTACCTAAGATTTTATTGGTCTCGACGCCGCCTTTCCATTCCTCTTTTGACTGTTTGTTTTCTAGCTGCGCATCGATGTAAGGAATCAAGCTACCAGCCAATGGTACACCGAAGTATTGTGTAGGAAAGTCTGCTGAGCGCTGAGTCTGAGCGATTTTTTTATCAATCTCAAGAATCGCACTAGCAGGGTTAGCCAATTCGTCTTGAACGGCATCACGTAACACACCCATACCGTTGATGAGCTCGCGCATGTTGTTTGCGCCAGAGCCACTAGCAGCTTGATATGTCATCGCGCTGACCCATTCGACCCAACCTTTATTAAACAGCTCACCGATAGCCATCAGCATCAATGATACGGTACAGTTACCACCGATAAAGTCTTTTTTGCCATTGGCTAGGGCACTATCAATAACGTTACGGTTGACTGGATCAAGGATGATGATGCTGTCATCTTTCATTCGCAGCGTACTTGCCGCATCAACCCAATAGCCGTTCCAACCACTATCACGCAATGGTTGATGGACTTTTGACGTATAGTCACCACCTTGGCAAGTAATCACGACATCACAAGCAGCAAGTGCTTCAATATCATGAGCGTCTTTTAGTTGGCCGGTTTCAATACCATCGAATTTTGGTGCATCGCCACCAGCATTACTGGTAGAAAAAAACACCGGTGTGATACCGTTGAAGTCATTTTCTTCCTGCATACGTTGTATCAATACTGACCCTACCATACCGCGCCAGCCTACCAAACCTACTGTTAAATCACTCATGAAGTTCAATCCTATTTACAATTATTTGTTGCATCGTCAACCGATAACAATGCCGTGAATGGCGCGAAAAAGCAAGGCGTTTCGGCTATTATTTGGTCGTTTTCCATACACTATTAACTATGTCGACTATAACTTTAAGTTATTACTATTGAAGAGATACTTGGCGATCTTGCGACCTCAAAAATATAATGTTTAATAAAGCACTCATTATATTGAATGAGTCAATATTGTAACGTTTTATGATAGTTGTCGCATAATTGAGACTCACCAGTAGGCGAGAATCTTCTGAAATGCTAAAGTAAGTCTCAAACACAATTACTCGACGTTAGTTGTTTGATGTCAGGTGAGTTAAAGCTTAACCAATATACATCATCAGCTCTATTAATATTTCAATCAACGGTTAGTACCTACTTATGGATCTCTCACTATTATATTACGCCTTACAAGGTTTAGCAGGATTCATCGCCTTTGTCACAATCTGGGGCTGGTTGCCGCTGGATAACTGGTGGGTGCGCGGTGTTGAGTTTCCACGCATTCAAATCATGGTGCTTGGTATTATTGCTTGGGTCGGCATGATAGTGTTTTTCTCAGAGTGGGAGTTAGGGCAATGGATATTGTTTGTTGTGTTGAGCGGTACGTTAGCATTTCAGCTGAGAATGGTACTGCCATATACTAAGCTGTGGAAAAAAGAAGTTCAAAAGGCAAAAGATAAGCCAGAAGGGCAAGCGCATCAAATAAAAATCATGGTATCAAACGTATTGACACCCAATGACGAAACGCAAAAGCTGGTCGATTTGGTTAAGCAAAAGCAGCCGGATATCTTAATTACATTAGAGAGTGACAAGAAATGGGAGCAAGCCTTACAGCAAGTCGAGTCTGACTATCCCTATACCGTGAAAGTGCCACTAGATAATTTATATGGTATGCACTTGTATTCTAAGCTTGAGCTTATCGATCCTGAAGTTAAGTATTTGATGATAGATGATATACCGTCTATTCATACACAGTTGCGTTTGCAAGGAGGCCGCGTCGTTTGGTTATATTGCTTGCATCCCATGCCGCCTAGTCCAACTGAAGCTGATAAGTCCACTACGCGTGATGCTGAGCTGCTCATGGTAGGTAAACACATAAAAGAAAACGACCAAACGGCGATACTGGCAGGTGATCTTAATGATGTCGCATGGTCAAAAACCACGCGTCGCTTTCAACGTATCTCAGGACTACTAGATCCTCGTATTGGTCGACATTTCATTAATACCTTCCATGTTAAATATCCATTTCTGCGTTGGGCTCTAGACCATATCTTTCATAGTGCCTGCTTTACAGTGGTTGATATTCAGCGTATGCCATCCGTAGGATCTGATCACTTTCCTGTGATGACTACCTTGCAATATGAGCCAGAAGAAGCAAGCAAGCAAGAAGGCAATGCGCCTACTGCACAAGCAGAAGATATCCAAGAAACTGACAACAAAATCGAAGAAGGCAAGAAAGAAGGCGAAAAAGTGTCAGAAGAGCACAGACAAGAGCAGCGCAGTTTTGGTTGATAAAAGAGGCTGTTTATTAACGGTAATACATAAAAGTGATGTAAGCATATGCTTACGCAAAATAGAGTCTTTAGCTTCTATCGGCACAAAATTCATTGGCCTATAATACATCCATCAACACAAGGATACGCATGGATGTAGTGTTGAGACAGTACCAATAAAAGCACAGGTCAGCCCGCTGTCTTATATAATACTGTTAAATGACTTAGGATGAGTCAGCACGGAAGAGAGATAATAACAATAACATGAAGTATTGAAACCCTGAACCAATCGCCCTAGGTTCGGGGTTTTTCTTTGCATATAGATTTTGGTTTATCAAGATTTAAACTATTTAACTTTGATATCTCTTTTAAAGCTTCCAGTTAAATGTTTAACTGCGCATACAAAGAAGAGTATATGCCATTGCATATACCCTTCTTTATTTAAATTGTTTCAATATTCTAGCTAACTTAATACTATTAGCTTATTACAACATATTAGCCAAGTATCTGAATATAAGCGCCAGCACGTAGCTCTTGTAACCAGTCTTCTTGAGCTTGTGGTGCTAGGCGTTGATACAGTGCTTGACGTGCCATATTGCGACGATATTGCTCGCTAATATCTTGATCGCGCTTACCATCAACTTTTAGGATATGCCAACCAAACTGTGTCTTAAATGGCGCAGAGTAGTCGCCAACTGCCGTATTTTTCATTGTGGCTTCAAATGGACCAACCATATCTTCTTCGCTAACCCAATCAAGGTCGCCGCCACGTCCCGCAGAACCTGGGTCATCTGAATACGTTGAGGCTAAGCTAGCAAAGTCAGCACCGCCACGAAGCTGCTCGTATAGATCATTGATTTTTTGTTCAGCAAGCGCGTCAGTTTGTAGATCATCGACTTTGACTAGGATATGGCGAGTATGCCACTGTGGTATCAGCATCGTATTGCTGGCTTTTTTATCAGCAAGCTTGATGATGTCAATACCTTCAGGAGTCAATAATGGCTCGCTTACGGTACCAACGTCTAACTTGGTAATTTTGCTAGATAGCTCTGTCGGTAAAGAAGCTGCCTTGTGAAAGCCCATATCTCCACCTTGCAATGGAATCGGATAGCTTCCTTGGCTAGCAGTAACAGCTTCAGCAACGTTGACATTTGGCTCAAGCAAACGCGTACGTAACGCTTGCGCGACTTTTAATGCTTCTTCACGTTGAGCGGCCGATAGGCGACTATAGTCATCTATATAAGGCACACGTACGTGAATGGTTTGATATTCGCTTTGATTCAGACGTTTGGCTTCAGGTGAGGCCAAAAATGCATCAATGTCTTGCTCGCTAATACGTACTCGGCGAGTAATTTGACGCTGCTGTAGCGCTTGGATAGAAGCCTCTTCGATCAGTTTGGCGCGTAGATTGGCATAACTACCAGGTTGCGCTGCATCTAGACGTTGCTGCAATGCTGCAATGCTATTAAGGCCTTCAGCTTGAGCGATTTGACCAAGACGTTGATTGATTTCTGCTTCATCGGCAGACAGTCCCGCACGTTTGACCATAGACAGTTGTAGTTCACGCAAAATAAGCGCGTTTAATACTTCAGACTGTAGTTGTGCTGAGTTTGCGATAGGCTCACCAGCAGCTTTGGCACGTGCTTGGGTTTGCTCGATAGCATCAACCAGTTCGCTTTTTAAAATAGCATTTTCATTAACTAGGGCAATAATACCGTCTGTGCTATTGGCTGGCGTCAAGCGATCAACTGAGCTTTGCGTAGCAGAAGTAGAAGCTTGAGCCGCTGCAGGTTTGACAGTAGCAGCGTTGGCACTTAACGTAAGCGTAAGGCCTGCCATAGATAGCAATACTGCTCTGCTAGTCTGACGTAAAGAAAAAAATCTCATGATGCTCCTCATCAATGTCATTGCATCGGATGGTAGTTGGTCAACTCTATCCAATACTCTTAATAATAAAATATTCGACAGCGTTTCCCATAATAGGGGTTCAAATAGTGTCTTATAAATATTTACGTAAATAATTCTAATCTAGCAAAAAACTGGTTAGTCTTTCCATGCCGTCTGTACAGGTTCAAAGCCCAAGATTTTATCAGCAAGCAATCGTGTCAAGCGGCTACTACCGCTGCCAAGACCATTTAATCTAACTTCTGCCATAATAGCTTGTGTTGGCTCGTCTTTTACGTTTAGGTCATTGTAATAGCGGCGACCATAAACAGCAAAGCCAAAACAGCAATCTTCGTAATCAACGCCGATAAGTGAATCAAGCATCTTGTTACGATTATAATCGTACTGACCTTGAGCCAATATACGCCAGCTGTTATTAATAGGGAAAACAGCGGAAGCGGTAAACGCCGATAATGGCAACTGATCGGTATTGTCATCACGCTGACGCTTAACATAACCCACATTAAATAAGCTATTGTCTGATGGCTGATAACGAAGTTCAGTCGTAATGTAGTTCAAATCATAATTACTGGTTAAGGCACCGCTAACATCAACCCAAAAATTATTATAAGGCTGAGTGCTGGTATCCCATACCATACCTGAAGAAGACGAGGTAAATACTGGCTGATCGTCATCAAGTGTTACACGTCCATCATCTAGATAGAACTGTTCTGCAATGCTACCATCAAAACGTGTCACACCCGTTGCATCGATGTAACGATAATTGACGCCAGGCGTAATAGAGTGCAAATCCTGCAAGCGATCATGACCTAAGAACCAACTGTCTGAAAACAGCTGCTCATAGTTAATAGAGGCAATACGCGTATTAAAGTTAGGAATGTCGTTTTGGTTCTTATACGGTGAATACGTATATTTTACGCGTGGGCTAAGTAAACGATAGCCGCCCATCGTATCGTCAAACGCACCAAATGGTGAGCCCGCTTGATAGAAGTGTAGTCCTGCATCGATACTGGCTTGCGGAACAAAAACCGACTGACTGCCATCTTCTTCACTAAGCTGATTATCTTCTAAGCTATCTTCATCATATGACGTATATAGATGCTGCAAGCTAAGCTTAGGTTTGATATAACCCCAAGAGGTTTCCATCGGGTAGGCGGCGCTCAGTTTATTATAAATACGTGCGCCACTTTTTTCGTTTTCAGAACCATCATCAATGGATTTTTTGAAGTATGCAGAATCATGAATACCAGTGATATCGAAGCGCTCAGCCCAAGGCAGGCGATAATTTAATTTGAGCTGTGGCAAACGTGAGTACGGCTTGTCTTTGTCTTCTAACGCTTCACCACTATCAGTGAATGCATCTAGAGTCTGGAAAGTTTCTACTTTCAGTTCACCATCGACATAATCATTGTAATAATTGACACGAGCACGACGTGGCAAGTTTATCGTGCTGTCTGACAAGCCCAACGTATCAAAATCATTAAGGTAATCGGCATCTGATACATAGTTGTATTCAGCGTCGGCGCTTAAACGTGGAATGCTTTTCGACGACCAAGTATGGTCATAAAACAAGCTGGTACGATCTTCGTCGTCATATTCTTTATCGTTAGGTAAGTATGAACCGTTTAAAATACCTTCCCCATAGCTCTCAGTCAGATAACGGAACTCACCTGATAGCATCGGGTTACGGTCAGTATAAATATGCGTGTTAAGGGTGGCATCGTAGTTAGGTGCTAAGTTGAAATAATAAGGAATATCAACTTCAAGACCGCTTTCACTGCTGACACTGGCACTTGGCAATAAAAACCCACTACTACGGCGACTGTCTATCGGGAAGTTAAAGTAGGGGAGATAAAATACGGGTATGTCAGCAACACGGAAAGTGGTGTTATACGCTTCGCCGCGCCCTGTATCGGTATTTAGATCGATACTTTTGGCTTCAAACTGCCATTTGCGGTTGGTAGGTGGACAGGTACTAAACATCACCTGATCCAGCTCGTATTCACTCTCATTCGGTTTGTTTAAGCGTTTGGCATAGCCGTGCGCTTGTAGACCGACACTGGCAAACGCCACATCATTGGCCGTTGATTGACCAGTCTCAGTATTGTAATTCAAGCTATCTGCAACGCCAATTAGGCCGCCTTGTGCCGCTCTATCATTAAAGCTGGCTTGGCCGTTATTCGTAGCGGCATTGTTTGTAGAGACGTTGCTTGTACGCTGTCCAGTCGCATTATCTGTAAACATGACTTTGCCTTGAGCAGCTGCAACGCCATTGCTCAAGTCAATCATGACTTTTTCTGCTTCGATATGCTGAGTGCCTTGGTCAATTTTTACATTGCCTGAGAGCTCAGCGTAATTCACGTTATTGTAATAACCGTAATCAGACTCGGTAAATAAAGGGGCTTGATTGTTCGGAACGCTAGCCACATTTGGTGCTGGTTGTCCGTTTGCCGTACCAGCTTCGTTTACAGCGCGTTGATAATTGGGGTTACTCTGCGGATATACCCATTGACCTTCACAGCGCTGGGCACTGTCCACGGCATTTGGCAACAGACGCAAATCTCTACCGACCTTTGGAATCGTCTGTGCAGCAGGCATCGCATTATTATGAGTATTGTTCGCTTCAGTGCTGATAGCCTCATTGTTTAATGTTGACGCATCGGTATCTGGCGTTAGCTCATAAAACTCTGCTAAGCGCATTAGACTGGCTTGAATACTCTCATCATTAAGATCTAGCTTGCCATTGTCAGTTGTTATCGCTTTAGGAACAAAGGCACTGCTATCTGGTGTATCAATGCTTGCTTGGTTGTTAGTTTCTGTATTTAAATTAGCAGTATTAGAAACTTCGTTGCTAAAAGCTTCAGAGTCAGCAGCCTCATTAATATCTGTGATATCTAGGTCATTGTTCTCAGAGAATCTGCTATCTAACGCAGTATCATTTAATAAAGTAGCGTTGTTCGTATTAGCAGAATTAGCATCGTCTGGATAGCTATCATTTAGAATATCTGCTTCTTGATAGCCCTCATTACTTTGAGTACGACTAATACTATTGGCGTCAGTCGCCACACTATTAGACGCATAGCTGCCTGTACTGTCCGTAGTGAGTGGTTCAGTTTTTTGCGTATTGGCATCACCAATGGCAGCACTGACAGTTAGGCTAGATAAACCTAAGGCACCAAATAAGATCAAGCGGATGCTTTGGTAAAGCGGAGAATATAACAAGGGCACACCTATGATTGCAGAGCTTATTGGATTGCATGACTGAGTTTAGTAGCGGTATCACCGAACGACATAAAGCAGTGAACGAGCGACTAAAATATGACTAATGTATTCTCAAAAATTTGGATGTTTTACATATAATGACGACTAATCATAGTCAAAAAAAACCAAATCAGCTACACTATTTACCAAAATTTATAATATAGCCATGCTGATTTTTAAGTAGCGATAGCGATTCTATCCGACATCAAGTATTGAATGATATAGCAATACGTTTGTGGCAGCTTGTATAGCACCGCCGCATATCGCTATTTTAGCAAGTATTTGTCAGACTTATCACTACTTTAATTATTTATGACTTATATTTAACCAGCGATGCCTAATATGACTGACAAAATGACTTTAGAGACTGATATGATCGATGAAAATAACAACCGCCAACAGCAATTAGAACAATGGTTACAGCAAGTATTTTTAGATCAAACATTTAGTCTAGATAGCTTACCTGGTGACGCTAGTGCCCGCCGATATCATCGTATCGAACTATCAGAGACAGACAAAAGCGCCAACAAGCATTATATCGTCATGGACTCTGCTGACGAGCAAGATGCGATGCTGCAGTTTATCAATGTCGCTAAGCTGATGGCACCTGCTGTCAACGTGCCGACTCTGACTGCACAAAATGTAGAAAAAGGATTTTTGGTATTACAAGATTTTGGCACAGTAGAGTTTGCCCATTTGCTTGTCGATGCCACCGCAGACCAAATCAATGACTACTATCAGCTAGCAATGCAGACATTAGTTGCGCTACAAACGGTACCAGTAGAAACGGCAAAGTCGCAACACCAGCTACCAGATTATGACACAGCACTATTAGACCGCGAGATGGATTTATTTAGCGAATGGTTTATGCCTTATATTGGTATAGTGCTAAATGAGCAAGTCTGGGGAAAACTAAAAACAGCATTAATGAATGAGATTTTGCGACAGCCACAAGTAGTGGTCCATCGTGATTATCACAGCCGCAACCTTATGCAAGATCAAGCAGATAAATCAAAGCTGGGCGTGATTGATTTTCAAGATGCCGTCATTGGCTCGTATGCTTATGATTTAGTGTCGTTAGTACGCGATGCTTATGTTGAATGGCCAGAGAGCCAAATATCTGCATGGATTGAGGACTTTTGGCAGCTACAAAAACAAAAGTCACTAACCACTGCTGATAGCGCGGTGCAGTTTGAAAAAGATATGAATGTCATAGGCGTACAACGTCATCTAAAGGTATTAGGGATTTTTATTCGTTTATCTGAGCGTGATGGCAAAGACCGCTATTTGGCGGATATTCCTAAAGTCATGCGCGATTTGATTATTGAATTAAACTGGCTTGCCGAACATGGCAACGATGAACTAAAGCAATCAGTTATACCGTTTAATCAATGGCTACAAGAGGCAGTGCTACCTGCTTATAAAGAGAAGTTTGTTTCAGCGTAGATTACGCTCAGCTAAATTAATTTAAATAATAAAGATAGGAGCGCAGATGTCTACCTCTACGATTACACAAGCCATGATTTTAGCAGCGGGCAAGGGCACACGCCTACGTCCATTAACGCTTGAGACGCCCAAGCCTTTGGTTGAAGTCGCAGGTCAACCGCTTATTGTATGGCATATTAAAGCACTACAAGCAGCAGGCATCACCGATATCACGGTCAATGCCTCATGGTTAGCGGACAAGCTAATGAATACCTTAGGTGACGGTTCACAGTATGGCGTAAATCTGCATTGGTCAGTAGAAAACGATGAACCACTTGAGACCGCAGGTGGCATTTTTCAGGCATTACAATCAGGTAAACTAAAGGATGAACCGTTTATTCTGGTCAATTCTGACGTCTGGACTACCTATGATTTCTCTCAATTAACAGACTATACATTGGGAGCGGATCAGCGCGCGCACTTATTATTGATAGATAATCCAGAGCACAATAATGGCGGCGATTTCGCCATCAATAACGGTCTTGCTAGTGAGCAGCCGGTGGGCGATGCGGATAAGTATACCTTTGCGGGTATTAGCGTAATGTCACCAAAATTGGTAGAAAGCCTGGTATCAGGACAGCCTGCGGCATTAGCACCACTACTAAAGCAAGCAATGATAAAGTTTCAGATTACCGCTGAAGTGACAACAGATAATTGGATAGACGTGGGGACCCCAGAGCGTCTAACACAGGTTAATGAGTTTATCGAACAGCATGATATCGAGCATGCAGGTAGGCCAAACTGATAAATTTAAGATAAACAAAAAGCAGCGCCGATTATTCAACGCTGCTTTTTTTATGCATATAGAATTATTTTTTACAACATGTCTAGAGGGTATATTGGCAAGACAAAAGTGCAAATTTAGCATCTAAGAAACTACTCATTAGCTAACTAACTGGCACTCAATCGTATGATTAGGCAATTATGCTAAACACCCATGGCCAACTTGATTAGCTGAGCAATGGTAAACACCACTAAAAATCCTGCTAAATATAGACCCACAAACCATGCCCATTGCGATTGTTTTTTACTGAACTTTTTCATAGAGATCTCCTGATTAGCGTATGAAGTGTGGCTACCATCTATAAACAATAATAGCCACCCTTTTTAGCCGATCCGTTGCCCGTCTCGATTAACGATTAGTACATCGGATTGTGATCAGATTTACCTTTGAAGGTATAGTAAGCAAATGCTGTATAGCTCAAGATAATCGGTAACATGATACATGCGCCAATCAGCATAAATGATAACGAAGTATCGGCAGCCGCCGCTTCATAAATCGTCATTTGATACGGTACGATATAAGGGAATAGGGCGAAACAAACCCCAATGTAACCCATTAAAAATAAGGCAACCGTTAGTAAAAATGGACGATACTCACGCTCAGTTTTTAAGTCTTTACGCATGATAAAGAATAAAAGCATGACAATGATAGGCATAGGAGCAAGGTATAACAAATCTGGGAAACTAAACCAGCCTTCTAATGCATCGATGTCTGAGAAGTACATAAACGCTGTGACCACAACCATCGCCACTAGTAACGCAGTAAGCATCCATCTAGAAACTTGGCGCGCCCATACTTGTAATGTGTGCTCTGTTTTTATGATAAGCCACGTAGAGCCAAGTAAGGCATAACCAATAATCATGGCAAATCCGCACACAATCGAGAAGGGTGTGAGCCAATCAAATGGGCCACCAGTATATAGACGGTTACTGGCTTCTAACCCTTGTACTAACGCCCCAAGCATAATGCCTTGAGAGAAAGTGGCGACGACTGAACCGACAAAGAAAAAGGTATCCCATACATGCCGACGTGAAGAGGATTTAAAGCGAAACTCAAACGCCACGCCGCGCATGATAAGACCGAACAACATGGCGGTCACGGGTAAATAAAGACCTGTCATGATGATGCCATAAGCAACAGGGAATGCTGCGAATAAACCACCACCACCTAGTACTAGCCACGTCTCATTACCGTCCCAAAATGGTGCGATAGAGTTCATCATGCGGCTACGGTTTTTATCTGAGCCTGCAAAAGGGAACAAGATACCGCAGCCCAAATCAAAACCATCAAGCAGTACATAGACAAAGACAGACAAAGCAATCAAACCGCCCCAAATAAGAGGTAAATCTAATACATCACCGAAGTTAAACATTAGCGTAATCCTCCATCATCGACATCGTTTGCAGGCTCATCTAAGCCTTCTTCAGTACCTTTGGCAGGATTACTATCACCACTTAACGCGCGACCTTGGCTCTCTGTCACTGAATGCTCATAGAAATTATCTTCAGCAGGATCTGTATAAGGCTTGGGACCTTGAGCAATCAAACGCAAGATATAAAAGCTACCTGCCCCAAAAACAAATATATACAGCACAATAAAACCAATCAACGTCGTGGCTACCTGCTGTGCAGCGACTGGTGACATACTTTCAGCAGTACGAATAACCCCATAAACCGTCCAAGGCTGACGTCCTGTTTCAGTTACGAACCAACCTGATAGTAATGCGATAAAACCAAGCGGTGTCATCATCATCCACGCACGGTGGAACCAGACACTTTCGGGATTGAATTGCTGTTTTTTGAAGTATTTATAGGCACTAAATAAACCGACCAGTACCATCAACATACCAATAGCGACCATAATACGGAACGCCCAAAACACAATAATGACGTGAGGTTGGTCTTCTGGTGCCCAGTTTTTGAGACCCTTCACTTCACCATCTAACGAATGGGTGAGAATCAAACCTGTGACATAAGGGATTTTTACTTCGTATTTATTGGTTTGATTTTCTTGGTCAGGAATCGCAAAGAGACGCAATGCGGCCCCACGCTCATCTTCCCAAATACCTTCCATCGCAGCCACTTTGGCTGGCTGATGCTCAAGCGTATTCAAACCATGCTCATCACCGATCAACACCTGTGCTGGTGCCACAAAGATGGCCATAATCATTGCCATACCTAGCATGACACGACCATGCTGACGGTGCTCGGCGTGTTTTTTGGACTGGATATAGTAGGCACCGATACCGCCAATGACAAAGGCAGTGGTTAAGAACGCCGCCGTCACCATATGTGCGAAACGGTAAGGGAATGAGGGATTGAATATAATCTCAAGCCAGTCAGTAGGATAGAGCAGGCCGTCTGCACCCACCATAAAACCTTGAGGGGTTTGCATAAAACTGTTAGCCGACAAAATCCAAGTAGCTGATATCAGTGTACCAATGGCAACAATGGCAGTGGCGGTAAAATGCATGCGTTTGCTTACACGGCCCCAGCCAAATAGCATAATACCCAAAAAGGAGGCTTCTAAGAAAAACGCGGTCAATACCTCATAGGCAAGTAGTGGGCCTATGACGTTGCCAGCTTTATCTGAGAATACTGCCCAGTTGGTACCGAACTGGTAGGACATCACCACGCCTGATACCACACCTAGACCGAAGACTACGGCAAATATCTTGACCCAGTGCTTATAGACCTCAGCATAGATAGGTTTGCCAGTTCTTAACCAACGAAATTCTAGTACGGTCAGCCAGCTGGCAAGTCCAATAGAAAAAGCGGGAAAGACGATATGAAAAGAGACAACAAAAGCGAACTGGATGCGCGCGAGTGTCAGCGCATCGAGCTGGTCAATCATAAACGTAGCGAACATAAACGGTTACTCTCATCTGTTAGCTGAATAGCGCTGGCTTCCGTACAACGCTCAAGTAACTGTCCGTAACTGTACATAAATCAAGGTGACAAAGATTACGGGCAATGGCTCAATGACGCAAAACTTTACTTTAGCAACATTAGGCATAAATTGTGGCTAAGCTTGCGACTCACTGTTTAGCTGAATTGAATAATTTATGTCCCTATAAATTCATATATTACAGTCATGTGCTGTATATATTATGCGCTTCCCTAGATAGTCACGCAACCCGTACCGTTAGACAGCTGCATACCTAGCAGTCAG
The DNA here is from genome assembly GCF_044900935.1 of Psychrobacter sp. NPDC078501. Lineage (NCBI taxonomy): Bacteria > Pseudomonadati > Pseudomonadota > Gammaproteobacteria > Moraxellales > Moraxellaceae > Psychrobacter > Psychrobacter sp. NPDC078501. The sequence continues at coordinate 504,706 of NZ_JBJDOS010000001.1, read as the reverse complement.
AAAAACAATCATAAAACACCCTTGAAAATAAAATTAAATTTATGAATAACAATGACTTGGGAATAGCGAGTGCTTTTTCATAAAACATCTGTTCTGTTTATTACTTGGTGTCCCATGCATTAAAATGTTCCCCAATAACAAAAACATACATCATTCTTGTAACTGTTTATGCAAAATCTGTCGCAACGTCAAAATAGTTTGTGGATTGGTTTGAATACTATGACCGCCATTGATAACAGTTTCAGAGGCAGCGCCATCTAGGTGAGCACTGGTATAGGGAACAATACCATCTGATAAACGTTGGGTTAGGGCCTGACTGATATTTTTATCAACAGTGACGGCAGCAACCAGTGGCTCAGGAGGCAGCTCTGATGTGTCCTCTGACACGCTGACACTGGCGCGCTCGTCTTTAGCGTCTTCTTCTAGCGCTTGCGATAAATCAATTTTGGCACCATTTGGTTGCGTTTGTGCTAGTCCTTTAGTGATATCGGCATCATTGTTGGCAATGATGGAATGGTAAGTAATACGCTCATTAATAGTGATGTCTTTGGTTAACTCTATAAAAGAAGACTTGTCACTTAACTGGCTGGCACCGTTCTGCAAATATAACGCGCCCAGTGGGTTTTGCGCCAAGTCGCCTTGTGTTGCAATGGTCGCTAAGTTATCTGTGAATGTCTTGACCAAACCTACAGGCAAATAAACAATACGGCGCAGCGCCCGCGTAAACCAACGATCTGCATAATCTGTACCACGGAAAGGTGCAGATAGAAAAACAGCGGTGTCTACTTGTGGCAATGCCTGTAGCTCAAATCGTTCCTTTAATTCATCTTCGCCAAAAGACGTTTTGAGCGCGTTACGGATTTGCTGTTTCTCATTACTAGAGAGGATATCTTTGTCATTGAGCTTATCTAAATCATCGACTAAATTTTCATCAGATAGCATCATACGAGCGATAATGGCACCCATACTATGACTGATAATCACACTGTTTTGACTGGCACGATTTTGTCCTGTTGGGTCCGTCTGCTCGTAAGTCGTGTTAATTAACTGCTGAATCTGATAACGATTTTCTAAAATAGGCAGATTGGTTGGATAGAATATTTGCCAAACTTGGTAATTATCACGCAGCTTGTCATCATTAAGAATATCGTTGGTAAGATTGACCCAAGTGGCCGGACTAGAGGCTAGCCCATGCAACATAATCAACACGCGTTTATCAGGATCATAAGGCTCAAGCATGAAGAGTTTGGGCAGCTGAGCATTTGGCTGGCGCGTAATCAAGTTTAAATAACCCACGCCATCTAACTGGTTTTCTGATAACCATAAGCCATATCCCGCGGAAAAATTGGCTGCCAGTGGGTAATCATCATTGAGGATATTTACGGATTCAGTTTGGTACGGATTGTATAAATGAATATCAAGCTTACGACTGCTCAGCGCATCTAATACGCTATCGCCGTCTGGCTTAATCAGACCCGTTAGTAAAAGGTGTCCAGTCGGATAAATACGTGAGCTTGGCTCGCTGTCGTCGGTGTTTTTATCTTCATTTGTTAGTCGACCAGATAAGGAGGCGACCAGTAACTGACGGATTGTGGTGGTATAGCGATCATCCAACGACGCCACCAAGCTGATGCCTAAACCGGGACGCTTACTCACAGAATTGAGACCGGAGAGCCGTAGCTCATAAGTGGATGATAAGTCTGCCAAAGCGGAAGTTTGTTTATGAGCGTTTTGCAGATAGTTGTTTTCGTTGGGCAAATAAATATCGAGGTTATAGTCATTTACGGTTACTTTCATGACTTTGACTTGGTCTGTTGCTTTGCCCTTTAGCGGTGGTCGATTGGCAATTGCTGCTTCATCCGTGTTGTCACGCTTGGTAGAAGTTATCGGCAAATACTCTACTGTTGTATCACCCATCAATTTATTGGCGTTTTCAGTCGATTGATAAATTTGAGTAATAACGTCATTGCTAGCAGCGTTATAAATATCTTGGGTTTGGATATCATTGTCATTCGGAATACGGTTTTGCGCACGATGGCTATTACTATTTTGCTCTGCACCTTCAAAGTCATGGGTCAAACTGTCATAAAATAGATAGGTGTAGCTGTATTTGACGGCATCAAACAATCTTGCTTGATAATCGGTTAAACACAGGTCAGTCTCTTCTTGCTGTGTTTTTGAATCCTCATTACTTAAAGGCGCATTGGCGTAATACGGATCAAGTGGCGGGCGTGCAAGCGCATTACGACAGTTTTTTGAATCAGATAGTTGACGCGCTTTTGCATAGTGCAGTTCTGCAAAAATAGCTAAGGCAGGCCGATAGTGCCTGTTAAGCATACTATCAGAGAGCTGAGTCAAGCATAAGTCAAATTGCTGCATACAGGCTTGCTCATTCAGTCCTGCTGATAGCAAAGCAGATGTTGTGTCGCTACTTAGCGCATTGTCAGTGACGATATTGCCGCGCTGCGCTGAGATGGTCTTGGCCGAGGCTTGTTTATCGACCGTCACCGTACTACACGCTGGTAGCAATACTGCTGCCGCCAAAAGCATAAGTGACGTAATGGGCAGGGTTTTTTTATTAATATGCATTACTGTCTGTTTGCTAAAGCCAGCGAAAGTCATAAGTCAGTCCAATAAACGGTGGTTATGAAAGTATGAGTAATGAAGGTAGCAATTGATAATGAGTGTAGCGCAACTTTTGGCGTTAGACTATTCATTTGCAGTTCTACAAAGGTGTGTTTTAAAACGAAAGGGTTTCTACTAGTCGAAAAAAAGCGCTTTTGTCTTATAGATATAAAACAAAAGCGCTTGGTATTTAAAGCTTAGATTATTTATTAGATATTTGACCTAGTGAAAGTCTTATGAAACAAATATCTTATGAATCAACCCCTCAATAGCTAATCTCAACAAGTACATAATTTCTACGCACCTGGTTTTACGCTAATATCAGGGGCAGGGATATCCCAAATGTAGAATTTGCCTTCTTCAACAAGTTTGATTTGTTGAGGAATAACAGTATTGTTAGGGTATTGTCCTTCAAGACGACGTAAGCGTTCTAATGCATTAGAACGACGGTCACTGAGTAGATCTGACTGTGCCAAGCTTTGCTCTGCTTCGGTGTATCCTAAAGCGACAGCGCGATCTAGATACTTTTGACCTTCTTTGAACCCGCCGCCTTCTGATAGCATCATGCCGTATAGGAAGTTAGCCTCACCACTATCAGGTTGCAGTTTGATAGCGCGATCGACATACTGACCACCACGTACTGTGTAGTCTGAACCTAAGTCTAGGTTACGACCCATGCCGTTTAGCTTAGCGGCACGAAGCAACACGTCATAAGAAGCATTTGGGGACTTGGCATACGGTTCGATCCAATCCGCTAATACTTTGATTTTTTCACGAGTGTAATGACGCTGTGTGCGGTTAGGGAAATTTGGTGGATAGTGGCGCGCGTTAGGGGATACATCAGCGATGAAATCATCTAATAAACTAACATCAAGCTTATCAGTACCTAGCCCTTTTTGTTGTGGAATCAGTACGGTTTTAACAAAGCTCATGTCTGAGAGCTGTACTTGCGGTGTAGGAATATTCGGAAGTTGTCCGCTACGCAGGTCGATACCAGTAGCTGTCATTGGACCAGGCTCATAAACGCGAGTAGTGCCGTTCATGACAGGTGCAGCAGCAGGTGACATCATTTGCGGTGTTTGAGGTTGAGATGCATTGCTTTGCAGAGTGCCGCTTAATTGCATGTTAGTTGTTTGTGCATTAGTCGGCTGGCTGTTGCTCGCAGGTGTTGCTGGCAAGCTTGTTTGTGCGGCATTGGCTTGAGCAGGACTGATAGCTGCATTAGGACGAGCAAGACGAATCACACGTTTGCTTGAATCCATCGCACTAGGTACAGCCGTTGCAGTTGCGTCAGTTTCTGCTGCATTCACAGGTGCAGATAACAGCATGGCACAGGTTGCAGCCATAACGGTCAACGTCGCAAACTTTGGTGACTTAATAGAGTGGCTACTAGAGAAAATCGCTTTCATAAAAATCGTTACCTTGTTTAATTTATTTGGTTGTTATTCATTGATTGGACGGTAATATAAATAGCGCATTGCTGCAAAATCGTACAAATTTTTAATACCGTAGCAAATTAAGCTTTACGCTATCTGTGGTAGGATTGTTAATCGCTAGAATTAAGCAAACCTACGTAAATCTGTGCAGCTATTAATTAGTAAGAAAATCGACAACAGCAGCTAACCACAGTACCTGTAATCATAAGTTATAAGTGATAAGCGGTATCTTTCATACGATTTGCCATCCATCGCATGGTCCGACGTACTGGGGGAGACAAAGCAGCGCCGCCACTTGCAAGTGCTAGCTCGCGATGATGCAGCTCCTCTTTATCCATTTGTGCCAGTATCTCTTTTGAGCGCTGATCATGCTCAGGTAATTGCTTGATATGATCCTGTAGATGCTCGCTGACCTGCGCTTCTGTCTCCGCTACAAACCCTAGACTAAACTCATTGGAGATCGCGCCTGCTACCGCACCGAGTCCAAAAGACATACCGTACCAAAGCGGCGTAAATACGCTGGCATGGCTACCAAGCTCGCTTAGACGAGTCTCGCACCAGACCAAATGATCGACTTCTTCTTCGGCCGATTGTTGCATGGCTTGTTTGACACCACTATCTTTCGCGGCAAACGCTTGGCCATGGTATAGACCTTGCGCACATACTTCACCTGTATGATTAATACGCATAAGACCTGAGACGTGCCGCGCCTCTGTAATGGTCAGCTCAGGAATCTCATCGCTACTGACGGGCAACGGACGCGTGCTTGGATTGGAATGGGGCACGACAGCTCGTAATGCCTTATCGACCCCAAGTAACAACTGGTCAATTTTAGATAAAGGACGCAGGGTCATAACTCACTCCTGATGGTGTTAAAAACTGTCAATAAAATAAAGTGTATTACCGTCTAAATGCAACGGCATAATGCGTATTACTATAACAAACAATCCAAATTATCGGCTCAAATATTACTGTCTAGATAGCTCATAAATAATCTATAGATGGTTGGTAGACTACTATAGCTATAACAGCAACAAAATCATCAGCGCAACGGTTAGACTGTATCTATTGAGCTAACCATATTTACGGTGCTATACCATCGTTAGTTTGGATAACGGCATGCTTAATATGTTTATTGAGTTTGATGTATAAGAATGCGCCAAACACAATATTCAATAGCCCTGTCACCAAAAATAACTGCGGCAGCGTAAATCCTAAAACATTTAAGATAACAATCGCAAAAATCGCTGATGTGACCATAAATATCGCGTTAAAAATGTTATTTGCGCCAACAATACGTGCTCGATGACTCTTAGGTGCGTAGGCTTGCATAGAAGCATATAGCGGTACGATGTACAAACCACCACTAAACCCTAATAAGAATAAATCCGCGAATACCCGCCAGCTACCGCTTATATTAAACAAATCACCGATGCCAAGTAATGTGCCATTATTCACATTTATATCTAAACCTGAAAGTGAAAAATACAAATCAATAGCAAAGATACTTAATCCAGCAATACCAAAAGGTAATAGACGCAAGCTAACTTTATTTTTGGTCAATGTTTTGCACAGTACCGAACCGATTGACACACCAACAGAAAACAATGTGAGTAAGAAAATAACGACGGACTCATCACCAAGCAAAATCACCTTGCTGAACTCTGGCACTTGGGTCAAAAATGTCGCCCCATAAAACCAAAACCAGCTGTTACCAAGAATGATAAAGAATAAAAAAGGCAGAGAGTATAAGTAACGAACCGTGGCTAAGCTGGTTGTAATAATATTCCAGTTAATCTTCAGGTCAGGCTGCATCGCTGGCATATTAGGGATATAGCGCGCAGCTAGATATCCTAAAACAGCCACAACCAACACCGTAGCACTAATCCAATACAGTGACTGCGATAGCTGAGTCAAAATACCAGCGACAATCATCCCGACCAAAATAGCCAGCGACGTACCCATCTGAAAAAGGCCGTTGGCGCCGACCAACTCATCTTCTTTCATCGCTTGTGGCAGATAAGCGTATTTAATCGGTCCAAAGAAGGTCGAATGCGTACCCATCAAAAACAACGCGACAAATAGCAGTGCATACCATTCAAAGACAAAACCGACTGCGGCAACTGCCATAATGACCAGTTCAAGGAGTTTGATAAACTGTGTGAGCTTTGATTTTTCATACTTATCAGCAATCTGTCCTGCCAAAGCAGAAAACAAAAAGTAGGGCAGAATAAATAACATGGCGGCCAAGTTATTAAGAATACTGACCTCTACACCTAACTTACTGGCGGCAGTATAAGTCAGCACCAGTATGAGCGCCTGCTTAAAAATATTGTCATTGAATGCGCCCAAAAACTGGGTGAAAAACATAGCGCTAAAACGACGGCGCTTGAACAACTGAAACTGGTTGGACATGGACATTCCTACAGATAAATCGCGACTGATAGAGAAAATATCGGCGCTGAACGACAATTTTTTTATGATGATAATCGTAAATTTTATTAAAAACTATATCAAGATATAGCATAGGTTTTATCAATATTAAGCCGTATAATAGCAAGGCTTCGGTGAAAATACATGCAGTCAATGCTATGATTCGATATTTAACTAAGTTATGATTTATAAATTTTATGTGATTGCATTTTAGGGTATAAATAGTAGTGAAAACAAAGGCTGCTACTACCCATCAACGCTATCTATAAACTAGTAGTCTTCTCTAAGCTAGTAGCCTTATAAGGCAGTAGACATACAGTGCTAAAGCCGACACTATAGATAACCAGTCATAAAATTAAAGTAGTAAACCATTAATTCCAGATAACTGCTATAAGTTTATTCACCGGTCAGACTTGACGATCGTTATCGTTGATAAGATTGTGCCGCGTGAGCTGATAGGACGTAAAGATGATAAAGCAGCCTTCAACTCGAGCATGCAAGGGTCTAATGATGCAGCGTGACACAGCCATAATCCAAAACGATAGTAATAATCCAGGTACATATCCAGCAGCGCCGCGTAAAAATTTCAGACGCTCTGCACTGTGCACTGCGCTTGCGACCAGTTTGTTCGGTATGGCACCTGCGGCAATGGCAGATACCATTAATAATGCAAACAATACGGCTATCACCAACTTATCTGCTGCTGACCAAACTGATAGCAGTCAAACGTTTAGTAACCAGAATAACAATAGTCAAGCTGCTAATGAGCAAGCATCTATCAAGCAATCAGCTACATTGTCCGATGACGACACTCAGCTAGATATGGCTCTAGATGCGCTACGTCTAAAAAAAGCAGTGGAACAAGGCATCATTGATCAGTCAGTATTGGACGACTATAGCGAACAGAGCTTAGGAATTAAAAAACCCAACTCGACAAAGTCAGGCTCTAAAAACTCGACGACGCAAAATGCCAATGCTCAAAACCTATCTTCTCAGAGCAGTAATTCACAAAATACAACTTCTCAAAACAACAACTCTCAGAATTTAGAGAGTTTCCCTGATAGTCCAAGTACTTCATATAATCCAAACAATGCTCAATCAGTCGCTTCTAATGATGACCTGTTGCAACAAGCAACCGAGATTCAGCAGCAAGGCTATCAAATGATGACGCCTGAGCAGATCGATCGTGAGCTAGCTGCAATGGATGCGCAGAATGCTCAAGACATTGATAGTATCAATATTAGTAATAACGACAGTGACTTTGATGCACCAATCGCTACGTTAGATGACACAACATCGCCAATTGGTCTCGATGTAGAGCTAGATGCAACAAACTTGCCAGCACCTAACAACCTTGATACGTTGGGTAGAAGTGAAACAACAGAAGAACAGGCGAGCGCAGCTGAAGGGATGTCACGTCCGATTGAGGTAAGTGGCGCTGTCAGCAACGAAGATGTCGTTAGCAATGAAGCTACTGTTAAGAATGAAAATAGCCTGACGACTGATGATAGTAGTGATGAGGTGATAGCTGGCACGAATGTGCCTGCCAATGTAGAAGGTACGACAACAGATATTATCAATCCTAATGACTATCTACCAGATTATCAGAATGATACTCAGGCCGTCGATCAAAGTATCGAACAAGCCAATAGACCACGGCCACGCGCGCGTAATAGAGGTAATATCGTGACGCGTCTCTACAATCGCTTTTTTAACGACGGTGGCGTGGTGGCTTTGCCAAATGTAGAAACCGCTATTTATCTAGAGCAAGTATCCGCTGAAGACTCTCCTAATGGTAAGGCTCAGTTGGTTGAGGCTGACAATGATATTCAGCCAATGAAAAACATCAAAGCGGCACTGGATGACACTTCCGTTCAGTCGGTTATTGACTTTACTGCGGCATTGCCACGTTTGCGCGAAACAGCACAGAATGCTGCTAAAGCCGTTGGTTACTACGAGGTTGAGATGCGTTTGACCCAGCCTGATCGCGATACAGTCAATGTTGTGATTGAAGAGCTAGGCGAGCCGGTACTGGTAGACAGCCGTATTATTGAGATTCGCGGTGAGGGCAGTGAGCAAGAAGAATTTGCAACGCTTGAGGCAGATTTGCCACCGCAAGAAGGCGATATTTTTAATCATCGTGTCTACAAGAGTAGCAAAGCGGCTTTAGAGTCCTTGAGCAATACCTACGGGTATTTTGACCAGTACTGGCTGAACAAATCCGTTGATATCATTTTGCCGGACAACAAAGCAGATGTCTCGTTGGTTTACAACACAGGTGATCGTTACGAGTTTGACGATGTGGTGTTTTTTACCTACGACAAAGAAACCAATACGCTGACCCAAGACCCTGACAAGCTACCAGTAGAGCTTTCATTGTTACAACAGCTCTATGGCTTTACGCCGGGCGAGCCGTTTTATCGTCCTGCAGTCACGAAGTTTAGTAACGACTTATCGGCAACTCGTTACTTTAATACGGTCAACGTCGAGTCTATACTACCACCAACTGATAGTAGTGCAGCTGGTACCTTAGCGTTTGACAATGCTGCTACCGAGGGTAACGACACATTAGATGACGATATTAATAATGTGGACAATGATAGCGTCGCAGATCTGAGTAGCAATGATGGCGCAGCTGCCTTAAATGTGACGGCTAGTAAAGAAGATACGGTTAACGATAATAGTGATATAGGTGCAGAGAGCGATAGTGCTCTGAGTGCTAATAGTGGCGAGACGGTCAATGAAGCGGATATCGCTGCTATTGATTTTGAGGCTGATGAAGCCACCCTTGATAAGCTGCAAGCCATCAGACAAAAAGCAGAACGATTAAGCCGCTTGCCGAATGATCGCGTGCTTGATGAAAAAGATCAGGAAGCCGATAATTTATTGGGCAAAATCAGTGATTCAATCAGCAATGTCGCACAAAAGATATTCCCTGATGAGAAGATTTTGATTAATGATGAGAACTTTGTACCTCCAACATTAGCAGGACGTAAAACGCCTCAAGACGTTGCAGAAAGCAAAAAAGTACCTTTATATGTGTTTGTATACGCGGATAAACCACGTGATGCTCAAGTTGGTCTGGGTTATGGTACAGATACTGGCGTTCGCGCCACCGCAAAAATAGACTACAACTTGCTCAATCGCCAAGGCTATCAAGCAGGTGCAGAAACGGAAGTTTCGAGAATCAGCAAAAACGTGGCTGTGTATGCCAGTCGACCATGGAAGCACCCGCTCAATGATAAGCTAGATGCACGTCTTACTTATGAAGAGGAAGTGATTGACCAAGGTGAAGGCAACTTTGATCTATCAACCACAACGCTAAAAGCGGCTTTGGCACGTAACATTCGTAGTGACACTGGCTGGAATCGCAGCTACTCTGTGCGTTACCGCTTGGATGAGCTTGAGACGGGGGTTGATGGGGCAGCATTAGATGATTTGCCTATCCGCTTTACCTCTTCAAGTCCGAAACAGCGCGCGTTATTGTTTGGCTATGGTATGAATAAAACAGATACCGACAACGCTACCAACCCAACGCAGGGTATGCGCCAGTACTACTCAATCGAGGCTGGCACTGATAGCGCATTCAGTGATACCGATATGGCGATTATTCGCGCAGGCGTTAGTGGTATCTATAGCTTTGGCGAAGACAAAAAGCATCAAGTATTAGGTAGTGCCAATGCCGGTTATATCTGGGCGGATGATTTTTATGACGTACCTTATAAGTTGCGTTTCTTTGCAGGTGGCGATCAGAGTATCCGCGGTTATGACTATGAGAGCTTGTCACCATTAGATAAAGGCTATCTAACGGGCGGGCAGGTGCTAGCGGTCGGTAGTGCTGAGTATAATTATGAATTTAAACCAGGTTTCCGTGGCGCATTCTTTACTGATGTCGGTAATGCCTACGACAAAGATTTTGACACTGAGACAAAAGTCGGCGTTGGTGTCGGTATCCGCTGGGCATCGCCTGTAGGAATGGTACGTGTCGATGTGGCTGCTGGTGTGACCGAGGAAAGCATTCCAGTACGACTGCACTTCTTTATTGGTTCACCGTTATAATCGCTTAATGTAGTAGTTCCAAATGTTTAGTCGCTCCAAATGTTCTAATTATCACTTATCGTACCGATTGCTGGTCTTCATTTTTTAACGTAGTTGAGTGTCATGCTGACAGAAAATACCCCGCCTAATAATGCTCCAGATGAAGATCCAGCACAGCGTGATGCCCGTGCCGTTAGGCGTTGGTATCCGTTGTCATTTCTGCTCAAACTGCTGGTATTGGTGCTTATCGTACTGGCGATTATGTTTGCCATATTTTTTTATGCGGCAGGGACTGACGCTGGTACGAAGTTTATATTAGAGAAAATCAGTGTTGAAACAGGTATTGATTTCAAATACGGACGCGGTAACTTGCGCGATGGTATTTGGGTCACCGATATCGATATTGAAGCGACTGAGGATCTTGAGATATTAGTAGATAAGGCCTATGTAAAAATAGGCTGGCGTGCAGTATTTGCCAAAGAAGTGCATTTAAGCGATGCAGATATCCAGACCATAGAGATTATCAATAAAAAACCGCCTACTGGTGAACCGTTTGATTATAAAACTTTAAAGTTGCCAGTAAACTTGCGTTTTGACCAAGCAAAAATTAAGAAAATCACCTATAAGCAAGTAACCAAAGATCCTATCGTTATTCAAGATATTACGGCGCGTGACCTGACGTGGGTAGGTAGTACGGTGACCGTTGGCCGTGGTGACCTGCAGTACGCTGATATCGTAAAAGTCAGTGCCTTACAAGGAGAGATCGACCTACAGGGCGACTATCCACTAGATTTGAGTGCGATTGCGGAAGTCAGCGCCCTTGAAAAAGCCTATATCGACCCGTTAAATATCTCTGCAACGGGAACGCTTAAACGTACTGTCGGTAAAGTACGTAGTCGTTATAACGATAGCGATGTGAAAGGCGACTTTGTAGTACAGGGGCTAGATGCAGGTGCGCCGTTTGATGCAAAACTACAGTGGGATAATATTCTTATCCCTTATGCTGATAGCCAAAACATTCGCCTACAAAGCGGTACAGCCACAGCTTCTGGTGTCATCTCTGAGATACGATTGCGTATCAATACTGAATTGACGGCCAAAGACATCCCATCAGGTCATTATCAAGGCCGTGCCGTTATTGCCAACAGTCAGCTACGTATAGATCGCCTAGATGCTGACGTGCCAGCGGGACGTTTGGCATTACAAGGTATTTTAGATTGGAAAGACAGCTTTGAGGCCACGGTGCGTGCGACGGGTAGCAACTTTGATATTCGCCGTGCTATTCCTGATGAATATACTGATTTTAAAGCTTATGCGCCGCAAACCCTTAACGGTAGGCTGTCACTGCGTTATCAGCAGCAGAATGCCACTGGTAATACGCAGATCGATGCAGATTTACGTCAGCGCGATGGTGAGCACATCAATGCCAATATGGTTCGCGGTAAAACCTCTGCCAAGTCCAAGCAAGTTGCGCCTTGGTATATTGACGCTAACTGGAAAAACCTAACCCGCCGTAACGTACCCAATATTGGCAATATAGACAGTCCTAGTGGGCAGGCGGACGTTATCGTTCGAGGTTCGACCCTATCAGTCGATGCCAATGCCGTTATCAATGAGCTCAATGCTGCCCCCAAGGGCAACTACGATCTACGTATACGTAAGGCTGGTGATGTCATTGATATCAATCGTCTCAATTACAATGGCATAGTAGGAGACTTATCTGGCACAGGACAGATTCAGTTAGCGAGCAAACAGCGTCCACTGACATGGCAAATTGATGCCAGTACTAAAGGTCTACTCCCTAAGAAATATCGTAGCGATCTACCGCTTGAGCGCCTAACAGGTAGTATAAGTGCGCGTGGTCGACTGCTAAATATCACCAAAAATGGTGTCAGTGGTCAGCGTCATGTGATTACTTTAAACAATACCGATATGCAAGCGCAGCTCGATGCGACGCAAGCAGATCGTGCTATTGGTATCACAGGTGCTGGTGATGCCAGTGTTGATATCGTAGGTGGTGAGCTGTCGGTGTTCGATGCGCGTTTTGATGGTCGGATTGATACAGCAGATGTACCGCAGGGACGTCTATCTATCGATGCTGCGGGTACGCCAAAGCTGATTAGTATTCGTAAGCTGAACTATAAGGGTGAAGCGGGCGCAGTTGATGCGAAAGGTGTTATCGACTTACGTAAAAATATCGGCTGGAATATAGATGGTCGTTTTGACCAGTTCAATTTAGGTTATTTTTTACCCAATAATCCAGCGATAATCACAGGCGATCTAAAAACCAGTGGCGAATGGCAAAATGCGCCAAAAAACAGCAAAAACACCGCAGGTACCTTGCAGCGCTTTGCCGTAAATTTCAACGGCATATTAGATGCCGAGCAATTGCCAGCAGGTAAGCTGAATATAGAAGCCAGTGGTGACAGTCAGCTGATCCGCATCAATCGTTTCCGTCATGTGGGTGCGGCAGGTAGTATCGATGCCAGCGGTACCGTTGATGTGCGTCAAGGCGTTGCATGGGATATCAACGCGGTGATGGATCGTTTTAACATTGGCTACTTCCTAAAAGATACTCCAAGCCTTATCACTGGTACGATTGATACAGATGGCCGCTGGAGTGACACGCAGCAGATTGTCAATATTAAACAAGTTAATCTAAATGGCATGCTAAAAGGGCAGCAACTGAGTGCCAAAGGCAGCCTATCAGCGAAAATGCGTTTGCCTAAAGATTTAGCAAGTTACTTCAAACAACTTCAGACCCAAGATGCTCAAGCACAATATAAGCAAGTAAACGCTTTGATTGATAGCTTAAACGCTAATAACCTTGTGCTGCGTTGGGGTGACAACTATGTCACGGCTAACGGCAATGCCAAACAGCTACAAACCAAAATTAACATCACCAGTCTAGACCAACTATCTAGCCAATTGGCTGGTAAAGTCACTGGCGGTGCCACGCTGTCTCAACCAGCTGGTCAAGCACTACCTACTATTTATATTGACTTGGTCGGTGAGCGACTCGCGCTACCTGGCTTTATATTGCGTCAAGGCCGTGTACGCGGCAAGCTGGTCAACTTAGCCAATAGCCCAAGCCAGTTAATCGTGACGGCTGAAGGCCTAGATGCTGCTGGTCAAAGTTTCGATAGTGTTAAAGCGTCCTTTAATGGTACCGAAAAATCTCATGTGGTCGATTTAAATGTAGCCAATAAGCAACTCGATGTCGGCGCTAGGTTAAAAGGTGGTTTTGATCGAGATAGGCTAAGCTGGTCAGGTGTCATTGGAAAAGGCCGCATCAAATCTAAATATGCGACTTTGAATCAATTACAACCTGCACAGCTGATTGTGAATTTGCCTTACAATCAGGGTGGTGAGAATCGTGATCTAAAAGTACAGCTTGCCGCTCATTGTTGGCAGGCCACGGATCAAACTGGCAAGCTCTGTCTACGTGAAAAACTAGTGGCATCGCCAGACCAAGGTGAAGTCAATGTAGCGTTGCAGAATTTAGATACGTCGTTATTCTCAGTGTTCTTGCCAGAAGATATTGACTGGAATGGTAAGATTAATGGTAAAGCAATCGTCGGATGGCAACGTGGTCGTCCGCCAACTATCAATACCACGCTATACTCAGATAACGGCAAGATTGGCCTTGTTCAAGACGGCGAAAGCACATCAATGACCTTGCCATACAAGCGCGTGTCTCTCATTGCTCTGTCTGTGCCTAAGGGCATCAAGCTGCGTACTGATATCAATACTGGACGCGGGGCGCGTGGCTATGCTGAGGTGATCGTCGATCCTTATAAAGACCCTAAACCAATCTCTGGTGCATTGGTGCTGAACGAGCTTGATCTTGCGATATTTAAGCCATTCTTCCCCGGTATGCGCGTCCTAAGAGGTAACGTCACAATGGCTGGTGGCCTAGGCGGCACCTTAACCAAACCACAGTTCTATGGCGACGTAAAGCTCTCTGACGGCCGTATAGCCATGCTTGATTTGCCCGTGAATCTATCCAAAGTAAATGCGGCAGCCAAAATCCGCGGCACGCAAGCGACCATTGATGGCACATTTAATAGTGGTACAGGTGAAGGCAAATTGTCGGGGACAGTCAATTGGCAGCAAAAACTGCAGGCCAAGTTGAGTATTGTCGGTGAAGGCCTAGTCATCACTCAACCGCCATTACTGGTTGCTGAAATTGATCCTGATATTGATATTATCGTGCGTCCAGGCGACCGTTATGTTGATATAAAAGGGGCGATCAGTGTGCCGTCTGCGACCATTCGTCCGCCTGAAGCCAGCGAAGATATCATTACTCAGACTGAAGATGCAGTCGTACTAGACCGTCGTTTGATTGGTAATATCGATGAAGTACTGGCTATTTCAAAACCTTGGTCAATCAATGCTGATATCGGTGTTGATTTGGGCGATGATATCAATTTCCGTGGTTTTGGCGCCGTCATTCCGTTGGCAGGTGCGATTAATGTGACGCAGAATGGCACAGGTATTATGCGTGCCAGAGGTGTTGTACAGGTCTCACGCCGTACCAATATCAATGCCTTTGGCCAAAGCCTAGAGCTAAATTATGGTCAAGTGCGTTTCAATGGCGATGTGATGAAACCGAGCTTGAGCATTGAAGCGGCAAAAACGATTAATGGCAAAACAGTTGGTCTGCGTGTCAAAGGAACGACTGAAAGTCCCAATATTATCGTCTTTAACAATGCAGGACTGACCCAGCAGCAAGCCATGAACGCGTTGGTGACAGGTCGCATCGATAATAAGAGCGCCACACAAATCAGTGAGCAAGGGTTTAAGTCGCAAGTGACTAATAATCTGGCTGCCGCTGGACTGAGCTTTGGTCTGAGTGGTACTCGTAGCCTGACCAATCAAATTGGGCAAGCGTTTGGTTTGCAGAGTCTGACAGTTGATGCCTCAGGTAGTAGCGAGGACACCAATGTCAACGTCACAGGTTACGTGACCCCTGATTTGTACATTCGTTATGGTGTGGGTGTTTTCAATGCGCAAAATAGCCTTTCTGTTCGTTATCAATTGACACGCCGTATCTATGTAGAAGCAAGCTCAGCAGCGGAAAATGCAGTAGATGTGGTCTATAGTTGGCAGTTCTAAATTGTTTATTTAGAGGACGACTGCTTTCTAATTGATGTCAGCTGAGAGCGCTTTTGAAATTATTTTTAAGTTGTAGAACCTATAAAAAAACGCCTCATAATGAAGGCGTTTTTTTATAGGAGTATTGAAAAAGGTGTCACTGAAATAGACGTTACTTGGTTAGAATCAAGCGATTGTTGCGAGTTAGGCGTAGTCGATACTCTTCGCCTTCATGCTCGATACGTACCTCTTTGGTTAGTGCAAATAGATGTTGTGATTGCAAAGTAGGTAGACGGTTTTCACGACAGTTTAAATAACGAGAGATAACCATGCTCATAGTAAATTCCTTTTGAAAAAAAGTGGCTTAAAAAATTGGCTAACCATAGCGTAATTGTTTTTAACGATAATAATTATCATTTAGATTTGATAAATTTGCAAGGCAATTGATAAAATAAAATGCAGTTATTATGTAAACTTATCTAAGTTTACTGTTATAAACTATCTCGATTAAGCATTTTATTTAAATAAATTAATGAGTTAAGTGCTAAATCCAAATAAATCATCTAGCCTATAAAAACTATTAAATTATCAAAAATAATCAAGGTAAATACCGAAATAAAGGATATAAATATGTTGAACGGGTCAAATCAACAATCAGAGACCAAGCCGGAAAGTAAGACGAAAACTAACAAACCTAACATCGTAAATGTTGCAGTGGCTGTCATTCATTATAAAGATCAGTATTTACTTGGGTTTCGAGATGCTACTCAGCATCAAGGAAATCGTTATGAGTTTGTCGGGGGAAAGATAGAAGCAAATGAGTCAGCAGCGCAGGCGTTGATAAGAGAAGTGGCTGAAGAGACGGATATCCTGCTTGATAATAATACTATTGTTAAGCTTGGGCGTTTGCATCATGATTATGGCGATAAGCAGGTCAGCTTACAGGTTTATAAGATTGAGCTGACAGTAGAGCAGTACGAGCAGCATAGACACTGTGAACAAGGTTTAGAAGGGCAGGCACTGACTTGGGTAAGCAAATCAAATCTTTTGGCAGGAGAGTATCATCTGCCCGCTGCTAATAAGACAATCCTTGAATGGTTGAAACTCCCATCGAAGATAGCGATTACTTATCCTCTGACACATTTTGGCACACACACTGATGCAGCGGCAGCATGGCTACAGCATCATCAAGAAAAGTTAGCATCAGAGTCAGGGGTATATATCCGATTGAAGGATGCAAATTCTAAGCATCTTGCTGAGCAACTGATGACGGTACGCCCAGATATTTTAGCGATTTTACCTAATGACAAAGAAAAACCTTTAGATATTGAGGGCTCACTAACTGCTAAGAAGACAGAAACTGGCCAGCGGATAATTGCTAAGCATTTAACACACTCGACACTGATGCAGTGTTTCAATGAGGTAGGCAGTTCTACAGCTCTTACACAGTCGTTATCTAAAGACTATCCGCTTATCGTCAGCTGTCATGACATTGCAAGCATAACGGCAGCCAACAAACTTGCCAGCATGCGCATACAGAATGCATTACCACCAGTGATTGGTACTTTCGTATCGCCTGTGCTCGCTACCCAAACGCATCCTGATGACACACCGCTTGGCTGGGAAGCATGGTCAGAGTTAGCAGAATTAGCTGATATGCCTGTCATTGGGTTAGGCGGGCTGGAGCCTGCTATGCTCAATCAAGCATTGCAATATGGCGGTATCAGTGTGGCAGGTATCCGTCAGTTTATATAATCCGCATACTTCAAGAAAGCTATAGGGAATCCATCGTGCCATTTGCCTGAATGTGACCCGCATTAGACTTCTGTATTAAGCTTAGTAAGTTCAAATAACTGATTTTTAACTTAGTTATCCAGCAAGTAACTATGTGGTTATGATGTGTTCAAACAACACTCAAACCCCATAGTTACTTACAAACCGTTGCGTTTTCCTACATTGCACTACTGTTTTAATAGTCCAGTTGTCCTTAATATATATTGCATATCTACGATACGTTGATCTTATTTCTATAGACGAGTGACTGATCAAAAGTGATGTTCAAAATACAATAATAAAAAAGCTTTTGTAGAGTCAAGTTTTGCACGAATAATTTATACCAAAGCAAATGGCTTTTAGAAAACGAGACCAAATAGATGCCGTACATAAAGCGTTTTTAACAATCACTATTTAAGAATGGTACTCCTATGAAAACCAATAAGTTACCTGAGTCAGCATGGACTGATTCACAGGCAGCTGGTTCTCAACTTCAGCAGCCTAAGCAATCGCTCAATGACAATGAATATGGCGATGATACCCAACAGACAAACCAAGCTAGTAACGATGCTAGCTATAATCGTGACAGCTCGAATGGCGAATATTCGCACCATCTGGCAAAAGACACGTCTTCGCAAGACAGCTATTTTGGATACAAAAGCGCCGACAAAAGCCTTAGGGCAAAAGAGTCAGCTATGAGTAACAATGAAATAAGCAAAGATCTAAAAAATAGCAATGAGGACAATCATGACGTGGCTAGTGGCTACAAATCATCTGGCTATAAGTCATCACCAAAGAAACAACCACAAAAACTAAATGAAGATGAGCCACTAATGTCAGGACTGTTAGAGGATCAAATAGATAATCTAAACAGTAGTTCTGAACAGGCCATCGACGCTGAGCAAATGAGTGATGCATCAACAAATAATTCATCTTACAAAGAAATACCGGAGCGCATATTTATGAATGGACTGATCAAACATACAGGCATTGCCTTAGCGATTATTATACCGTTAGCAGCGTTCTCAGCCTATGCAGCCACGCCGCCAATGAACATGGCAACTAATGGAATGTCTGATGATGTGATGAATGAGAAGACCACGACCGATATGCTATCGGTTAAGCCAAGTGATATTATTTATAAATCTGCAAGTACGCCAACTACTGTAGATAGCGTAGATCTAAATACCTATGCAGGTACTTGGTATGAGATTGGTCGTTTGCCAATGTATTTCCAGCGCAAGTGTGCTGGTGATGTGACCGCTAACTATGCACAAAAAGATGACGGCTCAGGAATCACGGTTACTAACAAATGTGTGAGCGAGGACGGTTCAGGTATTGTCGCAGAAGGTTTAGCTAAGCCAGTCGATGAAAGCGGTAGCAAACTAAAAGTGACGTTCTTACCGAAGTGGATTCGTTGGATTCCAGTCGGCCGTGCTGATTATTGGGTGCTAGCACGTGATTCAGAGTACAAAACTGCGCTAGTAGGGACGCCTGATAAAAAATACTTATGGCTACTAGCACGCTCGCCAAATATTAGTCGGGAAACGTATACCAAATATCGTCAAATTGCTCAGCAGCAAGGTTATGACTTAAAAGAGTTTACATTGACGTCGCAGAGCAACCAAACGGTGAGTCTAGCACCATAAGTGTTATAACTAAATTTACTGCTTTGGTTAATTAAGCCCTATAGCGATTATTATTTAATTACGTCTCGATAAGGCAGCATACATGGCTGCCTTTATTTTTATTACTAGCTGTATATGAGAACTATATAAGAGAATGAAACCTATTATGCACGCTAGCTAATCGGTTACTACTGGCAAAATGAGGCGTTTTAGGCTAAAATCTAGGCGATTCAAATACTCTAGCGTCAATAACCCATATTGATAGTGGTTGATTATCATATTAGAGTCGCCATTTAGAGCATACACAACCTATCTATTTTACACTTCTTCATATTTTATTGATCATACATTACTGACCATAAGGATGTTTCTCGTGAGCAACGCTGATACCTTACGCCAATTACATCAAGACCACTTGAACAACTACAACAATCAAGAGCAACAAGCGATTGAGCTTATGGGGCTACTAAACAAGCTCTATAACAAGCAAGACGTACAAGTGACTTTGTTTGGCGAAACGCTAGACGCTACTTCAGTTGGTCAAATACTTGCCTTGCATCAAAAAGTAGCGCTACGCGACCATGGCGCCAAAGCTATCGATATCGCTGATACTCTAGCGATGGTAAAAGTTATCTCAGAAAACACTAATATCCAAGCCACTCGTATCGATGTTGGTCAATTGATTGCTAATGATACGGACTTACAAACCGCTCTACAGTCTATCAATAACGCTGGTGCTGTAAACGGCGCGACAGACGTTGTACTGTATGGTTTTGGCCGTATCGGTCGTATCTTGACTCGTCTGCTATTGTCACAAGCGTCAAGCGCGAAAGGTCTACAACTAAAAGCGATTGTTGTACGTCCAGCCGCTGCTGGTGACTTGGCTAAGCGTATCTCATTGCTTGAGCGTGACTCAATCCATGGTAGATTCTTAGGCGGCATTAGCATTGATGATGATAATAACGGCATGATCGTTAATGGTCGTTTTGTACAAGTTATCTATGCCAAAGACCCAAGCGAAATCGACTATACTGCTTATGGAATCGACAATGCTCTTGTTATCGATAACACAGGTATCTGGAAAGATGAAGCGGGCCTTGGCAAGCACTTACAGTCTACTGGCGTGAAAAAAGTGCTACTAACAGCCCCTGCTGGCGGCGATATCAAAAACGTCGTTTATGGCGTGAACAATGACACCGTTGGTGATGATACGATCGTTAGTGCTGCTAGCTGTACGACCAATGCGATTACGCCAACGCTGAATGTATTGAATGATGAGTACGGTATTGTAAATGGTCATGTAGAGACTATTCACTCATTTACCAATGATCAGAACTTGGTTGATAATTATCATAAAGCAGACCGCCGTGGTCGTAGTGCTGTGATGAACATGGTTATCACCAGTACTGGTGCTGCAAAAGCTGTTGGTAAAGCATTGCCAGAACTAAACGGTAAGCTAACGGGTAACGCTATTCGTGTACCAACACCAAACGTCAGCCTAGCAATCTTGAACGTGAATCTAAAAACTGCACCAGCAAGCGCTGATGCGTTAAATGAGTTCTTGCGCAAAACGGCTAACAGCAGCACTTGGCAGTCGCAGATTGCTTATACAGATTCTACAGAAGCGGTATCAACGGATTTCGTTGGTACGACTCATGTTGGTATTATCGATGCTCAAGCCACTATTTTGACTGACAACCAAGCTATCGTATATGTTTGGTATGACAACGAAGTAGGTTATAGTACTCAGGTATTGCGTTTGGCGACACAAATGGCCGGAATCAGCTACGCTCAGATTCCAGCATAGATTACTAAATACAGTAGAGCAATAACGTCATACCAAGTATAGTAGGGCTATCGTGTCATAAGATTGCGCTGTAGCAGATATTACTTTGAATAGCTTGGTAGGACTTTAACTGTCATACTTAAACACCCGATAGTCCGATTGATTATCGGGTGTTATTGTCATAATGGGCACTAAGTAAAAGTAGACTTTATACAGTGTTTATTTTGACGCAACAACATAGCAAAACCCCAAAATACAACCGTTGGTTGTAACCAGTTTCTAGACTGGATTGTGAATTAAGGAACGTAAGATGCGATTTATTGATGAAGCCGTCGTAACGGTAAAAGCAGGTGACGGTGGTAACGGAATCGCCAGTTTTCGCCGAGAGAAATATGTCCCGCGTGGTGGACCTGATGGTGGTGATGGCGGCAAGGGCGGAGATGTGTACGTCATTGCAGAAGACAACACCAACACCCTAGTTGACTATCGTTATACGCGTCGTCATGACGCCATGCGTGCTGAGAACGGCCATAGTAGAAACTGTTCAGGTAAAGGGTCTGATGATCTTTATTTACCAGTACCAGTTGGTACGACGGTAGTTGATACCGAGACAGACGAAGTATTGGGCGATTTGATTGAGATTGGCCAGACACTACTGATTGCCAAAGGTGGCGACGGTGGTCTAGGTAATACTCATTTCAAAAGCTCGACCAACCAAGCGCCGCGTAAAGCGACGTCAGGTTTTGAAGGTGAGCTAAAAGTTCTTAAGTTTGAGCTAAAAGTAGTGGCTGATGTTGGTTTGATTGGTTTGCCTAATGCTGGTAAATCGACCTTTATCCGTCAAGTCTCTGCTGCTAGACCGAAAGTGGCTGATTATCCGTTTACCACCCTAGTTCCAAACTTGGGTGTGGTCGATATTGGTCGTCATCGCTCATTTGTAATGGCAGATATTCCTGGTCTTATCGAGGGCGCATCAGAAGGCGCAGGACTTGGTATTCGCTTCTTAAAACATGTTGCGCGTACGCGTCGTCTGCTACACTTAGTTGATGTCAAGCCTGTTGATGGCAGCGACCCAGTTGAGAATGCTCGTGTTATTTTAAATGAGCTTGAGCGTTTTTCTCCTGAATTGGCTAATTTGCCGCAGATTTTGGTATTAAACAAAATCGATCAGGTTAATGATGAAGATTTGAATGCGCTTTGTACTCATATCGTCGCAGAGCTTGGTTGGACTGGTATGGTCTTCCGTACGGCAACGCTAACTGGTGAAGGCGTTGATGCGGTCAAATATCATCTAATGAATGATATCGAACTTGAGCGTGAGCGTGAAATAGAAGATCCTATCTTCGCTGAAGCACAAAAAGAACGTTTCGAGCGTTTAGAAGCTGAAGTGCGTCTGAACACTGAAGCACAGCGTGAAGCATATCGTGCGGCTCGTAAAGCGGCGCGTGAAGGCTTGGATGCGTCTGATTTTGACGACGATGATGACGATGGCGTTGAGGTAATGTACGTTCCTTAAGCTAGTATGCTTGAGCAGTTATACTTGAATTGTGAATTTAATCCCTACAATCAATTGATATGAAAAAAAAGGAGTTTATATGGCAGATGACATAGCAAACACGATGAAAGAAGCAAGATTTGTTAAGCAAACTCGCAACTTTGATATTCAGCGCGTTATTGTCAAAATTGGTTCATCATTATTAACCAATAACGGTCGAGGGCTGGATCGTACTGCCATATATGAGTGGGCAAAGCAGATTGCTAAGCTACACAAAAAAGGCGTTGAGGTACTGCTGGTATCATCAGGTGCTGTTGCTGAAGGTGTGGTACGTATGAACCTTGAGGAACGTCCCAAGAAACTAGCAGCACTACAAGCCTGTGCTTCTATTGGTCAGATGGGGTTGATTGAAACATGGTGGTCAGCTTTGATTCAGCATGGTATTCAAAGCTCGCAGCTCTTGCTAACTCATGATGACTTGTCTAATCGTAGTCGTTATCTCAACACGACGGGTGCGCTGACACAGTTATTAGAATGGCGCGTACTACCTGTTATTAATGAAAACGATACCATCACAATTGATGAGATCAAATTTGGCGATAACGATACCTTGGGTGCGATGGCAGCCGCGATGGTTAATGCTGATTTGTACATTATCTTAACCGATCAAGAAGGTGTCTTCACTGATAACCCACGTGATAATCCTGATGCTAAGATGATTCGTCAAGAGCGTGCAATGGCTGATTATTTATTTGATATTGCAGGAGACGGCGGTAAGCTTGGACGCGGTGGTATGTTGACCAAAATCCGTGCTGGACGCCTTGCTGCTATGGGTGGCTGTCCTACCGTTATCGTCAGCGGTGCTATCGATGACGTTATTACCCGTGTGGTATCAGGCGAAGCGGTAGGTACGTTGCTGACGACTAATGACGAAGATAAAATCATTGCGCGTAAGCAATGGCTAGCTGCGCATCTACGTATGTCAGGTAGCTTGGTCGTTGATGCAGGCGCTGCAAGAGCATTGACTGAGCACAATAGAAGTTTATTGCCAGTGGGCGTTGTAGAAGTGCAGGGCG
Organism: Psychrobacter sp. NPDC078501; assembly: GCF_044900935.1. NCBI lineage: Bacteria > Pseudomonadati > Pseudomonadota > Gammaproteobacteria > Moraxellales > Moraxellaceae > Psychrobacter > Psychrobacter sp. NPDC078501. Next base: position 481,319 of record NZ_JBJDOS010000001.1, on the reverse strand, counting down.
GATTTGATGAAGGTGATGTGGTAGAAATCATTCATCAAGATACAGGTGAGCGCATAGCCGTTGGGCAGGTAAACTTCTCATCGAATGATGCGCGCCGCGTTGCTCGTGAGCGTACCGAACAGTTCGATAAGATCTTTGGCAGTAGCGAAGAACGTGTCGTCATGGTACACCGCGACAACCTTGCATTAACTGTATAACACTTTCATATAACCTTTTTTATTCAACTTATTTTATCCAGCACAATATCCATTGATAAATATGGATATTGTGCTGTTTTGGAGATTTGTACATGAGTGCTTCAGACGGTAGTAACTCGGTTCAGCAACAGTTTGCACCTTTAAAAAATGATAGATTGCTACGTGCATTACGTTTTGAGCCCATTGATACCACACCGGTATGGATGATGCGTCAAGCTGGTCGTTATTTACCAGAATATAAAGCCACTCGTGCTGAAGCGGGTGACTTTATGAGTCTGTGCAAAGATACAGCCCGCGCTACTGAAGTGACTCTACAGCCATTGCGCCGTTATGATTTAGATGCTGCCATTTTATTTAGTGATATTCTAACTATCCCTGATGCGATGGGATTGGGCTTGTATTTCGAAACGGGTGAAGGCCCTAAGTTCAAACATCCTATCCGTGAGCAGGCTGATCTTGATAGATTGCCAGTGCTTGAGCCAAACGATTCTCTAGACTATGTCATGCGTGCGGTAACCAGCATTCGTAAAGCGCTAAATGGTCAAGTTCCATTATTCGGTTTTTCTGGTAGTCCGTGGACATTGGCTACTTATATGATAGAAGGCGGTAGCTCGAAAGATTATCGTTATACCAAAGGCTTCTTATATAGTAACCCTGATTTTTTACATCAGTTACTAGACAAGCTTGCAACGTCAGTTATCGACTACTTAGATGCCCAAATCATAGCTGGCGCTCAAATCGTTCAGATATTTGATAGTTGGGGCGGGGCGTTAGGCCATCGTCAATTTATCGAATTTTCACACATTTATAATAAACGTATTGTCGCCGAACTAAAGGAACGTCATCCACAAGTACCTGTAGTGCTATTCACTAAAGGTGGTGGGTTATGGCTTGATATTCAGGCTGACAGCGAAGCAGATGTGCTAGGTCTAGACTGGACGATGCCGATTGATCGTGCACGTCAAGTATTGACTGAAAGTCAGCGTCAATTGACCAAAAAGCATAAAAAACTGCAAAGCAGCAAAGCTATCCAAGGTAACTTAGATCCAGCGACGTTATATGGTTCGCCTGCAACTATCCGTTCGGAAGTGAACGCCATGCTTGACCGTGCTTACGCTGATGGTGAAAAGACTGGTTACATAGCAAACTTAGGTCATGGTATCACCCAATGGGTTAACCCTGACAACGCCAAAGTGTTTGTAGATGCAGTACACGACTATAAAATTTAACAGTCAGAATATTTAGAGAGTGATTCTGTCTTTGTTCTGTATTTGTAGAATTGCATGATTTGTAGAACTACACGCATTACAGGCAAATATAGAATCTATCAGTGCATATTTAGTATTTACCAAGAAAAGGGTGTTTTATGATTTCAGCAGCGATCGTCGGTGGTACAGGCTATACGGGTATTGAGCTTATTCGCCTATTATCTGCTCATCCTGAGGTTTCTATTGATTTATTAACTTCTCGTAGCGAAGCTGGCACTCGTGCTGATGAAATCTTCCCAAGCTTACGCGGTGTGTCTGACATCGTTTTTAGCGACTTAGGTGATAATACGCTTGCTGCATTGCAAAAATGTGATGTTGTGTTTTTTGCGACGCCACATGGCGTAGCAATGAAGCAAGCTGAAGCGCTTACCCAAGCTGGCGTCAAGGTCATCGATTTGGCTGCTGATTTTCGTTTGCAGTCACTGACTGACTTTGAGCACTGGTACAAACAGTCACATGCTTGTCCTGAGCTGTTGAAAACAGCAGTCTACGGCTTACCAGAAATCAATCGCGACAAGCTTGCGAATGCGTTACTAGTAGGCAACCCAGGCTGTTATCCAACCACTGCGATTTTGGGTCTAAAACCAATTATCGAAGCTCAGAATAAGCAAGCAGAGCGTTTGATTGAGTCTCGTATTGTAATTGATGCAAAATCTGGTGTGTCTGGTGCAGGTCGTCAAGCATCACTTGCACTCAATTATGCTGAGACAACAGATAGCTTTAAGGCTTATAGCGTCGAAGGCCATCGTCATTTACCAGAGATTGAGCAGGGTGTTGCACAGTTATTAGACAGTCAGTTCGCGCATCGCATTCGCTTTTTGCCGCATTTAGTACCGATGATTCGGGGCATGCTAAGCTCTATTCATATGGAGCTGACCGATGCTGGCGCTGCTATCGATTGGCAGCAAGCATTTGAAAATAGCTATACGTCAGAGTTGTTTGTTGATGTCATGCCAAAGGGGCTTTATCCCGATACGCGCAGTGTTCGTGCTAGTAACCGTTTACGTATTGCGGTACATCAGGACAATGAGCGTGCTGAGCTAACAGTTATCGTTGTTCAAGATAACTTAGTCAAAGGTGCTGCTGGTCAGGCTGTGCAAAACATGAACGTAATGTTTGGTTTTGATGAGTCAATGGGGCTGAACTTTGCACCGATTGTTCCTTAATATCAACGACTTCATATTCCAATCATTCACATTTGCGGTGCTAGGTATTGATTATAAATTCGGCTATAATGACTTGCCCTTACCCTTAAGAGATACTGTCTAAATGCGTTCTCAGCTCGTACTACGCTTTTGCTCACAGCCAGCACGTCTATTGTGCAAAGACTTGGTTATACCTAGCTTGGAGCGCAAACAGCATTCCTTTAGAAATAATAATGTCCCTATAAGTGGTATTGCTAGCTCACAACGCGGCGCTTCTACATTGGTATTGGCACTGTTCGTTGTAGCCGTATTAGTGACAGCGGTGGTTGGGCTGGTATTTGGTCATAAGCTTGGCTACCAACGTGGCCTTCATTCGATGGAAACAGAAGCCAAGCAAGCAATTATCGATAGCACTGAAGCGACACAAGCACTAGAAGACTTGCGCCTTAGCAATAAGATAGCCATTAACCAAGCGGCAACTGCCAAACAAGAACTGGCCATCAGTTTGGCTAATTTAAAAGAACTGCGTGAAAGCCAGCAAGAATTGACGGTAGAAAATAAACAAGTATCACAGCTCAATGAGCTATATTCAGATGTCATCCGTGAGAAAGGTGGTATGCCTTTACAGGTATTAGGTGCCAAAATTTCGCCATTACCTGAAAATGCTTTTGAGTATGGTTTTGATATTGGGATGCTAAGTAGCGATGGTCAAGCCAAACGCTTAAGGCCTGTATTGACGCTACTTAACAATGATGACCTTGTAGAAGTACCACTTGATCCTGCATACCATATGATCGAAGGTATCGTTCGGATACGTGGTCGCTTTGTAATGCCATCAGGCTTTAGACCATTGCAAGCAAAACTGACTTTGCAAGCTGGTGGTCAGAAAGTAGAGCAATTGTATGACTGGAAGCTCGGTGATAGTGTGGATAACATGCTACCATCGCTCCTAGATTTACCAGAAGTTGATGAAAGTCCTATCGTACCTTAATTACCTCATGTCTTAATAAAATACTCAGTGACGATGCTGTGGTTGAAATCAAAGCACAATGACCTTAATTAGTGGTTGTGCTTTATACCATGCCTTATCGCCTGCCTTAACATTCTCTATCTTAAACTTACCTTATAATTATATTTTGATTATGATGAAAAAAATGATATCACAAGCCACGCCAACGGTTGCTGATTGGCACTTTCCCAATATGCCTGCTCATCGTGCACAAGACGGTGATACCGATGGCGAAACGTCACCGCAAGCAGATGTATTGGTCGCAGAGCCTGAAGTAGCCAAACCGCCCATGTATGCGGTCGTTATGTACAATGACAACTACACGCCGATGGAGTTTGTTGTATACATATTGCAGTCAGAATTTCGTCATAGTATGGATTCTGCAGTTGAGATTATGCTGACCATTCATAATAGCAGCAAAGGCATTGCTGGCATTTATCCCAAAGATATCGCCGAGACTAAGGCCAAAAAAGTAAATAGTCTGGCACATCGTGAAGGCTATCCATTATTGACCCAAATCGAACCGCATCAAGGCGAGTAGAGCAATTTATTCATTTCTTGTACTGATATATGGCTCTATTAAAGTTTTACCTACTGTTCCTTATTTCTAAGTAATCCTTCTTAAAGCTCACCTTTATAGTGAGCTTTTTTGACTTTTCAGTCACTCCTCTTATAAATGAACTTTGCCTTTTAAAATAGTTTTATTATCCATATAGTATTGATTTTTATAGCTAATAACCCTATCTATTAAACAGCCTGTCCAATAGTTTTAGACTAAGTATCTCCGTTGAACTTGATAAAACTCCGTCATTTCTAGCTTTTCAACTATCAATCTCTCTTTCTATCTAATCAGTTTTTCAACATTTAATATTCGTTATTAAGGTTGTCGCTACTAGCTTGTAGCACGCTTTGATACATTTTAGTCTGTGTTAATAGATTGACTCCGTCGAAGTATCGTGTTGATATAAAGAAAAGCGGCCATGGATAGTTGTGATTACTGTTGGCTGATAGCGAGATTATAGTATTTAATCAATAGTCTACCGCTCACCTTATTTATTCATGACGTCTAATAATACGAATATAGCCCTTGAACAATTCATCTATCGCCCTGATTTACTTACTAACTCATTCATAAAACTATCAATTATAAAGATAGATATAACCGTAGGAAGTTGTTATGTTAAGTCGTCATCTTGAAGTTTCTCTACGTTTAGCAATGACGCTTGCGCGCCAAAAATCGCATGAGTATCTCACTGTTGAACACTTGCTTTTGGCCTTATTAGAAAACACTCATGCTGCCAATACGTTGACTGCTTGTAATGCTAATGTCTCGGCGTTGCGTACTGAGCTTGAGGTTTATATTAATAAACACACGCCAACTATCGATGCTGATACAGAACAGTCACCGCAGCCGACTCAAAGCTTTGATCGTATTTTGCAACGTGCTATTTTTCACGTGCAGTCAATTGGTGGTGGTCGATTGGTAGAAGGTTCTGATATTTTGGTCTCTATGTTTTCAGAACATGATACCTATGCTGTCTACCTGCTTAAAAAACAGGGCATCAGTCGCCTTGAGTTAACCCAGTATTTATCACATGGTCAAGATAAAGAAGAGCCATCTGAATCACGTGGTTCTGCAGGCACTGAGCGTCGTAGTGCTTCTGAAAAGACCAGCAAAGATCCCTTAGTTGAATTTGCAACCAATCTAAATCAGCGAGCTGCTGAAGGTAAAACAGATCCTTTGATTGGTCGTGCTTCTGAAATTGAACGTGCTGCCCAAGTACTGTGTCGTCGTCGTAAAAATAACCCATTGCTAGTAGGTGAGCCTGGTGTAGGTAAAACCTCTATCGCTGAAGGTTTAGCATGGTTAATTATTAATGACAAAGCACCGAAGCCCCTTAACGGTTGCGTGATTTATAGCCTTGATATTGGCTCACTGATTGCGGGAACTAAGTATCGCGGTGACTTTGAAAAACGCATGAAGTCATTGCTTGATGCGTTAAAGAAAAAACCAAATGCTATTCTTTTTATCGATGAGATTCATATGATTATTGGTGCTGGTTCATCTATGAGCAGCAATATGGATGTATCGAACCTTATTAAGCCAGCGCTTGCTAACGGTGAGCTGCGTTGTATCGGTTCAACAACTTTTACTGAGTATCGCCAAGTATTTGAAAAAGACCATGCATTGTCGCGTCGTTTCCAAAAAATCGATGTTAAAGAACCTAGTGTGGATGACACCATCGATATCCTGCGTGGCCTAAAACCTCGTTATGAAGAATTCCATAATGTTGAGTATACGGATGAAGCGTTGGTCACAGCGGTACAGTTATCAGCCAAGCATATTCATGAGCGTTTTTTACCTGATAAAGCCATTGACGTGATTGATGAAGCAGGTGCGTACAAGCGCTTAGGCGTGGTGCCTGATGTCGATGATATCGAAGCGGAAGAAAGTTTCATTGCTGATTTAGAGCAAGATTTTGATGCGCAGATTGATGCTGATATCGAAGGTATCGATGGTGATACAGACAATGAAATGCAGGATGAAGCAGCGACTGCGAAAGCAAGCGATAGTGCTAAATCAGCAGATGGTGTGAAATTGTCAAAAGGTCAAAAGCCACCGATGAAAATCGATGTAGCTGATATCGAAGCTATCATTGCTAAACTGGCACGTATTCCACCTAAATCTGTATCGAGTGATGACAAGAGTATCCTTGAGCACCTAGATCGAGATCTAAAGCACTTGGTATTTGGTCAAGATGAGGCGATTGCTACGTTGGCTGATGCTATCAAGCTATCACGTGCAGGATTAAAAGCCCCAGATAAGCCAATTGGTTCGTTTATGTTTGCAGGTCCGACTGGTGTGGGTAAAACAGAAGTATCGCGTCAGTTAGCGAACCTGTTAGGTGTAGAATTAGTACGCTTTGATATGTCAGAGTATATGGAAGCGCACACGGCATCACGCTTGATCGGTGCACCTCCAGGTTATGTTGGCTATGATCAAGGCGGCTTACTCACCGAAAAAATCAATCAGCATCCACATTGTGTATTGTTGCTTGATGAGATTGAAAAAGCGCATCCAGATGTGTTCAACTTGTTACTACAAGTGATGGATCATGGTACGTTGACTGATAACAATGGTCGTGTGGCCATCTTTAAGCAAGTCATCGTTATTATGACAACGAACGTTGGTGCTGATAGTATCAGTCGCTCGTCAATGGGCTTCACGCAACAAGACCATAGTCGTGATAATACAGAGTCGCTGAAACGTGTCTTTACGCCAGAGTTCCGCAATCGCTTAGACGCCATTATTCAGTTCAATCCTCTAGATACGTCAGTTGTTGTATCGGTTGTCGATAAGTTCTTGGTTGAATTACAAGTACAGCTTGATGATAAGCAAGTGACATTAGAGATTGATGACGATGTACGTGACTACTTGGCGGATAAAGGCTATGACCGTCTAATGGGTGCACGTCCGATGCAGCGTTTGATTCAGGATGAAATCAAAAAACCATTGGCAAGTATGATTTTGTTTGGTGATTTGGTCAATGGCGGTGTCGTACATCTGACTTTAGAGCCTAAAGTCGATGATTCTCAAGAGAATGATACGATGAAGCCTGATAAGGTGTCAGACAAAGGCTCAGCTGATAGTCGTATTATTCTGACAGTCGTTGAAACTCATGAACCACAACCCGATTCTGAATCTCTTGCTAGCTAAGTTGTTTAATATTGATGTCACAAAAACGGCTACCGTATTACTGCGGTAGCCGTTTTTTTATTGCTATAATTCATCAACAAAGTGCACACTATTTTTTGTTAGTATGATTATTTATAGTAAGCTGGCTTTAACAAATCTATTGAACTTATAACAAGATAACAAGTATAAAAAGGACACAATATGGAACTGTTTGATGAACCGACAACCAAAACAGCAGAACAAAAACAGGCGATTTTAGACAATGTCCGTTTACCAGAAGATTGGAAAACAGCATTAGCAGATGAACTAACGTCTGAGAATATGGATAATCTACGCGCATTTTTAAAGGAAGCCTATCAGTCCGATGATAGTATCTATCCGCCTGCACCATTGATGTTCAATGCGCTTAACCTCACGCCTTTGTCACAAGTCAAAGTGGTAATCTTGGGCCAAGATCCTTATCATCGTCCAGGTCAGGCTATGGGGTTATCATTTTCTGTTCCTAAAGCCATTCCAAAGCCACCATCATTGAATAACTTGCTCAAAGAAATGGCAGATGACATTGGTATTCGGCCTTCAGCGCATGGCGATTTGACATACTGGGCACAGCAAGGCGTTCTCCTGCTTAATAGCTCACTAACTGTCCGAGAAGGCGAGCCAAACAGTCATCAAAATAAAGGCTGGGAGCAGTTTACTGATGCTGTCATCGATGCAGTCAATGAACAGACAAAGCATACCGTATTTATTTTGTGGGGTAGTAAAGCCCAGAAGAAAGGCAAGTATATCGATACGGATAAGCATTTGATTCTGACAGCGGTACATCCATCACCACTAGCGGCGAACCGTGGCGGCTTTTTTGGCACTAAACCTTTTTCTAAAACAAATGACTACTTGGTGCAGTATGGCCAAACTCCAATTGACTGGCAATTACCACAATAAATGCAAAATATACAGAATATAAGCTTAATGCCGTACCAATCTTTAAATATTCAGGTCAGCACCTTTTGGTTAGCTGAAGATGTTATATGGATGCAACAAGCAATCCAACTTGCTAAGCAAGGTGCTGAGCGTGGAGAGGTGCCGGTAGGTGCGGTATTGGTACATGATCAGCAGATTATCGGCCGAGGTTTTAATCAACCCATCAGTAGCCATGATGCTACTGCTCATGCAGAGATAGTTGCATTAAGAGATGCTTGTACGCGTTTAGAAAATTATCGACTGCCGCTACAGACTACTTTATATGTCACTCTGGAGCCGTGTACAATGTGTATTGGTGCATTAATTCATGCGCGTGTAAACAAGCTGGTGTACGCAGCGAGTGAACCGCGTGCTGGGATGGTTGGTAGTCAAATGGACTTATCATTACAACCTTTCTATAATCACAGTATTCAAGCCTATAGTGGATTATGCAGCGAGCATAGTAGTCAAATACTTAAGACATTTTTTCGTGAGCGTAGGCAAGCGGCGAAAAAGAATAAGGCCACTATGTAAACTCAAAATACTAATAAACAAGATATCAGTCTTGGTGCTAGTGGTCACGATGATTTTTTGCTATAATATTGCCCTATTTGATAGCACCCATTTCAATGGGCTATTAAAGACTTAACATACGAATAAATATTGTTTTATTAATGACATACGATAAGCGATATAAGTAACGCATATTATTGAGTAAGTATTATGACTAGTTCTACACCTGATAATGTTTTACTCAATACAGAGGATAGCCATACCTCATCAGTGCGCTACCCTGTTATTTGTATCGATGGTCCCAGTGGCGCTGGTAAAGGTACGGTCACATGGCGTCTAGCACAAGTGTTAGGCTATCAGTTGTTAGACTCTGGTGCGCTTTATAGAATTGTTGGGCTAAAAGCCTTTGAAGCGGGTTTAATCAGCGCAGATACTAGCCAACCAATTGATGAAGATGCTGTATTAGCATTGACTGAAAGCTTAGAGATAGCGTTTGTACCAAACAATGACTCAGGACGTGTAGATATCATTGTTAATGGACAAGCAGTAGGTGAGCAAGTACGCAATGAAACGGTCGGAGGCTATGCATCACAGATAGCTGTCTTTCCACAAGTTCGTCAAGCATTGCTCAAGCTACAACAAGATATGGCCACTCGTTCAGGTTTGGTTGCTGATGGTCGCGATATGGGTACGGTTGTTTTCCCAGATGCTGATGTTAAGGTGTTTTTGACGGCCAGTGCTGAAGCACGTGCAGAGCGCCGTGTGATTCAGTTATTGAATGCTGGTCAAACAGCAGATTTTGAGGCGATTTTAGCGACGATAAAAGAGCGTGATGATCGTGATGAAAATCGCAGTACAGCGCCATCGAAGCCTGCGGCAGATGCATTATTACTTGATAGCTCAGCGCTTAATGCTGATGCAGTATATGAGCAGGTTAAGAAGCATTGCCAAGATAAAGGTGTTTTTTTCACTAGCTAGTCATTTAATAGCTAGTGAAAAAAACATATTAAGTACTAAAAAGTTTCCTATTAATCATTGTTTTAGTATAAAATAATACGGTTAAGTTAAATTTTATTGAAGCCATAAGAAAAACTTAGTTTATTCAAGATATTGCATTCGATATAAGACAGTTGTTGTTAGTCAGTTTTAATTATAATGAGCTCGCTATCAACAAACGTTTTTTTATATGATTGTATGGGATATAAAACCAGTATTTCGTTCTATACAATCATAAATTTGATCCGTACTGTGCTGGACAGGATACGGCTATACAAAGGTAGACATAATGGAATCATTTGCTGAACTATTTGAAGCGAGCATTGAAGAGCAGGGCCTAGATATCGAGCGTGGCTCGGTTATTACAGGTGCTGTTGTGGCCATCGATAGCGATTGGATCACAGTAGATACTGGTCTTAAATCTGAAGGTATCGTCGCTCGTGAAGAGTTTTTAAGCGAAGAAGGCGAACTTGAAGTTGAAGTTGGCGATAGCGTTGATGTCGTAGTTGAAGCGGTTGATAACGGCATGGGTCAAACCTTGCTGTCACGTGAGAAAGCTAAACGTGTTGAAACTTGGAACTTCCTTGAAAAAATCGCTGATAACGATGAAATCGTTAAAGGTATCATTTCAAGCAAAGTTAAAGGCGGTTTCACTGTAGATATCGGTTCAGTACGCGCGTTCTTACCAGGTTCATTGGTAGATGTACGTCCTATCCGTGATACAACGCATCTTGAAGGCAAAGAGCTAGAATTCAAAGTCATCAAACTTGACCAGAAACGCAACAACGTTGTTGTTAGCCGTCGTGCAGTTATGGAAGCTGAAAACTCAGCTGAGCGCGAAGAGCTATTGAACAAGCTTGAAGAAGGCATCGAGATCGAAGGTATCGTTAAGAACCTTACTGATTACGGCGCGTTCGTTGATCTAGGTGGTATCGATGGTCTATTGCACATCACTGACATGGCATGGCGCCGTATCAAGCACCCATCTGAAGTTGTTGAAGTTGGCCAAGACCTAAAAGTTAAAGTATTGAAGTTTGACCGTGAACGCAACCGCGTTAGCCTAGGTCTAAAACAACTTGGTACTGATCCTTGGGATAACGTTGGCGGCACTTACCCAGTAGGTAGTGTTGTAAAAGCTCGCGTAACCAACTTGACTGACTATGGTTGTTTCGCTGAGATTTCTGAAGGTATCGAAGGTCTAGTACACGTATCAGAAATGGATCATACCAACAAAAACATCCACCCATCTAAAGTGGTTCAAGTGGGCGATGAAGTTGAAGTAATGATTCTTGATATCGATGAAGAACGTCGTCGTATCAGCCTAGGTATCAAACAAACTCTAGCTAACCCATGGGATGAGTTTGATAAGAAACATGAGCGTGGTGATAAAATCACTGGTACTATCAAATCAATCACTGACTTCGGTATCTTTATCGGTCTAGACGGTGGTATTGATGGTCTTGTTCATCTATCTGATATCTCTTGGAACGAAACTGGCGAAGATGCTATCCGTAACTACAACAAAGGTGACACCGTTGAAGCAATGGTATTGTCTGTAGATGCAGAAGCCAATCGTATCAGCTTAGGCGTGAAGCAGTTAAGCTCTGATCCATTCAACGAATACCTAGTCAACAATGACCGTGGTGCTATTGTTAATGGTAAAGTAAAAGAAGTAGATGCTAAAGGCGCTACTATCGAACTTGCTGACGAAGTTGAAGCTTATCTACGTGCTTCTGAAATCCAACGTGACCGCGTTGAAGATGCAACTAAGCATCTGACTGTTGGTGATGACGTTGAAGCGAAAATCATCAGTGTTGATCGTAAAACACGCAACATCAACTTGTCTATCAAAGCGAAAGACGAAGCTGAAGAGCGTCAAGCGATTAAAGATCTTGGTAGCACGAACACTACTGCTGCTCCAGGTTCTGATGCACAGCCAAAAACTATTGGTGATTTGATCAAAGAGCAAATGCAGTAAGCTGCAAACTATTGACATAAAAGTAATATAAAAAAAGCGACTTCGGTCGCTTTTTTTTATGATTAGATTTTATTAATACAGTTAGTAAGAGAGGTTTTTAGCCAAATCGGCAAACTCTTATTCCCATTTACGCTAATATCCGCTATCATTTGCACCATTGAGTAACGAGATGATAGTTATAAGCTTTTTATAGTCATAATGTGATTCTGAATGTTAATTTTCAAAGATTCAGTATATATAGTTTAATTATACAAACGCAATTACGTACTATAGAGCGTTGACTTATCATCAGCTTATCCATCAATCAACAAGGCAAGCGTAATAATGCAGCAAGCGATTAACAAATCCGAATTTATTAGTAATTTGAGTGCAAACTGTGACAACATGGCAGACACCGTGGTTGATGACGCAGTGCGTGAAATCTTAAACTTGATGACCCATACTTTAGCCAATGATGGCCGAGTCGAAGTTCGCGGATTCGGTAGTTTTTGTCTACATCATCGCCGTGCCCGTATGGGACGTAATCCTAAGACAGGTGAAAGCGTACCTGTACCGGCTAAAGCGATTCCACATTTTAAGCCAGGTAAGGCTTTACGCGAAGCAGTAAACGATACGGTAGCAAACGGTTAATTAAACCAGCACTGGCTATCTAACCGTCAAAATTTCTCATTCCAAACAGAGGTAACTGTCTCATGCGCTTTCTACTATTTGTATTGCTATTCTTGAGCTTTGCCTATTCACTTGGTTTGGTATTGGCAAATAATACTGAGGTCGGAGTCAACCTACTGTTTTCACAAGCACCTACGATGAATCTAGGGTTGCTACTTATTTTGTGTTTGATGCTAGGTATTGTTATTGGTATTTTACTGGCATTACTTATCTTTCGTGTGCTACAGAATAAGTGGGAAATCTCACGTCTGCAAAAAGCAAACGCAAACCTGCAAGAGCAATTGACTCAAGCCAATACAGTTATCGATCGTCAAGCAAGCGCGCCAACAGTAGATGAAGCTGTTTATGGTGCTTCTGCTACTAACGTGCACAATACCGATGCAACTAGCCTAACTGAAGGCTCTACTCTATCTAAGCGTAGACGAGATTAAGTCTTTAGGTAATCTTTTAGGTGCTCTGCTAAGTGACAGTTCAACGATCGCAGTACTGACCTCAAATACAATACTTTGATAACTTCAAAATATATGGTAAAACCATGAATAAAGTAATTAACTCTCCAGTTGTCGTCGCTCTAGACAATATGACGGTAAAGGCTTCTTTAGCGTTAGCTGACCAGTTAGATCCATCCCAATGTCGATTGAAAGTCGGTAAAGAGCTGTTTACGCGTTGTGGTCCTGATATCATCAAGGCATTACATCAACGTGATTTTGAAGTGTTCTTAGACTTGAAATTTCATGATATTCCGAATACCACTGCTCAAGCAGTATTGGCTGCCGCTGAACTTGGTGTATGGATGGTGAATGTCCATGCTAGCGCAGGTCTAGAGGCCATGTCGTTGGCAAAACAGCGCTTGCTAGATAGAGATCTCGATACCTTACTTATTGCAGTTACTGTATTAACCTCTATGGATAGTGAAGCGTTGATGCAAACAGGCATCACTGATAGCTTAGATACCCAAGTAAGCCGACTAGCACAACTGACTAAGCAAGCTGGTCTAGATGGGGTAGTTTGCTCGGCTCAAGAAGCAAAGGCACTTAAAGCATTATGTGGTCAGGATTTTAAACTGGTAACGCCTGGCATACGCCTAGCTGAAGACAATGCGGATGATCAAAAACGTATCTGTACACCAAGTCAGGCGCTAATAGACGGTTCCGATTGTTTAGTCATTGGTCGTTCGATCACTCAAGCCTCAGACCCTGCTGCTAAACTACAGACAATACTTCAAAGTATTTAAGTTTGAATAGATGTTAAGAAAAAAAGACAGCCTAAATGGCTGTCTTTTTACTTTTTGATGGTCAAGGAAAAGCTGCTACACTACTTAAATTTATTCTTACAACCTTTCTAAAATATAATAACTATATTGACAACGCTCATGTAGCTAAAGATCAGTAGTACTGCTATGAGCGTTTATCGCTAATTAGATTTTTAATAATAACGCCACTAAGTGATGTTGGATAATATGAAATTACAGATATTGAGTGACTTACATATTGATAGTTATGCACGTCAATCGCACCCCGTTGGACATATTCCCAAAACTGATGCAGATATAGTGCTGGTAGCAGGGGATACTGCTAATAGCGACAAAGGTATGCCGTGGTTGCAAGAACAAGCGGCGCGCTTAGAAATTCCCCTGATTACTATCGCTGGTAATCATGAATACTTTGATGAAGACGTATTGAGCTTTGACCGTAAACTGGCAACTTGGGATAACTATGATGCTGCGTATAATCAAGGCGTTCGCGTATTACAATGTCAGCATATCGATATTGGTGATATACGCCTTTTAGGTTGTACGCTTTGGACTGATTATCAGTATCATGCTAACGAAGACACCATGGCCGCTGCTCGTCATTTTATGCGTGACTATAAGCAAATCTATGCAGGCAACGAACTGTTTTCGCCTGAAGTATCTATGCAGATTCATGCCAAGCATCGTCAGTGGCTACAGCAAGCTTTGATGGAATCTCATAAACTTGGTAAAAAAACAGTAGTCATGAGTCATCACAGCGTCAGTTCGTTATCAGTATCTGAAAAATATGCCAATCTACCGAGTAATGCGGCTTTCGTTAGTGACTTGTCAGGATGGATGCACGAAGACTGGGCACCGATGCTATGGGTACATGGACATACTCATGAAGCATTTGATTATAGAATTGGTAATACGCGAGTGATCGTCAATCCACGAGCCTATCCAAATGAGGTTAGTAGTACGGCATTAGAGTTTGCATGGGACAAAGTTATTGATATTGGCTAGGACCGTGTGTAAATATCTTGTAAAACTTCATTTATTCTAGACATAGACTCTTTTGAATAAAGCGTTTTTTTTAAAGAGTGCAGAGTATTTATAAGATATATTGCAACTAGATTTGTCTGTGGTTCATTCCTGATAAGAAATCTGCTAGGCTTGCTGTCATGAGTAAATATTTGAATAACACCCTGTCAAAAATATCTGCTGACAAGCTTGCGAGTCATACCCCAAGCGCGCCTGCACCTTCGCACCTACCAAATAGCATGATCTCCTCCGTCAGTCTATTGCCTGAAAATAAGCGGCTGATTCTATTTACTAGGCACTCTTTACGCGAGCGTTCTGATGGTAATGGTTTTGCCAGCTATCAGTTACCGTTGACTCCTAAAGGACGCATACTGGCAAAGTCTTGGGGTCGTTGGTTATCAGGTCATCTACCATATTCGCTCGATGTCGATAGTATCTCTAGCCCCATTGGGCGTTGTATCGATACCGCGCAGCTGATGCAAGAGGGGGCAGGACTACGGCGTGACATTACGCATCAATCATTGTTAGTTGAGCCTGGTAGCCTCGTCACCGAGCCTGAAATAGCCAACCCTGTGTTCAAAGAAATTGGCGTCCTGAACTTTATTAATCGTTTTTTGCAAGGCAATCTCGAAGGGACTAAAAACACCTATCAAGGCGGTTTGGATATCCTGTCGCTTTTTTACCAGAATCAGCCGCAGCATGGCCATCTGATGCTTGCTGTGAGTCATGATACGTTGCTATCTGCGTTCTTAGCCGTTATGTTCGATGTGGTAGAGATTGATTGGAATGATTGGCCAAAGATGATGGAGGGCGTATTCTTATGGTTCGATGATAAGCCATTTGATCAAGCGAGCGCGCATTTTATTTGGCGAGGTCAGGTATATACTCGGCCGATTAGTTCATTATTAGACGGTTATCGTGCAGCTGGTTACCATCCTAGTAAGTTGCTATTGCCACCAGAAGTGCAGTGGAATTGATGTTTTGTTCTTAATCGCACATTGAAATGAGTTGATAGGGAAGCAATTCATTTAATACATTCTAGTAGACGTAAAAAAACCTTGCCACGGTATTAGAACCAGTGACAAGGTTTTAGTCATTACGCTATAAAAGCGAAATGCGGTCTAACCAATACAAATCTTAAGCTTGTAGGCCTTTGATTGTTTTGTTTAGGCGGCTCTTACGACGAGCAGCTTTATTCTTATGAATAATACCTTTGTCAGCCATACGATCAAGAACTGGTACCGCTTTTTTGTAAGCTTCGGTAGCCGCGTCATAATCTTTAGCTGCGATAGCCGCATCAACACGTTTTAAGTAAGTACGAACCATAGAGCGTTGTGACGCAGAGTTCTGACGACGTTTGGTGTTTTGACGGGCGCGTTTACGAGCTTGTGCAGTATTAGCCACGCGTATCTCCTTGATAAAGATAGATAAAAATATGAATGTTGATTGCAATAATGGGTTTAACAATCATCGGTGACGAGCAGCCGTCTCGTCAAATATGATGTCGATGTCTGATATTAAAGTATCTAATATGAATAGATCATCGTAAGCGTCAGAGCTGTTTGGAATAATTAAACAGCGTTGACGTGTAAAGCCGATTATCTTAGCAAATTATTGAACTAAGGACAATATATTTGATGATTAATGCTCAAAGAAGTTACGTAATATCATCGAATTTGGGTCATTCTAGTAACTAAATCAGTAGTAAGCGCTGATAGACGTAGAGGGTTGATAAAATCTCTTACAATATATCCTATATAATAGCGTCAGTTATTGAGGAATTTAGGTATGATATTCTAACGATAGACCTTGATATAGGTATTTTCTCATCAATATAGTTCATCTAATGTTATATAAGTGGATAGGGTATGCAGCGAAAAGCAATTGTGATTGGCGCAACAGGGTTAGTAGGGCAGCATTTGGTAAAGCAACTGAGTGAGCTTTATGACACATTGATTGTGATTGCTCGTCGTCCGCCACGCTACATTAATGCCAGCATGCGTTTTTATCAAATCAATGATTTTGATAATCTCTCTGAAGTGTTTGCAAGCGTTGGTGCCGATCGAACCACGGATGCTTTTAGTTGTTTGGGTACGACAAAGAAACAAGCTGGTAGTGATGAGGCTTTTCGCAAGGTAGATCGAGACTATAACGTAAATTTTGCCAAGTTATGTCGTGACAAAGGGGTAGAGAATTTCTTTTTACTCTCCTCAATGAATGCGGATATTGACAGTCGTTTTTTATACAATCGAGTCAAGGCTGAGACAGAGCAGGCTGTTATGGCATTAGATTTTGGCCAGTTGGTCGTCTTCCGCCCGTCATTATTGCTTGGTAAGCATAAAGGTCGTCCGCTTGAAAGCATTGGTCAAAAAGCCTTTAAACTCATTTCGCCGCTCGTGTCAGAGTCGCTATCGTTACATCCTATTTCTGCTAAACGCGTTGCTAGTGCTATGGCCATGAGTGCTCATGATATTTATCATCGTAGTAAATACCGTACTGAACCTCAAATCAAGCATATCGACATTATCGAAAATAAGCAGATGCTAGCGATGACTCGTGTCAAAAAATAAAGTACTTTTTTTCTAGTGACAGACTCAGTCTCAAAACCGGAAATCTATAGATATCGATTTCTAATTGCGTCAGAACAAGAACACAAGAGTAAAAAATACAATAACTATTATCAAAGCATCAATAAGTATTTGAATAACAGTCAGTTTAATCACTAAAACAAGGAGCAGGAGCAATGTCAGAATCGATACAAATGGATAGAGAAAATTTTGTCACTTGTGATCTATTGGATGCCAATCCTGAGTCGCAAGTATGCTTGCCAAATATCGAAGGCAAGTCATTCCGTCAGTTTGGTGCAAAAGACAAATTCTGCGGTGAAATCGTGACGGTTAAGTGCTTTGAAGACAATAGTCGTGTTAAGTCACTATTGAAGAGCGATGGCAAAGATAAAGAAGGCAACGGTAAGGTATTGGTCGTTGATGGCGGCGGCTCTATGCGCTGTGCATTACTAGGCGATATGATTGCACAATCAGCTATCGATAATGGCTGGGCTGGGGTTATTATATATGGCTGTGTCCGCGATGTTGATGACATGGCAGAGATGGATCTTGGTGTGATGGCGCTTGGTTGTATCCCGCGCAAATCAACTCGCCGTGATGAAGGTCAAACGGATATCGAAATCAGCTTCGGTGACTTAACGTTGAACTCGGGTATGTTCGTTTATGCTGATAATAATGGCATTATTGCTAGCGATAAACCACTTATCAGCTGAAGTTTTAGGCTTGGCTTGATTAGTAAAAACGAAAACCTCAGCTGATAAGTTGGGGTTTTTTGTTATGTAATGACAGTTAAAGCGCGATAATCGTTGTTAACCCTCAATCATTAATGAGTAAACTCTTAAGTGACAAACCGTTACGGCATAAGCTTTGGTAATTGCTCAAATATTCGTATAATAGCTTTCTGTCTCCTTAACTTTGATCCTATTCTTTATGCCTATTACTGCTCTGACTGACGCGTTTGACCCTATTAACCAGCAGTTGTTTCCTATCCAAAATGCCGAGCGGCGTTGGCTAGCGCCTGTCCATGGGGCAGTCAGCAGTTTGTGGCTGGCAAGCTTGGTTCAAACGCCTATTTGGAATGTTGCCGAGCGCCTAAAAGTTTTGGTGGCACGTGACCAAAACCAACTCAATCAGATAGAGACTGAGCTGGCATTTTGCGGAGTCGATGCTTATGTGTTCCCTGACTGGGAGACACTAACTTATGATGAGCTATCACCGCATCAAGACATCGTTAGTGAGCGCATCAATCTGTTGACGGATATGCCAAAAACGGGCGTGCTGCTCATCTCAGTACAGGCGCTGGTGCATCGCGTCGCACCGCCAAGCTGGTTAATTGGTCAGCATTTTGATTTGAGTGTTGGCGATCGATTTGATATCAATACCCAACGTGGGCTGTTGGCAAAAGCAGGTTACCGCGCGGTTGAAAATGTCTTTGAACCAGGTGAGTTTGCGGTACGTGGCAGTATTATTGATATTTTTGCCATGGGTCAGCCTTTTCCGCTACGTTTAGACTTGTTCGATGACGAAATCGAAACGATTCGCTTTTTTCATCCTCAAACGCAGCGTACATTGACTGCTGATGATTTGAAGGCGATGTTAACGGGCAACGATACCAGTATGGCAAAAGAATCGCTGTCACTACTGCACAAAATGCCAGATATCTCTAAACCTATTGAACAATTTCAAATCTTGCCTGCAAAAGAGTTTCCACTTGACGAAGGGCGGGAGACGTTTCGCACGAACTTTGCTGCGATGTTCCCTAATACCAGTAGCCGTAAGTCTGAGCTGCACAAAGACGTAATGGCAGGAATTGCTAGTAGCGGATTAGAGTATTATCAACCACTATTTTTTGACTTAAAAGACTGGAAGGCGGAGAGTAGTTTATTTTCCTATTTACCAAGCGATGCGTTATTTATCACCGATGAATTAATCAATGAAAAACAAGCTGATTACTGGTCACAAATCCAGCGCCGCTACGAAGAGCGTCGCCATGATATTGACAAGCCTATCTTAGAGCCAGCAATGCTGTATCTATTATCTAACGCGCTTAACGAGCAGTTAAACCAGTATCCAAGAGTGATATTAAGTGCTCGTGATGAACTGGCTACGATGAATGATGTGGCAGTTTCAGAAAGTATAGATGCCTCACAAATACCATTGCCAGTGAGTGTCACTAAACAACAAGGACTGGTGACATTAAGTGCTCAAGAGCCGCCACAGTTAGCAGTCAATCATCAAAAGTCTGAACCATTATCTGAATTGCTCGACTTCTTGGATACGCAATCAAAGACTTCAACACCCGTACTAATCGTTGCAGAAACCGCAGGCCGTCGCGAGATTCTCATTGAGCTGTTTAAAGGCAAGATTGATATCAAGGCGTACGATAGCTTTGAAGCCTTTCTAGCCGCAGATAAAACCAGCGCTATTAATAACAGTCACTTACCACATGTCGGTCTGACCGTAGCGCCAATTGAGCGCGGTGTCTATGTGCCTGAACGCTTGGTGTTGATTAGCGAGACACAGCTGTTTGGTCGTCAAGTCTTACAGACGCGCCGTCGTCGCCAAAGCGGGGTATCAGAAGAGTTCTTGGTTAAAAGCGTCACTGAGATAACAGATGGCAGTCCAGTAGTGCATATTGAGCATGGTATCGGTCGTTATAATGGCTTGATTACCTTAGATGTGGGCGATGGCGAGCAAGAGTTTATCCATTTAAAATATTCTGATGACGCTAGTATCTATGTGCCAGTTGCCAATTTGCAAATGATTAGCCGTTATAGTGGCGGCGATCCAGCCTTAGCACCGCTACATAAGATTGGTAGTGGTAAATGGGACCGAGCCAAGCAAAAAGCATTAGAGCAAATTCATGACGTCGCTGCTGAATTGCTCAATATGCAGGCAAGACGTGAGGCCAAAGTTGGTATTCATTTCAAGATAGACCCATCGCAGTATGAGCTATTTGCCAGTCAGTTTGCCTTTGAAGAAACCGCTGACCAGGCCAACGCCATTCATGCCGTAATGGAAGACATGAGACAAAACCAACCGATGGATCGTCTTATTTGTGGCGACGTTGGTTTTGGTAAAACAGAAGTCGCGATGCGAGCGGCGTTTATTGCCGTTAGTGCTGGTTATCAGGTTGCCGTCCTGGTGCCTACCACATTACTTGCCGGTCAGCATGAAGACAATTTCCGCGATCGTTTTGCCGATTGGCCAGTTCGTATTGAAAGTTTATCGCGCTTTGGCGGCAAAAAACATCAAGAAATGGTATTGGCTGATTTGGCTGCTGGCAAAGTGGACATTGTCATTGGCACTCATAAACTGCTACAACCAGATGTGAAATTTGCCAACCTTGGCCTGATGATTGTTGATGAAGAGCATCGCTTTGGAGTGCGTCATAAGGAACGTATCAAAGCCATTCAGACAGATGTTGATAGCATGTCTATGACGGCGACTCCGATCCCTAGAACGCTAAATATGGCGCTCTCAGGTATGCGTGATATGTCGATTATCGCCACACCGCCTGCCCGTCGTCTTGCCATCAAAACTTTTGTAATGCAAAAGACAGAAGCCCTGATGAAAGAAGCCATATTGCGTGAGTTATTACGTGGTGGGCAGGTCTATCTACTACATAATGATGTTGCTAGTATCGAGCGTATGGCAGAGACCATTCGTGACCTAGTGCCAGAAGCGCGAGTAGGGGTGGCACATGGGCAAATGCAAGAGCGTCAGCTTGAGCAGATCATGCAGCAGTTTTATCATAAAAAGTTCAACGTGTTGGTTTGCTCTACCATTATCGAGACGGGTATTGATGTGCCCAATGCTAATACGATTATCATTGAGCGTGCAGATAAGTTTGGTCTTGCGCAATTACATCAGCTGCGTGGCCGAGTAGGACGTAGTCATCATCAAGCGTATTGTTACTTACTAGTGCCATCTCTAAAAGGACTCAAAGGTGATGCCAAGCGCCGTTTACATGCGATTGAACGCGCCAATACTTTGGGTGCAGGTTTTATGCTGGCAAGTGAGGATTTAGAGATTCGCGGCGCAGGTGAGATATTGGGTAAGCAGCAAAGTGGCAATATGCAGGCGATTGGTTTTAGCTTATACATGGATATGCTTGAGCGTGCGACTAAAGCCATTAAAGCTGGCAAGGAGCCTGATTTAAATACACCATTGTCGCTAACCAGTGAAATAAACTTACATAGTTCTGCTCTTATTCCAGAAGAGTATCTACATGACGTGCATCAGCGCTTATTGTTCTATAAGCGTATTAGTAATACCGATGATAAAGAAGCATTGACAGATATTCGTACGGAGATGATAGACCGCTTTGGAGCACTGCCAGATCAAACCAAGCAGCTATTCGCTATTCATGGATTACGCTTACAAGCAGAGCCGCTTAAGATTAACAAAATTGATGCCAACAGTAGTAGTATGACGCTGGAATTTGCGCCAGATACTCCAGTTGATGCGTTAGCGATTATTAAGTTGATCCAATCAAATGGTCAGCATTATCGTATGAATGGCGCATCTGGTATCCGTTACCAAAATAGCGATAAACTGGCCACACCGCAACAGCGCGTAACGGTCATACAAGAGCTGCTGCGCTATTTTAGCGAGCACATGGTGACAGAGCCTGCTTAGTACATGGCTAGATATCAGTAGGCTCAGTAGTCATATTAAACCAATAAATTATGGTGCTATTTTATCAACCCGATAACTGATAAAATAGCCCAACTAACTTTTTAACCCTCTGTATTTTATTTGCATTAAACAACAAGAGAACCGTCATTATGTTCCAACTTCATCATAAACTTGCTGCTGATAGTTTTTTAGTGGGGGATTTTCCATTATCCACTTGTCGTTTAATCAATGACTGCCAATTTCCTTGGCTGATATTAGTGCCACGTGTCTCCGGTATCAAAGAGTTATATGAGCTGTCTGAGGCAGATCAAACACAGTTTTTACGAGAGTCCAGCTGGTTGTCGAGTCAGTTAGCTAAAACCTTTCAAGCCGATAAAATGAATGTGGCCGCTCTTGGTAATCAAGTGCCACAACTTCATTTCCATCATATTGTCCGTTATCAAAATGACATGCAATGGCCAAACCCAGTATGGGGTGTGCCAGCTGTGCCATATACTAAAGAAGTGTTGGCGCAAATGCAGCAAACATTGATGATGGCATTACGTGGTCATCACCAAATGCCGTTTGATTGGCAAATGTAATTATCAATCTATCCTACCTTTAATAAGAATAGCTTGAACCTTAATTTTATATGTAAAAAGAGAGGCCAGATACTTAAATGTATCTGGCCTCTCTTTTTATTTAAATTTGGATAAAAACTGTAAAACAGTGAATAAACTAGACAAAAGGTCGCCTTATAGTCATCAGTAACCTTGTTTAAACTTATTTCAAAAGTATAATATATTATTAGATATATCTTATGATAAATCGTCATAAGGACAAATAACGTACATATGTTAGTGTAGTATGCCTTTGTCTCTCAGGTAGCTCACCTTATTTAAGTGAATCTCATATGACCTTCTCAGAGACATTCAAACCAATGACACCGTTAAAGGACACCGGGACATGTCGTTTTGACTATCCAGAAGTGTTCGTGTTGATACTGACGGTTGTTTTGCGTGCTATATACTACGACTTCCGCTCTATCTCAATGGCACTATTGGTTATTATTACATTGCCAAGCCTTATGATCCTGATATATAACTACCGACGCCAGACCAGCTTTTGGACGTCTAATATCGTTATTATTCTATTATCGGTTGTCATTGGCTCGCTACAATGCTGTACGGTCATATCAATCAGTTTGGCTGCTTTGATTGGTGTACGTATCATTCTTAGCCGACCTGAGAATCACCTCAGACTGTTATCTGTATCTGTTGTGACTATCATTGTGTTTTTCTACGTTAGCACAGTCTTAAATGCAGACAGTATGGACTTTGATGAAGGCTTATTACCATTGATAGTAATGGTGGCAAGTCTAGGCGTTATTTTATACCAGTTCTGGCGTATCTATCAGCAACATATTACTTTTAAAGTACGTGCCCATCAGGCTAGTGGACGCCTGAACACAATGGTATCAGTGATCAATAAGCTTACCCGTTTTGTACCACCACAAATTTGGGGGCCTATTGTCAAATCGGATAGCCCTGTTAGGGTTTCTAATAAACGCGCAAAAATAACTATCATGTTTTCAGATATTGTCGGCTTTACTGAGTTGTCTGATAGTCTAAGCTCTGATAATTTAGCAGACATCCTCAATACTTATATGCATTGCATGACGTCGATCGCTGACAAACACGGTGCAGTGCTTGATAAGTTTATCGGCGATGGCATGGTATGTTTCTTTGGTGAACCGAATAGCCGTGGTTCGCGTCAAGATGCATTAGATTGTGTGGCAATGGCAATTGATATGCGCCGAGAAATGCGTACTTTACGCCAAAAATGGCGGTTGATGGGGTTTGAAGGCTTATATATACGTGTTGGTATCACAACTGGCTACTGCCACGTTGGTAATTTTGGTAGTAATAGTCGATTAAGCTATACCATCATTGGTAAAGAAGCCAATTTGGCCTCTAGGCTTGAGTCCTGTGCGGGCAAAGATCAGATATTGGTCAGTGAAAGCACTTACGATTATATATGCCATAACTATGAATGTGAGCACGTTGCCGCATTTTGCTTAAAAGGTATTGATGAAAAGGTCGATGCATGGCAAGTGCTTGATCCTAGTGCCAGTACAGGTCATCTGTCTAAATGGGTCGATCACACATTGCCTGGTTTCAATTTGCATTTGAATTTTAAAGATATGAAAGACAATGATTATCAAGATATTAGAGCTCGTTTAAATTTTGCGTTGGAACGTATCGAGCAAGAGGAAGAAAAAGTAGTGAAGGGCATAGCCGCAGAAAGTAAACGTGAGAATGCCAATCGCAAGTAAGCGTTTCAAGTTTGATATCTCAAATTCATATATAGAAAAAGGCCAGCTATGTGATAGCTGGCCTTTTTTAATCTTAACTAAGAAGTATTATCAGTGTTTAATGATTTTCTTTAGCATGATTGAGGGTATATTTAGGAACTTCGATGGTCAAATCCTCATCATCAAGCATGACTTGACAAGACAAACGTGAATCAGGCTCTAAGCCCCAAGCACGATCAAGTAGATCGGCTTCGATATCATCCATCTCATCTAAACTGTTGAAACCCTTGCGTACTACAACATGACATGTGGTACAAGCTTTTGACATCTCACAGGCATGCTCAATTTTAATGCCTTTTTCTAATAGTGCTTTACATAAGTTTTCACCAGCTTGTAGCTCAACTTCTGCGCCTTCAGGGCAAATTTCGTGGTGGGGTAGTACGGTAACTTTTGGCATAAATTATCTGTCCGATGCTAATCAATTTAAAAAATATTAGAAGTTAGCTTAACGTGTTAGCTAAGCTATATATGTCGATGTATTTATTACCAGTCTTTGGCACTAGTACCGGCCATACTGGTCTTGACGCTTTGATTCATAATACGTGCAGCAAAGGCATCACTATGTGGTTTGAGCTGTGCTTGTTGTGCTTCAATAAGCGCTAAGTCATCAGTGCTAAGAGAGTTACGTAGCGCTTGTATATGCTCTGCTAGTGATTGTTGTTCTTCGACAGAGAGTAATGCTGCAAATTCGTTAAGTGCCGACTCTAGGGCAAGTACTTCACGTTCCGCTTCTACTTTTGTCTCAATTAAAGAACGTGCATTTTTGTCTTCTTCTGCGTATTTAAACCCTGCAACAAGCAACTGTTCTTTTTGCTCATCTGATAGACCATAAGAAGGCACAATCTCGATCTTGCTTTCTGTTTTAGTCGTAGTTTCCTGCGCACTAACAGTAAGCTGACCATTAGCATCAATACTAAAGGTAACTTCGATACGCGCAAACCCAGCTTTCATTGGCGGGATGCCATACAGCTCGAAACGTCCAAGAGAACGACAGTTTTCCACCGTTTCACGCTCACCTTGCACCACATGAATCACCATGCCTGTTTGACCATCTTGATAAGTGGTAAATACCTGACGTTTCTTCACAGGGATAGGCGTGTTGCGTGGGATGAGTACTTCAACCAAACCGCCCATGGTCTCAAGACCTAATGATAATGGCGTTACGTCCAATAACAACAAATTGTTGTCACTATCGCCATTAACCAGTTGGTGAGCAGTCTGGGCAGCACCTAAGGCAACCACTTCATCTGGATTCAGGCGGCAAAGTGGCTGCTTAGCAAAAAACTCAGTCACGACTTGCTGCACGGCAGGCATACGAGTCGAACCGCCCACTAAGATAACTTCATCTAGATCTGTAGTAGACAGCTTGGCATCGCGTAGGACTTGTTCGCACACGCTTAGCGTACGGCGACTGACAGGTTCTACGATAGTTAGCACATCTGTACGGCTTAATACGCCTTGATAAGACTGACCATTGACAGTGACATTGATATCCACTTGCTCAGCATCAGTCAATGCTTGTTTATAAGCCTTGGCTTGCTGAGCTAGTATTGATTTGTCATGTAGGCTTACGTCTTTTGGGTCGATATTTAATTGTTTAATAATCCAATTGGTAATAAGGCGATCAATATCATCGCCGCCTAGTGCGCTATTACCGCCAGTTGCCAACACTTCAAAGACGCCGTCGGTAAGCTTTAAGATAGAGACGTCAAAAGTACCACCGCCCAAATCATAGATTAAGTAATAGCTTTCTTTTTTACTGTCTTCTGATGATTGGTCAAGCCCATAAGCGACCGCAGCCGCTGTTGGTTCATTCAATAAGCGAAGTACATTGATGCCCGCTGCTTGAGCGGCATCTTTGGTTGCTTGGCGCTGTGCTTCATCAAAATAAGCGGGAACCGTAATTACGGCACCTTCAATACTATCTGCAGGTAGGGCACTCGCTGCACGTTGCTCAAGCGCGGCTAAGATACGCGCCGATACTGCAACAGGAGAAACTTCACCTTGAGCCGTTACAAAGGCGGGCATATCGTCTCTGTTACCAGACAACTCATAAGGATGAGAGAATTTGATATCAGCTTGACTACGACCCATAAAACGCTTAGCCGAGACGATCGTATTTTTTGGATCATCCGCTAAATGAGCTAGGGCGTCATAGCCAACCAATGGCGTACCAGTAGCTGGATAATAGACAACAGACGGTAATAATGTATCTGTCGCCGCGCCTGCCTCTAAGACTTGTGCCTTACCTGAACGCACCACAGCAACCAACGAGCGTGTAGTACCGAGGTCGATGCCCAAGCCAAATTTATGTTGGTGAGGTTGAGCGCTTTGATTGGGTTCAGCAATTTGCATTAAAGACATAAGGATAACTCAGAGATAAAATGAATAAGTGAAATGGAGCAAATATAGCATATGCAGTACGAGAGCTTAACGTCGGTAATCTCATTCCATAAAGAAGATAGATTCTGACAGTTTGATGCGCTTAGACTCAAAGATTATACGGTATCACGGGCACTATTTTAACCAAATATATAGAATTTAGCTTATCAGTGAGAGATATAACCACAGATATTTAGACGTATAAATCATCGTCATCTGAATGCGATGAATTTGCAACATCATCAAGCCCAGTTGTCACATCAGCATTTAGCTTAACTAAAAATTTTAGCTTCTGTGTCGCATCAATCGCTGTTTGCCAATCTTGATTTTGATAAGCACTATTAAAGCGCTCAGATTGATTTGCTAGACGCTCTGTAATTTGAGGGTGTAATTGCTGCAAGGCTGCAAGATCTTTGTCTTCGATAGCATCATCTAGATCCATACGCATCTGCATCGCATCTTCCAAAAAGTCTAAATCTGCGATTGAATGCTCTATGTTTTGTGCTTGATCTGCCATGTCTAATAAATAACCAGCACGACTATCAGGAGCGCTTAGTGTTTGATACGCTTGATTGATTAAAGCCGAGGCTTTTTCAGACTGCAACTGTGCTTGAACCATATCGGTCTGATTTTTGGCAACATTATCAGGATGAAAGCGCTTTTGCAGCAAGCGCAAACGTTGCTCTAGATTGCTTTGGTTAATTTCAAATTGTACAGGCTGCTCAAATAGGGCAAAGAAGTTATCAAACTGTGGTTCTGAAGTAATATCTGTCATAATCCGATGCCTTGCTTTTTTATTTATTTTTGAAGTCATGACCTAGCTAAGAATACTGAATCGCTTGGCTACTCAACTACATTAACCTTTCTTCATAGTTATAGCAGAAACACTGCACTATTCTTATGAAAGCTTATTGAAGCATAAGTCTATCAGTTTTCAGCCATTGAACAATTAAGACATTGAACAATTAAACTGTAAACGACTCACCGCAACCACATTCACCTTTTTGGTTAGGGTTGGTGAATTTAAAGCCTTCGTTTAGACCTTCTTTTTCATAATCCATCAACAAGCCGTCTAAATACACGAGGCTTTTAGGATCAATAAAGATGCTAACGCCACGACTTTCATAACGCGTGTCATTTTCATCAGGGGTATCTACAAACTCTAAAACGTAAGCCAAGCCCGAGCAACCCGCCGTACGGATACCAACTCGAATGCCTTCGCCTTTGCCGCGATTGTCCAAAAAGTCTCGAACATGCTGAGCGGCGCGTTCTGTCATTTCAATCATGCCAACTCCCATTGACTATTAATCATAAATATCAATAAAAAAATCTAGATAAACTGACAACCAGAATTACAAGATTGCCAAAACAATAGGCTTGCGACTATTAGAAAACAAAAGGTGACAATTACATAAGTGTCATTGTCACCTCTTTAGCGTCAGTAGCGATTACACATTGCTACTTTAGCGTTGCTAGTACAACATAGCGCATACGCTAGCAGGCTTAGCCTAGCTTAATTTAGATCGCAGCTTCTTCTGCTGGAGCTGCTACGCCATGCTTACCTTTATAGTCGCTAATAGCGGCTTTAATAGCGTCTTCTGCAAGTACAGAGCAATGCACTTTTACTGGTGGTAATGCTAGCTCTTGAGCGATATCGTTGTTTTTGATTTCGCCAGCTTGATCCAAGCTTTTGCCTTTTAGCCACTCAGTAACAAGCGAGCTTGAAGCAATCGCTGAACCGCAGCCATAAGTCTTGAAACGTGCATCTTCGATAATACCATTATCGTCGACTTGGATTTGTAGACGCATTACATCGCCACATGCTGGGGCACCGACCATACCGGTACCAACGTTTTTGGCATTTTTATCAAGATTACCAACGTTGCGTGGGTTTTCGTAATGATCAATAACTTGGTCACTATAGGCCATGGGGTTTTCTCCTAGTTAGATGATGAGTAGTCGTTTATCAACTTTAAGTGTCTAACTACTCATCGATAATTGGGGTCAAACGCTTAATTTAATTGTCTGATCAATTGTTTAATAAATATATATTGCTAGCTATACTAAAAAGCTGTATTAAAAATTAGTGCTCAGCCCACTCGACTGAGTTTAGATCAACACCTTCTTGGTACATATCCCAAAGTGGTGATAGGGCACGTAGTTTATCAACGGCTTCATGCATCTGTTTGATAACGGTATCGATGTCTTCATCAGTGGTATAACGGCCGAAGCTGAAACGGATTGAGCTATGTGCTAACTCATCTGGGCGACCGATTGCACGTAGTACATACGATGGCTCAAGCGTTGCTGACGTACAGGCTGAACCTGATGATACAGCTAAGTCCTTAAGTGACATCATCAATGACTCGCCTTCAACGAAGTTAAAGCTGATGTTTACAATGTTTGGTACGCTATTCTCAAGATCACCATTTAAGTAAATCTCTTCGATATCTTGTAGGCCATCCCAAAGCTTTTGACGTAATTTGGCTGCATGTGCATGGTCGGCTTCATAGCTTTCATTAGCTAAAGCAAACGCTGCGCCTAGACCAACGATCTGATGCGTTGGCAATGTACCTGAACGCATACCACGCTCATGACCACCGCCATGTTGCTCTGCTTTTAGGCGAATACGTGGCTTACGACGAACAAACAATGCGCCGATACCTTTAGGGCCATAAGCTTTATGTCCTGAGAAACTCATCAAATCGATCTTCATTTCTTCAAGATTGATTTTTACTTTACCAACAGACTGTGCACCATCAACATGGAAAACTACGCCCGCTTCACGAGTGATTTCACCAATCGCTGTAACATCAGTAATCGTACCAAGCTCATTGTTTACCATCATAAGCGATACCAAAATCGTATCCTCACGTAGCGCTTCTTTTACTTGCTCTGGCAAGATAAGCCCTGTGCTTGGTTGCGGCTCAAGATACGTAATCTCAAAGCCTTCTTGCTCAAGTTCACGGCAAGTATCTAATACCGCTTTATGTTCAATCTTACTAGTGATGATGTGCTTACCACGAGACTGATAAAAGTGAGCCGCGCCTTTAATGGCTAGGTTGTCAGATTCAGTTGCACCAGAAGTAAAGACGATTTCACGTGGATCAGCGTTGATGACTTCAGCCACTTGTCCGCGAGCAGTTTCTACGGCTTCTTCTGCCTGCCAGCCATAGCCATGCGAGCGCGAGGCTGGGTTACCAAAGATGCCATCTACTGTCAGATATTCGCTCATCTTAGCAGCTACTGATTTGGCAACTGGTGTGGTGGCGGCATAATCTAAGTATATAAGGTTGTTATGTTGGCTCATGCTGGGTTTGCCTCGCTGTTCGATAGAGTAATGGTATTGATGTCTTTTATGGAAATATCTTTTGTAGAGTTGTGCTGACGTTCTGATACTGACTGCACGTTTTCCATATCTAATAATTGCGCTAATGTTATATTTTTCAAGTACTGTTCAATATGATTTGATAGTGCACACCATAGGTCATGGGTCAGGCACATTGTACCACCTTGACAGTCACCGCGTCCTTCACACTGCATCGCATTAACGGATTCATCGACAGCAGATATGATGCTCATCACATCTATCTCGTTCAATGGCTTGGCTAGGTTATAACCACCAGCTGCCCCGCGAATACTGGTCACAAGGCCACGTTTGCGTAGCTTGGAGAATAACTGTTCGAGGTAGGAGATAGAAATTGACTGCCGTTTAGCGATATCAGATAGAGATACTGCGCTCTCTTGTTGACTGGTCTGTAATGCCAAGTCTAGTAAAGCGGTAACGGCATATCTGCCTCGAGTAGTTAAACGCATGTGTTATCTCCAAACTTTTATGTCATTTTTATTTAATAACGTTCTTGGAAAGGGATAGATGCAGTCAATAATAGATCAATATAAAAGCTGTCAATCATATCCGTTCAAGTTGTGTCTTATCGTTATTAAACAACAGATGGTTAACCCGATGTGTGCAACGATTAGGTCAATTATACTTAATCCTGAGTAATTTAGTCAAGATTAAAGTGTGATTAAATGGTTAATCGAGCTTATCGCTATGATTGATAAAAACAATGGTGTTTAGAAGAGATATATGAGTAAGACACAAGCAGCTTAATTTGTCTTCTACAGATATATTTAACGAAGTAAAAAATAAGCGTTCAATATCTATAGAAGACATTGAACGCTTATTTATAGGTAATTCAGCGAACCAAAACTAATTCATCAATAGTGCGATGACTGAACCGATCATAATGACGAGGGCGACAACAGTGACAATCATCAGTGTCTTTTGCTTGCTCTGAAGCTCTCTTACGGTTGTTTCAAGTTCACGATTTTTAATGGTCAAGGTATTAATCTGTGTTTGCTGTTCTTTAATACGAAGTTTGTAGTTGTTCTTTTTTTCTTCCAAGTCAGCTTCTGTAGGTTTGGTTTTGGCTTTACCACCCTTTATCTTTTTGATCAGACCTTGAATCAAGCTGCCAAGCCCAAGTTGCATAATAAACTGTTTGACCAGTTGTACTTGAATCGACTCACCGCGCATCTGTAGCTTTTCGGTGGTTTCGCTATCATGAGTCGTGATGGCGTTGATAACTTGAATGCTATAGGCGTTGATAACCACGTCAGGCTCACTACGACCAATCGGCAGCTGGGCATCTAGTAACACGCCCTTGGTACTAAAGGTGGCAAATACTTCTACATGTGGTAAATACAGGCGAAGCGCCACCACGGTGCCTTGCTTAGCAAGCGGATAAGCGGCCTTACGCAGTTCAGGATCCAAACGTAACAATAATGTCAGCGCCGACTCGATAAATACTAAAATGATATTAAGAAAAGAGTGAGACAACGTAGAACGCTTCATGTAAGTAATCCGTTTTTTATTTAGCAAGTTTTAGATATTGAGCAAACAGAAGTCTGTATTTGTCCAAGTCTTGCAGTGATATTTTGCTTATAGTAACGTCTTTATAATAAAAAGTAACGCTAGTTTCTGTAGTGGCTAAATTATTACATTACAATTTAGCAGTCAATAAAGACACTCTTATTTATGACCAGTGATATACAAACTTAATGTATAGCAATGCATAGACAGCAATTGACAAATCTTTCAAAGCGTAGAAAATAGGAAAGCCAATCGTCTCAGTTATACAGAGCCACTTATATATAAATTCCTAACGCTTTGCGTAACATTAGGTGTCAAATACGTAGTGTAGAGCACAAAAATATGTAAAATCGCTTGCGCTCCTTATGCTGCCTTGATATAAAGACGATAACAAAGAAGAACCTGTTAATGCGCCAGTTAGGTAGTTTTTATTGCGTAAGCACCATGAGAGCGTTACAATACTTGGCGTGAGCATTTATTACCCCCTTAAACTTGAAGGAAATTTTATGAATAAGTCAGAATTAATTGATAGCATCGCAGACAAAAGTGGTCTAAATAAAACCCAAGCTGGTGATGCACTAAACGCTGTTATGGAAAGTGTTGGCGAAGCGCTAGAAGCTGGCGATAGCATCTCATTAGTTGGCTTTGGTACTTTCAGTGTAAAAGATCGCAAAGCACGCACTGGTCGTAACCCTAAGACTGGCGAAGAATTAAGCATTCCAGCAAGCAAAGTACCAAGCTTTAAAGCTGGTAAAAACTTAAAAGAGCGCTTGAACTAAGCCGATTTTTTAAGCATAAAATGATAGTCGATGGTCTATAGCTGAAGTAATGAGCTAGCCATCGAAGAGAGCACCTAATATTTAGGTGCTTTTTTTATCGCTATAGTTTGTATCATGCGTCGTGAATATTTTGAGTCTGCATGAAAAATCACGTATCATAGAGCGCGCGATAGGTGTGTCATTTAAGTCAGATTTCTTTAGTAAATTTCGTTTTTTACTATAAAATGCATACGCTCTTACTCTTACCATTGCTAGCTTAAATAGTACTGATATTGACAGGTTGCACTCAACAGCTCCTAACAGTATTACAATGGTTTTTCATCAATATAGGTTAATAAAGCAGAGATAACTATGGATAAATTGCGCGATTTCTTAAAAAGCTGGCCAGGTCGCATTTTATTGATTTTATGCCTATCGCCGCTCGCTCTCTTGGGTGTCGAAAGCTATTTTGGCGGCAACGTCGATCCCAACCAGATTGCGCAGGTAGGTGAGGCAAGCGTAGGACTGTCCGAGTATCAAACTGCTGTCAATAGCCGTCGTTCTGAAGTATTAGAGCAAGTTGAAGATGCCAGCTTATTGAATGAAGATGTGCTTCATGAGCAAGTATTAAAGGGTCTAATCGACCGTACGTTGTTAGAGCAGCAAGCAGGTAAGCTTGGTATGACAGTTTCTGACGACACGATCAATCGTTTGCTGCGTCAAGAAGAAATATTCCAAGATGCAGAAGGTAACTTTTCAAACGATCAGTTCTCAAACTTCTTGCGTC
The DNA here is from genome assembly GCF_044900935.1 of Psychrobacter sp. NPDC078501. Lineage (NCBI taxonomy): Bacteria > Pseudomonadati > Pseudomonadota > Gammaproteobacteria > Moraxellales > Moraxellaceae > Psychrobacter > Psychrobacter sp. NPDC078501. The sequence continues at coordinate 448,251 of NZ_JBJDOS010000001.1, read as the reverse complement.
AACGCGGCATGACTAAAAACCAGCTATTTGCAGAATTTCGCAATCAGTTAAGCTTGGATCAATTAAATGCCAGTATTGTTGGGACGGCCGTCTATCCTATGCAAGCGGTCAGTCAATTGATTGACTTGCAACTTGAGTCGCGCAACGTTTGGGTGCATCGTTTTAATTGGCAAGACTATGCTGACAAAGTTAAGCTTAGTAAAGCAGACATTCAATCATACTATGATGCCAACAAAGACACATTGAAAAGTGCAGCGATGGTTGACTTGGCTTATATCCAGCTCAGCCCGCAAACTATCAAGGTTGATGAAGTAACAGCAGAAGAGTTGCAGCAGCAGTATGAAGCATATAAGCAGAGCATTGCGGCTACTGATGAGCGTAAAGTCAGTCAGATACTGTTTACTGGTAAAGATGCCAAGACAAGAGCCGATAAAGTGAAAGCGCGTCTGAATAAAGGTGAAGCGTTTGCTGCGCTTGCTAAAGCAGAGTCGGATGATCCATCAGGTGAAACAGGTGGTGATATCGGACGCTTTAATCCGTCAGTGTTTGGCAGTGACGCGGATACTGTACAAGAGGCATTAAAAGGGTTGAGCGTTGGTGATGTGACTGCGCCTATCAAGACTAGCTTTGGTTATCAGATATTTACGGTTACTGAAGACAATGGCAAAAAGACTCCAAGCCTAGAAAGTATGCGTGATGAGCTGACTGCGAAAGCAAAAGAGTATAAACGTCAGGAAATCTATGCTGATAAAGTGACGTCAATCAATGATTTGGCGGCAGATGGCTTCAGTATTGAAGATATTGCACAGCAAGAAAACGTCAGCCTAAAGCGCATCAAAGATTATCGTAAAGTGAACAACAAATCAGCACTACCGCAACCAGCAGTGGTTAAACAGGCCTTTGATGAATTTACTATTCAAGATCAAGCGGTAACGGCAGGCGTAGAAGTTGGTAACGGTACCGTATGGCTACAGCCAAGCAATTATCGTCCTACTAAGACGCTTGCTTTAGCAAATGCAACCCCAAGAATCACTCAAATACTCCGTCAGCAGAAAGCGACAGCATTAGCTTTAAAAGATGCTAAAGCATTGGCTGCTGGTATCAAGACGCCAGCTGATATAAGTAAGCAGTCGGTAAGCTTCCAAGCACTGGGTGAGATTAACCGTCAAACGACGCAGCTAACAGACAAAGAGCGTGGATTGGCATTTAGCCAGCAAGCCGCTGATAACGGTGTTGTCGCGATCGCTAGTGAGACTGAGATGGGTGCAACGCTACTGGTTGGAGACCGTATTAAAACTGAGCAGCAGTCGCCACTGTCTGATATGCAAAGAGCGCAAACAGCCAGTATTATCCGTGACAATTTAGGCCAAGACCAGTTGCAAGACTATTTGGACTATCTACGTATGGTGTATACGGTTGAGATTAATGAAAGCAACATGGCAAACGCACAAGGACGCTAAGTATTTGCTAGTTTATTATTCTTAGATATTAAAAAAGCCACTGTATCGATTGATGCAGTGGCTTTTTTTTGGGTGATGCTTTAACGATAATTATCACAAATGTTATATAGACTGAAAATTAGTCGCAGTGACAAATATAATTGCTGCGACTAATCCCAGTCTTAAACTAATAGGTGATTGTTTAATGGCGGAAATGGCGCATGCCAGTGAATACCATTGCGATACCATGCTCATTAGCAGCAGCAATGGTCTCGTCATCACGCATAGAGCCACCTGGCTGAATGATAGCAGAGATACCTACTTCAGCAGCATTGTCGATGCCATCACGGAAAGGGAAGAACGCATCTGATGCCATAACAGCACCTTCAGTTGCTAGTCCAGCATGCTCTGCTTTGATAGCAGCAATACGTGCTGAGTTAACGCGGCTCATTTGGCCCGCGCCAACACCGATAGTACGTTGGCCTTTTGCATAGACAATGGCATTAGATTTGACATATTTTGCCACGTTCCAGCTGAACAGTAGATCTGCCATTTGCGCTTCAGTTGGTTGTACATCAGTGACGATTTTTAGGTCGTTAGCAGTGATTAAACCAAGGTCTTGCTCTTGTACCAGTAGGCCACCGTTAACGCGCTTATAGTCAAGTTGGATATCACGCTGATCTGGTGCTGGTAGCTCGCCGCATACCAAGACACGTACGTTTTTCTTAGTAGCTGTCGCTTCAAGTACACCGTCTTCGATACTAGGTGCAATGATTACTTCTACAAACTGATTGTCGATAATGGCTTTTGCAGCTGCAAGCGTCAACGGGCGGTTGAATGCAATAATACCACCAAAAGAAGACTCAGGATCGGTGCTAAAAGCAGTGCGATAAGCTGCTACTTGGTCGTTATCAACCGCGACACCACAAGGGTTGGCATGCTTAACGATAACGCAAGCAGGTGCACTAAAGGCTTTAACACATTCAAGGGCTGCGTCAGTATCGGCAATATTATTGTATGACAGCGCCTTACCTTGTAACTGCTTAGCTGTGGCAATAGAGGCTTGTTTGCTTTTTAAAGGCTGGTTTTCAGTATAGAAAGCCGCGTTTTGATGCGGGTTTTCACCATAGCGTAGGTCTTGTGCTTTTTCAAGCTGTACATTGAATGTACGCGGGAAGTTTTCTGGTTCTTGAGTTTCGTTGACACGGCTACCTAAGAAGTTTGCAATCATACCGTCGTACTGTGCCGTATGCTCAAACGCCTTTACTGCCAAATCATAACGCAAAGCAGTTGTCAGTTCGGTGCCACCATCTAAGGCGCTAAGTACACGGTCATAATCAGCTGGATCAGTTACGATACCTACATGAGCGTGGTTTTTCGCCGCTGAACGTACCATGGTAGGGCCACCAATATCGATGTTTTCGATAGCGTCGTTCATAGTTACGTCAGCACGTGCAATCGTTTCAGCAAACGGATATAAGTTCACGACGACTAAGTCGATACGTTCGATCGAATGATCGCTCATAACTGCATCATCTGTACCGCGGCGTCCTAGAATGCCACCGTGAATCTTAGGATGTAGCGTTTTAACACGGCCATCCATCATTTCAGGAAAGCCTGTGTAATCTGATACTTCAGTCACGGCGACATTGTTTTCTGTGAGCAGACGATAAGTACCGCCAGTAGATAATAAACCAAAACCTGCTTTGAGAAGGCCTTGAGCAAACTCGACGATATTAGACTTATCGGAGACCGATAGTAGGGCAAGTGGGGTTGTACTCATAAGAAATTTTCCATAAAAAAAGCCTGACGTAAACGTCTGGCAAGGTGATGATGACAACGGTATGCCGTATCATGATAGATAAAGCGACGAACGTTTGATTGCCATACATAATGATAGTCAATGATGATGGGTAAGCTCATATAACAATGCTACATTAAATCATAGGTCTTCATTTTTTTGCGCAAAGTGCCTCGATTTAGTCCTAATATCTGAGCACATTTGGTTTGGTTGCCTCTGGTTTTTTCTAGGACGACAGATAAGAGAGGCTCTTCGACTTGCTTCAAAATCAGCTCATATAAATCAGTGGGCATCTCATCTCCTAACATCGCAAAGTACTGACGTACCACACGCTCTACATGAACTCGTAGAGGTTGCTGCGCACTACTTGTATAGTGTTGACTAGCAAAATCAAAGCCGTGCGTAGGTGGTTGGTATTCGTCTTTATTATAATCGGCAGGGTGCTCAGAGCTTTTAGCAAAATGATTGGCATTATGCTGTGCATGAGGTGCCATAAAATAATATCCTTGAGATGAAGAAAAATTCTGATTGTAAGGGGTCAGAACCATAGTATATCAAATTAATATCGCCTAGCGCTGATAGATTCATCGTTATCTTAGCTATCACGGTTTAATTGAAAATGAATTTACAGCGTGTTTTCTACTCAGACTTATTTATATATAACACTCTAATTTAATAAAGAGCGGTCATAGTAATGTCGCGAATTTGCGCATTAGCGATAGGGATAGTAAATAATAGCTGTCTATCGGTGTTGGCAGCTAACTGACTTTGCTTGCCTAATAAATAATCGTTTGGATCCGCAATAAACTCTCCAATAAGCTCATTTCTACCGTAAACGCTTATTTTTACATTTGGGTATAGTTGTGATTGCGGGCTGCCATTACTTAGAGTAGCGCCTATATCGCTAAATGTACCAGCAGTTTTAATCTGACTGCTTCTATGAAAGGTATTGCTGATGGTAAGCGCTGATAAATCTGCACTGGGCAAGCTGCAGGCAGCGACAGAGCATATTGACTGGAGACGCTGAGCATAGGCTGGGTTTTTCACTAAGTTCTCTAAGTTAAAAATAACATACTGAGCCGCGAGTAGGAGTGCTAAGACCAAACAACCTAATATCCATAATAGTGATGCAATTGAACGTGTCGTTTGGGTTGGTGCAAACGGTAGCTGGGTTTTTCTTAAACGATCGTCGGCAGTAGGGTCTTCATCTTTAACGGGTACTCCCATATCAGATAGAAGCTGTGATAAGTCTGTGTCATCTGGCGGTGTTTCTTCGTCTTGATTTTGTTCTTCTAATAGTTTTTGCAGCCATGAATTGTTATCAGTACTCTCAATATTAGCATGAATATCATTGGCCGCTGCCGAGCTGAGCATGTTCTGTGTTGATGTTGATGTTGATGTTGATGTTGATGTTGATGTTGATGTTGATGCTGTTATTGTACTAGTAGATGGTTTCTTTATTGATGGATTAGGGCTTTTGATAGTTTCTTTAGAAGGAGGCGCTTTTGGTTTTTCTATGGTTGATACGCTAGGACTGGTATTACTGGCTTGGGTTAACCATGCATCCATGCTATCTAATGAGTCATACTCTTGAACGTTCTCTTCTGGATCGTCTATATCCATATCATCATAGATTAAGTCGTCATGAATCAAAGTATCAGATGATTTTTTCTTATTGGTTGAAGCTGTGGGGGGCTTCGGAATATTTTGAGGCTTATGCTGATTGCTACTAGTAGACGCTTTTTGCTCGTTTGATATTGGTTGAGTTTGAGCTTTTTGTTGAGCAGGAATATTTTTTTGTGGTGTTGGTTTTTGAATGACCTCAGAATTTACCACAAGATGTTTATTGACCAAAAAACTTTGCTGGCACCGATCACAGCTGATGGTAGCATTGACTTGATTTAGTTGAGTTTGTTTAACGCTATAGCAAGCTTGGCAATGGGGGCATTGGGTTTTTATTGGTGTGGTCATAGAGGCGAATCCAAAAAAGTATGGTTATCAATACCGCTTAGCCACTCACCAATAGCTGCCCACAATACGCATTTTACTTATTTAATTTCGATGAATTGTAGGCAAAGACAGAGTGGCGTCAAACACATAACATTTGACTGCCCTCTATCGTAACAGATGTAATTAAATGTTGCTAGCTAGTAAATGTACCTGATAAACGTTGCCAATGCTGGTCTTCTTGCGCAGTAAAAGCATGCTTAGGATCGAGTGCAAAATATGGCTGATAAGCTTCAGTGACTTGCTCGGTTTGCGACTCAATCAAACCTGCCAAAACGATACGGCCCTTTGGCGCAACCAGTGTTGCAAAGTAAGGTGCTAAACCAATAAGCGGCTTTGCTAGAATATTGGCAACGATCACTTCTACAGGCAACACATCATGTTGCGAGCAGTACTCTGTAAATTCTTCTGGCAAAAATGCCTGCAAACGATCGCCTACATTGTTGCGTACCGCATTCTGATTGGTAGCAAGTACCGCCTGCGGGTCGATGTCGACTGCATATACCTGACGTGCACCCAATAGCAAAGCAGCAATCCCTAGAATACCTGAGCCACAACCATAATCGATAACCACTTTATCTGTTAGGTCTTGCTCTGTTAGCCAGTCTAGGCATAGGCGAGTCGTAGCATGATAGCCAGTCCCAAATGCCAAACCTGGGTCCATAATGATATTGGTGGCTTCAGGGTTAGGCGGTGTTAGCCAGTCAGGCACAATCCATAGGTCATTAGCACATTCGATAGGATGATAGTTGCTCATCCATTCGCGCTCCCAGTCTTTATCATCAACAGCCGTTAGCCAGATACGAGTAGCCTGTACTTGTGCAGCAATTTCATGACTTAATTGCTCAACCGCTTGACGACTACCTGCATCAGTAGTCGCATCAAACAATCCTGTTAGTATCACCTCATCCCAAAGCGGCGATTCACCTGGAAGTGGCTCAAACAAAGGTTGATCGCCAGCATCGTCTAAAGCTATTGATAATGCGCCTGCTTCTAACAAAAGCGCTTCAGCCAAGTCGACGTTTGATTTTTCGCATTGTAAATGCAGTTGTTGCCATGCCATAAAGATAACCTTAAGCGGAAATAAAAATAAGTGTAGGTGTTAGGGAATACCCTAGATAAGTCTACATACAACGAAATTCATGATGTATATAGATGTTTTAACTAATGAATCTAAGAGGCACAAATACTCAGCTATTAGCGCAGTGCTTGTTTTGCTTCATTGACCACGCGTGAGTTACCCTGAGCTTGTCCTGATTGCAATATAACTTGCCATAGTGCTCGTCTACGATTACTGTCTTGAGAGACGCTAAGACCACGCCGTGCCATCGCTTCTGCCTTACGGGGTTGGTTCTTTTTTAATGCTACTTGTGCCAAATAGAAGTATACCGCCGATGACTTGGGCGCTAGACGCTGCGCACGGGTAAAGCTGCTTTCTGCATTGGTTAGATTGCCCGCTTTCAACTGACTGATACCTACTTGCATCAAATTGCGAAATGCAGGTAGATTACTATTGTTGCTGGCAGATTGTTGAGTACGTTGCTGCGAGTTTCTTCTAGCGTGCTCCAGTAATTCATTATGCGACGGTACTGATGGTTCAGAGATGATATAGTCGTTACGAGAAGGTGCAATGATAACAGGATCAGGCTGCATCACTTCTGGAGCAGGAGGCGTAAATACAGGGGTTTCTTGCGTTAACGGATTTGGTGTTTCGGACTGTTCAACCGCATCGTAAGGCTCGGTTGGATAGTTGCTTTGATCATTTGCTTCCGTGATATGCGCTGGAGCAGTTGTCGTTGATGGCACGGTCGGTTGTGACGTTGGTAATGTTTGAACAGGCGTGGTTTGCACTGTAGTCGACGTGCTAGGTGCCGTCTGACAAGCACTTAGGCTTAGCATGCCAACGATCGCGCTGCCTGCAAGTAATGTATTGTTTGACGTGATTTTATTGCGCCATAGCACTATGGTTTGTTTTACTGAAGTAGTTGTCCGTAAAGATGACACCATCATGTTAAAACCTTTTTTAAATATTAAAAGCTAAATATCAAAAACACTATTAGAGCCATTCAACAGCTAGAACCACTCAATAGCTAGAACCATTCAACAGCACGGTCATACCAAGTATCAGCACGGTCTTCATCACCTTCACTTTGCTCGCTGCTACCTGCTGCATCATCAGATTCAACATTTGGAATCTCTAAACCTTCGCGGCGACGTTGTTGATTGATATCACCTTGCTGGTTCTGAAACTGTGTCTGTTCACGAGCGCGATCTTGCTGATACAGGCTCAGCGCACAACTGCTGGCTTCTTCTGGTAGGTGAGCTGACATTACTGGTAAGTAGCGAGCGTTAGCGCAGCGTTCATTAGACAGTTTGCCTGAATTGTTCTCTAGCCATAACCACTCGATACCTTCTGGCTCTGGTAGGGCAACTGGAGTCAGTTTTAGGCGTTTCATATAATCTACCCAAACTGGTAAGGCGCCAGTGCCACCACTTAAACCAATCGGTTTATTATCATCACGACCAACCCAAACGACACTCACATAGTTACCACTATAGCCTGCAAACCAAGCATCACGGTAGTCGTTTGTTGTACCTGTTTTTCCGGCTAGGTTTAAATTACTGCCGAGTGATTGGGCGCGTCTGGCTGTACCATTTGAGACGACTTGCTGTAATGCATAGTTGGTCAAAAAGTTGGTTTCAGGTGGAATACTGCGCTGAGTGTTAAGCCCAGTACGCTGTAAGATACGGCCGCGATCATCAATGACCGTACGAATACTATGAATAGGCGTACGGAAGCCACCAGTGGCAAAGACTTGATAAATGCCAAGCATATCCATCGGACTCAAATTAACTGAGCCTAACAATGCTGATGGGTAAGGTGGTATTTTTTCTTTGATACCCATGCGCTGTAATTGCTTAGCAAAGGTATTAACGCCGAACTCCATACCTAAGCGTACTGCTGCTTGGTTATAGGATTGAGATAGTGCCGTGGTAAATGGTACATAGCCATGATCACGGTTGTCGTAGTTTTTAGGGTTCCAGTCAGTACCGTCGTTTAGATTGACCGTAATAGGGGAGTCATCTACTGAACTGGCCAAGTTGTAACGACCGCTCTCAAGCGCAGTCATATAAATGATAGGCTTCAGCAACGAGCCGACTTGGCGTTTGGCATCTACCGCGCGGTTAAACCCTGTAAATTCACTGCCACTACCCACGACAGACACTAGCTCGCCAGTCTCAGGGTTGGCACTCACTAATGCACCTTGTAAATCTTTAGTTTTGCTACTGTTACGGCGCAGCTCACCAAGTTTTCTATCAACAGCTTTGTCTGCGGCTAATTGAGCGATAGGGTCTAAGGTACTGATAATAATCAGACCTTCGTTCTTGAGGTCGTCAGAATAATAAACGGTATTTAGCTCACGTTTGACAATATCTAAGAAGTCAGGGAACTGACTTTTGCCTTCAGCAGGCTTATCCACGATACCAAGCGGTTGCTTTAAGGCTTTGTCGTAGTCTTCTTGGCTCAGTGTGCCCATGGTCAGCATGTTATTAAGTACCACATCGCGGCGTGCTTTTGAGTCATTTGGATTGCGACGTGGGTTATAAATACTTGGACCTTTTGCCATACCAACCAGCATTGCTTGCTGATCTAAGCGCAGCTCATTAAGAGGTTTGTCAAAATAAAACTGTGAAGCCAAACCAAAACCATTGATAGAGCGATTGCCATTTTGACCCAGATAAATCTCATTCAAATAGGTCTGTAAAATCTCATCTTTGCTGTAATGCAGCTCAAGTAACACGGCCATCAATGCTTCATTGGCTTTGCGTTTGATAGTGCGATCTGAATTGAGATAGAAGTTTTTGATCAGCTGCTGGGTGATGGTCGAGCCACCTTGTCTGGCACCACCAGTAAAGTTATTGATTACGGCACGGGCGATACCACGTACTGATACCCCTTTGTGCTCATAAAACGCGCGATCTTCGGTAGCGATAAGGGCATCAATCAACGGCTGAGGCACTTCGTCCAAAGACACAACCATCCGATCTTCATTACTGTCTGGATAGATACCACCGATATTGACAGGCTCTAGACGAATGATGCCGCTCTTAGCCGGCAGAGTACTCTGGATAGATTCTACTTTATTGCCAGAAATCGTCATTTTGATGACTTGCTCGGCATCTTTATCATTAGCGCTATACGTAAAGCCGCGAGTGTGAATAAAGTAAGTATTGCCAGTCCGATGATAAGTACCTGTGCGGTCATAAGCCTTGTTGCTTTGATAGTTAAGCAACTCTAGCCATGTCTTCATTGTATCTCTATCGACATTGGCGCCTTGATACAGCTCAAGCGGCTGCGAATACACTTTGGCTGGAATGTCCCAGCGCTTACCCTCAAACTTATGAGTAATGGTGCGATCAAGTTTGATCAAATATAGCGCCAACAGCACCATGCCTGCGATGATGGTAATTAATAGCAGACTACTAAAGACCAAGCCGCGCTGCTGCGAGGGTAGCGTGTGCATAGCAGACTTAGATGACGCTGATAACTTGGTATTTGGTAACTTGTAATTAGGTTTTTGCACGGATGTCGCACCATTTTTGGATAAAAAACTGCCTCATAATGACGCAAATTGACAAATTTTTCAATCTATCATCGTCAACGCGGGCATTTATTGGTCGTAGGCCATGAGCGATGGTACTGCTCATAGCAATGGCTTATAGTATAATCCCTATTAAAATACCGATACTTGTAAGAAAGCGTCAGTCACTTTCAATCTGGTAGATAAACGCCATATAAGATAACAATTTACGATTGCCCTCACGATGTATTTTGTATGAATTCGCTGTTGCTAATGGTTTGCTATTAGCCGTTTGTTATTAATACTATGCTACTAGCGGTAGTGATATTTAAGTGATTAAAAACGGCTCTATTGCATGACGTACAGTACAGTCAATACGAGCAAGTTTGCTTTAAATGAATGCATTTTAAGCAAGCCTGTCAAAGGAAGTAAGCGCGACTATGTCTAGTATCCCATCATCAGTATCATCTGCTACCAATCATTCTTATGAAGACACTTCTATCATCGAAGGATTAGTGCTTCCGCTGGCTGATCACTGTTTTCACTGTGGTGACCCTGTACCTCAGCCACCGTTTTATGCTGAGATATTAGGTCAGTCACGAGAGATGTGTTGTATGGGCTGTCAGTTAGCTGCCCAAAGCATAGTAGAGGCTGGTCTTGAGCAATATTATCTTGACCGTTCAGAGATTAACCGTACGGCAAGTTTGCCAACTCAGCTGACGCGTCTCGAGGTCTACGATCATGACGAGATAAAATCGCAATTCGTTTACGCGCAAGATGGCATGTCAGTAGCAGAGCTGTCTGTTAATAACTTACGCTGTGCTGCCTGTACTTGGCTGATTGAGTCGCGCCTCGATGAGCTAGAGGGTATTGGTAAATGTCAGGTAAATTTGACCAACCAACGTATGCGGGTCATTTGGGATGAAAACAAATTACCCATCAGTCGTATTTTAGCGGTCATCAACGAAATCGGCTACGAAGCCAAGCCTTATCGCCAAGATACACACGAAGCCATGCTGGCACGTCATAACAATCAAATGCTATTGCGTCTCGGCATCGCTGCACTAGGTTCGATGCAAGCGATGATGTATGCCGTTGCGCTTTATTTTGGTGAGTATAGCGACATGTTGATATTCCAACGTGACTTTTTGCGTTGGGTGTCTTTATTTGTGAGTACGCCTGTATTTTTCTATGCTGGCATTCCTTTCTTCACCTCTGCATGGTCAGCAATTCGTGCGCGCCAAGTCAATATGGATGTGCCCGTCAGTCTTGCATTGATTATCACTTTCTTTGCCAGTCTCTACGCTACCATCACTGGGCAAGGGGAGACGTATTATGACTCGGTCAGCATGTTTATCTTCTTTCTGTTAGCAGGGCGTTATATCGAGCATAACGCACGTCTAAAAGCCGCGACTATGGCTAATGATTTGGTGGTGGTCGAGCCGGTATTGGTGCAAAAAGTCGCTGAAGACAAAGCAGCTGCCGAGCGTATTTTACAACTGCTGAAAGAAAATGAGTCTCAGCAAGATGAGCTTATTGAAAATGAAACTACTAAAGGTGAGTCGGCTACAGTAGAGCCGATGCCTGACTTTATGCAGCGTATGGACGCCAATGTTTATCAGCTCACATCGCGTATCGCTCAAGAATGGCAGCAGTCACGTAACCAACCGAATACGCAATCACAGCCCGAAGGCGATATAGAGTCAAAGCAAATGGTCACCGCTCATAGTTTACAAGTGGGCGACATCATTTTGGTTGAAGCGGGTTCTGAGATTATCAGTGATGGTATCTTGCTAAGCTCTACTGCAACAGTGTCACAAAGTCTACTGACGGGCGAGGGTGATTTAATCATCAAATCTCAAGGCGATTATATTGTTGGTGGTGCACAAAACGATAGCCAGCCGTTTGAGATGCTAGTCACCGCCTTACCAAAAGACAGTCAGATAGGCTTAATTGATCGATTGATGAATCGTGCCATGAGCGAAAAACCCAAATTGGCGCAGCAAGCAGATAAGCTGGCACGTTGGTTTGTCGCGCGTATTTTGGTTTTATCCGTCTTAGTATTTGTCGGCTGGTATATTGTTGACCCAAGCCAAGCCATTTGGGCAACCGTGGCAGTCTTAGTCGCTACTTGTCCATGTGCATTGTCATTGGCGACGCCGATTGCCTTGACCGTCTCAACCAATCGTCTGGCAAGCTATGGTTTTTTGACGACGCGTGGCCATACCTTACAAACGCTAGCTGAAATCACGCACGTTGCTTTTGATAAGACAGGCACGCTGACTTATGGTAAGCCAAATTTATTAAATATCGAATTAATCACACCAAAAAGCCAGACCGAAATTGACGATTTATCATTAATAGTGCAAAAAGATACGCTATTGGCCATTGCAGCTGCGCTAGAAGTGGGAAGTCGTCATCCAATTGCCCACGCATTACTGACGGCGGCCTATCAGTTACACCTGCCATCGACACAAGCCGTACAGCATTATCCAGCAGGCGGTGTAGAAGCAATGATTGAAGGCACTGTATATCGAATCGGTCATAAGGACTTTGCGCTAGATAAAACAGATAATAGCGTCAATGATATAGATGCTAGTAATGATTTAACCATTAATCTGGTAGCTCAGCGAGCCAGCTCAGCAGTGGTATTGTCTTGTCAAAATACTGATAGCAAAACATGGCAGGCGCTGGCATGCTTTTATTTCAATGACAAGGTACGTGATAGTGCGCAGTCGATGCTCGATACGCTCAAAGGACTAGGTATCGAGTCTGTTATGTTGACAGGTGATCCAAGCCCGCAAGCGTTAGTGATGGCTGAGAACTTGGGAATGCAATCTGCATACAACGGACTATCACCAACCGATAAGGTCAATCATATTCAGCAGTTGCAAGCTAACGGTGCTGTGGTATTGATGGTAGGTGATGGTATCAACGATGCACCAGTGCTAGCAGCAGCAGATGTGTCGACCTCGATTGCAGGTGCGGCAGACTTAGCACAAGTATCTAGTGATAGTATTATCTTAAATGGACAAATCGAGGCCATCACTGCGGCTAAACGTATCTCTGATAAGACGGAACGTATTATCAAGCAAAACTTCCGTTGGGCACTCGCTTACAACAGTATTGTTCTGATACCAGCGGCTTTAGGTTATGTACCACCATGGCTCGCTGCAATTGGTATGTCGCTCAGTTCGCTATTTGTCGTATTAAATGCATTGCGCTTAAAACGTGCTTAGCCTCTTTAAGAAGTACTTAATTTAAACAAGCCTGTAAAGTTTGATCATAAAAAAACCGCCTTCCATCAAATGAAGGGCGGTTTTTTCTATAAAGAGATACTGTTAAGCAGCTCTTACAATTAGTCTTGTAGATAGCTTAGCAGACGCATAAATTCGATATACATCCAGACTAAGGTCGCAAGAATACCAATACTGAACAACCACTCGTAATCTTCAGAAACACCCATCGCAACACCGCGATCAATATTATCGAAATCTAACAGCAAGGTGAAAGAAGCGATAACGATGACAAATAAGCTAAAGCCAATAGCGATAGCGCCACCTTCAAATAGGAACGGTAATGATGAGCCAAACGCTAGAGAAAGTACCCACTGTGCTACATAGACAAGCATGATAGCAATAACCGCCGAGGTCACAATAGAGCGGAACTTTTCAGTAACTTTAACTAAACCTGAACGATATAAACCTAGCATAACCGCAGCTGTGACGAAAGTTGCACACATTGCCGTGACTGGTACTGTTGGATACATTCTCATGAAAAATAATGAGATACCGCCCAAAAAGATACCTTCTAGCAAGGCGTAAGGCACTGCCAAAGTCTTGGCTTTTTGCGGCTTGAAGGTAATAAAAAGCGCCAGAACAAACGCAGCAATCATGCTACCAAAAGCTGCCATCGTAATAAAACCTTGCGATAAACCTGCCATAAGCGCATAAAAGAAAAAGCCCACACCAGTAATGGCTGATAAACCAAGTAATAAGCTGGTCTTTTGAATTACGCCCTTGACCGTCATTGGATTACCGCCGATCGCAAGTTCTGCGCGACTGACAATAGGATTGGCCATACATAAGTCCTTAATAATAAAATATAAAAATAGTGATGTTAGTTACTTTAGCAAAACCGCCATTATTGTCAACTGTGTTTGCGTGACAACTGCTGCGGTGCAACCTCAGGCTGTTCATTGTCTAGTGCATCGAGCTACAGTATCGCCCAATACGCTAATTGAAAAACTGAACAGAAAGATCTGACTAAGTAAAACATTCGATAGCTTTTATATGGGGTCAGTTACGACAGTTAACAACGATAATTCATAAACATGCTAGTCTAAGCGCGCATTTATCGCTATCATTACCTTGTACTTCACCGTTATACCGAGTCGTTTTATGGAAAACTCAGCGCAGTCAGCAAGATTGCCACACTTACATGAATCAGAGCTATTCCACGCTATTAAAAACCCTGCCTTTAGGCGTATTGGTCTAATGGGCCGTGCTGGTAAACGTAGTGTCACTCAAAGCTTGGTACAGATTGCCCAAACCGTCAATGATATGAATTTGACGTTAATAATGGATGTACAAACGGCCAATTTACCAACGCTTGACCTCACAGATATAGAAAGAGTCAAAATCGTTAAACGTGGTTTGATTGGTGAGATTTGTGATTTGGTTATTGTGGTTGGCGGTGATGGTTCGATATTACATGCTGCTGAAGCGCTAGCACGCTACCGTGTACCTGTACTTGGTGTAAACCGTGGTCGCTTAGGGTTCTTAGCAGATGTAAAACCTGATGAAGCTGCGTTTAAGTTACGCCAAGTATTGATGGGAGACTATCAACTGGATCATCGGTTTTTATTGACGATGGAGATACGAGAAGGGCGCAAAATTATCCATGAAGATATGGCGCTGAACGACATCGTACTGCATGCTGGTAAATCCGTACATATGATTGATTTTCAGATGAAAATTGATGGACATGATGTTTATAGACAGCACAGTGATGGCTTGATAGCAGCAACACCGACTGGTTCTACCGCTTACGCTTTATCAGGTGGCGGTCCAATCATTCATCCAAGTATGGACGCTATTTGTCTGGTACCGATGCATCCCCATACATTATCTAGTAGACCGATTGTGGTCAGCGGTAATAGTGAGGTCTGTATTCGTATTCATGAAGACAATCGTACTCAGCCGATGGTGAGTGCGGACGGTAAGCCAAGCGTGCCACTTGAGCAAGAGCAGCGCCTACACATTCGTAAGCATCCTGATAAGCTTACCTTGTTGCACCCACCTGGGTTTGACTTTTATGAGGCCTGCCGTACAAAGCTGCACTGGAACGTACATGCCGAAGAATTCAGTCTTGATGTCGATGATGATATTATAGACAATGAATAAGCGTATCTATTAGACCAAAATATGATACAAAAAATGGTAGTGGAGAGTAGGTAAGATGGATAAACAAACAATACTAGCAAGTCTAACGCCCGAAGTGGTTGATAAATTTCGTATGGCGATTGAGCTAGGTAAATGGCCTGACGGTCGTAAGATTACCGCTGAGCAGCGCGAGACTTGTATGCAAGCAGTGATGGTATGGGAGCATGAGCACCTGCCGCCAGCCGAGCGTACAGGTTATATTCATAAACCCGTAAAAGATGATGGTTCTGTCGTTGGCGCTGAATGTGACGTCGAGCACGAGCATCACTATCCTAATATGCCGAATCCTAAAGGCGCGGTACAGCCTGTTAAGTTCCGTGATAAATAGATCTACAAATAAGTAAGTCTATAATGGTTGTTATAAAAACAACTACCATAAAAAAGCCACGCTATATAGCGTGGCTTTTTTTACTTTACCAATAATTAAATTATCAGAAATAGCTTAATCATCATAGATGATTAAATAGCAGTCGTATCGACACTAGGACGAACCGTTAGCGGGTTCTTTTGCATCAAAAACCCTTGCCAGCCCCAATGTAAAAAATTACGGATATTGGCATGATCGGTACCATTAGGCGTTGCTTGAACCTTGGCATAATGTTCGCCAAATAGTTTAAGCGTGTCCAATTGGTTCAGGCCATGGTGCTTAGCAAAACCAAAAATCTTTGCGCTACCTTCGTTTTCACCGGCTGCATTATGTACCATTCCATTTACAAAAGGGGCAGGTGCATAGCGATAAAAATCATCGATAAAGCTGATGACATCATTGAATCCAATGGCTTTTTTGTTCAAACCATTAAGTAATGCCGATACATCTGATTGGCGGATACTCATAAATAAATGACCTCAGAGCAGATTAAAAAAACAATATAATATTTATGTGTGCTCAATGATGGTAATAGCCGTTGAGCGTTCAGCATTATAATTTAGCTAGCTTAGCGATTAAAGTAGTCTTCGTCATCAAACGAAGGCGAAAAGTTGCCTTGCTCAAGATGCTGCATTTGCGACTGTACAGAACGCTCATGCTGAATACGTTGATAAATCTCTTCGCGGTGTACTGCAATATCTTTAGGTGCGTTTACACCGATACGTACTTGATTGCCTTTGACGCCTAGAACCGTCACACTTACTTCGTCGCCAATCATTAGCGTTTCGCCCACGCGGCGTGTCAAAATTAACATGCGTCACACTCCTTATGTCGCATCAACAAATTATTACTCATCAGATTACTTCTCAATTGCAGAACATTACCGCAGCACCAAACACGCAATATAACCATTATCACGATGCCAGATATCGTGCCAATAGCGGTAATGATAGGTAGATTCATTTAGCCCAAATGAAAGCCCCATTATAGGCGGCATAACAGATACTGTCACGGTTTTTCACAAAACTATTAGGTAAATGCTCATTTCAACTATGCTAAAAAATAAAAATAGGACCTAAAAAGATCCTATTTTATTTAAGTACTGTATTTATTTAGATATTATTAATTCAAACGCTATTAATTTAAATGCTGTTTGTCTACATACTATATAAAGGCATTAATAGCGATTAATAGATAACCATCAATGCTAATGCTATATTTTAACAGTTTTTGTGTCTTATAGCCCAGCGATTTTGCTTTCACCGTCTTCACGATCTAGGCCAAATGCTGTGTGCAATGACTTAACGGCTTTTTCTAAGTGTTGATCTTGAATCAGAACCGACACTTTGATTTCGCTGGTTGAAATCATTTGGATGTTGATGTTGTTTTCAGCCAGTGTTTGGAACATAAGACTAGCAACACCTGCGTGTGAGCGCATGCCAACACCAACCAATGATACTTTGACGACTTCACTGTTGCCCAATATTTCTTTGGCACCAATTTCATCTTTCACTTCTTCGTTAAGCACTTTTAGCGTCTTATCTAAATCAGTGCGGTTAACTGTGAAAGTGAAGTCAGTGGTACCGTTATCCGAAAGGTTTTGTACAATCATATCGATTTCGATATTGGCACGACCAATTGGGCTTAAGATAGCAGAGGCGATGCCAGGATGGTCAGGCACGCCGCGTACTAAGATTTTTGCTTCGTCTCTGTTGAACGCGATACCTGAGATGATTGCCTGTTCCATATTGTCTCCTTCGTCTATCGTAATTAGGGTACCCACGTTGTCTTGAAATTCTTGGTCAAAGCTACCGTCTGTGTTTTCATCAAAGCTAGAAAGTACACGCAGCGGCACGCCATATTTACCAGCGAATTCTACTGAGCGAATCTGTAGAATCTTAGAGCCAAGACTGGCCATTTCAAGCATTTCTTCAAACGTAATTTTTTCAAGCTTTTTGGCTTTTGAGGTCACACGAGGGTCAGTGGTATAGACACCATCGACATCGGTATAAATTTGACACTCGTCAGCGCCTAAGGCCGCAGCAATCGCCACACCTGTGGTATCAGAACCGCCGCGTCCTAATGTGGTCGCGTTGCCTTCTTCGTCGATACCTTGGAAACCTGCCACAATAACGATATTGCCAGCATCTAATTGCTCACGTATGTTTTTGTCATCGATGCTTTCGATACGGGCTTTGTTATGGGCGTTGTCGGTCTTAATCGCTACTTGGCGACCAGTCATTGAACGGGCACCAATACCAAGCTCTTTAATCGCCATAGCGAGTAGTGAGATAGAAACCTGCTCACCTGTTGAGACCATCTGATCGTATTCGCGAGGATCAGGTTGCGTGCTAATTTGGCGAGCTAGATCAATCAAACGGTTAGTTTCGCCGCTCATGGCTGAGACCACGACGACCACTTGATGACCATTGTCATGCCAGCGTTTGACTCGTTTGGCGACGTTTTTGATGCGGTCGATACTGCCCATCGAGGTGCCGCCGTATTTCTGTACTATTAACGCCATAAAAATCTACCTATTTATTCAATAATGACTTTTTATTGTCATTGATGAGAGTCAATGTGATACTCGCCAATGCTTGTATAGATAAAGCCAGATGATAAGAGTTATGCCTTTAGGTCTTTCATTCTTCTAATGGTATCTATCAACCTTATAGAATGAACAATATGCCCAAACGTTGACCTTTATACCATATCTACCGCATAACTTTAAGCCTCAGGAGTGCTTAGATGTATGGCGATTGGTTATAGTAGTTATAACCAATCACGTATTCTATGCGTAGTAGAGTAAAGCTATGCGATAAATATAAGGTACATTGTGACGCGCTATACCAGTATATTCGCGAGTTTAATATTCGCTAGCTTAGCTAAGCTGGGTTTCAATCCAAGCAGGTAGAGCGCTGATAACCGCTGCACTGTTACTAGACTTCGGTGCACCGCCTTGCGCGTAGTCAGGCTTACCGCCACCTTTACCACCAAGCTCACCTGCCAAATGACGAATAATATCACCAGCCTTCACTTTGGCAGTGACAGATTTTGCGACGCTTGCTGCGAGTGCTAATTGGTCATCTTTATCACCAATCAATACAATCACGCTATCAGGCAGTTTTGATTTGATATCGTCCATCAGTGTACGGATGGATTTACCATCGATACCGCTTAAAGTGCTGATAAGAACTGGAGTGCCAGCGATAGTCTGTACATCATCAAGCAAATTGGCTGCTTGAGCACTGGCGATTTTTTGTTGCAAACGCTCTAGTTGTTTTTCTAGGTTACGTTGCTTATCAGCCATAGTACGGACACGCTGCGCTACTTCAGGACGTTTTACTTTCAGCTGACTTGCCAACTCACTTAGCTGTTGCTCGCTTTGCTGAATGTTTTTGACCGCATTCATACCTGTGACCGCTTCAACTCGGCGGATACCAGCCGCAATACCAGACTCACTGGTGATTTTTAGCACACCGATATCGCCCGTACGCTGTACATGCAAGCCACCGCATAGCTCGATAGAGAAAGGCTTGCGCTGACCATCAACGATACGGTCTGTACCCATGGTTAGGACTCGAACGTCACTGCCGTACTTTTCGCCAAACAGCGCCATAGCGCCTTGGTTCATCGCTTCGTCAATCGACATGTGCTCGATACGGGCAGGGGTGTTGGCTTGAATTTGCTCATTAACAAGACGTTCGACACGCATGATTTCAGCGGCGCTGACAGGCTTATCATAAGCAAAGTCAAAACGTAGTACTTCGCTTGAAACTAATGAGCCCTTTTGCGTGACCGCGTCGCCTAGCACTTCTCTTAGCGCTGCATGCAATAGATGAGTGGCTGAGTGGTTTTTGGCACTGGCTGCACGAATGCTAGACAGTACTTGCGCTTCAGCGGTTTGCTTAGTGCTGATATCGCCCATGGTCACGACACCATAATGGATAATCGCCTGACCAGATTTTTTGGTATCTTGTACTTCAAAGACGCCAGATGCTGTACGGATTTCACCAAGCTCACCAACTTGACCGCCACCTTCAGCATAAAATGGGGTGCGATCTAATACCACAACGCCTTCCATGCCTTCTGTTAAGCTGTCTGCTAGGTTGCCGTCTTGATAAAGTGCGTCAATAGTCACGCCGTCTTCTTCAAGCTGCTCATAGCCGATAAATGTCGTTGGCGTTTCTACTTGGATGACACTGCTGTAATCGACGTCAAACTTGCCAGCATCACGCGCACGCTCACGTTGTGCCTGCATATGCTCATCAAATTCGGCTTCATCAATAGCAATACCACGCTCACGAGTGATATCTGCGGTCAAATCAAGTGGGAAACCATAGGTATCATAGAGCTTAAATGCAGCTTTACCAGATAGCGTATCGCCATCTTGTAAGCCTTCAAGTTCGCTGGCAAGTAAACGTAAGCCTTGTGCCAATGTTTTAGCAAACTGTGCTTCTTCTTTTTGAATAGCACTTTCGATGACGCTTTGTTTGTCTTGTAGCTCAGGATAGGCACTGCCCATTTCAGCTACAAGCGGCGCAACCATCTTATAGAAGAACTCGCTATCAGCGCCAAGCTTGTTGCCATGACGTACCGCGCGACGAATGACACGGCGCAATACATAGCCGCGACCTTCATTACTTGGCGTAACACCATCAGCAATCAAAAATGCTACAGCACGAATATGGTCGGCGATGACTTTCAATGATGATTGTTGCTCATTATTGATCTCTAAGATGTCAGCTGCTGCATCCATCAAATGAACAAATAAGTCGATTTCATAGTTGCCATGAACGCCTTGCATGATGGCACTAATACGCTCAAGCCCCATGCCTGTATCGACGCTAGGTGCAGGCAGTGGTAATAGTGTGCCGTCCTTTTGACGATTGAACTGCATGAATACGCAGTTCCAAATCTCAATATAGCGATCGCCGTCTTCTTCTGGCGTACCTGGCAAGCCGCCTTCGATATCGGCGCCGTGGTCATAAAAGACCTCGGTACAAGGCCCACAAGGACCAGTATCACCCATCGTCCAAAAGTTATCAGAAGCGTAAGGAGCACCTTTGTTATCACCAATCCGAATGATGCGCTCACTCGGGATGCCGATGTTTTTATTCCAAATCTCAAAGGCTTCGTCATCAGTCTCATAGATAGTCACATAGAGACGATTTTTATCAATCGCTAACCACTTCTCCGAGGTCAAAAACTCCCAGATATACTCGATGCCTGCTTGCTTGAAATAATCACCAAACGAGAAATTACCAAGCATTTCAAAGAAAGTATGATGACGTGCGGTATAGCCGACATTATCCAAATCATTATGTTTGCCGCCAGCACGTACGCACTTTTGCGAGGTTACCGCACGTGTATAGTCACGTGGTTCCATACCCAAAAAAGTTTCTTTAAACTGATTCATACCGGCATTGGTAAATAGCAATGTCGGATCATTGTGCGGAATCAAGCTAGACGATGAAACTTGGGTGTGCTGCTTGCTTATGAAAAAATCGATAAAGGCTTGGCGAATATCGGCTGAGCGAAATGGCTGGCTCACAGCGGCTCCTTACTGACGGATAGAATTGAGTAAATGACATAAAATAATTTTGCAAGCGATTTTAGCACAAACGCCCAAGCTCTTGGTACAAGAGTTATAACTACTAGGTTATTATACGTGTGCTAGTCATTGCCTAATTTGTAGAGTATGCAGGCTAGTTGGTCAAAATTGCCGCATCCGTTTCATCCAATTTGTCTTGTGTGGTTGGATTAGACTCGATTACTTGCACAGGCAAATAGCGTAGTTGAAGCTTGATTGGCAAGTACTCTGGGAAATTCTCTGCCATATCATTAGTGATGAGTGTCTCAATCTGGCGTACGTCGTATGAGCTCGGCAAAGTCTCTCCACGTACGATTGCCCGCACCACTTGGTTCTCTTCTGAGGTATCAAACTGCGTATTGGTTAATACATTGCCTTGATCGATAAAGTAGTTGTTGATGGCTTCTTTTACACTACTCTCAAATACTTGCTGCTTAGCATTGGTTTGTAAATTGATAGTCAAGTAGGCACCTAAGCCCCCGAGTAGTAATAAAGTCACCGCGTTACGCTGCAAAAAAGTCAGATAAGTATTGGATTTATAATCGTCATCGACCAAACGACGGAAGCCTAATACCCATAATACAAGCGCATTGGTAAACTGGATAGCAAGAATGTTTGTCGCTGCCAATAACAGCGCACCAAGCCCAAGCTGCATCTCGCCATTAGCGAGCAAGATACCGCTAGCTGCTAGTGGTGGTACTAAGGCTGTGGCAACTGCAACGCCAACAACAGCAACCGAGAGATGCGGAGATACCATCGCGTACGCGCCAGCAGTACCACCTGCTAAGGCAATCATCAGATCCATGGAAGTAGGCTGGGTACGTGATAGGATTTCTGCCGTTAGCGGTTGATCTTTATGTAGCCAACCAACGATAAAGCCGACTAATACCACCAGTGAGACACCGATAATGACGGTAAAGAGCGACTTACGTAGCAATGGCATACGGTGATCGATAATTGCTAGTGCTATACCCGTGATAGGGCCTAGCATCATCGCAACCAACATAGCTCCGATGACCACGGCTGCTGAATTGGTCACTAGCCCATAACTGGCAATAATGGCAGATAAGATGTTCATGATGAAATACATCTTGCTAGGCAGCGCGTTCGCCTCAATCCTAACCCGTACTTCTGGGTAATCTACTTTTTGATTGCTAAACTGTTCGGCGACAAACTGCTTATAAGACTCAAGTTTGGCTTCTTTTTCCTCTTGAACCTCATCTTCGTCACTTTCACCTTGAGACTTTTGAGCGTCGCTGTCTTCTACATCGGTTTCTTTACTTTGATTATTATCCTCTGAGTCATTATTTTGATGGTCATTATTGCGACTAGATTTGTTTTTTGTTTTTTGTTGATTGGCTATTTTGTTATCTGATGACTGTGCTGCGATGTTTGTGTCATCAGCAGGGTCATCAGCATAGTCGTCTTCTACTTCTACCGTTACTTCAGCATCACTATCATCTCGAGCACTTTTTTCTGTTGTTTCTGCCGTATCCGACTGGAAGAAATCGGACTTTTCTTTCGCTTCTATAGTTTCTGACTCTGCAATCTCAGACGCTTCAGTATTTGACTGTGACTCAGGTTCTGTCGATTCCAATGTTGCTACGACCACATCGTCACTGATGGTTTCCATGGTTATCTCAGCGTCAGGTGGCTGCGCACATTCAGTGTCTACTTCGGAGTCTGTTTCGCCATCTGTATCAGTCGATTGTTTGTGTTGATTGTCTTCGCTTTCATCATTGTCTACAGCGGCATCATCAACTACTGGATCGATTGTCGCGTCTTGATTGTGAGAGGCGTCAGTAGTGGCTGATGAATCATTTTGATCCACTGAGTTAGACGCAGTATTTTTTTCAGATGAGGACATAGCAGATAGCGTTCTTAGTAGATAAAGAAAGTCATTATTGTAATGATAAATAGATAAAGATATAGGAGATTCTTGAAAATATAAAAAAGAGTTGAGAGAAGGTGGGAGTAAGAACTGGTATTTCTTATGATTAAGTCTAAAACCTTAATAATAGCATGGTTTTTATTCTAAAGTCATTCAATATAGATGCTACAAGGGTTCACGATAAATACTTACTTTTTTTGTGGAATTAAGGTTAAATATATTATATCCACAATAAAGATAAGGAATAATTTATGAACTGGCCGTTATTTTCTGTCATCTACTCAATGGCAGCTACTGTGACTATCGGACTTTTTATGATTGGTGCTCTCATTACAGGGTTCGATGAGATATTTCATATTCAAATAGCAGTGGGATTGGGCGTTCTAGCTTCGATACCTGCAGGATTATTCTTTACCAAAAAAATTGGCAGTATTACTGGCAATGAGGAAGGCTATAAGACATAAAGGCGAACAGTAAGACACAAAGACAAGCAGTGTTATCGATGTGAAAGTGTTATCGATGTGAAGTGGAACCGCCCATCAACAAACAAAAAAAGACCTCAATATTGAGGTCTTTTTTGTCATCATTAAAAATATTTGCTAACTAGCATCGAAGCTAGATTTAATACAGTTCTATTTATTGAAGTTCGACAACCGCGCCATTTTCGATGTTGGCATAAACTTCTAACACATCCCAGTTGGTCAAACGAACACAACCTGCTGAGCCTTGACGACTGATACCTTCAGGTACTGGTGAGCCATGTAAACCGTAAGAAGGCTTAGATAATCCCATCCAAACGACACCGACTGGGTTGTTTGGTCCTGGTGCTATCATATGAACTTTCTTTTGAGCGCCTTCACCGACGGTTGATTTATACCAAGGCATTTTTACTTTATTGATAATTTTGAACGTGCCTTTTGGAGATGGTGTGGCATCGCTACCAACGGTCGTCGGATAAGTAGCAACCAACTTATCACCATTGTAGGCATACAATGTTTTGTCGGCTTTGTTGGCGACTACGCGATTGATACGTTGATTCAGCTTGTCACGAGTATTTAGCACTGTGATAGTCTCGCCAACAGCATACTTTTTGTTTTTGTTGAGTTTGTCTAAGTAACGTACATCCATATGGAAACGTTCACCTAACATCTCTTTGATATCTTGATAATAAAGACCTTTCATTTTTGACTTCGCTTCTGAACCAGAAGGTGTGGTCGCAAAATTGGTATTGATATCGTCTGCGGTCAACGTATAAGTGACAAGGACAGGTTTGTTTGCAGGGATGTTTTTAACCAAGGCGTCCCAAGTTTTTTGATCCATTTTACCAGTCGCTGGCAAGCCTTTCATCGTTTGGAAGTTAACAAGGGCTTTTTTGCTGTTCATGCCCCAACCGCCATCGATAGGACCAGGAGAAGCATGGTTCCAATCGAGCAGCGCCTGCATTTTGATGGTCATCGCTGAGTTGACTTTCATATTAGGTGACCAAACAGCACCGTTCACTTGCTTGGCATAGTTCGACAAGTTCAGCGTTGTATGCTTCTTACCATCTTTGTCTTCGATGTTTTTGATGGTCGGATCATCGCTAAAGTCTTGACGCTTCTCACTCTCTGGCAACTCAAAAGCGAGTGGATCAGACGAGTCGATAGATGATAGGTCGCTAGGCGCAGCGACGGCTTGACCTTCACTAATGTCATCGTTACGGTCAGCTTGCTCATCTTTACGCGTCAGTTCTGCTGCACTCATATTGTCAGCAGCTGGGGCTGGCACATTTTGATTGGCTTCTTGCTTATTATTGATAAGCTGGTTCATGCTGTCGACTGGTTTCGCTTTCTCTGTATTTAACTGTACAGTAGCAGCGCCATCTGAGCGACTACGGTTTTCTTGCACATTAAGGCTAACCTTTTTGGCAAGACCTGGCATAGCGTCAGCCGTGCGTACTGGCAATGTGCGAGTACTATCGGCAGGTGCAGCAAGTGCGGCTACACTAGCACTTACAGCTGCGATAGATATGGCAGTAATAATTGGCTTTATTTTCATCATATTGAGTCACTTGTGGTTGCTACTAATGCGGCTATTATGCGCATAATTTGATTGCATCGCAAACTTTTGACACATCTTTTTGCATTTAAGACTTGCCAAACGTCAACTGCTGACGTATTCGCTACAGTTGGGTAATAATTTAACCAAGGTGTGTATGGCGTCGTGCTCGATTCTTACGCAAACTGTCCATTATTCGCACTATTTTTTGTGCAAGTAAAAATGACAGTTATTGGCGCTACTAGAGGTTTACGTCTATAATGTATGACTGAATTTTATTTAATATAACGATTTTTAGCAAAAAGCAATTTAACCCGCTAGCAGTTAATCCACAAGGTGCGATATGTCAGAAGACCAAACAATGAGTGCAGAAGAGTTTCAAAACCAATACTTCAATGATGAGTCTGAAGGCTTAGACGGTGAGATGGAGTATGATTTAGAGACTGGACTTCTTGGTGAGCACGATGAATTTGCTAACTTACATGCAGAGCTAAACGAAGCACGTGAGCAGCTTGTCAGTATTCGCGACTTTATTCGTTTTTCAGTCACGCAGCTGCGTAACTACGACGTCGTTGTTGCACAAGGTACGACCGATGAGTTTGCAGAAGCGTCAGCCATTGTCTTGCACTCTTTGTCTCTCGATTGGTCTGCTAATGAGCAGATTTTAGACTGTCGTCTGACCACGTCTGAAAAACAGTTGGTACTAGGACTATTAGAAGAGCGTATCGCTGAACGTAAGCCACTCAGTTATTTAATTAACTTGTCATACTTCTGCGACCTGCCTTTTTATGTCGATGAGCGTGTTCTTATCCCGCGTTCACCGATTGCAGAGTTGATTCGTCAGCAGTTCCATCCGTACTTTGAAGTTACTGAATTGGCCAAACCACTGGGTGTCAGTCCGAACGAAAAGTCAGCGGTATTTTATGACCATGGCTTGGATGTGAAGCAATTGTCGCAGCCTGAGCGTATCTTGGACTTGTGTACTGGCTCTGGTTGTATCGCAATCGCGCTTGCTACCCGTTTCGTTGATGCGTTGGTCGATGCTGTTGATATCGATAAAGGCGCATTAGAAGTGGCAATGGTCAATGTCGATCATCATGATCTTGGCCATCAAGTAAACGTAATCGAGTCTGATTTGTTTGCCAAGATACCTGCTGAAAACCAGTATGAGCTTATCGTCACCAATCCACCGTACGTCGATGCGGCTATCATGGCAGATTTACCGCCTGAGTTTTTGTATGAGCCTGAGCATGCACTAGCAGCTGGCCAAGACGGCTTAGATTTGGTACATCGTATCTTATTTGAAGCGCCAGATTACCTTAGCCCAGATGGTTTGCTGATCTGTGAAGTAGGTGACAGCGAATGGGCACTAAAACAAGCCTATCCTGAAATCCAGTTTGATTGGTTGAAGTTTGCACATGGCGGTCAAGGTGTCTTTGCGATTACCTATGATGAGCTAGTCTCAAACCGTCAATTGTTTGCCTCTTATGTTCAGCTATTAGATAGCCTTCAATAGACAGATATTGGGTCGGATAGACATCGGCTGCACGAGCCGAAACTATAAATAACAATACAATTACTCATTATAAGCAGTATAAGCAATAACCATGAGTGATTGGTCACATAGTCATCAGTAGCGTTTACTTGTTTAAGGACAGTTATGGCAGGCAATAGTATTGGGCAGGTTTTTACGGTCACCACTTGCGGTGAGTCACATGGCGCAGGCCTGATGGCCATCGTTGATGGCGTACCACCAGGTTTAGCATTATCTGCAGACGACCTACAAGTAGATTTGGATCGTCGCAAACCGGGTACGTCTAAGTATTCAACCCAGCGCCGTGAGTCTGATGAAGTTGAGATTATCTCTGGCGTATTTGAAGGTAAAACTACAGGTACGTCTATCGGTCTATTGATTCGTAATACCAATCAAAAATCTAAAGACTATAGCGATATCAAAGATACTTTCCGTCCTGGACACGCTGACTATACTTATAGTATGAAATATGGCTTCCGTGACTATCGTGGTGGCGGTCGTTCGTCAGCGCGTGAGACGGCTATGCGAGTGGCTGCTGGTGCTATCGCCAAGAAGTATTTGCAAGAACGTCTGGGTGTTCAAATCCGCGGTCATGTGACTCAAATCGGTAACGAGCATAGTAATGTACTAGACCCAAACCAGATCGATTGGGAATTTGTAAACAGCAATCCGTTCTTTTGTGCAGACAAAGAAGCGATTGGCCGTTTTGAAACCTTGATTGATAACTTGCGCCGTGAAGGTACTAGCTGTGGCGCGCGCCTTGATATCATTGCGAGCGGTGTGCCAGTAGGCTTAGGCGAGCCAGTATTTGATCGTTTAGATGCTGATATCGCTCATGCGATGATGAGTATCAATGCGGTCAAAGGTGTCGAGATTGGCGATGGGATGGCGGTGGCAGGTCAATTCGGACATAGCGCTCGTGATGAGCTGACCCCAGATGGGTTTGCAGCCAACCATGCTGGTGGTGTCTTGGGCGGTATCTCATCAGGTCAAGATATCCGTGTAAGTATTGCGCTAAAACCAACGTCTAGTATTACCACTGCTGGCAAGAGCATCAACACTCAAGGTGAAGCAGTTGATATGCTGACTAAGGGTCGTCATGATCCTTGCGTTGGTGTGCGTGCTACGCCTATTGCCGAAGCAATGCTAGCGATTGTAGTGCTTGATCATTATCTGCGTCACCGTGGTCAAAACGCGGATGTGAAGCCGCCAGTACAATCGATTACTTAGTATTTTTGTCGTAGAGTAATCAGCCCTTTGTTGTTTCCAGTAGTTTAATACTAGAAATGATAAAGGGCTTTTTTATGGATTGTTATAGTGACTGCCAGCACCACATTTGAATGTTCAACAGACCCTAATGTGAATTATATTTAAATACAATCAATGCATTGAGTGAGTAAAGTATTAGGCTGCCAATTGATACTCATCGATAGCCACACACTGTTGATGTCGAAACACCAATAACAACCGCTGACTAGGAATCGCGAGCCAATGACCAAACTCAATACTATCGACGCCTTCGCTTGATAAAGTTTGTGTACAGTGATGACGGCTAAAGCCGATTAGGCTCTTGATAATAGGGTTATCCGTTAATTGATGTGACATAGATTTTCTACTCCTAATTTACTTTACGAATTTGACGGTTCAACAGATCTTAGTGCTATCGTAAAACAATGAAGTAGAAATCTTGTGTAGTCATGATGGAAAGTTGATGAATCCATATATAGTCATTCCACTATAAAAGTATTACAGCGTTAACCTCGCTTGAAGTATCACATATACATCTGCACTCGGTTGCCTTGTACTACCCTTAAATTGAATCGACTATAAATTATTACTCTCAAGCTAAGGGCAGGGTGATACTAACCATCACACCAGAAAGCTGCTTTTTACCAGTATCAGTGTTATCAGGGCTAATTTTATTATCGTTGGCATGAACATTATTAATGGCTACCTGACCACCATGATGTTCAATTACTTGCTTTACTAGTGTTAGACCAAGGCCAGTACCTTTTTTAAGCGTATTACTATTATAATCAGTCTGCCTCGGCTCAGTCGTTGGATCTGCCGACTCTTTATATAGATCATTGCTGTCTGTGTGATTCGTTGCTTGAGCTGAGGGTTGGCTTTGATGAGATAAGCTAAAGTAACGCTCAAATGCTTTTGCAACAGCATATTCGGGTAGTAGTTTACCATCATTGAATATATCGATAGTGACGGTTCGAGCAGTGCTATGCAAAGTGATATCAACGGTACGATTTGCAAAGTGTATCGCATTATCAAGCACATTTTGCAATACCTGTATTAACCAAAATTGGTCAGCATACACACTAGTCGCTGCCAATACTTCTACTGGCAAGTTTGCAGTATTGGTCACATTCTTATTATCAATATGTATATCGATAGGGTATAGATTCTGCTGTTGCTGCTTGGCTGTATTATCTCTGATCAAACTTTGCAAAAGCGGTAATAGGGAAGCCAATTGTCGGTTGAGCTTAAAGGTAGGCTGTTCTACTTTCGCAAGTAGCAGTAGTCGGTCGATGAGCTGCTGCATTTTTACGCTTTGCTCACCAACAGTCTCAATAAGCATCTGCCGATCTTCATTATCCAGTTTATTGCCATCTAGTCCATCGTCCTCTAACAGCTCGCTACTGGCGCGTATGGCAGTCAAAGGGCTTTTTAGCTCGTGGGTCAAAGTATGGACATAATCAGTGACATAAGCACGATTTTCGAGTCGATGCTTCATGGTCTCGATAGTATCTGTCAGGCTGTTTAATTCATGACCCAGATAGAAATAGGGCTTTTTAGTGTCTTCTGCCAATGCACTGGTATATTGAGTCACCAAGGTAATGCTCTGCTTGAGCCACCATGCTACTAGACCTGCCAGTATAAGGGCAGCGATGCTGATAAGTAGTGCGGTGATAAGCATGCGGTTACGTGTGTCATCTAAATAAGGCAATACGCTAGCGACAGGCTTACCGACACTGACCACACCGATGATATCTCCAGACGGATTTTTGATGGGCTGAGCCACATACATGACCGAACCATCGCGCCGCTGATAATCTTGCAGTGTACTTCTCGCGCCGTATTGTCCTTTTAACGTGAGATAGACATCATTCCAGCGTCCATAGTTTTGCCCTTCATTATTATCAGGTCTGGGCAGGGAGTCGTAAATGACTATGCCGCTACTGTCTGTCACATATACGCGAAAGCTACTGTAGCTTTTGGTTCGATCGACAGGACTGAGTGTTTCGTCCATCGCTGGCATGCCGACAAATGCAGCATCAAGTTGCGCTTGATATTTCTCATCATAGAGCTGTCCTGTAGATAACGGCACCTGTAGACTGGCCGCGAGTAATTTACTGGTGTCTAAGAGCGTGTCTTCGATGACTTGTTGCGCAGTTGGCTTGACGTAGCCAAACAATTGAGTAAACACGACCACGCCGCATATGACGAGCACCAACGCAACGGCTAGCCAAATTCTAAAAAATATACTTAAATTGAGCAGTCGTTTGCGTTTAGGGGCTTGCTGAGCAGTACCAATAGGATGCAGTTTGGCATACCAATTACTTTGGTCGTTATGAATAGCATTTTCAGCAGGATTGGTTTTATTATTCATAAACTAGCAGCCACTGTTAAGCGGGACATAATGCGTAACCCAGTCCGCGATGCGTATGGATGACATCGATATTCACATCTACCATAGCAAGCTGTTTACGAATTGACTTAATATGACTATCTATCGTGCGTGCCAAACGGTGGTCAGGATAGTCGCTTACTGCGCTAAGTAATTGCTCACGGCTAAAGACTTGCTGCGGTGCTTGTAATAGTGTCAGCAAAATTTTGCGTTCTGTATTACTAAGCTCAAGCTTTTGCTCTTGCCACGTTAATGAATAGTTGAGCGGTTGATAATGCCACACACCAGATTGGTTCTCAAACGTTAATGCTTGTCCTGATAGATTATTCGAGGAAGTAGTATCAGTACTGTTATCTGAGTTTGTGGTATGAGAGCCTGACTGCTGAATTAGCTGTTCACGTCGCCAAATGGCTTTTAAACGCGCGACCAACTCACGTGGACTAAAGGGTTTGGCGCAATAATCATCACCGCCCATCTCCAATCCTAGAATACGATCGACCTCATCGCTACGCGCTGTCAAAAACACGATAGGCAAATCTTTTAAGGCGTCGATATCAGGCGTATGACGTATTTGCTGACATAGGCTCAAGCCATCACCATCTGGTAGACCGACATCCATAATGATCGCCGATAGATCTTGTGCTTTATGACTATGCAACATGGGTAACACACTACTGGCATTATCCAACCAAGTTATTTGCCAGCCTTCGCGCTTGCAGGTAACCTTAAGCGACATCGCGATCGCAGGATCATCTTCTACCAGTAAAATATGGGTCATAGTCTCTACATCGTCTTATAGGCTTAGTAAATTATCGTAGCACAAAACAGCAGGCTGCTCTTGCTGCCACGGGTTAAATGGTGTGAAAAGTTAATGGAAAAATAAGGTATTAAGTGGACGGTTTGCGATTTGATCATTTTGATACATTTAACAAAAAGGCCAGCTCAATAAATAAGCTGGCCTTGGTAATAAAAACTAAGCGTGATTGTTTATTAATAGACTAAGCGAAAATCTATTTAAAACCTTTGCAGTTGGCATAGTAGCTCACTGTAGCGGGCCAATCTGAAAAAATACCTTGGACACCGACGTCCTGCGCTAGTACGTCAATATAATTCATCATATCACCGTCATTGTTGATAGCATCACCAAGACCGCTATAGTACCAATCGCCACCATCGGTTAATGGTCCTGAACGCTCTATCGACCAAGTAATGATTTTTAGACCATTGGCTTTGGCTTGTTTTGCGTATTCTGATGGTTGCATATTTCCCTTACCATCAGTAGTGACTAGCAACCAAAGTGCTGGAGCAATAGTATTGATACCGCGTGCTTTGATATCAGCCAATGAGTGCTTCCAAGTGGTTGCGTCATTTTTATCAAATGTTTTCGCCTTAGCGGTCTCATTGCTGTCATCGATCAGATAGACGGCATTAGCACCATAAGCTGGCTCGTTTTTGATCCAGTAATCAAGATCTTCTATATTAAATGACTGGGCAAATACATCACTTGCAGGCACGTCCGCTGCCTTATAAGTATCTATCAGCTGTTGGCGGTAATCGTCCAAACGATAGCCGTTAAACGGCATGGTCACGGCGGGAGCTTTTAACTCAGGCGTGTGCTTCATACCTAGCTTACGAGCCAATGCGATATGCTCTTTTAAGGTTAATACTTTGCCGTTTTGCGAGTACAAATCCGTTCGCCAAGGCGCGGTTGCGTTCATATATTCGCTAATACTGGTTGCTTTTTTATTGGCAGCATCCATCTTACCCGTCAAGGTTTTAAACTGAGCGGCACTGATATCTGAGGTACGGCATTCGATACTATCAGCATTGGTAAGTTTGCCTTTAGCATCTAAGGTGGGCGGTACAGTGCAGTGCTTGGCGAGCGGCGTGGTTAGAATATTAGTAGTGGTGTGCAAATCGTTTTGAGCATGACGACAGACAAGCTCACCATCATTGGTAAAAGCGACATCACATTCCAAGATGCCAGCACCCATTTGTGCTGATGCCACGTAGCTATCATAAGTATGTTCAGGCAGCTGTAACGGCGCACCTCGATGCGCAATAGAGAAATCTGTCTTACTTGGCAGTTGCCCTCGGCATGCCTGTAGCTCTTCTTTTAGTGGTCCCTCATCCATATCATTTATCAAATAAAACGGACGCACTCCATAGGTATATGCGACAGGTGAGGACAATTGTGGTTGCGCTGTCGATATAGGGGTTTTTGATGTGAGCGTCGAGCGGTTATCGGTAGTGCAGCCTACTATCAACAATGAGCTGATCAGCGTTAAAGGTAAGGCGAGATTCATCTTATTAACTTTAGCCGGCGTGTGCTTACTCAGCTCAAGCGCTGATTTATTAGAAATTGTCATGTAAAATGTTCCTGCAAAATTATAAAAAATCCCATCGGACGTATGGATAGGAATTGAAAAATTAACGTTTGACTATTGGTTGTTACTTGCCAAAAGAAGCTAAGGGTTATGCATTCTTGTAAAAGCTTAGCCTTGTAAGAACTTGGTCTTGTAAGAACTTAGCATTAATGCGGATACAATTGTAGGCACATGTACTAAAGAATAGACAGCTGACAGTATTTACACTTGATAGTATTGAGCTTATCGGTCGTAAAATCATACGTGTCTTCTTATACTGTTCTCATTTTTGCTATTGTTCGTTTAGTACCTCACTATTGACCATACTCTCAAACTAACAGATGATATTGACCATATAATGACACACACATTATTTTGGCAAAAAATATAGAAATGCTTAAGGCATCTCTCACTACATTATTAAGGATAACTATGAATAACTATTTAGACGCCGTCGTCGTTGAGCACAATCCCTCTCAAAAAAAGATAGATCGCGCGGTGATTTGGCTGCATGGTTTAGGTGCTAGCGGTCATGATTTTGAGCCAGTGGTACCGCAGCTTGGCTTGGCTAATGATATGGCAGTACGTTTTATCTTCCCCCATGCACCTAAACGCCCAGTCACGGTAAATGGCGGCATGGTGATACCAGCATGGTACGACATCATAGAGATGAGTCTGGAGCGTAAAGTAGATGTGGCTCAGATTGAAGAGTCTGCTCAGCAGATACAAGATTTGATCAGTCGTGAGATAGAACGCGGCGTGTTACCAGAGCATATCGTTATCGCAGGGTTTTCGCAGGGCGGGGCAGTTGCGTACCATGTGGCACTTGGCTATCCAAAACGTTTGGCTGGCTTGATGACGCTCTCTACCTACTTAGCAACCAATGACAATATTGAGTATAGTGCTGCCAATAAAGATATGCCGATTTTGATTGAGCATGGTTCTCATGATCCAGTTGTGCCTGTCATCCTAGGTGAGCAAGCCCAGCAGTTATTGTCGGCAAAGGACTATAATGTGTCTTACAATACGTATCCGATGGCACATCAAGTCTGTATGCCGCAGATTCAAAATATCGGCAAATGGTTAAACACTGTTTTAGCATAGCCCATTAAGCTGTAACGTAATGTAATGCAGGCTACTTATAGGTTGAAACATAACCGATATCTCCTATATAATAGCCAGTCTTATTGGGGATGTTCTGGCTTCGACGCTGGTGATGAAACTCAATGATGCATGTCGAGAGTGTATGTCCTCTCGTTAATCAAACATATATTGTTATAGTCGCAAACGACGAAACTTACGCTCTAGCAGCTTAAACCCTGCTTACTTAGTTGCTGATTACCTACAGTTGGTTAACTAAGTTGAAGCGTCCGCATGTAGGCTCGCCACAAGTGATTGTCTCAATTGCTTGGGTTCAAAAGTAGAGAATCGTCCAATCCATCCTGACTGTCGGATCGGTGCGGATTAAAACTAAAGACAGAAACTAAACATGTAGATTCATGAGCGTAATGCTGGCGGACGCGGGTTCAACTCCCGCCATCTCCACCAAACACTGATAAAGGGCTGACCGTCATAGACTGTTAGCCCTTTATTTTGGGCATTTTTTGGGTTTTCACTACCTCGTAGGGGTATGGCGAACCATATAGAATGTTGGTATTATTGTTGGTATTAGAGTTTATACATACTCTCAATACCAACAAAGGATAGCCCAATGCCCTTAACTCATACCGTTATCAATAAGCTACAGCCTAGTAACACCTCGATTGATACAAAGCGACCTGACAAGCATAGTGACGGTAACGGGCTGCAATTATGGGTGCGTTACACGGGCGTTAAGTCATGGATCAGCGCATACCGTTGGCAAGGTAAGCAGCAAACCCTCACTATTGGCACTTATCCAGTTATGAGCTTGCAGAACGCAAGGCAGCGCAATATTGAGATCAAACGCTTAATAGCTGATGGTGTGAACCCTAAAGACCACAAGAAAGAGCAGCAAGCCAGCCAAGACGGTTTAAATGTTTTCGATAACATAGCCCAGTCATGGTATGCAGAACGCAAAACCTACCTAGCAGAAAGCACCTTTACCCGTAACTATTCCGCCTACATGCGCGATGTTAAGCCCTCTATTGGTCAAAAGAACATCAACGACATAACCGCGCCTGATATATTAGCCATTGGCAAAGCAGTAGAAAGCCGCGGAGCTAATGAAATGGCAAGGCGCACCATTAGAGAAGTAGGGCAGATATTCAAACATGCGATACGCAATGGACTAGCCACACATAACCCAGCCACAGACCTAGCCGAAGCCATCAAGCCACACAAAACGACCAACCACCACCGCATTACTAGCCAGCAACTGCCAAAGCTACTAACAGACATCAATGCTTATCAAGGTGATGTACTGGTTAAGCTGGGCTTATGGTTTTTATGCTATACGTTTGTGCGTACCAATGAATTACGCTTCATGGAATGGCAGGACGTAGATTTTAATCGTGGCTTATGGACTGTCCCAGCTGAAAAGATGAAAGCTAGGCGCTTGCACATTGTGCCACTAGCACCGCAAGCACTGGCAATATTAGAGCAGATCAAAGAGCTAGGTTTTTCCGATCAGTACGTTTTCTTTAATACCTCAACTCGCAAGCCATACAGCCAAAGCGCATTTATTAATGCCCTATGGAATATGGGTTATAAAGGCAAAATGACGGGGCACGGTTTTAGAGGGCTTGCTAGTACCACACTGCATGAAAAAGAGTTTATGCACGAAGCGATAGAGCTACAGCTGGCACATGACAGAGAAAACAAGATAAGCGCAGCATACAACGGAGCGCAGCACCTACCATACAGAATAGACATGATGAACCAGTGGGCAAACTTCATTGATGATGCTTACGCTGGCAAGATAGATAACGTGATCCGTGCAGATTTCAAACAACATAAACAAAAGCATGGCTAATATCATGCTGTAACGACTATGCAAGGCTAGGACTAATTACCCGAACGACAGCTATTTACACACCCTTATGCTGTCACTGCCTTGCACCTATTTTTATTAAAGGGTGTAGGGGTGTGAATGTGATGGATTTAGAAACGTATGCAGCAAATATAGATGGGGAGTATATCCAAGTTCTAAAGTTGATTGATAACTTATATAAGTACGCTACACCTCAGATGCCTTTAAAAAATATCCTAGATTATTTAGGTACCAATTATTCATTCATTGGTTTAGCCTTATACCGAAAGAGTAGTTATACCTATACTTTAGTTAAATCAACCGGCCTTTTGGATTATGAAAATTCAACTGAAGTTGTGCAGTCAATTTATGATTGTTTAGACAATGAACAGACAGGTATAGTTTATCCACATGCAGATATGCAACCTTTTAAAGACTTCTATTTTAAATTCTCAGAGGCAAAAAAATTCTATGATTATGTGGGATCCAATCCTCCTAAAACACAAAATATAGCCGTAAGGCAATCAAAAGCACCACCACCACCAAACCACATTAAAGTAAACGCCCCAAAATTTAAGAAAATAACGATAGGCGATGTAATCAAAGCAAAGCAGCATGAAGGTGCTATTTCTCCCAACGATTATCAACGTATAACGATGCTTTATGATTATTTTACACCGCACCAGGCAGGCTGTTTAATCGCAGGCTTGCACCCTGCCTTTGACGGTAGTGATGATGATTTAGAACTTGCATTAGGAGTTATTGAGGGAGGTGTCAAAAAGGAGAGGTTGACACTTGATAATGATGGGCAACTTAATAGTGACGATTTAAAGTCATTCTTACGTAGCAAAGGCTGGGTAATGACTGGCTTCAACGATAATCTAGCAAGCGATACGAGTAGCTTAAATAAAGAAAATTCATTTTATCAGAAGCGAGTAGCTGAACTTGAGAAGCAGGTGGCAGGCGCAGAAGCAGAAATAGTAAAACTTAAAAACGAGTTGAAAGAACGACCAACTGCAATTGATGAGGATTTAAAAGATGTACCACACCAATCATATAGAACTGTAGATAGGATTATGTATGCAATGGCTAAAATTTCTGAGCTAAGTAATACAGGACCGTATAGCCAAAACAACCCATCATTGAACGCTAGTATTGCTACCATATTACAAAATGACGGCTTAACTCTGGAGTACCAAGCCATAGGCAAATGGTTAACTAGAGTTAAAAATGTTCAGCCCATGAAATAGAGGTTTAATTTAACCACATACTACCCTGCTACTGAGCAGGGTTTTTAATGTGAAAATCTTACCATTATACTTAGTATTTGAACCAACTTATCTACTATAGATAAATTGGTATCTACTATAGA
This sequence comes from Psychrobacter sp. NPDC078501, assembly GCF_044900935.1. Classification (NCBI taxonomy): domain Bacteria; kingdom Pseudomonadati; phylum Pseudomonadota; class Gammaproteobacteria; order Moraxellales; family Moraxellaceae; genus Psychrobacter; species Psychrobacter sp. NPDC078501. The sequence goes on along the minus strand of NZ_JBJDOS010000001.1, from coordinate 411,227 downwards.
ACCTTAGAGAGTCTGCAACTCTTAATCTAAGTTAGGGTTAAAGCGGCTTAGTCGCTTGCCCTATAGCCAATGAAAGCCGCATGTTGCATTGGCATAACTTAGAGAGGTAGTAACATGGCAAACTCAGAACAGCAAATCAGAGCATACATCAAAGCTGAGCAGCGAAAGGGCACATCTGATGCCAAGATTGTAGTGGGTATGACTGATATACCAGGGCAAGCTGGTAAAGATGCTCAAAAGATGATTAAAGCACTAAGAGCGGCCGACCTATCGCCGTCGCAAGCCATAGGGGAATACTTCGGTTTAAAGACAACCAAGCTAGACCCAAAAGCGCGAACCAAGAACAAAAACCCCACGCTAGCCGATAAAGTTAAAAGTACCAATTACAGTGCAATGACAGGTGTTGCTAAGTCGTTCGGTAAAGTTGCACAGGTGGCTAACAGCGGGTTAGATACCGTGTCAGGCGCAATAAATAACGTGACAGGTACAAACATACCGACAGGCAACCGCAAAGCCTATGACCGTGACGTAGCGAGCATGGACGCAAGACGTAAGCAGCTACGTGACCAAGCAAACTACAGCGGTATGGACTTAGGCGAGCTTGGCGGTGATATTGCAGCCAAAGTACCGTTATATGTCGCAGGTGGTGCGCCATCAGCAGGATTAAAAGGGTTAGGCGCGTTTGCCGGTCGAGAAGCAGCAATAGGCGGTTTAGACGGCTCGCTACGCCACTCAACCTCAACATCGGAGCAAGTGGGAAACACAGCACTTGGCGCGGTAGGCGGGGCAGTTGGCGGGGTGGCAGGCTTAACAGTTGGCAAAGGTGTAGGCTATGCAGGCAAGCAAGTAGCAAGACGCGGGTCTAACAAATCAGGTGCAACAACACGAGCAGCAACAAAGCTAGTCGATGATGCAATCCGCGATACTGGCATAGCAGTCAAGCCAGCCGCACGTGCTAGGCTAGTCAATGAAGCTAATAAAAATCTGATGAAATCAAAACAGATTGACGCAGCCGCAGCGGTTCGCAAGTCACTACTTGATGACAATGGTATTAAGGGCACACGGGCGCAAATATCACGTAATCCACAAGAATGGGCAGCCGAACGTGAATTAGCCAAACAAGATGGCAACCCGTTAAACAGTGTCCATACTAACAACAATGAGCAAATTGCTAGTAAGTGGCAGTCATTAGCTGATGAAACAGGCGCAACGCCTACAGACACCAACACGCGCATGGCCTCGACATTGCAAACGCTCAAGCAGGGCGATGAAGCAGCAAAGGCGAATGTCAGCGGCTTGTATGACAATGCAAGGGCAAGCGCAGGCAATGACGTACCATTGAACCACATGCGTTTTATTAACAGTGCCAGTCAAGAGTTAGAAGCGCAAGGGCTTGGCACATTCTTAAAAGGTGATATACGTGGCATATTCAAAGGCATGTTTGACGACCCTAATTTTCAACTGACACTAGGCAAGTCGGAGGAGATTAACAAGGTGCTCAACGCTAGATTAAAAACCACAACAGACGGCAATGAGCGTTACGCCTTGGGACTGGTTAAAGATCATCTAGCCAAAGAAGTTGACGAAACAATGAATGCCTTAGGCGGCGGCGCTGGCAAGCAAGCCAGTGAAGCATGGACAGGTGCAAAGGGTGCACATGCCAGCCGTATGCAAAACATTGAAAGCAACCCCGCGTTAAGAGCCGCAATAGACGATAAAGCCCCCGATAATGCCTTTAAAAAATACGTGCTCAATGCTGATGAGCGCGACCTTGTACGATTAGTCGATGACCTAAAGAGCACACCAGAGGGCACGCAAAACTTAGCCGATTTGCAAGGGGAAACAATAGAGCACTTTTTACGCAGTGCAACGCAGGCCAACAATGGCGCATTCAGTCCCGCACAACTGAACAAGGCTATTAACTCGTTTGGTGACAATCGCATGAAAGCCTTATTCACGCCTGAGCAAATAAGCCGTATCAATGACATCAAACAAGTCAGTGATATTTTGATGCAACAACCTCTAGGCTCTAATGTGAACCACTCGAACACTTCAAGCGCACTGATTAACGCCTTGGTAGGCGTGGCAGGCTGGGCGGGCAAGATACCACTAGGACTAGGGCACCTTTCCAATGTTGCAACTGGTGGCGTAGCAGGTGCGGTTAATATGTCCAAAAAAGGCGCAGCCGCAACAGCCACAGCAAAGGCTATGAATGGGCAGGCAGGCATAACAAGGGGTAGCGGCTTAGGGTTGACTGACGAGCAAATGAAGCTGCTAGGATTGATACCGCAGCGCACAGGGCAGACAGGCGCGGCATTGGGTGCAAGTGGTAGTAATTAGAATTGCTAAGCGGCATTAGTTTGTTTATAGTTTATTGAATCAACTAATGTGGAGGTAGGTATGGGTAAGTTAGCTATTTTATTATTAAGCGGGTTGTTTGTCAGTGGCGCAAATGCTGCTTGCTTTGGCTCAGATACTTTGTATTCTTGCAACGATATTCAGTCAGGGAATAATTACCAAGTAAACAAAATTGGTGATTCGACTTACATGACTGGTACTAACTCCAGAACTGGCAGTACATGGCGTCAAAACTCATCGACCTACGGAAATACCACATACCAGAATGGCACAAGCTCAAACGGTAGCACATGGCGTCAAACCATTCAAAACAATGGGGCGATGGGTACGACTTATTCTGGTACTGACTCGCAGGGAAACACCTATAGAAAAACGTGTACTCAGTTTGGATGTTATTAGCTCAATTATCTATAAATTAGACTAGCCCAAATCAATTAGAGAGCCTTACTTTTATTAGTAGGGCTTTTTTGTGTCTATAGATAAAGAAAGTTATCTACTATAGATAACCTGCTATCTACTATAGAACCTTCATAAACTCCCACACCATAAGATAAGCCCATGAACCGTTACACACCGTAGTGTAACGGCATGACATGGAGCTATGAACATGGCAAAGCAACAAGCCGCCCAAAACACGCCAGTAATTTCTTTTACTGATAACACCTCGCACGATACCGCACCAACTAATGAAAACAATCTATCTATTCAACTGCCTACTACTGGCATGGGTAGAGCTAAAGATATTCTGCCATTCCTACCATTCAGTAAAACCACACTTTTTGAATGGTCAAAGGATGGACGTTTCCCAGCGGGCAGAAAGCTATCGCCAACGATGACCGCATGGAGTTATGCAGACATTCATGCATGGCTAAACTCTCACACGTCAACCACTAGCGAGGTATAACTCATGCATACACGGCAAACAAAGCAGAAGTACAAGCAAATCATTCTTAATCACCTATTAGCAGGTAAGACTCTATCCACTTATGAAGCGTACGACCTCTACAACATAACGTGCTTTTTACAGCGCGTCAGTGAGCTAAGAGATCAAGGCATAACTATTCAAGATGAATGGGTAAAGAACAACGGCAAACGCTTTAAACGGTATTGGATAGATCAGCCAACAGATAATAACGCTAACGAGGTGACACCATGAATCAGTCCAACGACAAACTATTACAGATAGCAGACACGTTAGAGCATATCAATGAGCAGTTAATACTTTTAACGATCGATACTGAACACCTAATGATGGCGCTGCAAGCGGTGCAAGTCGATTGCGCGATATCAAAAGGTGTGATTAATGCAGTCATCATGGCCCTATCAGGTAATGCCACTATCACTGAAGATTTAAGTGGTCAGTTGGACGGCTTATTAGCAGTACCACAGGAGGAGGTAACAAGTCATGAGTGATAATTATACCAAAACTGATGTAAAAGCTCGTCACGGTGAAAATTCGAGCCTAATTGACGGGAATTTGAGTGTAAATAGCCAAAATTTGAGCCTAAATGCTGCAAATTTGAGTCTTATTCGTAATATTACAAATAGGGTCACTAAGTTAGCGAAAAACACAAACAACGACCTATTTTCTGACAATGAAAAAAAAGGATGTAACAGGGGAGATTACCCATTTTTAGGTAGTTTTTTGACATCTGGTAATAACGAAAACCATAGCTTTACAAGTCATGATAACAAGCGTTACTATAGAGTCCTCTCAAATTCTAACAGCGGTCATGCCAGCCGTCACCCTTTGGCTTTTTTTGTGCCTGATAATGGAGTGGACTCTCAAACCCATTCTAACTATTCAAGCACAGCCCCTAAAGCGCACTTAAGCGCATCAAGGGCGCAAACCCTCATATTTATGGCAGCACCTCAATGCTTGCCAAACAACTATGACGGGATGACACTGCAAAATAAAATAGCCTTTGGGCGAATATGCAGGGCGGTTTCTGTTAGAACCGAGAGTGAACCCCGTCACCCTATACCTTTATCGTATAGCTTGGCACCTACTCAAAATCTAACAGGAGGCTATCATGCCTAATTCAATCCGCACGACTTCAAACACCCAAACCGCTACTATCAGCACGCCATCCGCATTCAAAGCAGGTGATAGCGTTCTGTGGGCAGCTGTAAGCAATCAAAGCTACAAGCTGCAATCGAGCAAAGACAAGCACAGCAAACGCCTTGTTATCCATCATGCAAACATAGAATATTCATTCAATACTGATGGGCGTAGCAGTCCTGAAGATGCCTTGCCGTCACTATTCCATGACACGCTAGCCAATCGCCAAGCGATAGCCACGCTATACAGTGGCAACCAAACCAACCACCGCACAGTAATAGATATAACCGAAGCAGACGACACCGAAGTGATCTTAATGTCTGCCTTTGAGTTGTCAGATATTGCTTGTGATCTCGAAAGCGCAGCCGTTGTTATAAGTGACATTGGCAAGTTATTAGCACTGATCCACTATGAGAAAATAGAGACTCATGTTGCTATATCAATGGCTCGCTTAACGCATGACACCACTGAAACATGGCATGAGCTACTGCAAAGCCAGTTAGGTTCAATCAAGAAAACCCTAGCAATGACTCGTTACGGCAAGGAGGGCAGCCAGTGAGAACATACCCTCCAAAACAGAGCCGTAAGTACGCCAAGCGCAAAAGCCACTACAAGAAGTACAGAGCTACGCGCCAGCCAAAACAGTCACATGCAAGGGGGAACAGATGACCACCACACCAACAGATACCCATAAAAAAGCCCGCGCATTTAGCGCAGGCTTTGAGATGATAAGTAGGTTTAATGCAGCCACACGGCATGGGCTGGCAGATGACAATACATTATTAAACTTATATAACCTATGTGAGCAGTTATGTTCGCAAGATAAGCTATTGCACCTTGATAGTAATATTACCATAACCACGGGCTTTGATACAGGTAAGACAGTGCCCACGGCTGGCACGATAGGGCTAGTACTGAGCAGTAACCAAGATAAACCCGTCACCCTTGCCAGCATTACCGCCAATGGCAATCATGATCCGTTAATCATTGACCGTATGCAGCCTTCCGCTTTAATCATTGGCACGTTAGATAGTGGTAATGAGCTTGTAGCGATTGACGTCCCACTGGAGGACGTTGTAAAGCTCGCTTACTACCTCATAGCTGATAACGTCACGCTACTGGTAAGCCTTGATAAGCTGCTATTCAACAGCATGGTTAGTCATTTTGCCGAAGCCTACCCCGTGACTATCTTTACTACTTTAGATAAGAAAGACACAGTTTGTAAGCCTTTCAAAGGTGAGAACGTCAAAGCCATTGTTACCAGTGATAGAAACGTACTAGAGCATTTAGAATATGGCGAGCTAAGCTATAGAGATATATTAGCCCTTGATGATACAACCATACTCGATCTACAAGCTGAAATATGGGGCGAACCTGAACCATTAGCCAATGATCCTAGCAAACCCACACCATACCCAATTAATGCTTTCACAGGACTACTAAGGCGGGTTATTGAGTTAGTGGCGTACTATGCACAAGTGCCGCTTGCCATGGCAGGTCAGTGCGTTTTAGGGTCACTAGCACACATGGGGCAGCGGTTTATTGATGCACCTTTTGGTCATAGTCATATGGCAGCTTGCTTGATATTAATAACGGAAGGTGAAAGCGGTAGCGGTAAGACACAAGCAATGGGCTTAACTCACTTCAAAATTAAAGAGTATGAGCGACAGAAGTACGCTAGCTATTTAGATGACGTATCAACTTGGGAAAGTGATAAAGCTAGTTTAAAGGGTAAAGAGTTATCTACATTCTTAGATGAAAACCCTAAACCGCAAAATCCTAAGACATTGTTTGATGATGCAACTATTGAGCCGATACTCGATAGGTTTATTAGTGGTGAAATGAGCAACGCATCGTGGACCACAGATGAAGCAGGGCAATTCTTCAATGGCCATACGATGACTGGTGACACTGCAGGCAGCGCACTTTCTGCAATTACTAAGCTATATAGTGATGGTGAAGTGTCTCGTTTACGCTCGCAAAAGTCTGCTTATGCCACGCCGCAAACAGATGCACATGGCGTACGCATGACACTACTGCTACAGGGTCAACGGGTAGTGTTAGAGCAGGCATTAACTGATCCTTTAATGAACGGACAAGGGTTTTTAGCAAGGGCCTTAATTGCTTGTCCTGAAGACTTACGCGGTCAAAGAACTTGGGACGACGAGCAGCGCAGGAATGACAGCCCATACGATAATCCTGATTTGATCGCTTACTGGTCACGTTGTCATAGCTTGCTTGATCCGCTACCAGCCAGCCTACCCAATGACAGCACAGGCACACCGCAGCGTATCAAAATGCAGTGGGCAGATGGTGCAGAGCAAGTCTTCTATAAACATATGCAGGCAATAGAGAATCGTCAAGCACAAGGACAAACATTGGAGTATTTAAAAGCGTATGCATCACGGATGGCAGAAAATGCTAGTCGTATAGCATCATTGATGGCGTTCTTTGATGAGCGCAAGGTAGTAACTATTGATGATATAACGCGCGCTTTTATGCTAGTGGAATACTCAACAGCCGAACGCTTGCGCTATCTTGATGCAACGCCAGCAGGTGAGCAGAACGATAGTGAGAAGCTAAGTAGCTGGCTAGTCGATAAAGTGAGGGGTAAAAACCCACCTATATTGAATAAGTCATTTGTTACTCAAAATGCACCCAATGCACTAAGAGGCAAGAAGCTTAACGGCTTACTTGAAGACTTACAAAGCGTAGGACATATCAGGCTGGAAAGTGACGGGCGCAGGCGCTTAGTTTGTATCAATCCTAAACTGATCAATTAACCTTAGCTAACCCTGACAAGCTGCTAAACTTGCTAAACTTTATATAGCCCTTGCCAGTCAAGGGCTTAACTTTAGGTAGGGCGCTGCTAAGCATTGCTAAACTTGCTAATCTATAGCTAAACTTGGCTAACTTTAGCGGAACTATAGCAACTTTAGCAGAACATTAGCAGGTGCAATCTAAGCTACAGACTATAATCAACAAGGCTTAGAGGAACTTTAGCAACTTTAGCGGCTTTTTACAGAGTATAAAATGATATTAGTCATACTTGTAGCGGTCACTATCATCATAAAAGTTGTTCTGACGCTTTAACTTTCTAGTGTCATCATCTAACTCAGATAACCGATCACACAACCTATCTTCTCTAGCCTCAGTTCTTTCACGCAACCTATCCATGGCAGCATATATTTTTGCGTGAGTTTCTTCGTGACGTTCTACTTTAGACTTTAATAACCTCTCTATCGTATCGAGACGGTATGCTTGCCACAGAATGAACAAAACTAGTAGTGTATTATATTTATTAAACAACACCACCAAGCCCCACGCGACAAGAAGCGCTATTATCACGCCAGCTATCCACTTCAACCAATATTTCACAACGACACCTTCAACAATGTTTGATAAGACCATCTTATACAATGCTGCTGCGTTATGCCTCGTGATTTTGAATCGACAGCCCTAAGGTTTCCCTAAGGTTTTAGGTAATCACCTAATGAGTCAGTGAGTTTTCGGACATCTTAGAGAGGGTTTTTTGGACTCCATAAAAAGACCCCTTAAACAGCAAGATAGATAGGCTCAACATTGAGCGTATTAGCATTTACACCAACTGCGGTCATGCTTAAACAGCTAGCTACAAACCTGAGGTTTCCCCTAGGTTTTTGGACATCGCAAAACTTGACAAAACTTGACATTCAAAATGAAAGTACGAAGTAGTGAACCTCACAAAACCTCACATCTAAAGCGCAGCTCGCCGATTTATTGAATTACCGCCAACGGCTCAAATCTCCACAGTTGGTGGGAATCTTATTGCACACAGCGCATGAATCAATAACTGGAAACACGACTATCCTGAATTATTTGAGTCCATAAAAAAGGGAGGTTTTCGGACATCGTGAAGGAATTCTTGGACTCCATAAAAAGGGAGGAATAAATCCAAGTTTGGATTCATCTAAATCAATCCCAGTCACCAATGGGGACTAGGATTAGCACCGTCCAAAGTTGGGCGTTAATAACTTCACACCCTCGACATGATGACGAACCCCAAAAAAAAGCCATAAAATGAGAACCTGTTAAAACCTGTTATTCAGAAAGCCGTTGACTTAATAAAACTTAAGGTTAGGACGGTCCGATTACGGTCCGTATAGATAACCGCAAAATTGGGGGCATGTTGACCAATGGTGACTTTCTTGAGTCCATAAAGAGAACATGAAATAAGTAAGCTACAATAGGACAAAGCAAATTTGCTTAATGATTTAGATAACCTTGAGAGATAAACATGCCAGCAATAGCCACAGCATCAAACCTAAGTCATCACTTTAAACTAAGAATATCGCACTATCGAGAGCTACTGACACAGCAAAAGGCTGAGAGCATGCAGGTAGGCTATGAGCACCGCGGCAAGTCATACAGTTATAGTATTAAGCTATCAAGAACAGCATGCAACTATGGCGGTCATCGTCATTGGTGGTTATGCCCTAATTGCAGTAAACGGGTATCAGTGCTTTATTGTGCAGGTGCTTATGTATGCAGGCATTGCATAGGTGGCAAGTATGGTTCACAGCTTGAACAACCTATCGATAACTTATTTAGGCGTTTAGATCGGATTAGAACACGCCTAGGCTGGCAAGACGGCGTTATTCATGGCATTGGTGAGCGACCTAAAGGAATGCACCGCAGCACTTATAATAAGCTAGTGAATGAGCACGACAAGCTGACCTCTCAATTATGGCAGTCAACACTCGATAAACTAGGTTGCACCAGTTGAGGTTAAGAGATACAGCTACCTAATGCAGCGATTTTCAAAATCATTCAGTTAGGCCATAAGTCACCGGCTAAACCACAATGACTTCTAAGTGAATCGTTTAGTATTTTGACTTGTTCGGTCTTTACCTCTAAAGCCTCTCCCACATTATCTATGTGTTCTTGGCATGAGCTGCTATACCAGTCATCAGGTGAGCAATGATAATTTACATCTAAAGTCTCATATTCATAAGGCTCAGTCTCACGTTCATAGTAGCTTATAGCTTCCTCTATATAAGCACGACAATTGATAGGCAAGTTAGAATCTGAGCCATATTCAGGTTTACTATTTGAATCACTGCATGCAGCCAAAAAGATTACAGTAAGTAAGATAAAAAGCTTATTCATAATAATTGCACCGATAATCAAATATTTGTTGATAGTATCATGACAAACAATTACAAAATAACATCCAGTCAATATAATAGGTGTTGGGCAAAATTAAAATAAAAATCGATTGTTGGTATTATGGTTGGTATCGTCTTATTTTAAAAAACATATATCTATGCAAATCAATAGCTTATATCTATAGTTTAGTTTCCGCCATCTCCACCAAACATTAAAAATCCGATCACTTAGGTGGTCGGATTTTTTTGTCCAAATTTTATGGTTAATTAAAAAAATGATACTGACAAACTTTTGATGAGAAAGTAAAAACTATTTATATAGAGTAATCATTAAGTTTTTGAAGTTAAGTCACAATTTTTTGTTGTCTATAGAGAACATAATATTAGCTTGTCTTAAAGAATAATTCTAATTATTCTTAGTTGAGGCCTATTCTTCGCATCAGGCGATGCAGTAGCAAGAATAAGCGGACTTTCAAATAACTACAGGGAATGTATTATGTTAGGAAAAATGATGTATCAGCCATTGCTGATCAGTGGTCTAATCGAACACGCTGCCCGTTATCATGGTGATACGGCGGTTTTGTCCAAAGAAGTCGACGGACAGATGACTCATACCAATTGGCGTACTGTCTCAGATAACTCAAAACGATTGGCCAATGCGTTGGCTACACTGGGACTTAAATCATCAGAACGCATAGCAACTTTGGCTTGGAACAATCGTCGTCATTTAGAAGCTTGGTATGCGATTTCAGGCAGTGGCATGGTTTGCCATACTATCAATCCACGTTTGTTCCCCGAGCAGCTGAGCTACATTATCAATGACGCTGATGATCGTGTGCTATTTTTTGATACTACTTTCCTACCGCTAATTATGGCAATCAAAGAGCATATCAAAGGTGTTGAATACTTCATTTGTCTAAGTGATCGAGATGATAGTATCGTAGAAAAACTGCCTAATGTACTGTTCTTTGATGAGCTATTAGCAGAAAACTCTACTGACTTTGACTGGCCTCAATTCGATGAAGCAACAGCCAGCTCTTTATGCTACACCTCAGGAACTACCGGTAATCCTAAAGGTATTTTATATACTCATCGCTCTTCTGTGCTGCATGCGATGGCATTGTGCATGCCTGATGTCTCCGCGCTCTCTGCACAAGACGTTTTGTTACCCGTAGTACCGATGTTCCATGTCAATGCGTGGGGCACACCTTATGCAGCTGCCCTGACTGGTTGCTCTCTCATACTTCCTGGTCCAAATCTCGATGGTGACAGCCTAGTATCTCTCATTGATGATTGTCATGTTACGGTTGCTCTAGGGGTTCCAACAATCTGGCAAAGCCTATTAACCGCTGCCAAAGCCAGAGGTAGTAAGCTTGATAGCATGACGCGTACTATCGTCGGAGGAGCCGCATGCCCACCATCAGTAATCAAAACGTTCAGAGAAGACTTTAACTGCGATGCGGTGCATGGTTGGGGCATGACAGAAACCAGCCCACTTGGAACGATGAATCAGATAAAAGCCAAGCATAAATCGCTGAGTAAAGATGAGATTAATGAGTTGCGTAACTCTCAAGGTCGTCCGCCCTACGGCGTTCAGCTACGTCTCATAGATACTGACGAGCCGCTACAGCGAGTCGAAGAAGATGGTATGTCTCAAGGTCGTTTACAGATCAAAGGGCATTGGATCATCAATGATTATTACACAGAAAATCCTGACGCGATAACTGAAGATGGTTGGTTCGACACAGGCGATATTGCAACCATTGATGCCGATGGCTATATGAATATTCGGGATCGCTCAAAAGATTTGATCAAGTCTGGTGGAGAATGGATATCGTCAGTAGAGCTGGAAAACATCGCAGTCGCCCATCCGCAGATAAGAATGGCGGCCGCTATTGCTGCAAAGCATAAAAAATGGAGCGAACGTCCAGTACTAATTGTAGTGAAGGAGCCAGATTCAGAAATCGATGAGCCACAAGTGCTGAGCTTTTACGAAGGTAAAATCGCCAGCTGGCAAATACCCGACAAAGTCATATTTGTAGATAATATCGTCCTAAATGGCGCTGGGAAAATGGTCAAAAAGGATTTGCGTGATGACTATGGCAACGTGTTATTAGGTAGCTGATTTGGCTGTTAAGAGCATAAATTGACAATGCTACTTGCAAAACCAAGTGTGTAATCTAGATAGGTTTCTTTAAGAATAGTGGTATAGGTGAGTAGGGCGTTTGAGATGCTCGTCATCTATATCACTTATCATGATTATTATTTCAAACGAGCACTGAGAGATTAATGTACATCAGATGCACAGATTGAGATAGATAGAGCAGGACAGTATAGAACACCAGATACAACAAAGCCCCTGATATCAGGGGCTTTAGCTGTTCTATAAGATAGTATAGGACTATGTAATGGTACCCGGAGCCGGACTTGAACCGGCACGCTATTGCTAGCGAGGGATTTTAAATCCCTTGTGTCTACCAATTTCACCACCCGGGCAAAACTTGTTTTATCTAAGATGTAAACTAGCTGATAGACCATCTAGTTACTAGATAAGTGGTCGCTATTATAATCGGTTGTGATAATAATGCAAGCCAAAATTAACGTAAAGTTAATAAATAATTGGAGGCTGGAGTCGGAATCGAACCGGCGTTAACGGAGTTGCAGTCCGCTGCATGACCACTCTGCCATCCAGCCAATCAAGGTCGCCTATATTAGCAAAAATATAGTAAATTACAAGTCCTTTTTTCATTAAAAACAGCTTATTTATTATCTTATCTATATTTAGCCCCAATTTAGAAGCGTTTATACTGTTAATAGGCTTTTTCAAACTATTAGTAAACCAGTGTTTGATGATGATGGTTTAAAATATAGTGCGCTAAACTATATCTTTATTGTTACGTTTGGCACTTTTCACATCACGATAAGTGGCCGTGCAAATTAATACGAGTACGCCAAGAGTAATGGCAGGCCAAATTAAGATATATAAGCCGTAGATAAAAACGTTGTCCATGATATCTCCTTATAATATTGCTAAGTAAGTAGCGATTAGCCAGATACTCCTGACTAATCATTACTCGGATAAAGCGACTTTAATTTAAGATTTAAGTGACGATGGGATTTCCGACTTTTTATCGTAATTGCCCACGCGCTGCTTAATTAAGTCGAAGTCGAAGTGTTCATCTCCCATCAAGCTGATAATCACACAGACGACGGTACTAGCGCCGTAAGCCGTTAGAGAGGCTAGCAGGACCATATATTGACGTAAGAAGCCAGTAGCGAAAATAAGCATCAGCACTAGCGTAATGGCTGCGGCTACCATGCCAATCTTACGACCTAAGAACCCAAAGACCATTAGCCCAATAACAACTGCTGCACCGACACTGGCCAGTATTTCAAAGAATAGGGCGGTGACACCAGTGATTGGAAGTAATTCGAAACGGGCAACGCAAAATAAGAGTAGTCCGACGATAACTGCTGAGGTAAAGGCAGTATTGGTGACGCGATTCCAAAATACACTGGCGATAACAGGGAAGACAATAGCCCCCCATAGTGCACCAACAAATACTAGCATGACGAGAATATCAAGCTTAAAGCTCGCAAAAATTAGTCCAGCTGCTGTCGCAACAATCATCGTGCCGCGACCAATTAGCATCATTGTTTTAGGTTTAACATGGCCTTTTTTGGCGATATTTTTACCGTAGACATCAGCCATCATAATGGTTGATAGCGCTGATAAATCTGAGTCAGCGGTCGAGGACAACGACCCAATCACTAAGATAAAGAATAAGGCGATAAAGACAGGATGCAGATAAGTACTGACCATTTGAGGAATGAGGTTATTCATATTGCCATCGAGTGGCTCCACGCCAATCGTCACAGCCATTAGTCCAATCATTCCAAGACCAATAACGATACCAGCATAGCCGACTGTAGCAGTGATAAACGTCGCTTTAATCTTAGTTTTATCAATCGCAAATAATCGCTGAGTGATGGTTTGATTACCGATAGCATATGCTAATACAGCGACGAAGTAAGGCGCACCTTGTTGAAAGAATGCCTCAGAGGAGAAAAAGTTCTGCTGCTCTAACGTCAGGTTCGACAGCCCGCTGACCATAACCTCAGGGCCACCCATGCCAAATAACACGGCGGGAATAATGACAATGCCAATGGCCATTAGAGCGACCAACTGGGCGAAATCCGTAAAGACAGATGCTCGAAACCCTGATGTCAATGTATAACTCAGGACACCGATACCTGCGATCATTACCCCTGTTTGGAACGATAATGGCGAAAGAACAGATACCAAGGCTCCAGCAGCAGTAAAGTTGACCATCAAGCTAATTAAACTGCCCATAATATTGGATATGGCTAAGATTAATTGGCTTGATGAACCGTGGCGGGCATGAATCAGTTCACCTAGTGTATGGCCATCTGGTGCCAATTCACGAAAGCGCATACCAAAAGGGTAGATGAATAAAATCATCAATGCACCCCAAAAGCCATAATGTATCGGCCCTGATACGCCGTACTTATAGCCAGAGGTGGCCGCAGCGTAAAATGAGGCTGCCCAAATCCAAGTGGCGGTCATGCTGGCTGCACCCATACCAAAGCCAACACCGTGACCTGCGACCATAAATCCAGAAGTGGTCTCTTTATCTTTTTTGATTAATAAGGACAGTAAATAGGTGCCGCCATAAAATGCTAATAATAATAAAATAATCGTTAATGATGAAAATTGGAACAATGACTCAGTTTTCAAACTCAGACCTCGCAATTGTTAGTTGATGAATAAAGTTCAGTAAAAATGAAAGATACCAAACCATTAGGAATACAGCATAGCCTACACAGTCCTCATACCGAACGTATGTGGCTAATATAAATAGCGAAAATACCAACTGCAGTGGTAAGCAAATGCTAAGTGTTACGCCCAAATCTTAATGAGACAGATAGTGTCAAATCAAAAAGACAGGGACTACTTTCAATAGGCGTCAGTTAATGGGTAAACCATCACGCTATTAATAGGCATACACAAAGGTAGCTACATGCTAAAGAAAACTCATGTGATGAGTGTCTATAGCGGAATTACGAATAAGCACTAAGCCATGATAAAATGACCCGAACTCGATTTAGACAGCCTTATCAGCTGTAATAAACAATAGCTGAGAAGTCTCTACTCATCTATTGCGATTGATGTGTTACTAAGCGGCATTAATAAATAAAACTACATATTTGTTAAGTGCCTGTAACATATTTGCGGGATAAGAGTAACCTATTATGTCATTAACCTCAAACATTATCCGATATTTACCAAACAATGACCGAAGATGATATATAAGTATTTATTTAAAGAGATTTAATAATATTTTTAATAAAGCATTGAAAGATAAGGTTTTATTATTAGTAGCATCGAGTGATATATCATTATGAGCAAAATTTTACCTATGAATGGTTAGCTGAAGCTTTCATTAGAAAAATAGATAATGAGCGATAGATGATGGTTGCTCTCAATGAACAAGTAGAAGTGAATTTTTATATATTATCTTGTTTGGTATAGTAAGTGACTCGGTTATCACGTAAAAATCCAGCCAATCCAAGGCCATAACGCTCAGCCACGCGCACTGCTGTACTGGTAGGCGCTGACATGCCAACTAGCCACGGGATTTGACTTCGAATAGACTTTTGAACCAGTTCAATAGACAGACGCGAAGTCATAAGCACACAGCTAACGTCTGCTTTTTGGCGTAATTGCCAACCGATGAGTTTATCAAGTGCATTATGGCGGCCTACATCCTCGAATAAATATAGCTGCTGATTATGTATCGTCGCTGCGGCATGTACCGCACCTGTCAGTTGATGCGTATGTTGCGCGGCATCCACTTGTTGACGCAGTGCCAATAGGGAGTCAAGACTTGGTGCGCTCGTTTGAATGCCATTTATACCTGTCTGTCGGTTATGTTCATGGTGTAAATGGTCTTGTGAGTAAGTACTTAAATCAGGCAAAGCTTGCGTTAGTCCAGTAATACCGCACATACCGCAGCCTGTACGCCCTGCGAGCTGCCGCTTTTGTGCCTGTATACGTTGATGGCAGCGTTGGCTCAATACCAACTCCACGACATAGATATCGTAATCTTGAAATCGTTCTAAGCTTTGCTCAATTGATACTGAGTCAAGATATTCGTCACTCGAATCTTGAACGAACTTCTGGTAGCTAGCGATATCTGCAAGGTGAGTCACTTCCCAGTCGAGTAACTCGTGACTGTATTGAATTAATCCTTCGCTAAATAAGAACCCAACAGCCAAATACTCTAACTGATGAGGACTAGCCATCAGCACAGCATAATGAATCCCATTAATAATGATAGAGACAGCAGCTTCTACTGCTAAGCTGGTGGTCTGAGATTCGATTTGAAGGTGAGAGTCATTATTAGGGCCACTAATAACTGACGGATAATGATACTTTTGTGCCAAATGGCTACGAGCAAGTGGTGTCTCTGACAACCTCTCATCGTTAGACAGCTCAGGTGTAACTATCTTAGTGCTAGTTGATTTATCTATCATAGCGGGGTCTATAAGAGCCTCACTTTGCTCAGCGTTGTTTTCAATGGTTATCACGGTTTATCATGGCCTAAAATTATGAGTGTGCTTATGGTCATTTGAAGCGAGAGCCAATGAAAATGTCATTCTCATTAGCTCTCCGCAGGATGATTTACGCAGGCGTAGCTATCGATGTATTTGCCTCTACGCGCTCTAACACGACGGTCGTCGATTTGTACGCTGGGATATGAGAATCTGGCGCATGTGTATCTAAATCAAATAAATCATTGCACTCAGGGTAATAAGCAGCAACAGCGTTAGAGGCAATATCCATCTCGCTCAATACCAATGGGCCCAATACGCGTGGTTGCTCTAGGCTGTCTTTGGCACGCTGGCGAGTGACCATAACACGGTCACCTTTTTGCCAACCTGAACGACTTATTTCATCTGGATGCATGAATAGCACGTCACGGCGATCCGTTTGACGATAGCGGTCTTTAAACCCGAAAATCATAGTGTTGAATTGATCGTGGCTGCGGACACTGGTCAATTGCCAAACCTTTTGCGCTGTATCTGCAATATCATCGATATCATTTGCAGCTGCCATTTGTGCTGCGACAAAAGTAATCGGATATTGTGGCACTTCAAACTGGGCTTTGCCGCTTTCGGTATTCCATACACGATGACGCGCCGCATGATACAAATGAAAGCCACGCTCAGAGGTGCGAATACGTTGATTAAAGTCTTCAAATCCATTAATCGCTTGAGCGATATAGTCCCGAATAATATTGAAGTCTTCACTCATCGCTAGCCAAGGAATAGACGTGTCGGCGCCGAGTACATGAGTCGCGATATCCGCTACGATTTGCGCTTCAGATTTTAGAGTGTCGCTAACAGGTTTTAGTTTGCCTTGAGTGGGTACGATCTGACACATAGAGTCTTCGATAGTGGCAAACTGCTCACCCTTTGTTGTGACAATACGTTCGGTACGGCCTAAGCAAGGTAGGATTAAATTGTTGGCACCGGGGTATAGCATAGTTTCATTGAGCTTAGTACCGACAAATATATTAAGCTGAGTAGTGGTTAAGGCTTGCTCAATAGCGCTGGTATCAGGTGCCGCCACTGCGTAGTTACCACCCATGCCCATAAAGACTTTTAGTTTACCTGCGATAAGGGCTTTGGCACCTGTGACGACATCGTAGCCATGCTCTTGCGGCATAGGGTGCTCAAATACACGCTCTAAACTGTCTAATAAGCTTTTGCTAGGGCGTTCATGGATACCCATGGTACGATCACCCTGTACGTTGGAGTGTCCACGTACTGGAGAGGCACCTGCGCCATCAATACCAATCATGCCCATTAATAATAATAGGTTGGTAATCATCGCGACATTGTCATCACCTTGCACATGCTGAGTAATGCCCATGCCCCAAGTACAAATCGTTGCTGGACTATCGGCCACGAGTTCAGCGAGATTGATAATATCTGTCTGAGAAATACCGCAACCAAGTGTGATGTCTGACCATGATTGCTCTGTTAGCCACTGTTTGAGAGGTTCAAAGCCTGAAGTATGAGTGGTAATAAAATCATGATTGATTTTATCGTTTTCAATTAACCACTTGGCGATGCCCGTCAATAGCGCTGCATCACCGCCGATTTGAATTTGAATAACATCATCGACCATGTCAGCGCTTTGACCAGCTGCCATGTGTGTTGGTTTTTGCGGATTTCTAAACTTACTCAGGCCTTGTTCACGCATGGGGTTGATTGAGATGATTCGACAGCCTTGCTCATGCGCATGAGCGAGCATCTCTAGCATACGTGGATGGTTAGTCGCTGGGTTTTGCCCAAACATCAATATCAGCTTGGCCTGCTCAAAATCTTCTAGCATCACTGTCGCTTTACCAATACCTAGCTGTCTGCTTAGCATTACTGAGGTTGGCTCGTGACACATATTTGAGCAATCAGGCAAGTTATTGGTACCAAAGCAGCGTACGAACAATTGAAATAAGAAGGCAGGCTCATTGGTGACACGGCCTGAGGTGTAAAATAATGCTTCATGGGGTGAATCAAGCTGCCCCAATTGTTCAGCAATTATGCTATAAGCGGCTTCCCAAGGAATAGGAACATAGCGATCTTGCGCCGCATCGTAATACATCGGCTCTGATAAGCGGCCGCTATGCTCAAGCTCGTAACCAGTCCAGCCCTGTAGCTCAGTGACGGTATGCCTTGCAAAAAACTCGGCATCTGCTTTATGGGTCATGGTCTCACTGGCAATGACTTTAATACCGTTCTCACAAACATCGATAGCTTTGTGTGACTTATGATCAGGCCATGCACAGCCTGGGCAGTCAAATCCGCCTTGCGGCTGATTGCTTTTGAATACACTTATACCGCCGCGCAAAAATGTCTTATAGTCCATTAGCTTTTGGGTAGATGAGATCAGCGCAGGCCAACCAGCAGCAGGGTGGGAGTAGATAGGAATTTTGCGCATGACAGACCTCATATAGTAAGTGACAACAGCGAAGCTTTGATAGACGACAACTATATAATGGTCAGTGGAAAGTTCATATGATCATTAACTATAGATAACAAAAAACCTCCAAGAAAAATCAATTCTCTTGAAGGTCTTTGAAGTTGTCGGAAGTGGTTATATTCGACAGGTACAGATTTATAAGTCGTAAGTTATTGGTAGTATTAGCTCAAAAACTTAGCTTAAAATCAGGCTGTCATCTTCAACTTTTTCGCCACGTGTTTGCTCGAACATATCGAGTAGATCATGTACGGTCATGCCTTTGCGAATGTCACCAGCCACATCCAACACGACTTGACCTTGATGTAGCATAACGGTGCGTGTGCCATGTGCCAATGCTTGTTGCATTGAATGGGTGACCATCATCGTAGTCAGCTTATTGTCCGTGACAATCTTATCAGTCAATTCTAAGACAAACGCCGCAGTCTTAGGATCGAGAGCTGCAGTATGCTCATCAAGCAACAAGATTTTAGAGGGCTGCAATGATGCCATTAGCAGACTTACCGCTTGACGTTGACCACCAGAGAGCAAGCCCATACGATCGGTTAGACGATTTTCTAAACCTAATTTTAAAACGGATAGTTTTTCTCGAAACAAATCGCGGTTGTTCTGGTTCAGTGCAAATTTCAGACCGCGATTACCACCACGTTTGTAGGCCAAAGCCATATTTTCTTCAATCGTTAGCGCTTCACAAGTCCCCGCCATCGGATCCTGAAAAACACGAGCAACCCAATGCGCGCGTTGATGGGCAGATTTTTTGGTCACATCAATACCATTTAGCAAGATTGAGCCACTATCGACGCGCGTCGTACCGCTTACTGCGTTCAAAAAAGTAGATTTACCTGCACCATTGGTACCAATGACAGTGACAAATTCACCATCAGCAATATTTAAGCTGATACCACGTAGGGCAGGGTTTTCGATAGGCGTGCCTGGGTTAAAGGTCAACCGTAAATCGGTGGCTTGCATCATAATCGTTATTCCTTATTATCTCTTCAAGCGTCGCAAGTGTTATAAATACCTGCTTTGACTTTCATTAGGCGCGAACCTTGCGTGATAAAAACTTGGTTTTCGCTTTTGGCAATACCAAGGCTAGTACCACGAGCAGTGCGGTAATCAAGTTCAAATCCTGTGGACCAAAGCCGATGCTACGTAGCGTATCGCTTGATAGTGCGACCTGAATAAACAGTTTGTACAATACCGCGCCGACAACAACGGCAAAGGTGATCAGCCAAATACGCTTGGCAGGAATGATCGTCTCACCGATGATGACTGCTGCTAGACCGATAACGATCGTACCGATACCAATTGAGATATCTGCGCCGCCCTGAGTCTGCACAAACAGCGCACCTGCTAGGGCAATCAAACCGTTGGAAATCGCCATACCGATGATGGTCATCCACGAGGTGTTGATACCTTGCGCCTGTGCCATTCTTAGGTTGGAGCCAGTAGCGCGCATCGACAGACCTGTCTCAGTGCTATAGAACCAGTTCAAAAATAACATAGCAGCTGCGACAACGACACCGATAATCAAGCAACGCATCCAATAACCATTACCATCAGTCACCAAGGTGCTAAACACTGTGGTTTCACCAAGGAGGGGTAGGTTTGGCGCGCCCATGATACGTAGGTTGACAGAATATAAGGCAACCATGACCAAGATACTGGCAAGCAGCTGCAAAATGCCAAGTTTGACATGCAACCACGCAGTGACGATACCAGCGACTGAACCTGCTAACATCCCAAAAGCACAGGCCAACCATGGGTTGATACCAGCGATGATAGAAATACCAGCGACTGCGCCCCCTAACGGAAAACTACCGTCAGCGGTCAAATCAGGGAAGTCGAGCGTACGAAATGAGATAAGCACACCGAGTGCTACTAGGCCATAAATCAGACCACTTTCAAGCGCACCGAAAAAAGCAATTAAAGACATAAGAGATCAGTAAGTCATAACCAAGTGTCTAGCGTATGGTACCAAGATAATTAAATGGCAATTGCCAAAATCATCTACCTGCTAAACAGCTAAGCGGTGAATTTAACAGATTAAGCAATCTGCGGTTAGGGTAAACCAAAACATATCACGATTAACAGCGATCATAAGCTACCTTGGTTTGAAGCGATGGTTCAAGGCACTGCAATGTAATCAATAGACCTATCCTCTACTCAACAAGTATCAGATAAATTACCAAACAAATACAGCACTATTAAACACGCTTCCAAAAAAGACTCTGTTTAGACAAGAAGCCCAGCCTAATGACTCATAGCTGGGTTTCTTATTTAATCATTAGCTGTATATTTAAGGTATACAACACAGTATCAAGTAGTGTCGCTTTCCTATTTATACCTGCTATTGTGAGCCAAATACAAAGGTGCGTTATTCTACCACTTCTTTAGCTTTATCGATAACCGCTTGTGGCAACGTGATGCCTTCTTCTTTAGCGTGTTTTGGACTGACGTATAGATCAAGCGCTTGTGGAGTGTAAACAGGGATAGCACCTGCTTTTTCACCATTCAAGATACGTACGACAATTTTACCAGTTTCACGGCCAAGCTCATAGTAGTTCACGCCTAGAGCAGCAACGGCACCGCGCTCAACTGAGCTGGTGTCTGAGGCAATTAAAGGAATCTTACTTTGTTTAGCGATTTGATAAAGTGACTCGTATGCTGATACTACGTTGTTGTCAGTTGAAGTGTAGATCATATCGACCTTACCTTCGAGACTACGGGCTGCCATTGCGATGTCGTTACTACGCTGTGCAGGTGCTTCAAGTACATTGATACCGAGCGGCGTTAGCTTCTCTTTTAGATTTTTTAAGATAATCGTTGAGTTGACTTCACCTGGGCTATAGACGTAACCGACGTTCTTTAATGATGGAATGATTTGACGCATCAAATCAATCTGTGGCTCATATGGTAGGGCATCTGATGCGCCTGTGACGTTGGTGCCAGAGCCATCTAGCTTAGGTACCAGTTTTGCGGCTACTGGGTCAGTAACTGCTGAGAATACCAATGGAATGCTGCTAGTAGAAGCGGCAACAGACTGCGCAGACGGTGTTGCGATAGCGACGATAACGTCTGGTGCATCAGCGACAAATTGCTTGGCAATCTGACCAGCAGTAGCAGTGTTTCCTTGCGCGCTTTGGAAGTTAACCGTTAGGTTTTCACCGTCTTTAAATCCTGCTTCGTTTAGCTCGTCGATGACACCTTTACGTACATCATCAAGTGCTGGATGTTCGACAATAGCGGTAATAGCAACGGTCTTCATAGCCGTCGCTGCATCACCACCAGCGGCAGCATCAGTGGAGCCATCATCTTGCGCTGATTGGTTACAACCAGTCAAGATAGCCGTACATACACCGCCTAATAATAAAGCCTTACCGAAATTAAAACGACCAAAACGATTTTGAGACAACATGGGCCTTACTCCTAAAATAATAGTGTGTCCATACACTATATAAATAATTGACGAGCTAATAGATAGCTTACTACTTTTTATTTGGTTTCGGCATCAATATCAACATTGATAGCGTTTTTTAGTAACTCTGCTGGCAAACTGACACCTTGTGTTTTGGCATGCTTAGGACTGACATATAAGGTCAGATCATTCATGACCTCAGGTTTGATGGTGTTAACCGCTTCGCCATTTAACACGCGATATACCATCTTGCCAGTAGTACGACCAAAATCATAGTCATTAACACCAAGCGCAGCAGTCGCGCCGCGTTTTACACTGAATTCATCAGACGCGACAATCGGTAACTTGAGCTCATTTGCTGCTTGGGTCATGGCCTCAAAGGCAGAGGCAACATTGTTGTCAAATGAGGTATAGATGATATCTGCACGTCCTTGCAAACTGCGTGTCGCCATACCGATATCCGTTGGACGATTGGCAGGAATGTCTAATAGTGACAGACCTCGTGCTGGCAGAGCTTGTTTTAGGTTTTCACGCAATGACACTGAGTTTGCCTCACCTGGGCTATAGACATAACCGATGGTCTTTAAGTCAGGCTTTATCTGCTGTAACAAATCCAATTGCGGCTCTAATGGCAGCTGGCTTGATAGTCCAGTCAAATTGCTTTGAAAAGGCTTGCCATCTGCCGTGATGAGTTTGGCACCTAGCGGATCTGATACAGCGGTGTAAATAATAGGGATAGTGGTGGTCGCGGCTACCACTGACTGCGCAGAAGGTGTTGAGATTGCTACGATCGCATCAGGATTGTCTCCTGCAAATTGCTTGGCAATCTGTCCTGCAGTCGCTGTGTTTCCTTGCGCACTTTGAAAGTTAACAGTTAGGTTTTGACCTTCGACATAACCGTTATCAGCCAACTCATCAATAATACCACGGCGCATATCATCTAATGATGGATGCTCAACGATTTGAGTAATGGCAATAGATTTGGCAGGTTTGTCTGTAGCCGTGCTATTTTCAGCAGTCGCTGCGGTCTCAGTAGAGGAGTTTGAGCAGCCGATTAGTCCAAGTGTGCTAATGGCACTAAGAGCAACGCCATATAGGCTTAAGCGTAGAGTAGAAGCGATAGTCATTATTAGGTTAACTCATAGGTTATATCAATCGCGAAAACCAAGTAGATACCGCCAGACTGACTAAGCCTACTAACTTATATAGTAGTGATTTTGCTCATCTGTCTGGTGTACTTTGGTCTTTTGCCATGATATTGAAGAATGCAGATTAGCCAAGTCAATGCTATGTTGATGCTGAGATAGCAGGCTAACAATTAAATAAAGTAATCGTTCCATCGATTATTATGTTCATATTATGACAGTAATGTAAGTTATCGCAATAAGAAATTAATGTGTAGCGGTCATGGTGATGGATAATAAAAAAATCATCACTTCTTTTTATCTTATTAAGACGCGTGATGTATTGAAGCTCTTATGTAGATCTAAATATAACAGATGCCGCTAGGGTACTTTTGTTTGCTCAAACTATATGCAAAAGGCTTACATCCTAGCAACGCATCTATTACGTACTCACTTCATAATTAACGTAAGCTAATTTTCATACGAGAAATGTGATGGGTCTAAGGATAATCCAGTCATTTTGGTGACATTGTGCTGCCATAGTGGATATGAAATAGACGATATTATTTATCTAACTTTTTCGAATGACTATTTTAAGGATAATATTATGAACACTGCTAATCTTAAATTATTAACCATCGCTGGTATCACTGCTACTTCTTTGATTGGACTGCCTGCTATGGCAAAAGATGGTCATGGAAACGGGCACGGTAATGGACATGGTAATAGCAAAGGTAACTCTGCCCATGTCAGTAAAAACTATAAGCATAATGGCAACGCCCACCCAAGTATCAACGCTTATCGCAATGCTAGCCCGGATGCCTCATTTAAGCGTGATCTTGATAGATACGGTTATAGAGTAGTCGGTAAGATTGATAGAAGGGATTATGACCGCTCTGTCGTTTTAGACCGTTATGATGATCGTTACGTTCGTATTCGTACGCCAGAAAATAACATTGTGACGGTGATTAATGATACGTTGCAGATCATCGATATTTTGAGCAGATAAGTATCAGGTTTGGTTTTTAGTAATTTGCTAAATCAGCCATAAAAAAAGATGCCACTTAGAGCATCTTTTTTTATTTCTTAATCCTAAAAATAACCGTTAAGCCAATACATCACCAACAACACAAGCATCAGGTAAGGTAACGACGGTTAAGCCTGTCTTTGGCTCGCCAGTTGACAATACCATGCCTTCTGATACGCCAAATTTCATTTTACGCGGGGCAAGGTTGGTCACGCAAATGACTTTCTTACCCGTCAGTTGCTCAGGCTCATAGAACTTACGAATACCGCTAAACACGTTACGTGGCTTGTCTTCGCCGACATCTAGGGTGAACTGTAGTAATTTGTCTGCGCCTTCTACATGGTTACACTCTAAAACGTGTGCGACTTTCATCTCAACTTTAGCAAAGTCTTCAATACCAATGTAGTCCGTTTGCTCATCATCTGTATTCATCTCTGCTGACGCTTCATTTTTAGCAGCAGATTTACTGTCTGTAGTCGCGGCAGGTGCATCGGCTTGAGCCAATGACGCTTTGGAGTCTTCTACCATGGCTTCGATATCTTTTTCTTCGATACGCTGCATCAGTGGTTTGAATTTGTTGATTTTATGACCTAGTAACCACTCATTACGACTGGCAAAGCTTAAATCATCAAGATTTAAGAACGCTTTAGCATTATTAGTTAGCTCAGGCAATACTGGTGCTAGATAGACCATCAATTGACGGAAGATGTTGATAGCGACCGAGCAGACGTCTTGAACTTCTTGCTCAGTACCTTCCAACTTCGCTAATGACCATGGTTTTTTGGCATCGATATATTCGTTGGCTTTGTCCGCACATTGCATGATTAGGCGCATGGCACGTGAGAATTCACGATTCTCATAAGCAGCAGCAATCTCATCGCCCGTTTTGGTGATGTCTTCTAACAGCTCTGACTCGACGCAAACTTCTGACAGCATGCCGTCGTACTTCTTAACCAAGAACCCTGCACTACGACTGGCGATATTGACGACTTTACCAACCAAGTCAGAGTTTACCTTCTGCATAAAGTCTTCTAAATCTAAGTTGATGTCTTCAACTTTATCAGACAGTTTACTGGCGAAATAATAACGCAGGTATTCAGGATGCAAGTGCTCAGCGTAAGTTTCGGCCTTGATGAAAGTACCGCGTGACTTACTCATTTTTTCGCCATTGACCATTAAGAAACCATGGGCAAAGACGCCAGTCGGCGTGCGTAACTCACTACCAGCTAGCATGGCTGGCCAAAACAAGGCATGGAAGTAAACGATGTCTTTACCGATAAAGTGATAAACCTCGGTTTTGTGCTCGTTTTCTTGTGCCCAGTAGCGGTCAAAATCAAGTGCTTGGTCTGTCCCTGCACGCTTATCACATAGGTTTTTAAAGCTTGCCATGTAGCCGACTGGCGCATCTAGCCAGACATAAAAGTATTTATCTGGCTCATCGCTTGGGGTATCTGGAATTTGGAAGCCGAAGTAGGGCGCATCGCGTGAGATATCCCAGCTGGCAAGTCCTGCCTCAAACCATTCTTGAAGTTTGTTGGCGACTGACGTTTGCAAGCGGTTGTCATTGCGTGTCCAATCCTGTAAGAACTGCTCAAACTCTGGCAAATCAAAGAAATAATGCTTGGATGTTTTAAGTACTGGCGTTGCATTAGACAATGTTGAATGCGGATCTTTTAGATCTGTTGCATCGTAAGTGGTGCCACATACTTCGCAGTTATCGCCGTACTGGTCTGGTGAATCACACTCTGGACAAGTACCTTTGACAAAGCGATCAGCTAGAAATAATTGCTTTTCAGGATCAAATAGTTGCTCGACATCCTTTGTGCTGATATGACCAGCATCATTGAGACGACGATAAATCAGCTCAGAGAACTGTTTGTTTTCTTCTGAATGCGTGCTGTGGTAGTTATCAAAGTTGATAAGGAACTTTGAAAAATCCGCTTCATGTGAGGCTTTAACTGAGGCAATTTGTTCCTCTGGCGTTACGCCATTGGCCTCTGCTTTGAGCATGATTGCCGTACCGTGTGCATCATCCGCGCAGACATAGGTGACCTGATGGCCTTGCGCTTTCATCGCACGTACCCAAATGTCAGTCTGAATATATTCTACAAGATGCCCCAAATGGATATAGCCATTGGCGTAGGGCAGCGCACTGGTTACTAGAATCTCACGCACAAAATCACCTATATTTTTATATAAACGGGTTAGTTATCGAACATCTTAAGCGGTTCATCGCTCATCGATGCGACATCGTTAATGCTAAAAACTTCTAAAAATAATAAAAATTCAAAAAGTGCGCCTATGATACCGTAATTCAGATAATTTTGTGATATTCCTTGGTAATTACTTCTCATTTGGCAAGCACTTATTAACCATAAACAATAGCCTTGCATCGTATTTGATAGTTATAGAATAGTTATCAATCAGCCAGAAAAAAACCCACTGAGCAATCGCTAAGTGGGTTTTTTATTTATCCATTATTTGCTTAGATACCAGTGATACCAGTAGTTAGTCATAATAAATGGCTAAATGGCTAAATGGCTAAGCTAGCTTAGAATGAACCGAACATCGTACCTAAGATAATAACAGCGACCACAGCGACCAATGGAATGACCATTGTAACCATTGCCAAGTTTAAATAAGACTGTTTGTGGGTCAGACCACAAATCGCTAGCAAGGTGATGACAGCGCCACTGTGCGGAAGCGTATCTAGACCACCTGCCGCCATAACGGCTACGCGGTGCATCAACTCAGGGTCGATACCGGCATTGACCGCCATTCTTAGATAGTCTTCGCCTAATGTCGACAGCGCAATACTTAAACCACCAGACGATGAACCTGTAATACCGGCAAGCGTAGTCATCGCGACTGCTTCTGAGATCAGAGGGTTGTCAGGATTTAGGTTTAGAATGCTATCACGAATGATAAGGAAGCCTGCGAGCGACGCGATAACTGCACCGTAACCCACTTCTGATGCCGTGTTAAAAATAGGCAACATCGAATCATAAGTACCACGGTTAATGGTTTTTTGTAAATTATTCCAATGTCCGATGCGGAGCAGAATTAATACTACACAAGCCACGACCAACGAGATAATAATTGACCACAACCCAAGCGAGCCTGCGACATTTAAATCTGGAAACTGAGTTTGTAGACTACTGAAGTCTATCGATGGGAATACCACATAGGTCAATATAGCGTTCAAACCAATGACCAATACCAGCGGAATCATCGCAATGGTAAAAGAAGTGTGATGAGTGTTTAATACCTCAGCTTCTTTTGCCGCCGCACCAATGCTACCTGTATCCTCTTCATCATGCTGACCATAACCTTCGCCCGCTGCATTGGCTTTTCTGGCACGCGTTTGTAGCCACATCCAACCACAAACAAACATGATCGTACCACCGATGATGCCCAAAATAGGGGCGGCAAATACGTTAGTGTTGTAATAAGGAATTGGAATAGCGTTCTGAATAGCTGGCGTACCTGGCAATGCGGTCATCGTAAACGTAAATGACCCTAGGGCAATCGCTGCTGGAATCAAACGTTTTGGGATATCTGCCGCTTTAAACAAGTCCTTAGCGATTGGATAGATAGCAAAAGCCACAACGAACAACGATACGCCGCCATAGGTCAAAATAGCACAGACCAAAATCACCGCAAGGATGGCCTTGCTAGCACCGAGCTTTTCGACGACCGTATTGGCAATGGCGGTTGCTGCGCCAGAGTCTGCCATTAGGCGGCCAAATAGTGCCCCTAGCAAGAATATAGGAAAAAACTTAAGCAAGAATCCACTTAACGCGCCCATAAAAACATCGGTATAAGCGGGGATGGTGTTTAAGAAGTCACTTGATAGTAAGACTGCCAGCGTCGCCATAATCGGTGCTAGGATCAGCACAGAATAACCGCGATAAGCAAAAAACATGAGTAATAATAGGGTGATGACAATCGCAAATGTACTAAACATGATAGCCCTCCTTGGCAAAATTAAGACAGCGAGTATGTCGCGCTTATCGATATAGGTCAATAAAATTAATCAAAAAACCTTATTTTTTATATTTTATTAAACATAAATCCAATTGCGATATTATTGAAGGATAAGGAATACTTTGTTGACTCGCGTGCTCTTGGGTTATTTTCTAATCACTACGAAAATAATATGTTAAGTTATCACAACTGTTTCACGCATGATATAGCGAGATAAAATGTATTGTTATGGATAATAATGTAAAATATAATGCGTGCCATTTATCAGGTAGAGTATGCAGTCGTCGCTCTCAAGTCTGATAAAGCTCTAATAATAACTCTTAAAACCAAACATCAAATTTACAAGGAATGTGAATATGTTTAGTGCCATCACTAATGCGAGCGTACAGTTAGTCAACCGCTATCTACCATCCCCATTCGTGTTTTCGATCGTATTGACCCTCATTGCATTTGCTGTAGGACTGGCAATTACTGGCCAAGATATGATTGCGATGGCAGGGCATTGGGGCAATGGACTGTGGTCACTGCATAGCTTTGCCATGCAAATGGCATTGGTTTTAGTGACAGGCTATGCCTTTGCCAGTGCGCCATTCATTCAACGCTTATTGGACAATCTGGCTAGTCGTGTTCACTCTCCTACGACCGCCATTATCGTATCGACCTTGGTGGGATTGGTTGGTTCATGGATAAACTGGGGTTTCGGTCTGATCATCGGGGCTATCTTTGCCAAAGCCTTGGCAAAAAAAGTGGCCAACGTCGACTATCCGCTATTGGTCGCTGCCGCGTATTCAGGTTTCGTGATTTGGCATGGCGGTTTTTCAGGTTCGATACCGCTGACACTTAGCTCGGGCGGTGATACGCTACTGACGCTGTCAGGCAATACCATGACCGAAGCAGTACCTTTATCGCAGACGGTATTTGCAGGCTACAACATGCTGCTAGTAGGTTTACTTATCATTATTTTGCCTCTGCTAAATCGCTTTATGCATCCTAAAAACCCTACGGTTATTGATCCCAAGCTGATCAAAGAAGAGGTCTACGTCGCGCCCCAAAGAGACACGCCTGCACAAAAGCTAGATGATAGCCGTATTATTGCTGTCATCTTATTGGCCTTAGCACTGATGTACTATATCAGTGAGTTTGGTAGTAACGGTTTTAACCTAGGGCTAAATATCGTCATTGGGCTATTCCTATTTATAGGTTTGCTATCGCATGGCACGTTAGAGCGTTATTATCGTGCCGTACACTCGGGGATAGGTGGCATCACGGGTATTGTGCTATTGTTCCCGTTCTACGGTGGCATCATGGGCATTATGACGGGAGCAAATGCGGATGGTATCTCTATCAGTACGCAAGTGACCGAATTTTTTGTCAATTCTGCTTCCGCAGACAGCTTTCCGATTTTTGCATTTTTAAGTGCTGGCTTGGTCAACGTCTTTGTACCATCGGGCGGTGGACAGTTTGCGGTACAAGGCCCTGTTATGATTCCTGCTGGTATCGAACTGGGTGTTAGTCCAGCCATTACTGCAATGGCGATTGCATGGGGTGACGCATGGACCAACATGATTCAGCCGTTTTGGGCTTTGCCATTATTGGGTATCGCAGGTTTGGATGCGCGAGCCATTATGGGATATTGCCTGATCGTACTGGCAGTATCGGGTGCTATTATCATGAGCGTGTTTTGGCTATTGGTATAGTCATTTCACTATAAAAGTATTACTGCGTTCACCTCGCTTGAAGTATTTAATATACATCTACACTCGGTTGCCTTGTACTATTTTTAAATTGAATCGACTATACAAGGTTATAACGCGCAAAAGAAAAATAAGCATGATGAGTTTTCGTTGTTAGGTTTTATTAAAAGCAACAATCAAACGGATAATTGAGACACTTAATTCAGCATTAGTTTATGCACGGATTAAAAATATAAATAACAGTCATAGGAGACAAGCATGAGTCAATCAAAAGTATATAACAGTGCCGAAGAAGCGCTAAAAGGTGTCGTTAGTGACGGGCAAACGCTCGCGATCGGTGGCTTCGGTCTATGCGGTATTCCAGAAGCATTAATCGAAGCGCTGCGTGATAGCAAAGTTAAAGAGCTGACTTGTATCAGTAATAACGCTGGTGTCGATGACTTCGGTCTTGGTCTGCTACTACAGACACGTCAAATCAAAAAAATGATTTCGTCATATGTGGGCGAAAATAAAGAGTTTGAGCGCCAGTACTTGGCAGGCGAGCTAGAGGTTGAATTGACGCCGCAAGGTACATTGGCTGAAAAATTACGCTCAGGCGGCGCTGGTATTCCTGCGTTTTATACTGCAACAGGCGTAGGTACATTAGTCGCTGAAGGTAAAGAGACGCGTGATTTTGATGGGCGTACTTATGTGTTGGAGCATTCCTTACGCGCTGATGTCGCTCTAATTAAAGCGCAAAAGGCTGATAAAGCGGGCAATTTAATCTTTAACAAAACCGCTCGTAACTTCAACCCAGACTGCGCGATGGCGGGTAAAATCACAATTGTTGAAGTAGAAGAAATCGTTGAGACAGGTACGTTTGATCCAGACGAAGTGCATCTACCGGGTATTTTCGTTCAACGTATTGTGCTGAATGCTAGCCCTGAAAAACGTATCGAAAAGACCACGACTAAAGCTGTAGAAGGCGCGTAAATAAAAACGTGGTCGACGCTTAATCGTATGTGACATTAACAGTCAATTTTAGATGGATAATAGTTTAGACAGCCAATTGATTAGATAACTGGCTGTCTAAATGAATAAAAATAGAATATCGTAAAAAATAAGGAAATCAGCATGGCATGGACAAGAGAACAAATGGCGCAGCGCGCGGCAAAAGAGCTACAAGACGGCTATTACGTCAACTTGGGCATTGGTCTACCAACGCTAGTCGCTAACTATATTCCTGAAGGCGTAGACGTATGGCTACAATCAGAGAATGGCTTGTTGGGTATTGGTGAGTTCCCTACAGCAGATGCCGTCGATGCAGACTTGATTAATGCGGGCAAGCAAACCGTGACTGCAGAAGCAGGGGCTAGTTATTTTAGTAGTTCAGAGTCCTTTTCGATGATTCGCGGCGGTCATGTCAACTTGGCGATATTGGGCGCGATGGAAGTCTCAGAAAAAGGTGACCTTGCTAACTGGATGATTCCCAAAAAAATGGTCAAAGGTATGGGCGGTGCGATGGATTTGGTCGCAGGCGTACAGCGCGTGATTGTATTGATGGAACAGGTCAATAAGCATGGCGATCCAAAAATCTTAGCCAACTGTGAGCTACCATTGACGGGCAAAGGCGTGGTTGATCGTATCATTACTGAGCTTGCCGTATTAGATGTTACTGACAGTGGCCTAAAATTGGTTGAATTAGCAGATGGTGTTAGCTTTGACGAGTTACAAGAAAAAACGCCAGTCAGTATTGCTCAATAGGATTTATCTTCTGATATTTATAGATCATAATAAGGAACCTATATGGCCACCCAATTACAGCAGGATTTGACAGGCAAAGTAGCATTGGTCACTGGCTCTGCAAGTGGTATCGGACGTGACATCGCTGAAACTTATGCAAAAGCAGGCGCAGCGGTTGGTATTGCTGATATTAATCTCGAAGCAGCACAAAAGACGGTTGATGCTATTGAAGCTGCTGGTGGACGTGCTCTGGCGATTGCTATGGATGTTACCTCAGAAGATGCGGTAAACGATGGTGTACAACAGCTAGTTGATACTTTTGGCAGTATTGATATTTTGGTTTCTAATGCTGGTATTCAGATCATCGACCCTATTGATAAAATGGCGTTTAGCGATTGGAAGAAAATGCTTAATATCCACTTAGATGGCGCTTTTTTGACCACTAAAGCCGCGATTAAGCACATGTATAAAGGCGATAAGGGCGGCACAGTTATTTATATGGGCTCTGCGCACTCGCATGAGGCCTCATTATACAAAGCCCCTTACGTGACTGCTAAGCATGGACTACTAGGACTGTGCCGTGTGTTAGCCAAAGAAGGTGCAGCGCATAAGGTACGTTCGCATGTGATTTGCCCAGGATTTGTCAAAACGCCATTGGTAGAAAAACAAATCCCAGAGCAAGCAGCTGAAAAGGGCATCAGTGAAGAGTCGGTTATTAACGATATTATGCTGGTCAATACCGTAGATAAAGAGTTTACGACAGTAGAAGATATTGCCCAATTGGCGCTATTTTTAGCGGCTTTCCCAACCAATGTATTCACTGGACAATCTATCGTTGCCAGTCATGGTTGGTTTATGAATTAATATATATGCCATTTGCATATACCACAGCGTCAGACCTACTGGCGTTGTGGTTTTTTTATGCGTCCAATTCAGCTACACTGTCACGATAGAAGGTTTGGCTAATATACTCATTAACGTTATCGGTTGTAATATGCGCAACGAGACGACTTGAGCGATTTGTCAGATCTACCCACTTGTATAGGCCATAATAGTAGCTATGTTTAACTTTATGAAGAAAAAAACCACAAAAACCGAAACGCCTCAGCAGCAGGCAGAGCGTGATAGTGCCGTCGACAAAGTCCTACTTGGATATGAGATAGGTGCCGTCAGTATTGCCACGATGGTCACAGGACTTGAGCGTGATGGCGAAGCACTTACGTTAGACCTGCGTTTGCCAAAAGATAGCAATCCTGAAGTTATCCAGCAGGAGCTTGGGCAGTTGCTACACCCGCATGGTATTACCACGATTCATATGAACGTGCGTCTGCCTGCGCCAGAAAAGGGTTCAGGTTCAAGCTTACCAAAGCAAATGCCAAAGACGACCAATGCGATGGATAGTCAGAGCAAGCCTGCCACTAATCCTGATAGTCATAGCTCTGACAATAGCAATAACGCTGAGCCACCGATTACTAAAGCGGCACCGACACAAGCATCGCTAGCAGCGCATCCGCGTATTCGCCATATTATCGTAGTGGCATCGGGTAAGGGCGGTGTTGGTAAATCGACAACGACGGTCAATATCGCCTTAGCACTACAAAAGCTTGGTAATCGCGTTGGGGTGCTAGATGCCGATATCTATGGTCCTAGTATGCCAACGATGCTAGGCGTTGCTGATGTGAAACCGCAATTAGAAAATGAGCAATTCGTGCCAGTTGATGCGCATGGTATGGCAATGCTCTCTATCGGTAGTTTGCTTGATGGAGATAATACTCCGGTTGCATGGCGTGGACCAAAAGCCACGGGTGCATTGATGCAGCTATATAATCAAACCAACTGGCCGCAGCTAGACTATCTAGTAATTGATATGCCGCCAGGTACGGGTGATATACAGCTGACATTGGCGCAGCGTATTCCAGTCACGGGTGCTGTTATTGTCACAACGCCGCAGCATGTTGCCTTGCTCGATGCGCAAAAAGGCGTTGAGATGTTTAACAAAACCAACATTCCTGTGCTTGGCGTGGTTGAAAACATGGCGCTACATACGTGTAGCAACTGTAACCACACCGAAGCGATCTTTGGTACGGGTGGCGGTGAGTTTATCGCTGAGCAGTATCAGGTACCGCTATTGGGTCAGCTACCACTTGCCAGTGGCATTCGTGCACAAGTGGATAAAGGTGTGCCAAGCGTCTTAGCTGATGATGAGTTTGCACAATATTACCTAGATATTGCCAAAAATATCGAAACCAACATCAATAAATTTGCAAAGCCTATCGATGACAAGCGGATTTTTTGATGGTGGAGAAGTAGCCTAAGCTGGCGACTTTTAAAGTGAATGTATTGTCTAAAAAGAGGATATCTTGAACTTATCTATTTATCAAAGCCATTTAGACAATACTCCCAAGCAGTATAGAGTCCTACGATTATTTCGCCCACCGATATACGTCATTGAACTCTCAAACAATCAGTTGAGTGCCGTTTGCTACTATAAAGATGGGAGTAGCAAACGTTATGAAATTCATGCTGATTTTAGCAATCGCCGTCTGCTATTTATAGACTTTTCTACTGCTACACAAGCGATAGTAGACTTACTATATAAATTTCCCAAACACTCTTATGGGGTCAGTGGTATTGCGGTAGTTAATGTGAGCGAAGAGCTATTGGATGGATTAACGCCTGTTGAAACTAGGATGATAATAGAATTGATTCATGTAGCCTCCAGTAAAGCAAGAAGAAGTATTCTATGTACTGAAGTTCGCTATCAAGGACAGATAGTACCTTTAGAAAAATTTGGCTAGGATGCCGATATCATGAATAAAAGCCACGACAAACTGTATACTGCCGCCAATTTAAAACTGGCAAATCTCGAATATCTTATCCAAAATGGTCAGCCTGTTTTTGGGGTTTTCTCCCAAGTCAAAAGTATCAACTACTTAGACTATTATAGTCATCTCATTTCACAAAAATCCTTACCTAACTGGCGTAAAGAACTAAAAGCCAACCAATTCTGCTTTATCCAAATCATTCAGCCGCCTTATCGAGTCTGTCTAGCATTGGCGACGATTAAGCTTGCGACTAGTGCTTTCGTTTACATTTATAATGAGGATACTCAGCAGCTGGAAGTCTGTGAGGCGCTACAGCCTTTGACGCATCATACGCACTTAGACGGTGATGGTTATCAAGGGCAGATGGCATTTACACATACAAAGCTCAGCGTCACCTTGGATTTTAGTCCTGCTCAGATGACTATTGCGCTCGACAGTCAGTATGTTGCAATAACAGCAGCGTTAGCACGAAGCGCACAACCGTTAGCCATATGTACGCCGACTGGTAGGCGTGGCTGGACGTTTACGCGAAAAGAGCCGTTGACCGCACTATCTGGGCATTTACTCATTAAAGCCAAGTCAAAGTTTCATACTGATGCTCCTGATGCTCAACCTCAAAAAATAACTTTCACCGATGCTACTATTGCCAATCTAGATTGGACGCTCGGCTATATGCGTCATGAGACCAATTGGTTTTGGAGCTGTATCACTAGCTATTTGTCAGATGGCCGTCGCTTTTTGCTCAATCTGTCTATGGGTGTCAATGAGACAGGAGCCAGTGAAAATGCTTGCTGGCTTGATGGGCAGATATTCTATTTACCACCCGTTATGTTTGCTCGTGAGGGTTCAAATATTCGATCAAGTCAGCCAGATAGTCTTGAGCCAAGTATAGAAAATGTAGAAACTGACGCTAGCATCTCAAAGCCATGGCGTATCTATCATCAAAATCTAGGGTGGAGCAATGTCGATATTGATTTGAGCTTCACACCGATTATCGTCTATAAAAAGACCGATAATTTTGGTGTGATAGCCAGTATCTTTGAGCAGTGGATAGGTTTTTATAGTGGTGAAATTCGAATAAGAGATGAAGTTATTAGGCTTGATAATGTCATGGGGCTCGCAGAAGATCATTTTGCCAAATGGTAGCTTCTAAGACATAACATGGGAATAAATGAGATTAATGGCTGTATTCAGTTTTAAGTAGCCGCTCCTCTATAAATTCAGCCACCAATTCCGTATAATCGTCGCTATTAAATATTTGCTAAGGAACAACAATGTCTATTAAGTCTGACCGCTGGATTCGTAAAATGGCCGAAGAGCACGGCATGATTGAACCGTATGAGCCAGGTCAAGTGCGCTTTAATGATGTAGGCGAGCGTTTGGTTAGCTACGGCACCTCAAGCTACGGTTATGATGTGCGCTGTGCTCCTGAATTTAAAGTTTTTACCAACGTACATTCAGTGGTCGTTGATCCTAAAAACTTCGATGATAAAAGCTTTATCGATATCGTTGGTGATGAGTGCATTATTCCACCTAATTCGTTTGCTTTAGCCCGTACTATGGAGTATTTCCGTATTCCGCGTGATGTATTGACTATCTGCCTAGGTAAGTCAACTTACGCGCGCTGCGGTATTATCGTCAACGTAACGCCGCTTGAGCCTGAGTGGGAAGGTCATGTTACTTTAGAGTTTAGTAATACGACCAACCTGCCAGCCCGTATCTATGCTGGTGAAGGCGTAGCGCAAATGCTGTTTTTCCAAAGCGATGCTGATGATGTCTGTGAGACCAGTTATAAAGATCGTGGTGGTAAATACCAAGGTCAGCGCGGCGTGACACTGCCAAGAACCTAATCAGTAGGCGTCCGTTTAAAAGCTTATCAGTTATAGAAAGTTAATAAGCCTTTAAATAGTTAATAAAAAAGCTAGTCATATTAAATATGGCTAGCTTTTTTATTGGGTTAAATAGAACTGTTCTAAGGTTCTATTTATTTTAAGAGTTTCTACTTTAAAACTTTTAAACCAGCTTTATTATCGCGCTTTGGTTTAGGTGCTTTAGCAGGGCTATTGTTAGACATTGGTGCTGAGTCGTCTTCTGGCTGATAGTTGTCATACTCTTTTGGATCAAAGAACATCCCTTGCGAGTTCTCTTTAGCGTAGATACCCATCACCGCAGTAAGTGGCACCCAGATTTCTTGTGATACACCACCGAAGCGCGCACTAAAATGAATATAGTCATTTTCCATACTCATGTTACCCGTAGCACGGCTGGCGATATTTAATACGATACGACCGTCTTGCACATGCTCGGTTGGTATTTGCACATTGTCAGCGGTAGCATCGACCATCAAGTATGGTGTCAGAGCGTTGTCTTCTATCCATTGATATAGTGCGCGTACCATATAAGGGCGGGTAGGTGTAATAGAGGTGGTTTCGCTCATCTAATGATTTCCTATACTAATAATTTTTAATAATGAAAAATATCTCGTTTAGCAATTTATCAAATGACAGATGCTAATTAACGTCTATCTTATTTATACTTTATTTTAGGACAGCTTTTGATACTTGTCTAATCAACGCACACTTTTTTGGAAGCTACTGCGCTCAAACACTCTCGTTTGGTATTCAAACAATGGACGGCTAATGGCACGTGGCAGCTCAATACCCATCTCGTCTAATCGCCATAATAGTGGTGCTAATAACACGTCACACCAACCAAACTCATCAGCCATAAAATAAGGCTTATGAGCGAACAGCGGTGACAGAGTAATTAATGAATCACTGAGCTGTTTTTTGGCAATGGCAGCTTGTGCTTTATTAAAACTGTCTGGATGCGTCAACAAGCGCTTACCAAGTACTAACCAATCACGCTGAA
The DNA here is from genome assembly GCF_044900935.1 of Psychrobacter sp. NPDC078501. NCBI lineage: Bacteria > Pseudomonadati > Pseudomonadota > Gammaproteobacteria > Moraxellales > Moraxellaceae > Psychrobacter > Psychrobacter sp. NPDC078501. The sequence goes on along the minus strand of NZ_JBJDOS010000001.1, from coordinate 373,925 downwards.
TGCGCCAAGCCAGTTGGCGAAACTGTGCACGCTCTTGCGGTGTCTCAGGGAGCAGTTTATTTGTATGATAGCGCTCTTCAAGATATTCAAAAATGACGTTAATCTCATAAAGCGCAATCTCACGCTGCTGCAAAACAGGCAAGGTATGATAGGGGTTTAGCTCAGTCAAATCTTCAGGGCGCTCAGAATGTAAGCGAGACAAATAGTAAGCGAGCTTTTTTTCTTCAAGTAATAGGCGTACCACATGACTGTCGTAGCCGTCATCAGCATACAAAATTAGCTGACTACTTGGAATGTCATTCGCATCAATCATGAAAGCCTAATGTTAATAGTGAAGGTTGTCATCGTAAACAAACTCGCAACGTTTATCAAGGTAGAGTACGTAAACATTAGCGCTGAGCGACTTATTTTCCGGATTATCTAGTATTTACACTCTATATCAAGGCACAAAAAAGCACTACCGAAGTAGTGCCTTTTTTATTTCTAAAAACTAACTGCTGACTATGACTTATTTGACATCTTTCCAGAATTCTTTATTCAATAAGTAAACTGGGATGAGCAGTACTAATAAGAATAGAATTACAAAGAAACCAATTACTTGACGGTCGTGACGAGCAGGTTCACCCATCCACGCCATAAAGTTAACCAAGTCACCAACTTCAGATTCAAACTCTTCTTGGCTCAACTCTTCTTGCATGTTATGCAATACGTGAGGCATCGCTGCATTGGCCAGTACTAAGTTGTTTGCACCCCAAGGACGGCTTGGATCTTCATAGAACGACAGTAGGTAAGTATATACCCAGTCGTCGCCACGCAGACGTGTCTCAAGTGATAAATCAGGCGGCGCTGCGCCAAACCAAGATGCTTGAATCTCAGGATCGATCTCAGCAGTAATGTGGTCACCGATTTGATCGGTAGTAACCATCAAATACTTTTCAACCAACTCAGGCGGTATCTCTAAATCTTTCGCAATGCGTGAGTGACGAACATACTTAGCTGAGTGACATCCAGCACAGTAGTTCATAAAGATTTTTGCACCGTTTTGTAGCGAGCCCTTATTGGTAAAATCAATAGGGGCAGTACTACAAGCCAAATGCTCGTCAACGCCTTCAGCGTTGGTAAACGTACCACATCCACCACCACCAGCTGCCATTGCCGTACCAGCAGTCAACGTCAATGCCGCGCCTAAGCCTAGACCAGCTAGGGATTTAATTAGCGTGCTCATTAGTGACCTCCGGTAACGCGTTCTGGTGGCTGTTTACACTTCTCAATGGCAGTGTAGAACGGCATCAGTAAGAAGAACAAGAAATATAGAATCGTGAATACACGAGCCATGATAGTTGCCGTTGGGGTAGCAGGTGTCGCACCCAAGTAGCCCAATACAACAAAGCTAATAGCAAATACAGTAAGCGCGATTTTAGACAAGATACCTTTGTAACGCATAGAGCGTACAGGCGATCTATCAAGCCATGGAATCAAGAACAATACAGCAATTGCAGCACCCATTGCGATAACACCACCAAGCTTATCAGGAACAGCACGCAAGATAGCGTAGAAAGGCGTGTAGTACCATACTGGAGCAATATGCGCTGGTGTTTTCAGTGAGTTCGCTGTCTCAAAGTTTGGTGGCTCAAGGAAGAAACCGCCGCCTTCTGGGAAGAAGAATACCACTGCAAAGAAACAGATAAAGAATACTACGATACCAACCATGTCATGCACAGTGTAGTACGGATGGAATTCGATACCGTCTAAAGGCACACCATTTTTGTCTTTTAGCTTTTTGATGTCGATACCATCAGGGTTGTTGGAACCCACATGGTGCAACGCCACAATATGCATAAATACTAGGCCCACGAGTACTAATGGAATAGCAACAACGTGTAGAGCGAAGAAACGGTTTAGGGTAATACCAGAGATGATATAGTCACCACGTACCCATTCAGCAAGGCCATCACCAATAACAGGTAGCGCTGCAGGTAAGTTCAAGATAACCTGAGCACCCCAGAATGACATGTTGCCCCAAGGTAGTAGGTAACCGAAGAAACCTTCTGCCATAAGTGCTAGGTAGATACCCATACCGATGAGCCAAATAAGCTCACGAGGTTTTTGGTATGAACCGTATAACAAGGCTCTAAACATATGCAGGTATACAACGACGAAAAACGCAGATGCGCCGGTTGAGTGCATATAGCGAATGAGCCAACCACCTTTTACGTCACGCATGATGTATTCAACAGACGCAAATGCCCCTTCGGCACTTGGGTTGTACATCATCGTAAGCCATATACCAGTCACCAATTGGTTGACCAGTACAATCATTGATAGCACGCCAAAGAAGTACCAAAAGTTAAAGTTCTTTGGTGCGTAGTACTTTGACATATGGTATTCATAGGTTTCGGTCGCTGGAAAACGCGCGTCCACCCAATGCATTAACTTTTTACCCATACTCATATTAAGCCTCCCCAACCGTCAAGATGGTACCATCCATACCATATTCTGGAACGGGTAAATTAAGTGGTGCAGGGACGCCGCTATATACGCGACCTGCTAAGTCATATTTTGACCCGTGACACGGACAGAAAAATCCGCCGTACCAATCATTACCACCTAAATCCACCGCGCCCACATCAGGACGGTAGTTTGGTGCACAGCCCAAATGTGTGCAAACGCCTTCGACAACCAATACGGTTGGATCTAAAGAGCGAGTAGGATTTTTGCAATATTCAGGTTGTAGAGACGCATCAGACTCAGGATCGGATAATAGAGGTTTGACTGACTCTAATCCTGCAACCATGTCTTCGGTGCGCTTAACCACATAAATAGGTTTACCACGGTATTTGACGACGATCATTTGTCCATCTTCGATAGAACCAATATCTTGGGTCACTGCAGCCCCTGCAGCCTCAGCTTTAGCGCTTGGGTACCAAGAACGGACAAAAGGTGTCGCCACGGCAGCTACCCCAGCTGCACCAATCGCGGCAGTTGAGGCAATAAGAACTCTACGGCGTTGTACATTAACGCCTTCGGCTTGGCTCATTAATACTTCCTCCAGGTGAATGAAATGGGATTATCCCACACTGGGTTTGTGGCTTAGAAAATATACAATATCAAGCCACTTTAGCTGTGCCTAATTTTGCTAATTGTTGCTATTCTAAGCTATTTCGGTGATAAAATAAATTATTGCGTTAAAAATAAAGCAACCTCAATAGGACATATTAGAAGGTTGAATATGATAATCAAACCAAAACAGTTGGATTATCAACGTTTAACGCTAACTTTGCTTTAACAAGGATTATGATGTGATGACCTTATAAATAATAAGGATTTTCAGCAATAGCGAATGATACTTGAAATTCAGGCAATGTTCACTAACTTTCACCATCTAACTACTTTGTAAGTTGCTGTAAAACAAATATCACCACTCTATATAATAAAGTGGTGATGTTTTCATAATGATTAATAAGGTTTTGTCAGACTATCAGAAACTTATTTATCGAAATACGCAATACGCAGTACATGTGCGATATTCCAATAAACTCAGTTAGAGAGTTGCCATTATTAGCCTTCAAGCTCACTCCAACGTTCAAGCTTGTGCATCATCTCATCTTCAATGGTTAGGAGACGCTCACTAGCAGCTGTCGCCGCATCAAAGTCAGTATTGAACCAAGAGCCATCGGCCAGCTTTTCTTGCAATTGAGCTTGTTCGGCTTCGAGTGCAGCGATTTCTTTTGGCAAGTTATCCAGTTCGCGTTGATCATTATAATTTAGCTTTTTGGCTGCCTTATTTGGTTTCGCTGCTGCGCCAGACTTGTTTGTCGCTTTATTACTAGCCGCATTGTTGCCAGGTGCTTTGGCAGCACGGGATGTTTCTTCACGGTTTTTTTGTACGAGGTACTCTTGATAACCACCTACATACTCACTGACCACTCCTTTGCCGTCTTCATCTTCGCCAAACACCCACGTAGAGGTAACGACGTTGTCCATGAATGAACGATCATGACTGATCAGCAAAATCGTACCACCAAAGCTGGCGACTGATTCTTCTAATAGCTCAAGTGTTGCCATGTCCAAATCGTTGGTTGGCTCATCGAGTACTAAGATATTGGCAGGTTTTAATAACTGTTTAGCCAGTAGTACTCGGTTACGCTCACCACCAGACAAGGCTTTGACAGGTGTACGTGCGCGCTCTGGAGCAAATAAGAAATCTTGCAAGTAGCTCATGATATGCGTCTTACGACCGCCAACTTCGACAAAGTCAGAGCCTTCCGAAACGTTTTGTGCAACGCTCGCTTCAAGGTCCAATTGATCACGCAGCTGATCGAAAAATGCGATTTTCAGGTTAGTACCTAATTCGACGCTACCAGACTTGGTAACTTCGTCATCAGACATATCGAGTAGGGCTTTAATAAGCGTAGTTTTACCCGCACCGTTAGGGCCGACAATACCAATCTTATCTCCACGCATAATAGTGGTCGTAAAATCATCTACTAGTACGTTGCCGTCATATTCAAGATGTAAGTTTTTGACTTTACAGACAAGCTTACCGCTTTTCTCGCCTTGACCCATGGTGATGTTTACATTGCCCACTTGCTCACGGCGATCGCTACGCTCTTCACGTAAGGCTTTTAGTTCACGTACACGGCCCTCATTACGAGTGCGACGTGCTTTGATACCTTGGCGAATCCAAACTTCTTCTTGTGCCAGTTTTTTATCAAAGTTGGCATTGTTCTTTTCTTCAGCTTGTAACTGTAGCTCTTTCAGCTCTTGATAGCGCGCGTAGCCACCTTCGCCTTGTGTCACGTCATAGCTGGTCAATTGGCCACGGTCAAGCTCAATAATGCGAGTCGATAGTTTATTGACGAATGCTCTATCATGAGTCACGAACAACAACGTCAGGCCTTGCCAGTCAAGCAAAAAGCGCTCTAACCATTCGATACTTTCAACATCCAAATGGTTGGTTGGCTCATCTAGTAGTAGCACATCAGGCTTAGTAACTAGCGCCCGAGCAAGTAACACGCGGCGTTTACGACCACCAGATAGAGATGATAAGTCATCTTCTGGATTAAGGCCCATGGTCGTAATCAGACGCATGGCATCGCGCTCCAAGTCCCAACCATGCACCGCATCGATATCATGCTGTAGGGTCGCCATGTGCTCACAGGCATCCATATCGCCATTCGCGCACATATCGACTTGCTTATTATAGTTAATGAGCAAATCAGCCGTGCGACGACTGCCGCCCATGACGATGTCTAATATGCGACCGCTAGTCTCAGGAACGTCTTGCTCTAGCATCGCTACACGCATGCTACTGTTGGTAATAATCTCGCCACTGTCAGGCTGCAATGAGCCATTGATCAGTTTAAACAAAGTAGATTTACCTTCGCCGTTGCGGCCAATCAAGCACACACGCTCGCCTGTATTGATAGAAAAATCAATACCATCAAGAACAGGCGCGACGCCAAAGGCTAAGTGAATGTCTTTTAAATGAATCAGTGCCATAGAGTATCTTAAGCTTATATAATAGTGAGGTAGGGGTTGTTGCAAAATTGCCTGCAGTATAACATGCCACCGCGTCACTGTAGTGCGAGTAAATAGTTTTATCAGTACTATTTATTGCTTTTACTAACGGCTGCTAGTCAATGGCTATTATTATAGATTTATCGCTAATCTACAGCACCCCTTAATAATCCATTCTTTCAATTTAATACTTAATATAATTTAGAGAAAAATATGAACCAACCTAGAATTACAGATGATACTTCTGATATTCAAAATGATTTGCAAGCCCAAGTAATCGATTTGCAAATGAGCCTCGCGCATCTTGAAGTGACCGTCGAACGACTGGATGACGTAATCACGCGACAAGACAGAGATATTCATACGCTGCAACGTCAATTACAGCTGATTTATAAACAGATTGAAGGTCAAGATACGGAAAGCGGTATTGCACCGTTTGATGTAATGGCAGACAGACCGCCACATTATTAATGAGTAGAATTTGGAAAGAAAGCATCTAATAGCGGAAGATATATACGTATTTTTATATATAGATACTGTCTGATGACTATGTGGTCATAACATAGAAATAATGTGTTTTTGTAGTTGTTTTAGTGTTAAAAAGTCTTTACTATCTTCCACCTCGGATGCTGATTGCCTATTAAAACTAGGTAAAACAGTAAAACAATGCGGATGTTTGGAGATATAAAATGCGCCACACCTTTCATTTAAAAACTCTTGCAGTAGCTGTTGCTACTCTTTCTGTTGCTAGCGTCGCTAGTGCTGCTGGCCTTGATCGCTCAGGCCAAGATATCACCGCATTCCTACAAGACGGCACTTATGCAGAAGCTGTCTACACTTATATCGATGCTGACGTTACTGGTAAAGATACCTCAGGTAATAAGATCGATGACATCGCAGAGTCTTATGATTTTTTCCGTTACGGTGTAAAAACAGATATCAACGATACATTCAGTGTTGGTATCTTATATGATGAGCCTTTTGGTGCAGCAGCCGATTACACTGGAAATAATAACTTTGTAGGCGCACCAACTGATGCTGTTAATAATATTATTGCATCGCGTCTAGGTGGATTAGGCGTTAATAATGTAGAAGAGTTGAAAGGTTTAGTTGAAGGTACTCAAAACCAGTTAACTGCTGCTGAAACTCGTTTAAATGCAGTTAGAGAGCAAGTAAGACAAGCCCAAGCAGCTGTTAATCAAAACCCAGCACTTGAGCCTGCACTGCGTCCACAGATTAATGCTGGTTTAGCAGGTATCGCCGCTGGCGAAACGCAGCTAGCAGAAGGTCAAGCACAGTTAAATCAACTTGAGCAATTAGAAGGCTTTGCGGATGGTCGCCTTGCGAATGATGAAGGCACAAATGTTGAAGTCCGTAGCGAAAGCATCACAGGTATCCTAGGTGCTAAGTTTGGTCAAAACAAAGAATTCCAAGTGTACGGTGGTCCTGTTGTTCAGCGTATCAAAGCTGATGTAAGTCTTCGTGGTAGTGCCTATAGTGCTGCTACAGGCTATACCGCTCATATTAGTCCTGATACCGACTATGGCTATATCGCTGGTATATCTTATAGTAAACCTGAAATCGCTCTAAAGGCGGCTTTGACCTATCGTTCTGAAATTGACCACAGCTCGAATATCGATGAAATATATCCAGTAGTAGCAGCTTTAGGTGGTGAAGCGAATCAAGGTAATACGCTAGATATTACTACACCTAAATCAGTTAACTTCGATTTCCAAACTGGTATCAACCCTACAACCTTAGCGACTGCCAAAGTACGTTGGGTACCATGGAGTGATTTTGCAATCGTTCCACCACTTTATAATGAAGTAAGCAAGCAAGCAACTAATGATGATAAAGGTTTATCTTTAGTCAGCTATGACGATGACCAATGGCAAGTAGAGTTAGGTCTGGCCAAACGCTTAGCGCCAGCATTGGCAGTAAGTGGTACTGTCGGTTGGGATAGCGGTGCAGGTAACCCTGTCACTTCGTTAGGTCCTATCGAAGGCTATTATAGTGCTGGCCTTGGCGCAAAATATAATGTTACCGAGAACTGGGCGATATCTGCTGGTGGTAAGTATCTATGGTTCGGTGATGCCAAAGGTCAAATCCCAACTAAGACGATTGTTAGTGATTTCGAAAGTAACGATGGTTTTGTATTGGGTGTAAAAGTCTCTTACCAAGCTCAGTAAATCACAAATGAATTATGTGATGCTGTTTGTTATTAATATTAAAAGCGATCCATTATGGGTCGCTTTTTTATTATGTATTTTTAAAAATCACATTTAACAGCTTATGGGTAAAAATATTTATTTTCTGACTATCAACATTACTGTAAAAATCACATTAAAGACAAAAAGTAAACCACAGCATTTTATTTATATCTTATATGTACTGTTCAGTCATATTTGAAAAATAAAGCACTTTAAATGTTGTTTTAGTGTCAAAAAGACATTAGTATTCAACTTAGGACGAAACTTTAGTAATACCAGTATTAAGCATAGCAATGCTACATAATGGTTATTAAAGTATTAATACAACAAGGACCGTTGGAGATACACAATGCGCACTACCTTTCATTTGAAAACCCTTGCAGTAGCTATTGCTACTCTCTCTGTTGCTAGCGTAACCAACGCTGCTGGTCTTGATCGTTCAGGTCAAGATGTCACTGCTTTTTTTCAAGATGGCACTTACGCTGAAGCGGTCTATACTTATATTGACGCTGATGTAAGCGGCTACGATAGTTCGAATGTCAACCCTGGCCAAAATGACTATGAGCGCGGCGACAAAACGGGTGATATTGCTGAAGCTTATGACTTTTTCCGTTATGGTGTAAAAACTGATATCAACGACACGTTCAGTGTGGGTGTACTATATGATGAGCCTTTTGGCGCTGCGGCTGAATACACGCAAAGTAATTTTGTGGCAAGTGAAGACAGGAATGCTTCAGGAGGGGCTTTGGTAGGTGATGGTGTAGACCCACAGACTGCAGGTGCCATAGCACTAGCCGAAGCAAGTACTGCAGGTGAAAATACCAATGTAGAAGTTCGTAGCCAAAGCCTAACGGGTATCCTTGGTATGAAGTTCGGCGCGAATAAAAACTTCCAAATTTATGGTGGTCCAGTTGCTCAGCGTATCCAATCTGAAACCAAGCTGCGTGGCTTAGCTTATGGGCCTGCTAGTGGTTATACCTCAAACAGCAATCCTGATATGGATTACGGTTATATAGCAGGTATTGCCTATAGCAAGCCTGAAATTGCTCTAAAAGCAGCGTTGACTTATCGTTCTGAGATTGACCATGATATAGATATCTCTGAGAATTATCCTATAGCAGGTATTTTGGCTCAAGGAGCTGCTTTGCAGCAAGGAGCGACTCCAGCACAGGCAGCGGCTATAGGGGCTGCGGCTGCTAACCGGAACAGTAATTATGAGATTACAACCCCTAAATCAGTCAACTTTGATTTCCAAACAGGTATCAATCCGACTACTTTAGCAACGGCAAAGGTCCGTTGGGTACCATGGAGCGATTTTGCCATCACACCACCATTATATAATGACGTTAGTAAACGTAATTACGGCCCTGATGGTTTGGACTTGGTTGAATACGAAGATGACCAATGGCAAGTGGAGCTAGGTCTTGCCAAGCGTGTCGCGCCTGCACTTGCTATAAGTGGTACTGTGGGTTGGGATAGTGGTGCCGGTGATCCAACAACGTCGTTAGGTCCTGTCGATGGCTATTACAGCGTCGGTCTTGGTGCCAAATACAACGTGACGGAAAACTGGGCCGTGTCTGCTGGTGGTAAATACTTATGGTTCGGTGATGCAAAAGGTCGTCTACCTAGTGGAAAGATCGTTGGTGATTTCCAAGATAATGATGGTTATATTGCTGGTTTAAAGCTGTCGTATCAAGGTAAATAGCTTCTTTATATAACTGCTGGATAATAAAAAAGCGACCTATGATGGGTCGCTTTTTTATGGGCTTTCTATTACCTATTTGACTGTAAGTTCTCAAATATAGATAGAACAGCAAATATAATCTTTATAGTATTAATTCATATAGCACGACTACATTTTATTTGCCTAGTTTAGCTTAGTGTCCATATACAGCAAATACCCTTGCATTTAAGAACCTATACGCACTCTTACCTTACCGAATGAGTTGTTAATAACGTAGCATACTTGAGGTATACAAGGAAAAGATCTAAATAGGTAATCAAATGTGATATTAAGAAAAGAAGTATTGTTGATAAAGGCTTACTTCGTAAAAGTGAGCAGCAGTTGGAATGCCAAATAGGCTAGGACAATCTGGCTTAGTATATCCATCACAGAGCTATCCATACTACTGTCTCATTGATCATAAGTTCTCTTTGTTTAATACTGTAGTAGGTTAAATATACTAAATCGTTACTCATAAAAAAACCTCGCCAATAATGACGAGGTTTTTCTATAACAATAATCTTAAGATATTACGTAAACTTATTTGTTTAAGTTTAACTCCATCTCTTTGTACTTAGCAGAAACTGAAGGTCTTGGGCCACCAGTCATGATACTAACGGCAAAGATAGCGATAGTACTTAAGATAAAGCCTGGAACGATAGCATATAACCAGCTATTTAGTGCCATACCATCTACTTGGAAAGGACCATAAATCCATAGGATAACAGTCAACGCACCAACAACCATACCAGCAACAGCACCATTACGGTTCATACCACGCCATGTAAGGCTGAAGATAACCAATGGACCAAACGCTGCACCGAATCCTGCCCATGCATTAGAAACTAAGTTCAATACTGAGCTATCTGGGTTAGACGCTAGCATAATGGCAACAATAGCGACAATGATAACTGAGATACGACCAACCAATACCTGGCGAGCTTCTGGTGCGTCTTTATCAAAGAATAGTTTGTATACATCTTTGGTTAGAGAGCTTGATACAACCAATAGCTGCGATGAGATAGTACTCATAATTGCTGCTAAAATAGCTGCTAATAGGAAACCTGAAACCAATGGATGGAACAAGAACTGAGTGAATACTAAGAAGATAGTCTCAGGATCATCCAACGTCATCGCAGTTTTTTGTACGTAGGCACGACCAGCAAAACCAGTCATTAGTGAACCAACCAGACTCACAACCATCCAGCTCATACCGATATTACGTGCAGTCGGTACATCTCTCACTGAACGAATCGCCATAAAACGTACGATAATATGCGGTTGGCCAAAGTAACCTAAGCCCCATGCCATTAACGAAATAATACCGATGACACTCATACCGCTAGTAACGTCTAAAAGGGTAGGGTCGATGTTTCTAACGGCTTCTGTAGTGGCTGAAATACCACCAAGATCAGTAAAGGCAACGACAGGTACGATTACCATGGCAAACAGCATGATGACACCCTGTACGAAATCGGTCATAGATACTGCTAAGAAACCACCGAATAGCGTATAAGCCACAACCACACCAGCAGTAACCCATAGGCCAGTACTATACGATAGGTTAAGTGAGCTTTCGAAGAGTTTACCACCACCTACAAGACTTGCAGCGGTATAGACGGTAAAGAATAGAATGATGACCACTGCTGAGATGACGCGTAGCATGTGCGACTTGTCTTCAAAGCGGTTGGCGAAATAATCTGGTAGGGTGATAGCGTTGTCAGCCACTTCGGTATAAACACGAAGGCGAGGTGCTACGATGAGATAGTTTAATAATGCACCTAATGTCAAACCAAGCGCGATCCAAATACTGACCACACCATCGGCAAACATATAACCAGGTAAGCCAAGTAGTAACCAACCTGACATATCTGATGCACCTGCAGAAAGTGCGGTTACTGCTGGGCCTAAGTTACGACCCCCTAACATATAGCCTTCAGTATCATTGGCTTGCTTAAAATAAGCGTAAACACCAATCCCAATCATCACTAAGAAATAGGCGCCGAGTGATATCAGCACGCCACTAGAAACTCCGTTCATATAAATTGTCCTTAACCAACATGGTTGGCTGTAATTATTTTTTAACTATAAAAGTTCTGTCCTACAAGGCGATGTCCAAAACAATATTTAAAGACAAAAAAAGCCATTAATTGAGACATAATGGCTTTTTTCAGTATCTTCTGTAGTTATATATGATTGATGTCGTTCTATGGCTAGCACTCATATAGAGATAGAGAACAATGGGAATTTCGCATTCCACTTATCTATTGTTATTGCTCGCATCTGCTATTTATATATGAGTATTGGCAACCTACACAATCAACCAAAACCATTAAACCTACTGTTAACCATCATATCTTACTAGAAGTATTCAATATATGACTATCAGTGTCCTTGTGGTAAATTTTTGTTATAAAAGCAACGTCAAGCGTATTATAACGCATGAGAATCACAAATGCGAATAGCTTAATTCTTAGACTGTTATAGTGAGCTCTTTTTATTCAATAGGCGCAAGTAAGTCTAGTAGGGCGGTCACGCTGCTAGATTGAGTTAATTTTGGATTGATAACCACACCTAAATAGCGTTGTAATTCAATATTGTCAGCCATATCGATACGTTCCAAATCTTGACTGACCATCGTTTGTGGTAGTACTGACCAACCAAGACCAACAGATACCAGCATACGGATAGACTCAAGAGGGTTGGTGCTCATCGTGGCATAAGGCTTCAGATTGTGCTTGGCAAACTCAGCCAAGGTAATTTGACTGGTAAAGGTATTGGCAGAAGGCAAAATGGCAGGATAGCGCGCTAACTGCTCCAACGTCACATTAGATTTAGTAGCCAAAGGTGATAGTGTACCCGTCATAAAATAAAGAGGGTCTGACCAGAGCGTGTGATAAGTTAAGCGCTTATCATATACAGGAGGTAGAGTTACAAAGGCCAAAGACAAATCACCATCTAGTACTGCTTTATGAGCTTTTTCAGAATCTACGAAGTGTACTTCTAACTGAACAGCTGGATAAGCTTGAATGAAGTGTTTCAAGACGGGTGCTAAATGATGTAGGCCAATATGATGGCTAGTACCAATGACTAACTTGCCAGAGACGATATGCTGAGAATGCTGTAAGTTGATTTTAAAGTTCTCATAATCTTCTAGCCAACGCTTGGCATGAGGTAGCATTTCGCTAGCCGCCTGAGTAGGCACAATCCCGCGTCCTACCGTATCAAACAAGGTAATGTTAAACTCGTCTTCTAAGTTCTTGATGCGTTTACTAACAGCAGGCTGCGTGATAAATAGCTTTTCTGCGGCGCCTGAGATACTGCCAGTGTGCATAACGGTAACGAATGTCGTCAAGTTTGTGGTGTTCAAACGAATGTCCTTAGCTACTTTACAAGCTATAAATAAAAGTTGGCTGACCCAATCACAACATATTAGAAATAAAAGTTTGCGTCTGGTTAAAAATCATCAATTATTATTATAGGATTTGCCTGCTATAATCACAAGACATCGAGGCATATTGTGACATATTTATTCTAAAAAATTGGCTATTTGCTATTTAAAACGTATTTTAAGCGTTAATTTTAGTCATATTTAGAGTCTCATAAAGAAATAATATTTAAATCTTAGATACGATAGTAATTATTAAACATTATAGATAGACATAGCATTTACGTAGAATCTTAGCTTGGCAATGTGCAAGTAAGTAAAAATTAAGTAATTAGTAACCTATAAAGGATAGCAACATGGCTGGTCAAACGTTATATGACAAACTTTGGAACGCTCACGAAGTCACCAAGCGCGACGATGGTTCGAGCCTGATTTATATCGACCGCCACCTGTTGCACGAAGTGACGAGTCCGCAAGCATTTGAAGGGTTGGAGTTGGCAAATAGAGCGCCATGGCGTTTATCGGCTAACATTGCCAGTCCAGATCATAATGTGCCGACCGTCACTAAAGAGCGCCTAGAAGGGGTGCCTGGGATTAAAGACAAGGTATCACGCTTGCAGGTTGTCACGTTGGACGATAATTGCACTAAGTTTGATATTGCTGAATTTACTATCAATGATGCGCGTCAAGGTATTTTGCACGTGGTCGGTCCAGAGCAAGGTTTGGTCTTGCCGGGTATGACGGTTGTTTGCGGTGACTCGCATACAGCGACCCATGGGGCACTTGGCTGCTTGGCTCATGGTATCGGAACTTCTGAAGTTGAGCATGTATTGGCAACGCAGTGTTTGATTCAAAAGAAATCAAAAAATATGCAAATCCGCGTCACTGGTCAACTTGGCACTGGCGTCACTTCAAAAGATGTGGTGTTAGCTATTATTGCAAAAATCGGTACAGCAGGTGGAACAGGACACGCGATTGAATTTGCAGGTCAAGTGTTCGAAGACATGAGTATGGAAGGCCGTATGACCGTCTGTAACATGGCGATTGAAGCAGGTGCGCGTGTCGGTATGGTTGCGGTCGATGACACGACAATTGATTATGTCAAAGGTCGTCCATATGCGCCAAGCGAAGCACAATGGGAACAAGCTGAAGCCTACTGGCGCACACTATATTCAGACGATGACGCGGTATTTGATACTGTGGTAGAAATCGACGGTAGTCAAATTGCACCGCAGGTGTCTTGGGGTACATCGCCTGAGATGGTGGTAGATATCACGCAATCCGTACCGACACCAGATCAAGCCATTGATGAAGCTCAAGAAGAAGGCTGGTTACGCGCTTATACTTATATGGGGCTAGAAGCTGGTCAGAAAATTACGGATATTCAACTTGACCGTATATTTATTGGTTCATGTACCAATTCACGTATCGAAGATTTACGTGATGCGGCAGCGGTAATCAAAGGTCGCAAAGTTGCTGATAACGTAAAAGAAGCGATCGTTGTTGCAGGCTCTGGACAAGTGAAACTGCAAGCAGAGGCTGAAGGCTTGGATACGTTATTTACTGAAGCTGGTTTTGAATGGCGTGAGCCGGGCTGCTCGATGTGTCTTGCGATGAATGCAGACAAACTTGAGCCGCAAGAGCATTGCGCCTCAACGTCTAATCGTAATTTTGAAGGTCGTCAGGGTAACGGTGGTCGTACGCATTTAGTAAGCCCAGCAATGGCAGCTGCCGCCGCGTTGGCAGGTCATTTTGTAGACGTTCGTACGTTTTAAGTCTGATAATAAGTAGCTGACATCATGCTTGTATTAACGATAAATATATGAGCATGCTGTCAAAGATGGTAAAAACTTATTTACTATTTAACATGCTTATCAAGATCATCAGCCAGCAAAAATATAATTGATAGGAAATTTTATGCAAGCTTATAACACCCAAACAGGTATCGTTTGCCCGTTAGATCGCGCAAACGTCGATACCGACCAAATTATCGCAAAACAGTTTTTAAAGTCTATTAAACGTACAGGTTTTGGCGTAAATCTATTTGACGATTGGCGCTATCTTGACGAAGGCTATCCTGGTCAAGACAACAGCACACGAGTCATCAATCCAGATTTTGTATTAAACAAACCACGTTATCAAGGTGCTACTATCTTACTAGCACGTAGAAACTTTGGCTGTGGCTCTAGTCGTGAGCATGCACCTTGGGCACTTTCAGAGTATGGTTTCCGTACGGTAATTGCGCCTAGTTTTGCAGATATCTTTTACAATAACTGTTTCAAAAATGGCATGTTGCCGATTGTGTTGGATGAAGCGATTGTCGATACGTTAATGAAGGCGACTTTTGATAACGAAGGCTATGAATTGACCGCTGATCTTGAGCGTCAAGTCGTTATTACACCAACTGGTGAAGAGTATGCCTTTGAAGTAGATGCTTTTCGCAAACATTGCTTGTTAAACGGACTTGATGATATTGGTTTAACCTTGCAACAAAGTGATGCTATCAAAGATTATGAGCAACAAATGATGCAAAAAACACCGTGGATATTTAACGACGTACGAGCGTAGAAGGTCATTCTATAATCTATTGCTAATAAAATATGAGTAGTCGCAACGCAGCGTTGAGTTATTGCGGTGAACTGTCTAAAATGAAGGATAGTTTTTCACTACATTTTATTATCTCTCTTGAATAGTAGCCGCCATTATGAATACAAAACGTTATGCTCTATGGACAAGTACAATTGTTGCTGCAAGCTTATTATTGTCAGGCTGTCAGCTATTGACGGGCTATCAAAAAATAAATGAGGCAGAGAGTGCTGAAGCATGGGTGGGTAAAATTAAACCTATCGCTGGTGAAGTAAATATTGCCTGTGTGGGTACATATCATTGCGAAATTGTGCAGATAGATAAAACACTCATTATCGCGCCCAACAGTCACGAACCAATCAATCCTCAGATTATGACAGCCTTACCACGTCAAGAAGGTATGGCGAAAACATCGATGAATATGGATATGACACCACTGGTCAATAAAAATGCCATAAAAGTTGTGCCGTTAGCGCCTTCTAGTATGCCAGGATTGACCAACTACTATGCACGAGTCATGCCTGCCAAACACGAGGTTCATGTTAATTTTTATCCAGAGAACAACATGGGCTATGTTGAGCGTTTTGCGATGATTCATGATTTCACTGAAGCAGGCACCTATCAGTTACGTGCTTATCAAAAGAAGAACAGCGAAAAATCAGGCAGTCTATTAGACACAGCATCACCTGAGCCCTTATGTATTGAGCTATTGCAAGGCACTCAAGTACAGCGCCGATTCTGTAAGCAACTAGACGCTGAGCATCAAGGTGAGTTTGTAGAGACTGGTATGGCCAAAGCAGTAACATCAGCACCTAAAGCCAAAAAAATGGCAGCATAAAATATGAGTATGAAAAGCTCAAAAATATAACCAACCAATAAAAATATTTCAAAAGGATCAGTATGGCAACGATTTTAACATTAGCGGGTGATGGTATTGGCCCTGAAATCATGACCCAAGCCGTTGACGTGCTCAAAGCTGTCAATGATAAGTTTTCACTTGACTTAACGCTTGAGTCTGGATTAATTGGCGGTGTGGCTATTGATGCAACTGGTGAGCCTTTGCCAGATGAAACATTGGATCGTGCTCGCGCCGCAGATGCTGTATTGCTAGGTGCGGTCGGTGGTCCTAAATGGGATGCGATCGAGCGTAGTAAACGTCCTGAGCGTGGTCTATTGAAAATCCGTGGTGAGCTTGGTTTATTTGCCAACCTACGTGTAGCCAAGCTATATCCACAGTTGGCTAATGCCTCAAGTATCAAACCTGAAATTATCTCAGGTCTAGATCTATTGATCGTTCGTGAACTGACAGGCGGTATCTATTTCGGTGAGCCTCGTGGTATTCGCACACTAGAAAACGGCGAGCAACAAGGCTATAACACGATGGTGTATAGCACAAGTGAGATTCAGCGTATTGGTAAAGTTGCCTTTGAATTGGCAAAAACGCGTGCGCAAGCAGCAGGCACAGCAGCTAAGGTATGTTCAGTTGATAAGGCCAATGTATTAGAAGTCACCGAGCTGTGGAAACAGACGATGATCGAGATGCAGCAGGCTGACTATAGCGATGTGGCGTTATCACATATGTATGCTGACAACGCTTGCATGCAGTTGATTAAAGATCCTAAGCAGTTCGATGTTATGGTGACAGGTAATATGTTTGGCGATATCCTATCTGATGAAGCTGCGATGTTGACAGGCTCTATCGGTATGTTGCCATCAGCGAGTTTAGATGAGTCAGGTAAGGGTATGTACGAGCCGTGTCATGGTTCAGCGCCTGACATCGCAGGACAAGATAAAGCCAACCCGTTAGCGACTATCTTATCTGTTGCTATGATGCTGCGTTACACCTTCAAGCAAGAAGAAGCGGCACAAGCAATTGAGCAAGCAGTCAGTGATGTGCTTGATGATGGTTTACGTACGCTAGATATTTTAGATAGCAGCGAAGCTGGACTTAAGCAGGTAGGCTGTAAAGAAATGGGTCAAGCGGTTTTGGCCAAACTGATATAAGTTAACTTGCGTTTAAAGGCTATTCCTATATAGCATTTTCCACAGTCTTAGTTTGCGTGTTGTATACCCATAGGCTACCAAGTGGCGTATGGGTTTTTTATCGTTTATTTGTTAGCTTATCTATAAGTATCGTATTAACAGAGACGCTGTACAACAAAGCTCCTTTTAACACAAAGCTGTTATATGCTCACAAGGTAATATGACAATATTAGTAGCTTATAAAGGAGCTAAAATATTTCGCTTTTAGCAAAAGTAAAATATCCAAAATCTAGATGCCAAAGGTAAGTTCTAAAAATCCAAAAAACTGTAGTATTTGAAAACTGAAAATAAAAATAGAATTTCTTAAATGAGGAGTATTACATGTATCAATTAACAAGAATCAGTAAAGCATTGACAGTGGTTAGTCTCTCTAGCTTACTATTCATGGGGCAAAGCATCGCAGCAGAGACAACGGATAGTGTGAACGCAAGTAATAGCGTCAAGGCTTCGGCAGAAGTCAGTCCAGTGACTAATGGCGTAAGTCAAAAATTAACAGGAGATAGTAAAGCTGCGACTTCATTGAATAAGCTACTGCCTACTATTAAATACACAACTGAGAACCTATCTGACAATGCAAAAAAGATAAACAATGTCACTTGGACGGCGGATGCAGAGATCGATCGTAATATAGGAACAAAGCTGCAGGCTCTATTAAACTGGCATCATAACGGAGTAGGGCCTGTCGATGGCTACTGGGGCAAAAATACTCGCAAAGCCATGCAGGCGTTTCAAAAAGCGAATGGTTTAGACGTAACTGATACGTTAAACGCTGAGACGTGGCAAGCGCTGACCAAAAATGAGAAGCTCACGACTCAACCAGTACTAGTCAGTTATCAGCTTACTGAAGCAGATGTGAATGTCAAAACCACAACCATACCTGCTGATTCTGTTGCCAAATCCAAGCTTGAGGGAATGTACTACGAAAGTCTTACTGAGGCGTTGGCAGAGAAGTTTCATATTAGTGAAAAATATTTAAAATCGCTTAATCCTGATGCCAGTTTTACTGCGGGTGAAATCATCACGGTATATAACCCTGGTAATCCTAATACCAAGCCTGTGCATCGCGTCGTTGCTGATAAGGCCACTGAGACACTCTACGCTTATGATGAGAACAACAATTTGATCGCTAGCTATCCGACGACAGTGGGCAGTACAGCGACCCCATCACCAACAGGTACTCATACTGTCAAAGTAAAGGTGCACGAGCCCAACTATACTTATACGGCCAATGACGGTAGCAAGTCTATCATTCCACCAGGTCCTAACAATCCAGTAGGCTCAGTATGGATTGGGCTTAGTAAACCAACTTATGGCATCCATGGATCACCAGATCCTGCTCGTATCAGTCGTCAAGCATCAGCAGGTTGTGTGCGTTTGACCAATTGGGACGCGCTTAGTTTGCTCGGAGTCATAAAAAACGGCGCAACTGTTGAATTTAGTTAACGGCGCAACTGTTGAATTTAGTTAACGGCGCAACTGTTGAATTTAGTTAAATGCCATAGTACTAAGTCATAAAAAATAGACGAAAAAAATACCGCTAAAATCTAGCGGTATTTTTTATGGTAAGTAGAAACAGTCAATTACTAAATAACTAAAATATTGATAGGCAATAATGAGCAGATTAGCATTTTCATTATTATTATCAGTTTCACTACCCAAGCGTCATATCAGCTATCAGCGATAACGTAGCTATTCGGCTATTGACTGTATCTTACCAATGCTAACACTTTCATAACCATATTGGTCAGTCAGTATTTAGTTTTTACCACGGTAGGTAATACGGCCTTTAGATAGGTCATAAGGCGTCATTTCAACTTTAACCTTATCACCTGTCAAGATACGAATATAATGCTTACGCATCTTACCAGAGATATGCGCGATGATTTCGTGCCCGTTTTCTAAACGAACTTTGAACAAAGTATTAGGAAGGGTATCAATGACTTCGCCTTCAAATTCAATAATATCGTCTTTTGCCATAATTTGTATCAATCAATTAAAAAATAAGCCCATATTATACGTAAGTTAGTGGATTAAAGCAATACGAACCTGCTTTTGACTTGACAGCATGTAAGTGATATGTATGCCAAATGATATTAATTTAATCAGGTAGATTTAACCAGACAGGTGTTAGCGGTGCATCTGGCAATAAGCTCTGAAAACGTTCAGGATAATAGGCATTGATAAAATACAATCCATCACCTGAAGCCGTAGGTGGTGCAATCGTTCGATCTTTTTTCTGCAAAATATTCAAAAAATCTGCTGGATCTAGCTCATGTCTACCAATGGCATACAATGTACCCATCAAATTGCGAACCATATGATGTAAAAACCCATCTGCTTGTATATCAAAAACGATAAATTGGCCATGAGCAAAAAGGTTTGCATGGCTAATCGTACGCACTGGTTGATTGGATTGACAGGCAGCAGCACGGTAACTGCTAAAATCGTGTGTACCGACGATATCAGCTGCTGCTTGCTGCATGGCTTCTAAATCAAGCGGTTCATAGATATGAGTCACTTGATGATTTAGTATGGCAGGACGCTGTGCTTGGTTGAGCGTAATATAACGATAGCGACGAGCAATAGCACCAAAACGCGCGTGAAAATCAGCTGGCATAGGTTGTATCCAGCGTAGAGCAATATCATCGGGAAGTAGGCTGTTCACACCGCGTAACCAGTTATGAGTTGGGCGATACGCATGAGTCGTAAAATGGGCAATCATATTGCTCGCATGGACGCTGGCATCAGTACGCCCAGCTGCGATGATTTCTACAGGCTCATTGGCAACTTTGCCGATAGCTGTCTCTAAGGCTTCTTGTACACCCAAAACCTCTCGTTGCCGTTGCCAGCCATGATAATGCGTTCCTAAGAACTCAATAGCAATCGCTAAAGTGTAGGTTGGTTCAGTTTCGATAATTTCATTTTCAGACATTAGGGTTTCTAAACTTATAAAATGGGAATTAATTAAAAATCGCTTAGCGCTTTTTGATGCTAGTGCCAGTTTGATTGATATTATTCAACCAACGCTGTCTGCGTCTTGCAGGACTATCATAGCGAAGTAGCAACCAAAGTAATCGGGCATAAATAGCAGGTATGGTCAAACGTCCACCAGCAATGACATGATGCTCGTACTGCCAACTGCCTGCCGCATAGCTATCGCTGACGCCACCAAATGGACATTGACTGGCTGATATCACCATATGTCCACGTTCATAAGCAAGGGACAGTGTCTCTGCTAATGCAGCTGAGTAAGGGATGTTACCGGCGCCAAATCCTAATAGAATAATGCCACATGGTGGCTGCGACAATAAAGCTTGTAGCTGGTTGTTTATCATCGAAACATCGTTAGGTAGGCAATATAGCGCATGAACACTTGCGTTTTCAGCACGTGTTTTAATACTGGACAGCAAGTCTTGTTGGTCATCGAGCCAATGTTGCCTACGCGTGTCAGGTAGATTTTTTATATAGCTATTGGCTGGATAAGCGGCGCGAGAATGACCAGTAAATGCCATCAGATCATGGCTGTGAATTTTCTGTACTGTTTGAGCAGGCCATGATTCGCCGCCAAAACTAATCTTCACACCTGATTCACCAGCAGCGGCTAGTTTTAATGAGTCGTTGAGATTGCCCCAAGCATCGCTATGTTCGTCGATGTTATAGGAATGCAATATCTCACTGTCTAATAATGGGCGCATACTTGCGGTCAGAACAATACAAATATCACTACCTGCAAAAGCTTCTGCTAAAAATGCACCTAAGTAACTCAACGTATCCGTGCCAGTGATGAGTACAAAGCGTCTATCACCTTTGGCATAAGCATTTAGGAGTAGTTGATAGAAATGCGCAAAGTCGCTAGGGGTAAGTTGGCTGCTGTCTTTGATCAGGGTGTTTTCTAACCATGAGACTGTTGGTAAATTGTTTGTACTGTCTTGTGCAGACAAAAGCTTTTGTAAAGTAGGCAAAAACACTTCTGCTGATAATGGCGCTAAAGGTTTGCCGTAGCTACCAAAGGTACCACCAGCATAAATCAGTTGAATAGGATCGGATAGATTTTTGAGCATAACAGAAGATGGCATAGTATCAACACAGTAAACAAGTATGGAAGAAAAGAGGTGCTGGAGAATTGAGCAACGATGGCTAAAGGGTTCAATAATAGATAGTATTAGAGTTAAATGCAAAAAAAATCAGCAAGCATCCCGTGATTAGGAAATACTTGCTGATAAGCGACTAGACTATTGACTACGCAGTACGCTCAAGTAATAGCTGTGCTTGCTGTTTCTGCTCACTGGTACCTTGAGCTATGACCTCATTAAGTAAACGTTTGGCACTGTCATATTCACCCAGTTGCAGATATTGATCTGCCAAGTCTAATGTCACTTGATTACTGTCTAATGACTTTACGAAATCAAAGTCTGCTGCAAAACGTGATGAGAAATCTTCTACTGATTCAGTCTCTTGAGGCGTGATAGAAGTGTCAATCTCAACTGGCGCAGCTGTAGATACTGGGGTAGTGGCCGATGGAGCGTCAAATAGAGAATCAGCATCGTCAATATTAAAATCATCGTCTATCAGCGTATTGTCATCAAATCTCAATGGTGTAGCAGGTGCGATATTCGATTCTTCAACATCGCTAACCTCGATATCATCATTGAGTAATGGTTCCTCGAAATTAATATCTGTAAAGCTCTCTTCTTCAAGGATCATGCTCTCAGAAGTATTATTTCCAAAATCAGTATTTTCCAGAATAAAATTGTTGAAATCACTGTCGTCTTCAGTCGTAGATATGTCGTCATTGGAGACAGTATCGATGTCATCTAATGTATCTAGACTGCCCAAAGATAAAGAAAAGTCATCTTCACTGTTTTGAATAGTATCAAAAGAGTGTTGTTCTGAATTCGTAGATACGTCATTAGGGACGATATTGTCTTTGTCTGTATCGGCTGCTAAATCATCGAAATCTAAGATAAAATCTTCTTCTAGTACCGTTTCCTTACTGCTGTCACTATGTGAAAGACTAGTATCTCCTGAAGCTTCAGTTGAAGTATTGTCGTCAAGTGAATCAAAGTCAAACTCGAAGTCACTGAGATCGTCATCTTCATTATGACTAGTATCATCGTTAGTAGAGGTTTCTAGAACATCATTATGTGCGTTGTCCAATGGTGTAATAGGGGTTGCATTAGGCGCATCAAAATCATTCTCTAAATCGCTGAGGGTAAGATCAAAGTTGTCTTCCTCAGTATCAAGGCTGGTCTCAGATGAGATGACCGAGCTTTCGATAGGTGCATTCATGGCAGCATCGTTAGTGTCTTCAACAATTGAATGACTAGACACTACATCGGTATCAATGTTACTCGGCGGCAAATCAAAGTCGATACTTTCAAAGTTGGTCGTATTTTCTATAGGTAGTTCTTGAGCGACTACTGGATTCTGTTCTTCAAAATATAAGCTTTTTAGCTCATTGGCACGAACAATAGTGCTCTCATCACTATGTATTTTTATAGACTCATAAATACTATTGAAATCTTCTGGTTGGTTTATCGTCGCATATATGCTGAGTAGTTTAAGAGACAATACACTGTTATGAGGTTTTTCACTTAGACCACGTTTAATGGTTTCGATCGCCTTGTCATAGCGCTGCTGATCCACAAAACGCTGAGCAATAGTGATATGGTCAAATTTATGGCTATTGCTGACATTAGTGTGGGTAGGAGTATCATAGTCTACTTTTGGTGATGGAGTAGGCGTATCTTTTCTTGCATTAATAGGCGAAGGTGATGACGATTTCTGCGCCTTATTTTTGCGCAAGAATAAAGCAGCCACTAACAGAATAAGCGCCAATCCGGCGATGATATATAGCATATTGTCCATAGTTATTCCTACGCCTGTGATCACAATCTAATGTATGAATCAGTTAGGCAATTATTGATTGCGTAATTTTTCGAGACGAGCCTGCAGCTCAGCCAATTTTTGGTTTTGTAATTGAATTTTTTTAGTATAGCTACTAAGAGTGCTACTTGTACTTGATAATCGTTGAGCCTGTGATGCTGCCTGCTGCCGCGATGCTTTGAGTGTCGCTAATATATCTGTGCTCAAACCATTTCCTGTGTTTGATGCTGCTTTCGCTTGAGTGCCATCTGCATTGCCATCTCGCCCAGGCGCAAGCACAGAAAATTGTGCTTTTGATAAAGTCTGTGTTTTAGTTGTCGTGGTTTTCTCAGGGCGTTTGGCCGCTTGCGTACTTATAGAGGGTTTTTTAAAAGGTCTTTGAGCTGTTTTTTGCATCGCCGCTGTATTTGCTCTGCGAATATACTGTCTTTGTGCATCGATAGCCGCTTCTAAGTTTTTCTGTGATGGTATGACATCATAACTGGGTAAAATAAGCTTAGCATCTGCTTTTAATTGATCCACGTCTTTATTGATAAAAGCATCAGGGTTTTGAGACTGAATTTGCTTCATCACGACGGAAGTATCTAGATTATTTTCTTGCGCGATCTGCTGAGCAATAATCCATAGGCTATCGTTACGTTGTACTTGGTACTGATTGATTGTCGAGCTATCTGTTGCTCTATCATTTGAAGGTACATTATTGGTAGCGCTGTTAGGAGTTTTCGAAGTTGTATTGTCAATAGAAGCTGCCAAAACGCTAGTATCATTGTTCTCAGTATTGCTTGCTAAGATGCTAGTAGTCGGAGTAGATACGGGTGATATGTCAGTATCTGTTTTTTTACGACTCGGCTGTATCTGCCGTGTGACTTGAATATTTAGAGTGTCGAGTGGTTTATCAATCAATACTTTATCTAAGATTGGAGTATTTTTAATACTTGCCTTATCGCTGTCATTGATGACAGCTTTCGTAGTTTCAGTGTTGTTGTTTGCATTTAAGAAACTGCTATCTAAACGGTTCGCTGAACTAAGTCCGTTATCAGTCTTCTTTGCATTACTGCTAGCATTTTTTATATCAGAGTCGCTATTTAAGCGCCCATTATCAAGCCGACTAGGCGCGTAAGTAAGGTTGCTAGTCCGCGAAGTAGCAGTCACTGTCGGAGCTTGTATGTTAGACACCGATCTAGAAATAGAAGAGTCAACTGCTGCTGTATTTGCAGCAGCGTTAGATACCGATATTAATGGCGGCGGTGCACCTTTTCTTACGGTTAACGGTTTTGCAGCGCTTGCAGAAACACTTGGTAAATTGAGTTTCTGAGTGCCTTTTATACTGTTCTTGGAAGCATTATTAATCGGTAGACTATCGTTTAACGGCATTAATAATGTTTTTGGTACTACATTTTGCTGCCCATTATCATTGATCGATAACACCAAATCAGCAAAGGGCTTGGACACAGGCTGCGATGTGCTGATTAATACCTGACCACTGGTCGCTGAAGTTGCTTGAAAGCGCACTTGCATTGAATCGGTCGGCGTTAATCCCATCTGCTGATAGATAACTGGATTGGCCAAGCTTGCTGAAAAATCAGACGCTCGTATGTCGGTGACCACGATACTTGCGCTCAACGGTTCATGTTGAGCTGAGCTAACGACTGTCTTACCTATAGTTGCAGCTTGCGCGCTTGGAATAATAGCGGCCAAACCTACAGAATAAAGTAATGCCATCGATACCGCGCGATGTACAGGAGTCAAGCGACGAGATAAATGACAAGACATGAGCAGTCCTTTACAAAATAAGTTATCTTTGCTGTTATAACAAAGTACGGTTTAGTTTACCAGTTTATTTCACAACTGTTGCGTCCAATGCATAAATGTTTATTTAATGTTCAGCTTGTTTTCTTGTCAAGTAACATCGCATCGCCATAGCTGAAGAATCGATATTCTTTTTCAATAGCATGTTGATAGGCATGTTCAATCGATGCTTTGCCAGAAAAAGCTGATACCAACATTAGCAACGTCGATTTGGGTAAATGAAAGTTTGTTAACAGTCGATCAATGACACCAAATTTAAATCCTGGATAAATAAAGATGTCCGTGTCGCCTGACCAGCTAGAGAGTGCTTGCCCATTGATAGCCGTTTTTTGATACGCCGTTTCAAGGACGCGAGTCACCGTGGTACCAATAGCAATAACCTTATTGCCATTTGCATGCGTTTGATTAATCAGCTCAGCAGTTGCTTGTGGCAGATGTGCATACTCACTGTGCATAGTATGATTGAGTAGATTGTCTGTTTTAACTGGTGCAAAGGTACCAGCGCCAACATGCAATGTTACAAAAGCAGTATTGATACCTTTTTCTGCCAATTTATTAAGCACCAAGTCATCGAAGTGCAAACTTGCTGTCGGTGCAGCGACGCTTGCAAGCTTAGCGGGATCATGAAACACCGTTTGATAACGAGTATTATCAGTGTCATCGGCATGACGTTCAAAGTAAGGCGGGATAGGTAGCTCGCCGTGAAGTTCTAAATCAGGCAAAATTGGTGCATCAAAGGCTAAAACAAATAAATTATCCTGACGGCCAATCATCGCGCCACTCATATGACCATCGGCAAGTTGAAAGCGTTGACCAAGTTTCAGTGCTTTACTGGCTTTAACATGGCAAAGGGCAATATATTCTTGATTGACTAACTCATTATCTGAATCTTCTAAATGCAGTGTTGCTACATCTAAGTCTGAGACAGTAACCAATCGCTCAATCAAAACCTCAAGTTTACCGCCAGTGTCTTTTTGACCAAATAGGCGTGCCTTCATTACCTTTGTATCATTAAAGACAATCAGGTCTCCAGCGTCTAACAATTCAGGCAATTCAGAAAACAAACAATCTTCTACAGGCGTAGCATTTGTGTCAGTGTGAGCAGGCAAGTACAAAAGTTTTGAAGCAGAACGCTGCGCTAATGGATATCGCGCAATCAAACGATCTGGTAGGTCATAGTCGTAATCTTCCACGCTTAGATAATCTAAGACGTCACTATTGTTATTGGTATCAAGCGGGGCATTAGAATCGGAAGATGCAGTGTGAGCGTTGGTCATAATCAGTCTTTAAATGGATAGAAATTTTGGCATAATTGTAGCAGAAATACTGCTATAAAAGGTTGCTTTACTAAGTAGCCAAAGTGCACAAAATATATTTGAATTACTTAAATAGCCTAAGCAAAAATATTTAACTGTCCTAATGTTTATCACGTTAGCTTTCACTTATTTTACTCAAATAAATTTAATTGAGGCAATAGTTGAGCTGCAGGTGTCAATGACGAAAAAGTGACCCCGACTAATCGGATAGGGAGCTGGCGCGGAATATCTAAGAATAACTTGTCTAACCAGTAATGAGCAGATTCAGCACTACTAAAAGCGGTGGTTAGCGTGTGTGTACGGGTAATCTGAGTAAAGTCAGCATACTTAACCTTGAGCGTTATAGTATGAGCGACGAGATTTTTTTTGTGCAGTTGCGCGAAGGCATCCGCGTTTTGTTCATAGATTTGTACACGTAACGCCGTGTCATCGTTTAGGTTTTCTCTAAAAGTAGTCTCCGAACCAACAGACTTATGCAGGCGCTCAGATTTGACAGCGCGTTCATCCCGACCATGAGCGATATCATGATAAAACTGTCCTCGCTTACCAAACTCATCAATCAATACTTCGGCTGACATACGGCGTAGATCAGCACCGTTAGTCACGCCCATTGCATGTAATCGTCTTGCCGTTGCTTTACCTATCCCATGAAATCGTTCAATAGGTAGCGTACTGATAAAAGCATCAGCGTCTTCTGGCGTGATAATAGCGGTGCCGTTAGGCTTATTGATATCAGAGGCAATCTTAGCCAACATCTTGTTAAAGGACACGCCAGCAGAAGCAGTCAATCCTGTATGTTGCAATATTTGTGTTCTTAACCAATTGGCCATTAATGTCGCTGAGCCTTTATGTACGGTGAGACCAGTGACTTCGAGATAAGCCTCATCTAGCGATAATGGCTCAACATGAGGCGTTAAGCTGTACATAATATTGCGAATATCGCTGCTAACAGCTCGATATACTTCAAAACGTGGTCTAACAAATATGACTTCTGGACAACGTTTGCGAGCCTCATAACAAGACATGGCTGAGCGCACCCCAAACTGACGTACCTCATAGCTAGCCGCTGCTACAACACCGCGACCATTTGGATCTCCACCAACCACTAGTGGCTTGCCCCGTAATTCTGGGAAGTCACGTTGTTCTACACTGGCATAAAACGCATCCATGTCTATATGAATGATTTTACGTGGACTGGATGCTGTAGGAGTTTTCATGGTTGATATTTTACATCACTCAATACTTCTGTTTCAGTATCGATTATTAAACGGTAAAGGGGTTTTTCGAATATAGAACCATAAAAATATGGCAATATGCGAATAATTTATATATCAATAATTAAATATAGTGTAAGGTTAATAGTCAGATATATATGGCGTTAAAATACTAATAAATTAAATATAGTTAATATATGTTTACTAATAGATGTTCTGTATGGTACATACCTTAAGTTTTTCAGATTTTCTATACCGTCTGTCTGAATATAATAGCCTTCCATCATGAATATTATAGTTATATGTTACAGTTCTAATGCTATCGTTTTACAATATATTAACCACGATAATCAATAGTTATGAAAGTAATAAATGGTTTTTTATAGGAATTTTATTTACCTGATAAAACATTGTTTATAGCTCATACCAAACTTATAAATTGAGTACTGGCAAATTAACTTTCTAAAAATATTAATGAGAAAGTTCAAGATAATTAAGGAGCTGATGATGAGTCATGAACTAAAAGGGAGCGATTTGACAAGAGCAATGTTAGCGCGCGGTGATGAAAATATATGGTGTGCGGTTTGTGATGAAAGCGATGAACAAGCGATGATGGATCAGTGTGGTAATGATTTTACCGCTTATATCGTATCGTTTAATGATGGATATTTTTATTGTAGCGCTGGCATGCCATGGAGTTATGCAGTACCGATTAAGATAAGCGCTGTTATGCCATTTGAAGTATCGATATAAACGAGTTAAGAATTTGTTAAAACAAATATAAACAATAAGCACAAAAAAACCTCCGATAAAGGAGGCTAATTTGTACTATATATTGGTACCAGTGGTCGGACTCGAACCGACACGCTTTTAAAGGCAACGGATTTTGAATCCGTCATGTCTACCAATTCCATCACACTGGCATGTTAGGTGATAATAGTTATTGACTAAATATTATCTAATTGGGCTACAGTGTTGACTGTATAGGCTGCGTATTATAGCAGCCTATTTACATGCGTCAAGTATTATTTTATACAATTTTTCATTTATTCTAACGATGCTAAATAGCATCATTCTAGCCGACAAAGGCACGCTCAACTGCGTAATCTGCTTGCACACCCATACGTGGTGAAACAGTCAGGCCAAAATCATCTAAAATAGCAGAAACCTCAGCATTAAATGGCATGCTGCCACAAAGCATGACGCGGTCGTCTTCTTTATTCATTGGCGGTAAACCAATATCTTCGAACAATTTGCCTGATTTCATCAAATCAGTGACACGTCCTTGGTTTCTGAATTCTTCACGCGTAACGGTTGGGTAATAGATGAATTTTTCGCGATACCATTCGCCAAAGATTTCATCGTTAGGCAGCTCATTTTCAAACATTTCGCGATAAGCCAAATCATGAACATGACGTACGCCATGTACTAAGATGATTTTGTCAAAACGCTCATACACTTCAGGATCACGTGCTAGTGACAAGAACGGAGCAAGACCAGTACCAGTAGAGAGCATGTACAGGTTCTTACCTGGTAGCAGATCGTCCAAGACTAGTGTGCCCGTTGGTTTTTTACTGACTAACAGCTCATCACCTACTTTGATATGCTGTAAGCGCGAAGTTAATGGACCATCTTGCACTTTAATAGAGAAGAATTCTAAATGATCTTCATAGTTAGGGCTAGCAATTGAATAAGCGCGTAGTAGTGGCTTGCCATCGACAACAAGTCCAATCATCGCAAATTCGCCATTACGAAAGCGCAAACCATCGTCACGAGTGGTTTTGATACTAAATAGAGAGTCATTCCAGTGATGAACCTCTGTTACCGTTTCGGTGCGAAGTTTTGACATAAAGTCCTCGTTAATAAGTTGTTATTTGTGTGTTAAGTTTGAATAAGTATTAAATCAGAATTTACAATGTTAAATTGAACATTGTAAAAACGTATCAGTCTTTTAATCGTTGTCGAAACTGCTATTTTTATGAACGAGTAAATGATGAGTAAGCGCAATAGAACTAGTTTATCAGCTTATATACAGCTATCTATTACGGCATTAGACATAGTAGATTTGCGTCAACGATGACAGCATTACTGGTCATATCGCCCAAATGTAAATGACTCTCATCAAATTTCTTGCTCATAATACCAAACTTTAAAATAAAAATCCGTCTAGCAGTGATTGTCTAGCATGATAAAATGGAATATCGTTAGTGAGTAATTTTGTATCATTTGACAAAACTGCCTTATCAGGGCAGTTTTGTATTACTGGAGTTGGTATATGCTTGACGAGAATTCCCTGTTAGATAACTACCATCAAGCTCCTGTTATTGGCTATCACCGTGCCCCGCTTTCACAAAAATTCGGTGTGCCGCGCCAGCCAAACCTAGTCGCTTTGACTAGTGTCATTGAGATGTTAGCGCCATATGATACGCCAGCTGCATTTGTTGGTTTGGACAAGTTTAGTCATATATGGGTGAGTTGGCAGTTTCATCATAATTATCGATATAAAAATAACAATGAAACCAGTACTAGTTTTCGCGCTCAAGTACGCCCACCAAGATTGGGTGGTAATCAAAAAATAGGGGTGTTTGCCAGTCGCAGTATGTATCGTCCTTCAGGACTAGGCCTATCTGTTGTCAAGCTCGAACAGGTCAAAATAGTTCAAGGTCGTGTATTATTGATTATCGAAGGTGCTGATATGATAGATGGCACGCCAATCATCGATATAAAGCCATATGTGGCCTATAGTGATGCGTTGATTCAGACAGAGAGTGGTTTTGCACCAACCGCTCCAGAATTATTAAACGTAACCGTGACCGATGCTGCTAACGAACAGTTTATGATGTTAGTAAACAACAGTACTCATAATAATAAGACAAGTGTTAAAGACGCAAATACTGGGTCGAACAGTGCGACAGTTGCGTCTACAGTTCATCATATACAAAATCAATTGATAGCCTCAGATATGAGCATTATCAAAGAGCTAATTGCCCAAGACCCGCGTCCAGCTTATCGACGGACAGAGATCGCTACACCATTTGTTATGCGTTATAAACCCGTTGATGTGAGTTTTCAGTTGATAGAATCAGGACAGCTACAGATAACTGCCGTAGCTGCAATCTAACTGGCTTGCACTGATATCATTTTTGACAACACATTTTAAAACAATAGAAGAAGAGAGATATGTCTGCTCAACAGTACTCGATAGTGATTGATTTGCGTTGGTGTCTAGATGAGCTATTGGCAGATAAAGTGATTGACCAACGCGGCTATAACCTAGTCATTACTAGCCGCCGCGACAAAGCGCAGCACCCTCTACTAACGATTAGTGAATTTGGCTTGCCTAATGGCCATGCGACGGACAATAGCGCTGAAAATAAATTAACTTTGGCTTGGCTCAACCAGTGGTTGGCGGCTAAAGCAGATATGTCTCTCGTTCGTATTGACCCTCTAAAAGTTGATGTCCCTGCAGTTACACAATTGATGTCATTTGAATATGCACGTTCACAGCATATTTTACCGATTGAGGTCGCTGTAGACGAAGTGGTTATCGGAACAGATCAGCCTTTTTATACTGACTGGCACTCAAGTATTGAAAAATTGATCAAATCAAAAAGCTATCGTACGGTCTATATCAATCCTGAGCAGATCAAACGCTACCGGCAGGAGTTCTATCAAGTCACCCAAGCGATCGCAGGCGCAAATAGTGTCCATAAGCGTGCAGCTGCCGATGTGACCAATGTCGAAGCATTATTGCAATTGGGTGACAATACCAACCCTGATGCCAATGACCAGCATATTGTCAGAGTTGTTGACTGGTTGTTGCAATATGCTTTTGAGCAACGAGCTAGTGATATTCATTTAGAGCCACGTCGTGAGACAGGTAAGGTGCGCTTCCGTATCGATGGTGTACTCCATACGGTGTATGAGATGCCATTGGCAATCATCGTCGCGGTGACCGCACGTATTAAAATTCTAGGGCGACTAAACGTTGCAGAAAAGCGTAAACCACAAGACGGTCGTTTAAAGACGCGAACGCCGAAGGGACTAGAGACAGAGCTTCGTTTATCGACTATGCCAACTGCGTTTGGTGAAAAGCTGGTCATGCGGGTATTCGATCCTGAAGTACTGGTGCGCTCCTTTGCTCAGCTTGGTTTATCGGGCAAGCAGCTTGAAACATGGCATGAATTGACTGCTCATCCAAACGGGATTATTTTGGTCACTGGGCCTACAGGGTCGGGTAAGACCACGACCTTGTATAGTACTCTCAAGCAGCTAGCGACTGAACAAGTCAATGTCTGTACCATCGAAGATCCTATTGAGATGATTGAACCTGCATTTAACCAAATGCAAGTAAATCCAGGCGTTGATTTATACTTTGCTGACGGCATTCGCTCTTTGATGCGCCAAGATCCTGACATCATTATGGTAGGGGAGATTCGTGATGCTGAAACAGCTAATATGGCAGTACAAGCCTCATTGACAGGGCATTTGGTGCTCTCGACACTACATACTAACGATGCGCCAAGTTCAATCACTCGTTTGCATGATTTGGGTATTCAACCATTTTTGACATCAGCGACTATCTTAGGCGTAATGGCACAGCGCTTGTTACGTACGCTATGCCCGCATTGCAAAAAAGCAGTAGACGTTGTGCCAGATAGTGAGATTGCCATTCAATGGCAGGAGTTGGTACAACCATGGCGTGCGCCTACTCCAGCACAAATTTATATGGCTCAAGGCTGCGAGCATTGTCGACACACTGGTTATCAGGGACGAGTCGGCCTATACGAGATTATGCCATTGTCTAACGAATTAAAAAAACTGGTCGCAGCCGATACAAACTTAGATGTACTCAAACAACAAGCCTATCGCGAAGGACTACAGCCATTACGTTTATCAGGCGCAAAACGTATTAGTGAAGGCGTGACAACTATAGAAGAGGTGATGCGAGTCGTGCCTCTTAATTAGTCTTATGTATTAGGACGTGCATTAGTGGATATTATTTTAAAAATAGGAAATACGATGCCACTTGAAAACAGCGCACCTCACAGCAATCAATATAATGAAAATTTCAATTTTTAATTCCCAGACTTTTAATGGATAAGTTTTTAACAACGAGATTATTTATGTTTACAGATACTCATTGCCACCTCAACCGTTTAGATTTGACGAAATACGATGGTAAATTATCTGGCGCGATTGACGCCATGAAAACTGCTAATGTTACCCGTGCGATGGCGATTATGTGTGATTTTGCAGAATACGACGAGATTGCCAATATTGTGAGCACCTATGGTGACGAGACGCTAAATCTAGGGATGAGTGTAGGAATCCATCCTTGCGAAGATATCGATGTACTTAAATCAGCGACGGTTGAGCGTCTCATAGAGACTGCTGATAAAGACCATGTATGGGCAATAGGCGAGACAGGGCTAGATTACTACTGGTCTACAGAAAATAAAAAAGAGCAGCAAGCCAGTCTTGCACGCCATATCCATGCCAGTCAGCAACTAAAAAAACCGCTTGTCATACACATGCGTGACGCAAAAGAAGATACGATCGATATCTTAAAAAGTGAAGGCGCTGAGCATGGTATTATTCATTGCTTCACTGAAGACTGGGAGACTGCGAAACGTGCTTTAGATTTAGGATTTTATATCTCCTTCTCAGGTATTGTTAGCTTTAAAAGTGCCCAAAATATCCAAGATGCTGCAAGGCACATGCCTAGAGACAGAATCTTGATTGAGACAGACAGTCCATATTTGGCGCCTGTACCTAAGCGTGGTCGTCCCAATGAGCCTGCCTACGTACCTTATGTCGCCAGCTTTATCGCAGATATGTACGGTTGTGATAGTAACGAGGTTGGAGCATTAACCGCAAAAAACTTTGAAAATTTACTGGCACAGTATCGCTAAAATGGTTATGCTATGACCAGTCAGTCATTTATGTGATAGTCTTATAGTTCAATCCCCTTTAGTATTTGAATTGCTAAATGTAACTATATGATTATCAATGACTATTTGTAAATATAAGCATATCCCTTTTATGGTATTTCAGCAGTTCTTGTATAGTTTTATACGCTCATTGCCAAATGTACGCACATAATTGATGGTCATATGCTTAATCTTGTCATGTTTTAGGAGAGATTATGAGTCGTCAGCACCAGTTCAAGGCACGAGAAGAGAACATCTTAGCGATGGCAGAGCAATTGCTACTTGAGTCAGGCGATGGTGATATCACTTTAGACAGTTTGGCAGATCAGCTCGATTTGGCTAAAGGCACCCTTTACAAGCATTTCTCCAGTAAAGATGAGCTTTATCTGCGTATTATTATTCGTTACGAAGAGCAATTGTTTGAGATTAACCGTATTGATGACTGCCCATCGGCAGGCGTTGCCCGTATGATTTTTCAGCAGTTATTCAACCCGCAAAAAGCCATGCTATTGAACCAAATTGAAGAGCGTTTGGCAGCATCAGTGACTGGTCTCAATCGTTTGTTTGGTGAGTTATATGATATCCGTCGCCAGCGCATGAAACGTTTGATTGATATTATTAGTGCATACTTAAAAGACGAACACAGTAATTTGAGTACTCGTGATTATCTATCGTCTATTTGGGCGATTGGTCAGGGCGGTGCGGGACTACTAAACTCAAGCTTTTACCAACGCTACTTAGGTCGTCGTGATACGCTGCGTTACGCCTTTGTTCAGCAAGTACTAGAGTTGCCAAGTCATTATCCTGCTGACGATGAAGAGGTCATGGATGAAGATATGCAAGAGCTGGTAGAGCAAATCGATACTGAATCAGAAGAGCACCGTAATACCAACTACTAAAGTAGTTATTAATAAAGTAGCAAGTAATTTTTGGGTTGTGAACCTTTTTCGGCTTTAATAAATCGTGTTGTAATGCTTACTATTGCAGCACGAATTCATATATCTTCTACATTCTTTAAAACCCTTTCTCATTCTGCGATAATTAAAATTGGGCTTATAGGTGCAATATGCCGGTCACTGTCAAGACTCAGTCCAGTTCAGCGGCTACTTGCTCTTTTACTCTAATTAATCAAACGTCTCAGTCAAGCTGCTTAGATACAAGACCTACAGACCATTGTCACAGCTGCGCCTCCATATCAACTAATACCCATCACTTATCATCAGTCTCATCGTTAAACAGTCGGACACAGACTGGTTTTACATTGGTAGAAATCGTGGTGGTAGTGGTTATCTTATCTATATTTGCTGGCATAATGAGTTTGTCTGTCGGTAGCAGTGAATCCCGCAAAAACCGCGCTTTTTATGAGCATTTGACCGATTCGTTGAGCTACGTTCGCCTATTATCGGCTGAACGTATGCAGCCGATGGGTTTGCGTATGCAGGCAGATAAGCAAGGTCAAGTAGAGCCAGTCATTGTTACCCTATCAAATCCATATGTCGCGTACCAGACAACAGAGATGATGTCAGATAGCACCGACAGTCAGCCTAAGAATGCTATGGAGCTGTCGGCAGAGGTGGCTGGTCTATCAGGCTCTACTAATGAGAAAAAACCAACGCCAAGTTGGGAGGTTGAGTTGGGCATCAATTTGCCTGAACCGCCTACTGGCGTAAGTATTAGAGTTCAAAGTTTAGATTCTAGTAGTTTACAAAATATGGGACGAACCCAAACGTTACAGCCTTGGTTTAGCGACCAAAACGTACCACAAGTCTTGTGGTTTGGTACGGGACAAGCAACGCCTGTCACCATTGAAGTGCTTCATGATTCGCGTTTAGTGGGCGAGGTGATTACTATAATGCCAGATGGCAGTATGCGAATCGGACAGGGGGTATAGTGACTAAATTATATAAACCTCCTATGACAAGCCAGCCTATGTCATCAAAATCCATATCACTCAAGTGTGGGCGCGAGAGCGGCTTTACCCTTATCGAAGTGATGGTTGCTCTGGCTATTTTGGCAGTGGTAGCAGTCGCGGCGAGCCGTGCCAGTAGTGCGTATCTGAGTTCGGTTGATATATTGCGTACTCGTACGCTTGCTCACTTCGTTGCCCAAAATGCCGCCGCTGATTTACGTATTCAAGAGACGTGGCTGACAGCCAACCGCACCCAAACCGTTAATGCACAAGGGCGCAATTGGCAAATAGAAATGACGGTCGGTGACGCCATCACACCTGCCTTAAAAGAAGTAAATATCGCAGTTTCGCCTATTATAGATGGACAGACACGCACATCGGTCACTGATATCACTGTGATGCTAAGTAATGCTGAGCAAGATACGAACAGTTTGGATTTAAGTGGTCTAAGCATAGCAGGTAATAGCGAGCAGGCCGGGGGCGGTCTATGAAGCATCAGCGTGGTTTCACACTGCTTGAGCTAATGGTTGCAATGGCAATATTTGCGATGTTAGCCGTTGCAGGCTGGCAAGTATTTGATGGGGTCAACCGTGCTCGTGAGCGCGCACAATTCCATGCTGACAATCTGGCTGTCCTGCAGTACGCCTATTTGCAACTACAGCAAGACATGGGTCAAATCATCCCTTATCAAGCGTCTACTACTCAAAGTGTCAGTGCGACGAATAACAGTCCAAGCGATAGTACTAACGCGAACACTAGCTCCCAATCAAGCGAGCAAATGAACGAAATAGCGCCTGAGCCCTTTATGAGCTTAGATAGTGAAATTATCAGCTTTGTACGCTTTGCCGATCCTGATCCACGATATCAGAGTAGCAATAGACTCCAACGTATCGAATATATTTTTGCGGATGAGCGTTTGATACGTCGCCAGTATACCAGTATGGAAGGCGGGCGTGATAGCGTCAGCTTGGACAGCGTATTGCTTGAAGGTGTCACAGCAGGGAGCTGGCAAGCCTATCTACCAGAGCTAAGTACCAGATTTCCGAGCGATGACGCTAACAGTGGCAGTAGTACAAATACAGCGGTGGGACAGTCAGCGAATACAGCGAGTCCTAAGCCAACAGCTGTTTTATTACCGAAAGGAGTCGCGGTCAGCTTTACATACCAAGATATGCCAATCACTTGGCAATGGGCACTCGCCCCGCAACCGATATCGCCTAGCAATAGTCAAAGCATGGCCAATGATACAGATAGTAGCAGCAATGATAACGCTAATAACGACGACAGCGGTAGTGACAATAATAGTAGTGCGGATAATAGCAATTTAGGAACGAATAATTGAGAAGGTAGTAGTTAAAATGCATCAATTGCTCAATAACAAAGGTTATGTATGTCAATGACTGCGAACTCTCAACGCGGTGTTGCACTGCTGACTATCTTATTATTGGTAGTAAGTATTACTGTGGTTGCAGGGTCGATGCTTGCTAGCCAAAAAATTGCAATTAGGCGTAGTGGTCTGTTATTCGATCAAAATCAATTGCTGCAAGATATCGATGCAGGTCAACAGTTGGCAGTGACGATGATTCGCGCTGATAGCAACCTCAATGATACGGATAGTGCGCAAGATATCTGGGCACAGCCTATACCACCTTATACATTGGCTAGTCACAGTGTCAGCATCGAGCTACGCGATGAGTCTGGTCGTTTTAACATTAATAACTTGAATCAAGATGGGTCAGCCAACACCACTGCTTTAGCAGTATTCCAACGACTACTCACGCAACTAAATCTAGAGCCTGATATTGCTATTGCTATACTTGATTGGCAAGATGCAGACGGTGAGGTATACCAAGATGGCGGTGATGAAAGTACGGTATATGCGCAGCAATCAAATGCTGTAGCAACAGATGCTCTGCCAAATCAGCCTTTTGTCAGTATCGATCAGCTACTAGAAGTGACGGGGGTAAGCGCTGAGACATTAGCAGTATTACGGCCTTATCTTACCGCAGTGCCTTATTATGTGCCGATTAATATCAATACTGCCAGTCCTGTATTGTTAGCCGCACTAGTTGATAATGCTAACAGCCAACAGATGCAATCACTGGTAGATATGCGCGCACAGCAGGCGCTGGCGTCTATTGATACAGTATGGCAATTACCGATATTCGGCAGTCTAAATGATGAGCAACGAAAAGCCTTAACACCAATGCTTGCCGTTGATAGCCAAGCATTTATGGCACTTATCACAGCGACTGATAATGCAACTGTCGGTCAGGCTAGAGAGCGTTTTGCCACTGTTTTGATTAGTAAAACCGTCGTTGATAATAATCAGGCAGTTAATAGTAGTCAGACAGCTAATAATAATCAGGCGAGTAATAGTAGTGGGGTAGACGGTAAAAGGCCCAAGGAAGTCAAAGTAGTAACACAGCGACTATGGGCATTTCGTCCGAGCTTTTAGCGGATGGTATTGAGAGCAACATTTAGTCTTTTAGGCGTGTTTCTTCGCTAGACTTCCAATTATAAGCCCCGTAAAAAAGCATCTGTGCTTGACGAGTACAGTTATGTAGCATTAGCTGCTTGTTTTCTTCGATTTCGTTTAGATCAATCTCATCATCATGATCTTCTGTATAGGTCAGCTCTAGCCAATCAATAATCCAAGAGAAGAACATATTTACGCCAGCCTCAGCTAATAGGCGACGGTCATAAGCATTGATATGGGTAAACGCTGGCTGCAACGCTAAGTCGTCGGCCAACCCTTGAGCATGTATCTTAATCAACTCATTGATGGCTTTTCGTACTGCTTCTGACCCACCATAACGCTCACTGACCAAGAACTGCCAGTAATAAGGCTGATCGCTGACCATATACAAGAATAGCTGAATACTTTTTGCGATTTGACGATCAAAGCTACGTTTGCGCCCAATCTGCAGGCTATCACTTAACGTGGCTAACGTACCGCCCAATTCCTCAATGACCAAAGCGCGCCCGAGTGACTCCATATCATCAAAATGGCGATAAAACGCAGTCGGCACAACGCCAACCTCGCGTGTTACTTGTCTGAGACTGATAGAGCTAAAAGATTGCCCTGTCATACATAAATCGAGCACAGCATTAAAAAAGGCGTGCCGAGTTTGAAGTTTTTTTTGTTCGCGACTGCTCATAATATTTCAAAATTGTCCGGTAGGTGTTTATCATACTCATTTCAACGCATAAATACGACTGAAATACGTCATTCGTGTTAATTTACTAAACCTGTACTGGTCTTTTAAACCACTGTGCCCCAATGACCCTGCAATTCTTGCGCCAGTCGATAAGCTTCATGGTCATTCATACCTGTAATAAAATCCAAAATATTTAAGACATTATGATAGATATCGTCAGACAAGATGCGGCGATGTTCGTCAAGATGGGGCTGTAGTAATCTTAACAGACGTTGCTGCTCAAAAGACATCGGCGGCTGCATAGTAGCAGATTGCGACCCTGTCCAAGCGAGTGGCATAAAGGCATTCAATAGGCTATGCAAGCACTGATTGGCCATCAGCTCCATTCTTACTTTGCTCGGATGATTGAATATTTTTTCGCGTGCCAGTTGCTTAGCTTGATTGATACCATTCTGTACGCTGGTATCGCAATGGGCAAATAGGCTGCCTTGCAACGTGCCAGCTAGTAATGCATCACTGTTGGCTACAAAGGCATCGGTGACGGTATTGACCAAACGCATCATGGCTCGTGCCCGAAGGGAGGCGAGACTTTGTCTGACAGACATATGCGCTGGCAAGTTTACGCTACTCGGACGTTCACCAATCAGCTCATAAAATATCGTAGCCACTTCGCTATAGGTTAACATATTCAGATTGATGCCATCTTCTAAATCGATTAGCGCATAACAGATATCATCCGCCGCTTCCAATAGGTAAGCCAATGGATGGCGCGCAAAGCCATCATGTTGCTCCGAGCGTGGTAAATGCAAGCATGCCGCTAATTCTTCTAGTTGAGAGGCCTCACTATAAAAGCAGCCAAATTTTTGCACGTTATAATGGTTTTCATTGACATCGTTACTGTGAGTTGCCAACCACGGATACTTCATAAAGGCGCCTAGCGTGGCACAGGTGAGCCGCATACCACCCTTGTCAGGATGATGCTCATTACGTGCCAATAGGCGAAACCCTTGAGCATTACCCTCGTATGCCAGTAAGTCTAATCGCTCGTTGCTGCTTAAATTTTCCAAAATCGCTTGCGGTTCAGGCTGCCGAAACCAATCACGAATCGCATACTCTCCAGCATGGCCAAAAGGCGGATTGCCAATGTCATGAGCGAGACAAGCTGCTTGTACGATCACACCGACGTCTGCAGGTGAAACTCCTGCTGGTAGGCCGCTACCTAGTGCATCATGAATTTTTTCGGCAGCCATCATTCCCAAAGAGCGACCAATAGAAGACACTTCTAACGAGTGAGTCAGACGCGTATGAATACCGAGCTGATTGGTCAATGGATGGACTTGGGTTTTCTGATTTAACTGGCGAAAAGAGTGAGAAAATACCAGTCTGTCATAGTCTTTGTGAAACTGAGAACGAGTACTGGTATTGGCGTTAAATTTTTTGGAAGCACCAAGACGTTGTGAGTTGAGAAGATGTGACCATTGTGTGGTAGGGGACGACAAGGAAGTTGGTTTATTTAGCATATTGAAACATCCGGAACCAAGGGAGCCTCTAGCATAGCAAAATAGCGCCCTTGGTACAGCTATATAGTCAGAGAACTACTAAACGGCTACGGTGTTACCCTCCTTAGAAGTGCTATTTTTACAATCTGTAGTCGGCTGCCTTGTACCCATTTTAGACTTCTTTGACTAGAGTTAATGCCCTATAGATCGGATACGGTGCCAGTTTCGCTTAGCCTACTATTGGTAGTGCTTTCACTCGCTTTGCCTGTATCCAAGTTATATTGAATCAACTATATTAAGACTTTTGACAGTTAAAAAGTACGTCTTCCTTGTCGATAGCTACATCGCTGTCCAGTGTTTTATTGAGCAATGTCGCTTTGTCTCCATTTACTTGCCATATGATGCCGTGGGTATCGTCTAATCCAATATCGCTGGTATAGATGCCCTTATCAGCATCAGTTTCACTATTAGCAGTAGCTGTTAAATCGTATTCGATACCATCGATGAGCAAATGCGCTGTCTGTGGTGTACTGTCGCTATGATAAGAAACGCCAATAGTAGCAGTAGGCTCACAAGAGAAAGGAGTGCTGTTGCTGGTATGAGCTGCATGATCATGACCTGCGTACGTATGTTCCTCGTGATTATGACTTTCATGATCGTGTCCTTCATGATCGTGTCCTTCATGATTAGGCCCTTCATGACCATGTTCCATATCGCTATGTTCTTCGTGGCCGTGCTCTTCATGCTCTTTATCGTCATGCATCTCATGACCTTGTTCATGCTCGGCGTGATTATCTATTGGTGCTTCTTCAGATGCCACTGCATCGGTATCGTTGTTTGGCTGACAGCCCAGTAAAGAGCCTGCTATCACAGTTCCTAATATCGTAATACCTGCAAGTCTAGAAGAATAGTTAGTCACAGTATGAACCCTCAAATAAGAAAAATAAAGATATGTTATAATATAACAATTGATAGATAAAATAAAGCCGATGATGGAGAATATCCAACATCGGCTAATTAACTTTAAGCAAGTTGTATTGTCTAAAGTTACACGTTAAATCTAAAGTGCATCACGTCGCCATCTTGTACGATGTAAGTTTTACCTTCTAGACGCGATTTACCAGCAGCAGCAGCGCCTTTTTCACCGTTGTATTCGATAAAGTCGTCATACGCAATGACTTCAGCACGAATAAAACCACGCTCAAAATCAGTATGAATTACGCCAGCTGCTTGCGGCGCTGTCGCACCAATAGCGACAGTCCAAGCGCGTACTTCTTTTACGCCAGCGGTAAAGTAAGTCTGCATATCAAGTAAGTCATAGCCACCGCGAATGACTTGATCAAGACCAGCTTCTTCCATATCCATTTCAGCTAGGAAGTCTTTTTTATCGTCTTCATCGAGCTGAGCAATTTCAGATTCGATCTGATTGCATAGGGCGATAACGATAGAGTCTTCACCAGTGGCATAGTCACGAACAGCGTCAAGATATGGGTTATTTTCAAAACCATCTTCAGAGACGTTAGCGATATACATGGTCGGCTTTAGCGTAATTAAACCATAGCTTCTGATCAGTTTTTTCTCATCAGCGTCT
Source organism: Psychrobacter sp. NPDC078501 (assembly GCF_044900935.1). Classification (NCBI taxonomy): domain Bacteria; kingdom Pseudomonadati; phylum Pseudomonadota; class Gammaproteobacteria; order Moraxellales; family Moraxellaceae; genus Psychrobacter; species Psychrobacter sp. NPDC078501. The sequence continues at coordinate 332,137 of NZ_JBJDOS010000001.1, read as the reverse complement.
AGATTAGCTGCACGAGCCGCTTTACCTTCTGCTAATAATGGTTCAACTTTTTTGAACACATCAAGCAATGCTTGCGCATCCTTATCACCACCTTTAGCCTTTTTGGTTTGGTTGTGGATTGCGCGCTCAACAGCTTCTAAATCTGCAAGTGCCAGTTCAGTGTTGATGGTTTCGATATCATCAATCGGGCTAACACGGCCATCAACGTGTACGACGTTGTCATCATCAAAACAGCGTACCACATGAGCAATTGCATCGGTCTCACGGATGTTGGCTAGGAACTGGTTACCCATACCTTCGCCTTTCGATGCGCCTGCAACCAAACCTGCGATATCAACAAACTCCATGGTCGTTGGTAATACGCGCTCAGGATTGACGATGTCAGCCAGTTGTTTTAGGCGTGGGTCTGGTACTGGTACGATACCCGTGTTGGGATCTTTGGTACAAAATGGAAAGTTTTCAGCGGCGATACCCGCTTTGGTCAACGCATTAAACAAGGTGGATTTACCCACGTTTGGTAGGCCGACGATGCCGCAATTAAAACCCATAACATTCTCTCAATGTATTAATAAAATCAGTTGGTATAAAGTTTGGTTAAATGATAAATCAAAATTGGGCACATTGTAGCAAATTTACCTGAATAGGGGTGAGGTTGTTACGGTATATGCTCAGGTTTTTACCCGATGACAATATGCATCTTTACGATAAAAGCAGGTCATATTAGAGGCTTAAAAATGAACAAGGCTAACCAATAGGAGTGACACATAGCTTATGTGAGCTAATAAACCCTATTTTTTAATATGGTAAACTGTCACTCATAGATAAGGACTAAAAGTTCACGAAAATTCAGCATATATACTCTGCTAAGTTTAGCAAATCATAATTATTCTAAAGCTATAGACAGTCAGATATACGCTGATAATATCGCCAAAATAAAATGTAAGGCAATTTTAGACAATGACAACCTCGATTTTTGACACACGCCACTATAAATACCCACAGAACTTCCTTGAGATGAAGCCTAAACTGACTCGGCTTGAGCAGGCTATTAAAAAGCTAGAGGCAAATTTAATTGATACTGCTGAGCCGAAAAATATCAAATTGTTAAAGCAGAGGCTAGATAGTGGACTGGGGTTAAAGGTCGATTATGCCAGAGAGTTAAATCCCGATCAGTTAATGGCCGCGACTACGATCGACGGCAAAGTATTGGTCATTGCTGGTGCAGGTTCGGGCAAGACCAAAACTTTGACCTACCGCACCAGTTATCTATTGGAAAACGGGGTGTTGCCTAAAGAGATTTTGCTACTGACTTTTACGCGTAAAGCCGCAAATGAAATAAAAGATCGAGCTAAGTCCTTGCTAGCTAGCAGTCTTTCAAATCAAGAACTATCAGATGAAGAGCTGGCTGAGGGTAAGCTGCCAACTGATAAAGCATTAAATAGCATAGCTAGTGGTACTTTTCACTCGTTTTGTAATATGTTACTACGTCAATATTCAGGGCTACTCGGTATCAATCCAAGGTTTACCATTTTGGATACGGGTGATAGTGAGGACGCTATCGACTTGGTGCATAAAGAAAAAAAGTATCCTGCTCAGACCAAGTCACAAGCCTTTCCACGCAAAAAAACGCTGCAAAATATCATATCGACGTCTAGAAATAGACGTATACAAATTCGCGACTTAATCGAAAGTAACTACCCAGATATTGCCGTGCATATTCCTATCATCGAGCAGCTGGCAGTTGACTTTCATGAGTACAAGCGCACCAATCACTTATATGATTTTGATGACATCATCAGCCAAGTAGTGCGTCATTTAAAAACTAATGACACTTTTCGACAGCTGCTGCAAAGCCAGTATCGCTATATTATGGTTGATGAATACCAAGACACCAATATTCCGCAAAAGCAGCTAATCGACTTAATATGTGAGCCTGAGTCGGTATCGCTGATGGTAGTCGGTGACGACAATCAAAGTATTTACGCGTTTCGCGGTGCCAATTATGAAAACATTCTTCTGTTCGGTGAGACTTATCCTCAAGCCAAACTTATTAAGCTTGAGCAAAATTATCGTAGCTCGCCATCCGTTTTAAATTATATCAATGCGTTGTCCGCGCAAATCACGCTAGGCTATCAAAAGCAGCTGTATTCTGATGCGCCAATAGAAGGACACAAGCCAGTATTTCGACGACTCAGTGATGAGCCAAAAGAAGCGGGCTATATCACTGATAAGATTGTCGCGCTTAAGCCAGAGTATGACTACAACGACTTTGCGGTATTATGCCGTACGTCTTTTCAGTCCAATTACGTACAGCTAGAGTTTATGGCGCGCAATATTCCCTTTATCGTGGTGGGCGGTATCAAGTTCATTGAAAGACGTCATATCAAAGATGTATTGGCCTTTGTCAAAATACTCTATAACCCAAATGACACGATTGCTTGGCATCGTATTTTAACTTTGTTTAAAGGGGTAGGAGCAGTAACGGCGACGCGATTAACCCAAGCCATTACTGCTGACAACAATGCGTTTGAATCCTTACTGGCCGCGCCCTTTATAAAAAAAAGTGATCAGCTAGAACCTCTATATTATGCGCTTACCAAGGCACAGAAAGCTGAATCGGTCGAGACAGCTATTGAACATATTCTTGAGTTTTATATTCCAGTGTTAAAGCTGATTGAAGAAAATTGGCGTGAGCGTACCGAAGATTTTCGGGTGCTAAAGGACTTAGCGACAGAGCACACAAGCCTTGATAGCTTTTTAGAAAACCTCGCTTTAGACCCACCTAATGATTCGGTTGCTGTCATGGGTAATCTGGATAATGGACAAGACAGTAGCAATGACAAAGTTACTATCTCGACCATTCATAGTGCTAAGGGGCTTGAATGGCCAGTAGTGTTTGTAAATTCTTTAGTAGATGGCATCACGCCGCATCATCGTTCTTTAGATGACTTTGAAGCGTTAGAAGAAGAACGTAAGCTGTTTTATGTTGCCTGCAGTCGTGCCAAAACCCAGTTATATCTGACGGCACCGAACTACTTTTCTAGTTATTCTGGATACTTTGACAAACCGTCACGTTTTATCGCTGAGCTATCTGCGGACGAGGTAACGGTTGAGACGACAAGGCGAACCATGATAGAAGACGATGATCCCATTTGGTGGTAATACTCTATGTTTAGTTGATTATCCAATCAATTAAACATAAGCTAATAAAACCGTTCAGTAATATAGATAAGTGAGCTTTCGAATACTTGAACGTTTTATAACCAAAAACATTGGATAATTTGCCGCGATTCTCAATAAATTTGTTGCTAGATTATTGCTCGAAGCCAATATTATTCCTATCAAAAATACCTTCTCAAAAACCCCATAACCAAAAGTATGTGACGCGAAAATATTTCTCAGATAAGGGTTTCAAATTTATCCTAATGCGTTACTATTACCACCTAATTCTGTTAGACCCTTATATTTGATACTCTGTATTAACACCCTAAGAAAAGGATAGGTTATGCGCTACGAAGTTATCGTTATCGGTGCAGGTATGGTTGGCACGTCAATCGCGTGGCATCTACAAAAAAATAACTCAAATGTATTACTCTTAGACAAGAAATTGCCAGGGTCAGAGACCTCATACGGCAATGCAGGATTGATTCAGCGCGAAGCCATTCATACACATCCTTTTCCTCGTCAGCTGACAGAAATGATTAGAGTGTTGCCAAACCAAGGGACCGATATTCGCTATCGTATTCCGGCCATTTTGCGTTATCACCAAGCACTGCTTCAGTACTGGAAATACTCTACGCCAGCTTCAGTCAAAAAAATCGAATCAGAGTGGCAGACTTTGATTGAGCATTGTACCAGTGAGCATCAAACGATGATTGAAGCATCTGGTGCTGATGAGCTAATCACGCGTGACGGCTGGTTACAACTGCATCGTTCTGAAGAGACGTTTAAAGAAGCGCAAGTAGCAGCCATTGATGCACGTAACCAAGGTGTTGAGCATAACGTACTAAACCTTGAAGCGCTAAAAGCAATGGAGCCTAGTGCCAATTTTGAAGGTTTTGTTGGCGCAATTCATTGGAAAAACTCTTGGCAAGTATCAAACCCAAGCTCGCTAGTCAAAGCGTATGCGAAAAACTTCCAAGATATGCAGGGTACGATCAAAGAAAGCGATGTAAAAGAAATCGTTCAAGACGGTGAGGGCTGGAAAATTATCACTGATAACGATACCTACTATAGTGATAAATTGGTTATCGCAGCAGGCCCATGGTCTAATGATTTGATCAGACCACTTGGCTATAACTTGCCGTTGTTCCCAATGCGCGGCTATCATCAGCATTTCAAAGTGACAGAAAAGAACACCATCAATCACAGTATGTTTGATATGGACAAAGGTTTTGTGATGGGGCCGATGCAGCAGGGTATCCGTATCACCACTGGTGCTGAGATGACCACGATGAATGCGCCAAAGAACTTTGGTCAGTTAAAAACTGTATTGAAGCTGGCTAAAAAAATCTTGCCATTAGAAGATGCGGTTGAGAGTGAAGCATGGGCAGGGTCACGTCCTTGTATGCCTGATATGAAGCCAGTAATCGGTCCTGCTGACAGGCATGACAAACTATGGTTCGCATTTGGTCATAGTCATCAAGGCTTTACCTTAGGACCAATGACAGGGCGTCTGGTCGAAGAGATGATTCACGACAAGCCGACATTGGTCAATCTTGCACCATTTAGTGCCCAGCGTTTTTCTAACTAAGAGCGCATCTGATATATAGTTGATCCAATTTAAGAGCGATACAAGGCAACCGAGTGCAGATGTATATGTCATACTTCAAGCGAGGTTAACGCTGTAACGCTTTTATAGTGGATTGATTATAGTTAGCACAGACTTAAATTAATAAATGAAAGGTATAGACATGATTAAGAAGCTACACAGTAATCAACGTATGAGCAAAACCGTAATCCATAACCAGACGATCTATTTGTGTGGTCAGGTAGGTAATGCAGAAGACGATATCAAAGCGCAAACATTGACTTGTCTAGAAAAGATCCAAACGTTGCTAGAAGAAGTTGGTAGTGATAAATCAAAGCTACTATCAGTCACGGTTTGGATCAAAGACATGGCTGACTTTGCTGCCATGAATGAAGTTTATGACCAGTGGTTTGAAGGTATTCAGCCACCGGCTCGCGCTTGTGGTGAGTCAGCTTTAGCACGTCCTGAGCTATTGGTTGAAATGATCGCTATCGCTGCTGAGTAATAAACGGCTCGCAGTATCTGTATCAAGTAGAAATAGAAATAAAAAAGGCCATGATAATGATATCGTGGCCTTTTTTATGCTTGGTAATAAGCCATTTAATAACTGAAAAAGAGCGTGCTAGCTTTCTAGATAAAGCCTACGCTGTATGATGTCAGCTAAGTAATACAGTGATTAGTGTCATAGGTACTAACACCTTTTCCATACCGCTTGGCGCTTCTCAATAAATGCATCAATCCCTTCACCCACATCGTCTGCCATCATATTGCCCGTCATAACTTCACTGGCATAGTCATACGCATCTTCGATGTTCATATCTAGCTGTTTATAAAATATATCTTTGCCCGTTCTTACTGCTACCGGAGATTTGGCAGTAATTGATGTTATCAGTGACTGTAGTGTTTGATCAAGTTGCTCTGCTGGCGCAACTCGATTGATCAAGCCATATTGCAAGGCAGTGTGCGCATCGATAAATTCACCCGTAATCAGCATCTCAAATGCTTGCTTGCGAGGCAAATTGCGACTGACGGCTACAGCAGGCGTAGAGCAAAAAAGTCCCACATTTATTCCAGAGGTGGCAAATTTTGCATTATCAGCGGCAACGGCCAAGTCACAAGCGGCGACCAGCTGACATCCTGCGGCTGTGGCAATGCCTTGTACTTTTGCAATAACGACTTGCGGCATACGGTTGATGGTAAGCATCATTTTACTACATTGCTGGAATAGGGCACGGTGAAATGCTGCATCTGTATGCGTGCGCATCTGTTTTAGATTATGACCAGCACAGAATGCTTTGCCTGTCGCTTGAATAACCACGACTCTGATCGTATCGTCTTGAGCGATACTGTCTAGCTCTGTTTGCATGGCAGACAGCACTTCAACGGACAACGCATTAAATTGTTTGGGTTGGTTTAAGGTGAGCGTGACGACGCCACTTTCTTTATTGTCTTCTCTAATAACCAGAAGGTCGTCTAGGTCTAGAGTAATGTCAGATTGAGTCATGTATCATCCTTGATAATGGGTTGGTTTATAGTTTTATATATAGCTGACTAAATAGTAGCATGGCTCACATTCTATACAATAGATGGAGCACATAGAAAGCGCACGAAAAAATAGCGCACTCAGATGATGAGTACGCTATTGGTTTTTCAATCAGATATAATCTAAATCTATACTAACTTAAATTTATACTAAGCTGTATGTATCTTGAGATTAGTATGCGCCTTCGCTATAGATAAGCTCGTAGCTGTGGCTATAGATCTCAACGATGTTACCGAATGGGTCTTCCATATAAATCATGCGATATGGCTTTTCACCAGGGTAGTAGTAGCGTGGTTTTTCCATACGTTTTTTACCGCCTGCTGCAACCATACGCTCAGCCAACTCTTCAACATTTGGATCTTGAACACAGAAGTGGAAGATCCCCGTTTTCCAGTATTCAAAGTTATTTTCAGGGTCTTCTTGATTTTTGAATTCAAAAATCTCGACGCCGATACGGTCACCAGTCGACAGGTGAGCGATACGAAAGCTGCCCCAACCAGCACCAAATACTTCGGTACACATCTCACCAATGGCACTGTCATCTTCGACAATCTCAGTTGGCTCCATGATGGTGTACCAACCCATCACTTCAGTATAAAATTTTACGGCTGCATCTAGGTCAGGGACTGAAAGACCGATGTGCGAAAAGCTTCTTGGATAAACGTTGTTCATAATTTGTGCTCCTGTTTGCTGTACTCTTGTTTAACGTGAGGCCAGTATACAAACGCACATTCATTATGTAAAATTATCAAATATTATATAAATAAGTATGAAACGTAATGATAAATATCACATGGCTACGCACCTTTTGTACGCTTGCTGAAGTTGGGCACTTTACTCGTACGGCTGAACGTCTATATATGACGCAGTCCGGTGTGAGCCAACACATAAGTAAGTTAGAGGAGCAACTAGATACAGACTTGTTGATTCGTCAAGGAAAGCAATTTTCATTGACCAGTGCAGGTGAGCAGCTCTATAAAGAAGCAGGCGAGATATTGCAGCGCTTATCAAATTTAGAACAGCGCATCGGTGAAGATCCTCCTTATGAAGGATTGGTGCGGTTGATGTCACCGGGGAGTGTGGGACTTAAGCTGTATCCGCAGCTTTTGTCTTTACAGCAGCAGCACCCAAAACTAATCATTGACTATCGTTTTGCACCCAATTCTGATATAGAGCGAGCACTGGCTAATCACGAGATTGATATTGGCTTTATGACGGATATCTCAGATGATGAAACGGTTAGCTGCAAGCCTATGGCGCAAGAAGCATTGATACTAGTAACCCCTGCGGCTACAGTGGAGCCCAGTTGGGAGCAGCTTATGGCACTTGGATTTATCGATCATCCGGATGGCGCCCATCATGCAGGCATGCTACTGACTGCAAATTACGAGCAATTCCAGCATATCAATGATTTTAAGAAAAAAGGATTTTCGAATCAGATTGGTCTGATACTAGAGCCAGTCAGCAGGGGAATAGGTTTTACTGTTTTGCCAGCACATGCCGTGGCTGCTTATCCAAAGCCTGAGCTGATTAACAGTCATCATTTACCAGTTGCCGTTAGCGAAACGCTATATCTGGCAGTTAGAAGACAGCAGGCACTTTCTAATAGAATGTATACGGTTATTGATGACGTGCAAAAATGGTTATAGATATGTTGAGAATGATAAATGCACAGCTAACGAAAGGTTAATCGAAAGTTCAATAGCTGTGCGTTTAGTGGAGGAGGTTCATTGATAGATTGTGACTATGAAAGATTGCATCTATTTCAAAGTCTGCCCAAGTTTGATACTTGCAGCAATATTAGCAGCAGTAGTCTCAATATTGTTGTAAGCAGAACCTAACACATTATCGATCGTGTCTACTTTTTGGATACTCGGCATGACCACATCGAACTGGCTGGTCTGAGCAGGTTTTAGTCCATCGACGCTGCCACAGATTGCGATGACAGGAGTACGGCTAGCCTTAGCAATTTGGCTGATACCGCCTGCCACTTTACCCATGGCTGTTTGTGCATCGAGTTTGCCTTCGCCAGTGATGACGAGATCTGCCTCTGCGATATACTGTGACAGGTGAGCCACTTCGGCGACCGTATCAAAGCCTGACTTTAGCTGAGCTTGAAAGAAAGTCATCATCGCATAGCCAAGACCACCAGCAGCGCCAGCGCCTGCAACGTGTTGACAGTCTTCATAGCCTTGCTGTCCACATATGGTAGCGAAGTGACTGAGTGCCTTGTCCAAGGTATTGACTTGCTCTGGACAGGCGCCTTTTTGTGGGCCAAATACTGCGCTTGCACCCAGCAGACCGCATAACGGATTGGTCACATCACAAGCAACTTCAAATACCGTGTCTGATATCTTTGCATGAAGGCTAGTATTATCGAGCTTATGTAAGCTGGCAAGTGCGCCACCACCATGAGTGAGTAGGCTATCATTGATGTCATGAAATGTTATGCCTAGCGCCATTAGCATACCAAGGCCTGCATCATTGGTTGCGCTACCACCTAGACCGATAACGATACGCTTAGCACCTTCTGCTAATGCATCTTCGATCAGCTCCCCAACACCATAACTGCTCGCAATAACAGGATTACGCTCATCAGCTGTCAGTAGATGCAATCCGCAGGCTTGAGCCACTTCGATAACAGCGGTTGTGTCAGGCAATAATAGATACTTTGCCGTAATCAGTCTCATCAATGGGTCATGTACTCTGACTTCTTTCCAGCGCCCGCCCAATACATAAGACAATACCGCAGAGGTACCTTCACCGCCATCGGCCATTGGCAACAGCTTATAGTCAGCATCTGGAAACACTTGGCTAAAGCCAGATTGAATGGCGTGGCAAACATCAAGTGCTTCTAAACTTTCTTTAAATGAGTCAGGGGCGATCAAAATTTTCATACGGCTCTCTTTGAATATCTTAATGACACGATCATTGCGATAGTGTCATTTTTTAAAACGTTTACTTAGTAATAATCAAATAAACGTATGTATACGTACCCAATCTCATGAACTAGATAAACACTAGGGTTAACAACCAGATGAATACGATGCTAGTCACACCTTGGATACCAGTGGCCATTGAGTGCGCTTTATAAGCTTGTGCCACGCTCATGCGACTAAACTGGCTCACGATCCAAAAGAAGCTGTCATTGGCATGCGAGATGGTCATGGCACCGGCACCAATTGCCATCACGCAGAACACGCGTCCAAGTTCGCTGTCTAGGCCAATCTGGCTCAATAGTGGGGCAACCATAGCAGAAGTCGTAACCAATGCGACTGTGGTTGAGCCTTGTGCTGTTTTTAGCGCAGCAGAGACGATAAATGGCATGAAGATACCTAAACCCAAGGCCGATAGCGTCGAACCTAAATAATCACCGATCGGTGTTACTTTTAGCATGGCACCAAACGCACCACCAGCACCAGTGATCAATAGGATAGGGGCTGCCACTACCAAGCCTTGCGAGATACTGTCGCTGATTTCTTGCGTTTTTTGGCTTGATTTAATTAAGAAGAACGATAAGAACAAACCGATAAGTAACGCAGTCAATGGGTTACCAATGAATATCAAAATCTCCGCTACCATGCTACTGCCAAATGGTGCGCTTGGGAAATTAGCTACCGACGATAAGCAGATTAATATGATAGGAACGATAATCGGTAAGAAAGCCATTGTTGCTGAAGGCAAGTGACTGTAATCGTCACGAGTTTTCATTCCTTCAGGCATTGCGGCTGTAGGAGCATCTGCCGCATTGATATTGTCAGGAGTGGCGTTAAGGAAGCGATTAGACCACCACCAACCAGCTAGTACCGCAACTGCTGTCACGACCACACCGACCATAATGACCAAACCCAAGTTTGACTCTAGACCTAAGTTACCTGCCGCTGCGATTGGGCCTGGCGTAGGCGGGACAAAGGTGTGGGTAGCGTATAGACCGGTGGCTAAGGCAATGCTCATCGCGACACTTGATACATGTAATCGCTCAGCCAAAGACTCTTTTAGAGAGTTCAAGATAATATAGCCAGAGTCACAAAACACAGGGATCGAAACGACTGCACCGACGATAGACATGGTCAAAGTAGGGAAGCGTGGTCCCAATACTTTAATGACTGACTCTGCCATTACGATAGCAGCACCCGTTTTTTCAAGGATTAAGCCAATAATCGTACCAAATACAATCACTAGGCCGATATAGCCTAAGATACCACCGAAACCATCAGAGATCGTTTTTGCGACAGTATTAAGCGGTACTTGATAAAATAGCGCGACCAAAAAAGCAGAGAGAATCAATACTAAAAAGGGATGCCACTTTAGTTTTGCGGTAGCGAAAATAATAAAAAGAATGGTCAGTACAAGCCAAAATACAATCATCACTGTCTCAATATGGTTTATATCTTAATTGATTACCAATGCAATACAGCCAATTATATCGAGATTAAACACGGTATATAGCTTGCTAATTCTACTTTGCGTAGTGCTTGCAAGTGCTTTTACCATATCTACATTTAAACGATATTGGACCAACTATCTGCATCACTAACGATACGAAATTTTAAAGGGGCATATTTTATAGCAAATAGACGCCGCTAGGAAATAGATTCGTTAAATAGTTGGCGCTGTTGACAAAAAATTGAGAGATACTTAATTTTAAAATGACGGAAATCAGTAATAAAACGTCGAAGAGGTGTGTGGAAATACTTTTATAACTAGCAATTGCTAATACTTCAAACAAAAAAAACTGGCCATTTATAATGACCAGTTTTTGTCTAAACAATATTTACCTACCTGAGTAATGATTATTTTTAGAATAGGTATTCTAAGGAGTGCCCTGATTGACAGTTAGGCAATCTTATCAAAAAAAGCTTTGTTATTGGTAGCAGTTGCAGTATCAAAGCTGACGTAAATGCCTTGATCATCCAACGTGGCATACCAATGATCATCATTGCCACTGGTCAGCAGCTGAAAGTATTTGTCATTGACTATTCTGCCAACTGTATACACCTCACCTTCGGAGTAGTATGCATTACCTTGAGTACAGATAAGCTTGTCATTGGTATGAATGTTATGATTTTCTTTCATGTTCTTGCGCCCTATTAGTACATTAGATAGCAGTAGATTATCAATTCTGCTAATAGTAATAAAGATGATTATATAGGCAGTATCTTGTTGTTTGGTATAGCGTTTTTAAGGCAATTGTTGCATTTAGTTACTACAACATTGCATAGATAACACCGCTATCATAGCAATAGATTTTTTGAGAACCCTAAGCTGTTTAGGAATATATAAAATCCACATTTATTGAGATAAAGGGGTGCAAGTTAGTGATATAAATAATCTAAATACATAAACTCTAATGTCAAAAATGACGCACGTAAAAAAGCCAGCAACCTAAGTTGCTGGCTTTTTACAGACTGAGTCTAACTATATAGAAGATTACTCTTCAGAATAGTCTTCTTCAGCAGCTTCTTCGTCAGCTGAATCTTCATTGTTACCATCTTCAGAAAGAATAGTAACTAAGATGCTAGCAGTAACGTCATGATGTAGCTGAATATCAACATTGTATTCGCCAACTTGACGTAGAGTGCCTTCAGGTAGCTTGATTTCAGCACGGTCTACTTCTAGACCTGAGTTAGTCAATGCTTCAGCGATATCGCGAGTACCGATAGAGCCGAATAGCTTGCCTTCGTCACCTGATTTAGCACGCATGATAACATTAACGTCAGTCAATGCATCAGCACGCTCTTGAGCAACAGCGATCTCTTTTGCTTCTTCAGCTTCAAGTTCAGCACGACGTGCTTCGAACTTTTCAATGTTAGCTTTAGTAGCAGGTAGCGCTTTGCCCTGAGGGATAAGAAAGTTACGTCCGTAACCTGGTTTTACATCGACAGTTTCACCGAGTTTACCAAGGTTGACGATACGCTGTAACAAAATAATTTGCATGAGTCATTCCTAGTTAGCGGTTAACCTTGATGGTTATCAGTGTATGGAAGTAGCGATAAGTAACGAGCTTGCTTGATAGCAGTCGCTAATTGACGCTGATATTTAGTAGATGTACCAGTAATACGGCTTGGTACGATTTTACCATTATCACTAATGTACTGTTTTAGCAATTCAACATCTTTATAGTCGATGTGAGTGATGCCTTCAGCAGTGAAACGGCAGAATTTGCGACGGCGATAGAAACGTGCCATGAGTATTCTCCTTTAATTAGTCTTCACTGTTGTCGTTGTCGTCATTATCGTTTTCACGATTGTCTGGACGACGAGTAGTTGCTTTGCGTGCGCGTTTTTCATCGGCATTCTTGGCTAACTGCGACTCTTCAGTGACAGCTTCGTCACGGCGCATAACTAGACTACGAATGATCGCGTCGTTATAACGGAATAATTCTTCAAGTTCAGCTAAAGTTTCACCGTCAGTTTCAATGTTGAAAAGAACGTAATGAGCTTTGTGAATCTTGTTGATTGGATAAGCCAGTTGACGACGGCCCCAATCTTCTAGACGATGGATAACACCGTTGTTGTCTTGAACTAACTTGATATAGCGCTCAACCATGCCGACCACTTGGTCGCTTTGGTCTGGGTGTACAAGTAACACCAGTTCGTAATGTCGCATTATGACTCCTTACGGATTAGTAGCTATTAACCCTATGTTAATAGCAAGGAGATTTATAAGGTAAGCCCAATTCTAGTCATATTTTATAAAAAACAATCAAGAATAAGCTTAGTTTATAAAGCGCCGTATTATAACAGTACTCGGCAACTAACACAAAGGTTAATCACCAAGCTACTGTCAATAAAATATAAAAAAAGGCTAAATAAGCTTTGCTAAATAAAAAAGCCGCGATAGTACGCAGCTTTTTTAAGTATAACGAGCTATAAAACCAATAGCCAAATCAAAATACTGTTATTCAGATTTTGACTTCTTTGCCAATTGGCTACTGTCTGCTTTGACCACTAAGGTTTTGGCAAGTTTGTCATGCCAACCAATATTTTCAGGGCTTTTAGATGCCATATAGTAATGAATGGCTAAAGGTATCAGTACTATAAATGAAGTAGAAAGGGGGATATAAAGTAGTGCTAGAAAAAGAGTACGTATCACAACCAATCTAAGAAAAGAAGGTAAATGATGGGTGGTTTGATCTACAACACGAATTCCCGTAATCAATTTACCTAACGACTGGCCCCGCAAGATAATAAAAAGTAATTGCAAAGCGATAAGGCCGAAAACCATCGCATTGGATATTAATTGTGTCGCTTGCGGAATACTTTCAGAAAGACTCAAAGAATATTTAATTACTGCTTCCATATTCTGTAAGTCTGTGGGCATGTCTCCCAACTTTCTCATAGCTAGCATTAATGGAAGAAACGCCATTATTAGTAGCAGCCAATCAAGCGCGGTTGCCAATACGCGTGACATAATTGGCGCAAGTACCACGTTGCCGACGACTTTATCATTGTCTGCAACAGCTTTTTTGAGAGTAGACTTATTCAGTGAGACATTGTTGTGCGGCGTTTGATGACGATTGGTCGTCATGTCGGCTTTCACGTTTTTAGGACGTTCAGGCTTGCCATATAGTCTGTCTAACGATACTGACTTATCATCTTTTGCTTTATTGGTATCTTCAGGGAAGACGGTCACGTTATTGATGATAGAGTCGTTTACTTCAGGCGTGTTAGCACTGGTCGGGCGATACACCGTTTGGTTATTGGTAAGATCACCTACGCGCTGCCACTGAGCTAAGCCTTCATGCCACATCAAATCATCAAGCAATACTTCGCCAGATGCCAGCATGATGTTCAGCTGCTCCAACTGATATGGGCCAGCTTGTACGTTATTTCGAGCAAGGAAAATCTGCATAATTGCCTGCATAGTTAGTCATGTCTTAGGACATTATATTAGGGTCTATTTGAAAAAATCAAATAGACCCTAATAGTGGTATCTTTAATGACTGTGTGAATGACCGCTGTGACTAAACGTAGCGGTTTACTTCGCTTCTTCACCAGCTAAGAAGAACCAAGTATCTAGTACTGAGTCAGGGTTCAATGACACTGAGCTGATACCTTGCTCCATTAACCAAAACGCTAGATCTGGATGGTCTGATGGACCTTGACCACAGATGCCGACGTATTTGTTTTGCTTACGGCAAGCTTCGATAGCCATAGACAATAGCTTCTTAACAGCAGGATCACGCTCATCAAATAGATGTGAGACGATACCTGAGTCACGGTCAAGACCAAGCGTTAACTGAGTCAAATCGTTAGAACCGATTGAGAAACCATCAAAGTACTCTAGGAACTCTTCTGCCAATAGGGCGTTGGTTGGTAGCTCACACATCATGATGACGCGTAGACCATTCTCGCCACGTTTTAGACCATTTTTCTCAAGTAATTCGATGACTTCTTTGGCTTCGCCAACAGTACGTACGAATGGAATCATGATCTCAACGTTGGTCAAGCCCATGTCATCACGTACACGTTTTAGTGCTTTACACTCAAGCTCAAAGCAGTCACGGAAGTTATCAGACACATAACGGCTAGCACCGCGGAAACCAAGCATTGGGTTCTCTTCTGATGGCTCGTATAACTTACCACCAAGCAGGTTAGCGTATTCGTTTGATTTGAAATCTGACATACGAACAATAACTGGCTGATCCATAAAGGCAACGGCTAGGGTTGAGATACCTTCAACCAATTTATCAACATAAAAGTCAACAGGTGACGCATAGCCTGCGATACGCTCTTGAATGGCTTGTGAGATCTCACGTGGCAAGCTGTTCATGTTTAGCAGCGCTTTTGGATGCACACCGATCATACGGTTGATAATGAACTCTAAACGCGCAAGACCAATACCTTCGTTTGGCATTTGAGTGAATGAGAAGGCGCGATCTGGGTTACCAACGTTCATCATCACTTTGAATGCTAGCTCTGGCATAGATTCAACAGAGTTAGTCTGTACTTCAAAATCAATCTGGCTTTCATAAATGAAACCAGTGTCGCCTTCAGCACAAGAAGCAGTTACGTCTTGACCATCAACCAATAGCTCAGTTGCGTTACCACAACCAACGATAGCTGGCACACCTAGCTCACGCGCGATAATAGCAGCGTGACAAGTACGACCACCACGGTTGGTGATGATAGCAGAAGCGCGCTTCATAACTGGCTCCCAATCCGGATCAGTCATGTCTGATACGAGTACGTCGCCTTCTTCTACTTTGTCCATCTCGTTTAGGTTGCTAACGATACGCACTTTACCTGAACCGATACGTTGACCGATTGAACGACCTTCACACAATACTTTTGCGCCAGTCGTGTCGATGACATAACGTTCCATTACGTTGCTGTCTTGACGGCTCTTAACAGTCTCAGGACGTGCTTGAACGATAAAGATTTCGTTAGTATCGCCGTCTTTTGCCCACTCGATATCCATCGCTTGGCCATAATGCTGTTCGATCGTTACCGCTTGCTTGGCAAGTGAGGTTAGCTCTTCAGTCGATAGAGAGAACTGCATGCGATCTTGTTTTTCAACATCAACGGTTTTAACTGATTTAGCCGTGCTGCCTTCATCACCATAAACCATTTTCTTATGCTTGCTACCTAGGTTACGACGAATAACTGAAGGCTTACCATTGGCTAGCAATTTCTTAGAAATATAGAACTCATCTGGGTTAACCGCACCCTGTACAACCATTTCACCTAGGCCATAGCTTGAGGTGATGAATACCACTTGATCAAAGCCACTTTCGGTATCTAGCGTGAACATAACACCAGCAGCACCAGTCTCTGAACGTACCATACGCTGTACAGCAGCAGATAGTGCAACGCCTTCGTGCTCAAAACCTTTGTGTACACGGTAAGAGATTGCACGGTCGTTGTATAGAGAGGCAAATACTTCTTTAATAGCAATTAGGACGTTATCAATACCGCGAATGTTCAAGAAGGTTTCTTGTTGACCGGCAAATGACGCATCTGGCAAATCTTCAGCAGTGGCAGAAGAACGGACAGCAACAGCGATGTCTTCGCCGCCACTCATGGTTTCAAATGATTGACGTACTTCTTGCTCAAGATCTTTTGGCAGTTCTTGTTCAATAATCCAAGTACGAATCTTTTTACCAGTCGCCGCAAGCTTATTAACATCATTTACGTCTAGTGTTTTTAGCTCGCTGTTGATTTTGTCAAGCAAGCCTGTTTCAGTCAAAAAGCGGTTGAATGCATTTGAAGTGGTGGCAAAGCCGCCTGGAACACTAACGCCTAAATCAGAAAGATGGCTGATCATTTCGCCAAGCGAAGCGTTCTTACCACCAACCATTTCGATGTCGTCTTTTCCTAGCTGATCAAGATTGATTACAAGTGCTGTAGATTGCGCTGCCATGATAACTCCAGAAAATAAGGTTATTTAGTAAAGATTATAACGGTGAATTATACCGCCATATTAGGACAATTTCGAGGGTTTTCACCAAAAAACTTGTTAAAAATATACAAATTGTGGGGTTTGCTACATAAATTAGGGCCAGTCCAATCAAGTTTCTTATTTACTCAGATGAAAAACATCATCGTTAGTGACGATGTTATGCGCTTATAAAAGCCAATTACTGCATAAAATAGATACATTCCAATAAGCCACATTTAGAGTATTTCTATAATTTATGTTTCAATCTTATGTATCTGTATAAACAAAGCATAATAGAAGAAGCATAAAAAAATACCTCAATGAAAGGTGAAT
Organism: Psychrobacter sp. NPDC078501; assembly: GCF_044900935.1. Taxonomy (NCBI): domain Bacteria; kingdom Pseudomonadati; phylum Pseudomonadota; class Gammaproteobacteria; order Moraxellales; family Moraxellaceae; genus Psychrobacter; species Psychrobacter sp. NPDC078501. The sequence goes on along the minus strand of NZ_JBJDOS010000001.1, from coordinate 315,128 downwards.
TAACTATGGTGACAAGATGAAAAACAATGTTGGTCCTAAGTGTACGCCTGTAACATTGATTTCTATTAAGAGGCTAATATGCGTATAATGTAGCGCATAGATAGTTGATGCGCATTGCATATTAAATGTGCGGTATAGGTGCTGAAAAAGGTTCGTTTTAAGAAGGCAGTTATAAAACTTAGTTATACGAGTTATAAAGGCAGCTATAAGAAGCCGAGTAAAATTCACGCCATTAATAGTCAATAACTGCTAAACATTTACCAAGTCTGAATTATTACTAAGATCTATACCAAAAACTAAATGAAGGTCATTATTGAGTTTTCAACCGAGGTGTCAACGATATGTACTCAAGCAATCCATCTGAACAAGTTAAGTCCACTATCCAAAATCGCCATGCGCTAAACTTGGACAGCTCACAGGCGATTAGAACGGCGTTTTTTATCTCAGATGGCACAGCGATTACGGCTGAGACACTTGGACGCGCTATTTTGAGTCAGTTTGCCTCAGTTCCCTTTGAAACAAGAGTATTGCCATACGTCGATAGCTTAGAGCGTGCGGAAGATGCGGTTGAACAAATCAATATGGCGTATCAGCGCGATGGGTCGTTGCCATTGGTTTTCGATACGATCGTCAATCCTGAGATTCGCGAAAAGATTAACTCAGCGCATAGTTGTAATTTAGATATGTATGAAGGTCTGATTGGCCGTGTTGCAGAAGAGACTGGTGTAGAGCCAGATGGTCATTCAGGGCATGCGCATGATGATGTCGACTCTGAGACCTATAAAGAGCGTATCGATGCAGTTCATTTTGCTTTAGACAATGACGATGGCGCGCGTACTCGTCACTACAATGCAGCCGATATTATTCTGGTGGGTGTGTCGCGCTCTGGTAAGACGCCGACTTCTTTATACTTAGCATTACAATTCGGTATTCGAGCGGCTAACTATCCTTTGACTGAAGATGACTTGTACGACAATCAGTTGCCAAAAGCATTACGTGAGCACAAAGACAAGCTGTTTGGTTTGCTCATCGATACTGATCGCTTAGTAAAAATCCGTCAAGAGCGCCGTGCAGGCAGTCGTTATTCTAGCTATCAGCAATGCCAGCAAGAGCAGCGCGCGATTCAGGGTATTTATATCACGCACGGTATCCCAAGCTTAGATGTATCAGAGATGTCTGTTGAAGAGATTGCCACGCGTATTTTGCAGATGACAGGTCTCAAACGCCGTATTGGATAATGAATGTCAGCTTAAACAGTATCTGTTCAATCGGTATTAATAAGTGTTCAGGCAGCTTTAATAAATGCGCAAAAAACACTAATAAACATACATCATTTCATCCTAGATAATTATCATATAGAGAATACTATGATTTCAGCCTATCAATCTATAAAGCCATCGTTGTTGCTGGCAGGTTTAATCAGTGCAGCGACTTTATTGAGTGCTTGTCAAACATCACCATTTGCAAAGGATCCAGTACCTGAGCCGCGCTATATTCCAAGTATTGTATTGGGAGAGGCGCAAACACTGACCGTCATGCCAAACCGTGTGGCTTGTGCTTCAGAGTTACCAATGCAGTGCCTACTTGCTAAGTCTAAAGACGGTAGCGTATTCCAGATTCCTTATGACTGGATCGACGACTTCAAACCAACCCTTGGTACAGAGTACATTATTAGCGCCCGCCCGCAGATTGATGAAGGGCAACAGAGTGCCACTGGTCACTGGACATTGCAAAACATACTGTCACAACGTATGGTGGTCATGCCTTAGTAGGGCGGTATTCATTTATCTACATGATACTAACTCATCTACATATTGATTCATTTATATCTCAAACATTTACTCGATAAATAAATATAAAGAGGACATCATGGTAAGTAAAAGTGCAAGCGACGAGACCAATGATACTGGTAAAGATATTCATACCGAAGTATCAAATAAATCTAGCGGACACGTGCCAAGCCCTGAACATACCGAAGGTAAGAACAAAAAAGAAAAGATAGAGCAGACTCACGAGCAAGTGACTGATGATGTCATGCATCATCCTGACTTAGTGAATCCGCTCGATGACACACGAATCGATATTAAGTCTGGCTTTACCAAAGACTCTCGTCGTCTAAAAAGTGACGACCATGAGTATGAGTATGATGCCGTTGTTTTAGGGGCGGGGCCTGCTGGTGAAGCCGCTGCTATGAAGCTGACTAAATCTGGTAAAAGAGTTGTTGTCGTCGATCCGCGTGATCAAGTAGGGGGTAACTCTACTCACGTCGGTACAATTCCAAGTAAAGCACTGCGCCAATCTGTATTTAACTTGATTAATTTCCGCCGCGATCCAATGTTTACCAAGGCGATGGAATATAAGCAAGTACCGCTAAATGAAGTATTGGCTAAGGCGCGTCAAGTTATTCGTCGTCAAGTCAGTACCCATACACGTTTTTATGAGCGCAACCGTATCGAAGTCATCCAAGGTTGGGCAAGTTTCATTGACGCACATACGCTACGTATTGAAGTCGATGAAAATGTGTACGAAACCATCACTTTCAATAAAGCCATCATTACTGTCGGTAGTCGTCCTTACCGTCCTGAAATTTTAGACTTTAATCATCCACGCGTTTTTGACTCTGACAAAATCTTGCAAATGGATTATGTGGTCAAGAAAATCATCATTTATGGTGCAGGGGTTATTGGCTGTGAGTATGCATCTATCTTTACTGGACTTGGCTACAAAGTTGACCTAATCAATAACCAAGATCAATTGCTCAACTACTTAGACAGCGAAATCAGTGATGCCATCGCGCATGACTTTAGACAGTTCGGTGTACTTATCCGTAGTAATGAAGAGATTGATCATCTTGAGACTCATGATGATTATGTGGTTTTACACTTAAAGAGCGGCAAGCGCATCAAATCTGACGCCATTCTTTGGTCAAATGGTCGATCAGGTAATACAGAGGGCCTAAACCTAGAAGCCGTTGGCCTAAAAGCCAATAGCCGTGGTCAGCTAAAAGTAGATGACACTTACTGTACGGACGTCGACAATATCTATGCGGCGGGCGACGTAATCGGTTGGCCATCACTAGCCTCTGCTGCCTATGACCAAGGTCGTTGTGCCGCTGCATTTATGGTTGGTGATAGTGATGCCGAGCCAGTATCTAGTGTACCGACTGGTATTTATACGATTCCTGAAATCTCTTGTATCGGTAAGACAGAGCAAGAGCTCACTGATGAAAAAGTTCCGTATGAAGTGGGTCAGGCGTTCTTTAAACATCTGGCACGTGCCCAAATTATTGGTGAACGTTCGGGCGTATTAAAGATATTGTTCCATCGTGATACGTTAGAAATTCTAGGCATCCATTGCTACGGTAACCACGCTTCAGAGATTATTCACATCGGTCAAGCCGTGATGAAGTGTAAGAGCAACAATACGCTTGAGTACTTTGTAAATACGACTTTCAACTATCCAACGATGGCAGAAGCGTATCGTGTGGCAGCATTGAATGGTTTGAACCGAGTCTTTTAAACCACCGCTATTGATATCGTATAAATAAAAAAGCGCCTGCTACTATATTATTAATAGTGCAGGCGCTTTTTTTATGCTCATAGATTTCATTAATTTGAGGATTTATAAATAGGCTTTTCTTTGCGGAATACGCTTGCGTAAAAATAGCAATAAAACAAAATAGAGCAACCATAAGCCAGCCAACGCATAAAATCCTATAGAGACTTGAGAGATACTGGCACCCATTTGGTTAAGCTGCACAGAGGTATTGATTGCAGGCGTAGTCGGTACGAGCCAACGTATTACTTGTAATACTTGAGGCAATTGGTCTGCTGGCCAAGGGTAGCCGCTTAAGAAGAATATCGGTAAGGAGATAAAAATTAAGATCTGCATACTGCGCTCACGCTGCCGGAACCATAATCCGAGCACGCAGCCGAGCGTTGCGACTGTCGGACAAAATAGTGCCAAAAACAGCAGCGTGCCAAGCATGTTTTGTCCGCGTGGATAATGATGTAGCTCAAACGCCCAACCATAATAAAAGCAGCCAACGATAAAGCTAAGTGAGCTTAGCGCTCCAATACGTCCTAGCCAGCCACGTATACTGGTACTGTGACGGCGCTGCTCGTACCATGTGCCAATCAGCATTGCAGTCGCCATTAAAAGTGTCTGCTGTAAGATAATAACAGAGACAGCAGGTACGACATAAGCACCATAGCCCTCAGTTTGGTTATACAGTGGCATAATCCGTAGCGGTACAGCTTGAGTATTCTGCGCTGCGGTAGATGCATAAGCGCCTTTCGCAATGCTTTTCTTTACCTTAATACCAGCCGATACCGTACCTACTGCTTGAGAGAATCCCAATTGGACGTTCTTATTTAAAATAAAATAACCACCATTACCCAGTACGCTAACGTGCGCTTGCTCTCCGGACTGAACTTGTTCTTCAAGACCAGCTGGAATCACCATATAGCCTGCAATTTGATCTGACCATATGGCTTCTTTGGCAGCCTGCTCATTGATAAATCGTTCAGTATTTAGATATGGACTAGCACTCGCATAGCGAACGAGAGTACGCGATAAGTTACTGTTATCATGATCAATGATACCTACTGGCACATGATTGACTACTTCAGACGAGTAAGGCCAAGGATAGAAAAACCCATAGATGATAGGGGCGATAATCAACATCAAAAGTACGCCTTTATCGCCAAAAACGTCTTTGAAAGTTTGGATAAAACTGTTCCAAAAGCTTTGTGATGCTGGCGTGACCGTTGATTTAGTTTTTGAGTGTGTATTATTTGATTGTGCAGACATTAGCGTGCTCCCCAACGTTCAGGATGCGCCAATGCGCGTTTGGTTAATAGTGCCGCAAGTATTAGCGCTATTATGGCTGCAAGCATGAGGCCATAGACGATAGGTAGCGATATGGCGATCGGTGCTTGCATTTGTAACTGTGCAATATGGAGTTTGAGATAATGCGTTAGCGGCAGGGCATTTGACCAATATTGCGCGCTATCACTAATCGCAATATAAGGAAAAGTAACACCGGCAAAGGCGTAAGAAGGCGCTGAAATAAATCCGGTAGTCGATAGACCCATACGTAATGAAAAAGAATTCAAAGTAAAAATAGCACCCAGCCAAAACGACAATACCATTAGGCACAAAAACCCAGCATAGACTGCCATGAGAGACATGATGTTGATATTCTGATTGGACGTTGCCAACCACAGTATCAACGCTGACCACAAGCTATATGCCAGTATTGGCCAAAAGTACTTACCTAATAAGCCAAATACCAAAACTGATAGGCTGACCGAATGGGGCACTTTTGCGCTTGACGATGATGTTTTGTTATTGCTGCTATCTTGTTTGGTTGATAGCGAAGATGTCGTTTTTAAAGTTTTAGATAAGGTTAAATGAGGCTTTCCTGTATCAATAAAACGGTACCAGCGACCGATATTCTTATCACGTAACTCGCGGCCTATCGTGGTTGCGCCAATGACCATTGCCAATATATGTAATAAGGCAGGTATGACAGTCGATGCCAAAAACTGCTGATAGTTGGTCGCAGCATTGAATAAGCTAATACGCTGCACACTGATAGGCGCATAAGCCGTCATCGCTTGTGATGGCGCTACGCCTTGTTTGACCAATCGCTTGATCTCTACACCTGCGGATAATGTACTAGCGACCGCTTGGACACCTGCCTGAATAATACCAGAGTGCGTACCGTACTGTGCATTGACTTGTAGAGTCAACGTAGCAGGCTGGCTCGATAATATATTACGAGAAAAGTCCTCTGGGATAATGACGACAGCGTAAATATCGCGCTGTAAAATCGCAGCCTCTGCATCCGCTTGGGAGTAATACAGCTGTCTGACCGTCAAAGTAGGACTGGCCTCTAAGTAACGGACGGCAGTATTGGCAACAGCGCTGTTGTCTTGATCGATGACTCCGATAGGCAAATCGGTAATTTGAGTCTGTGAAAATATCCACCATATTAGCAGCACCGTTGCCAGTGGTATCCATACCACCATGCTAAAGTCCCAATGATTTTTTGCCAAAAAACGGCGCTCGTAGGCTGCACTTCGTAAAAAAGCCTCACTTAACTTAGTCAAGTGCATGGCTTACTCTTGGTTCTGATTGACAGGAGTAGGATTGATACGTACGACCACACTCATCCCTGAGCGGATACGGGCATCGGGCTTAGATGGTCGTGCTTTCACCTCAAAAGTACGCACATCAAAACCATCATCGTTGTTGGTCGGACGCCAAGTGGCAAAGTCTGATAAGGTCGATGTCGCATAGACGGTAAACTGTTTTGTATAAGGCTTATCCGCTGATGACAGCGCTGGGATAGTACCGGTAAATGTCTGACCAATAGCAAATTGATTTAAATAAGACTCAGTGACGTTAAGTACCACCCATTGGTCGTTGGTATCCACCAACGTCAAAAGCGGAACCCCTTGACCGATGACTTCTCCAGCACTCACTATGACATTATCGACGATACCAGCGATAGGACTTCTTAGGTTCGCTTCCTCTTTTGCTACTAGTGCTTCATCGAGTTTTGCATCGACCTGTGCGACTTGTGCAGTGGCCGCTGACTTATCTTCAGTACGTGCGCCTTCTAGCGCCAGATCATACTGCAAGCGGGCTGCTTCGGTTTGGTCTTGAGTAGCGAGATATTGAGCATATGCTTCATCGCGCTTTTGTCGCGCCATCAGTCCTTCTTCGTAAAGGCGATTGACACGCTGATAGGTATTTTCTGCCAAGTCAGACGCGGCTTTATTGGCTTGCCAAGCGGCTTTTGCTTGTGCGATTTCTTGCGGGCGCGCACCATTTTCTGCTTTGTCTAATTGGCTTTGCGCGATTTGCTTACCAGCACGTGCTTGATTAATCTTGGCATTAATCTCAGGTGAATCCATCTCCACCAGTTGCTGACCTGCTGTTACCGTATCACCCTCTGTTACCATAATTTGAGCAATGCGCCCTGGTACTTTTGCAGCGATCGACGTTTGCTGCATTTGCATTTGCCCTTGCAGCGTAATAACTTCTGGCTCGCTATGCGCATTACTTTTGTATAAGCCGTACGCAATCGTACCAAGGACAATCAGTATAAATAGTACAAGTAATCCTTTTTTCATACGCGCAGATTTGTCAGTTTTAGAGGCGTCACGATTATAAGCAGGTGTCGGTTGCTCTGGTTCAATATCAGACACGTCTTCTACAGGATCGACTGAATTTTGTGTATCTTGAGAGGTCACTGACTCGGTTGCATCAGCTGATTTATTTGAGTCGTCTGATTCGCGTGGTAATTCTGTCATGACAATGAGATTCCTAAAGCAACAAAGTTGAAAATAAAGGGTTTATTACTAGTACACTCGAAACGCATAAGGCTTGGCGTTGTCTATGGTTTCAGAATTAAAAATAGCACCAAGAGCGACGATAAATGCTGAATAATAGAGCCATAGCATAATGACCACGGCAGCTGAAAGCGCGCCAAACTCAGCACTATAGTTATTAAAATTTTGCACATAAATTGAAAATAAGATGGACAATATAATCCATAAAACAGTTGCTAACGCAGCGCCCGGCATCAGTTTCTTAAGGGCGACGGCATCACGATTTGGGGCTAGGCGATAAAGACCCAAAAAGCTTAAGAATATGATACCCGTCAATATGGGCCACCTGCTCCAAAGCGCAATCGTCTTTGCTATCTGAGGGAAAGGGAAGTAGGCTGCTCCCAAGGGAATAATCGCGATAGAAGAGACTGCGATAATCAATACGACTACTGCTGCAAAGGTCAAACCAACTGCGCGAATTGTGCTTTGTACAAAACTGCGCTCTTGAGTGATATGAAACGCAAGGTTAATAAGAATAATTAAAGATTTGATACCTTTAGAGCCCGCATAAAGTGCGAGCAAGGACGATATAAGCAGGCTGAAAGTCAGAGCAGACGTAGTTGTAGAAACCAACTCGTTCAGACGGGAGTTGAGCACTTCATATACTGTATCAGGTATAAATTGACTCAAAAGCGAGATTTGCTCTTGCATCTCGGCGGGAGAAAACGCAAGACCATAAAGTAGGACAAACACAGCCATCACGGGAAAAATTGATAAGAATCCAAAGAAACCTACGCTTGCGCAATGCGCCCAAACGTTAGAATTATTGGCAATACGCCACGTTTCTAGTAACGTCTGTAGCCAGTTTTTTATCGATTTAGAGGTCAATTTTTTCATAAAAGCAGCTGTTCGTAATAGGGTTGGTAATAGTATTTTCGATGACGGCTTTATGGTAATACAAAGCGTTTATCAGCACGATCTATGGTTTCTCACGTTATATCATTGCTCAGTATATAAAGTAGGCAATTGAATGTCAGCGGCATTGAGATAAGCATTAAAAGCAAGTGGCGTACCACAGCTTTGCATAAGGGCAGCCAGTGACTGTACATAGTCATTAGCAGCCTGTGCTTGCTCGGTACGTGCTTTGAGCGATTGCGTTTGTGCTTGCACCACGTCAACGGTAGTATTTACACCTTCTTGTAATCCTAAACGTCGTAGTCGCAATACTTCTGCTGCCAAATCAACATTACTTTGCAATGCCTGATAGCGTGATTGGGCATTATTGACATCGTGCCAGTTTTTTTCTACCAGTAGCAATAAATTGTCACTGACTTCAATCTCAGAGAGATCGGCCTGACGTATTTTGGCACTACTGGATGCTAGTGATGCGGCTTTATCGAGTCCGCCCCATAGTTTCCAACTGGCAGATATACCAGCGACCCAGCTTGGATCTTTCTCTACCTGACCATAACCGTATAGCAACACCGTAGGCTTGTAGCCCGTATCTGATAGCGCATGTAATTGCTGAGCCTGTGCCCGCTTGGCTGCAACTTTTTGCAGTCCGGGATGGTTGTTTAGTGCCAAGTCCTGAAAATAGCTCACATCTGGTAGAGGGCGACTAGAGACAAACAATGGCGTGGTCGGTTTAATACGGTAGTCGGTACGTAGTAGACGCTGTAGCGCAATCATGGCTAGGCGCGCGTCATTATTCGCATTGACGGATTCACTCTTGGCATCCGCAAGCGCTGACTGTGCTTCTAGTCTATCGACACGTGAGATAAAACCTTCTTCAAACAGACGCTCGGCCATATGGTCGGTCTGTTGCAATGTATCGTAAGCGTCTTCTCGTAAGTAAGCAGCGATAATCGCTAGCTGTGCCTTAAAATAACGCTCAATTAACGTATTATAAAGCTCATTTTTATCCAGTACGCTATCAGCCATCGCTTCTTGTGTACGTGCATCCGAGGCGCCAGTCAATGCGTCTGTACGCCCAGCAGTATAAATAGGCCAAACGACACCAAGACCTGCACCCGACGTAGAGCCTGAGCGCTTGAAGTTATAAGAGTCGGGAATACGCTCACCGACCAGCTCACCAAAGTCTGGTAGGTCTGCTGTAGGAGGGACTATGTTATCTACGCCATTGTTTACTTCGTTGACGATACCGCTTCTGAGAGAAGATAAGTCTATATCCTCATCTAAATGATAGGCACTGGCAGATACTCGAGCAAATACGAGCGGATTGTCGATAGTTCTGAGCGCGTCAGTTTGGTATTCGCTGGCAGCAATCGCTGCTTGATTGGCAGCAATTTTAGGTGATACTTGTACCAGCAGCTTTTGCGCTTGCTCTAAGCTTAAAAAGCTTGAGACGTCTAGTGCGTAGCTGTTATCGACTGTTTTATGTGTAATAGGGTCAACAAGCGTAGACAGTGCCTGCGACTCAAAGTTTTGAGGGTTTGGTATTGTATGAAAAGGCGCTAAAGCTGGTTTATCATTATCAGTTGGACTATCAGCATCTATGATTTGTGTCACAGCCACTGGTGTAACATCATCTGATACTTCTATACTGTCAGCGGCAGTGCTCGCGTAAGTCATGACAGGCACACTCATGACTGCAACTGTCATCATAGCAGTCGGTAGCGCTGATAAAATGAATTTCATAAGTCACATAAGCCATTAATTAGAATGTAAGGTATTATAAAATAAGGAACAGCACCGATAAGTTTCATTGCTCAGGATATAAAGTTGCTGAACTATTATAGACTATTTGCTAGCTAGCGAAAGAATGATGCTTAAATAAATCATTCATATTCTAATATAAAAATACGTCTATATTGAAAGCGCTAAAAAGCGGTCATTCGTCATAAGAGGTACACTGTAGAGCCACAATGGTGACGGGTCAATGCTCAGTATTTTGCTGTTTCCTATTGTGCGACCAGTAGCGGTATGATAGAGGATTGATTTAATTTTTAAATATCTGTTTATAAGTAACAACATAGCCAACAAGGTATTTTAGATTCAAGCGATTTATTTTTAGTTAGATTTTGTTTTTAATCTCATTATGAAAGCATTTAGGCAGTAATTAACAAATAAAAAATGCTCAATAAGCATTAGTCAATCAGTCAATCAGTCAATGAATAGTCACTAAATGGCTATCAAACAGAATAAACAATATTAGCAGAGGATGTGTCATGGCAGGGTATATTTTAGCGTTGGATCAAGGGACCACGTCAAGTCGAGCGATATTGTACGATGATCATGCGCGTCCTATCAAAATGGTACAACAGCCAACGACGCTGCAAACACCAAGAGCTGGATTCGTTGAGCAAGATGCACAGCAAATTTGGCAAACTCAGATTAGCTGTGCACATGATGTTATTAATCGGGCAGGGTTGCTTGCCACTGACGTTACCAGTATCGCGATTACCAATCAGCGTGAGTCGATTGTGATGTGGGATAAGCAAACTGGCAAGCCACTGGCTCCTGCCATCATTTGGCAAGACAGGCGTACCGCAAATTACTGTAAGACGCTTGCTGCTGAAAGCGCTACCAATAGCACGAATGACCCTGTGCATCCGGGTGTTGATAGCGTCAACATGGCACATGAAGTTCAACGTATTACAGGTCTGCGTTTAGATCCGTATTTTAGTGCCAGTAAGATTGCTTGGTTACTCGAAAACAATCCGAAGCTGAGTGTACGAGCCAGCAGAGGTGAGATAGCGGTCGGCACGATTGATAGTTGGCTGATTTATAAGCTCACAGGCGGTGAACATGTCATTGATGTGACCAATGCTTCTCGTACATTGCTATTTGATATCCATAAGCTGGCATGGTCAGAGACACTTTGTGACCGTTTTGCTATACCTATGCATATATTGCCTAAAGTACTACCGTCCGACGGCGATTTTGGCAAAACCAAAAAAGGCCTGTTTGCAAAGCAAATACCCATTCAAGCGGTATTGGGTGATCAGCAAGCAGCGCTCTTTGGACAAGGTTGTCTTGATGCAGGCATGGCCAAAAACACTTATGGTACAGGCTGCTTTATGCTGATGAATATTGGCCAACAGCCAAAATTGAGTGAGCATAAGCTACTAACCACCATCGCATGGCAACGTAAAACATCACCAATTCGTCCGGACAATTTATCATTTGACCAAATCGTACAGTCAGGAAAACGCATGCTACAACCGCCCAAAAAGGAAGTCACTTATGCCCTAGAGGGCAGTGTCTTTATGGCAGGGGCTATCGTTCAATGGCTGCGTGATAATTTGGGTATGATTCAGCAGAGTAGTGATGTCGAGGACCTAGCCCGTCAAGTAGACAGTAGCGAAGATGTTGTTCTATTACCTGCCTTTACAGGATTGGGCGCGCCTTATTGGCGTTCGGATATCAGTGCTAGCATCACTGGTATGAGCCGCGGTACTACTAAGGCACATATTGCACGCGCTGCATTGGAGGCCGTGGCTTATCAAACCTATGATGTGCTTATCGCTATGCAAAAGGACAGCCCTCATCCTTTGACTGAGCTGAGGGTAGATGGCGGCGCTGCAAATAATGATTTACTCATGCAGTTTCAAGCAGATTTATTGGGTGTTCCGGTATTGCGTCCTAGAGATACAGAGATTACGGCGAAGGGCGCAGCACTACTCGCAGGTTTAAAGACTGGGCTATATGACGAATCGACAATGAAAGCTTCATGGCAGGTAGATCGCGTGTTTGAACCAAGTATGTCGGCTGATGCTCGTGAGCGACATCTTGCTAAATGGCAGCAGGCTATCAAAAGGTCTCTAATGCCGTTATAAGATTGATTTACTTAGTAAATTTATTGTGATCGTACATTTATAATTACTCAAAGTATGAGGCTGCCGTACACAAATGTGATAAAGATACAGGCTGTAACGTAAGATAATCGCAATACGGACACAGTTTACAAAATCGGCCTATCTGTCCTTACCTATAAATTTCTATACTTCAATTGGATTTAGTAAGACCGCTAATAATTAGCAAATAAATAATTCAATAAATAATAAATAATTTAAGGAAAATACTATGAGTAACCATGATGCTATCGATCGCAGTGAAGTAAAACACATGTCAAAAGAGACAAAAGAAGATTTAAACGCAGACATCATTACCGGTGAGCCAGGTTCACATCCAGTAGGTACAGGTATCGGCGGTGTAGGCGGTGCAGCAGCAGGTGCAGCTATCGGCACAATGGCAGGCCCATTAGGTACGCTAATTGGTGGTGCTATTGGTGCTATCGTTGGTGGCGGTGCAGGTCATGCAGCAGCAGAAGCCATTGATCCAACGCATGAAGAAGCGTACTGGCGTGCAGAATACGCAAATGCAGATTATCATAGAGAAGAATACGATTTCGACCGTGACTTGCATCCAGCATATGCAGTTGGTTACGCAAACCGTGCTCGTTATCCAGTAGATGCACGTTTTGAAGATCATGAGGCAGATTTAGAGCGCTCATGGCACGAAGTAAAAGGCGAGTCTCGTTTGGAATGGAATGAAGCACGTAAAGCATCGCGTGATGCATGGCACCGTGTATCATAAGAGAGTTTAGGTAACTATTAGAACGGTTAGTCAAACATCTTGGCAGCCAATGCATTTAGTAATTAGCTAACATTAGAGGTTGCTATACCATTACCTAAAATAGATTAATTGTATGTCTAGTTCTATTAGTAAATCTACTTATCAACATTTATGCTATTTTAAAACTTCCAAGGCTTAACTTTGGGAGTTTTTTTAGGCATAAAATTTGCAGCGTATACACATACGTGAATATTATGTACTATAATAATGAGAACGATGGGGAATATATGAGTAATAACACTGAAGGCAATAAACAGTTTTATATCGCAACGGCAAACTTGCTGAACTTTGCGAACCCTAATCGAACTTATTATGAAAATGCGCCAGCTTATAACGATAAAGCCTATGAACATAAGCTGCGAGGTCTTACAGATTTATTGGCTAAAGCGCATGCTGACATTATCGCAGTACAAGAGGTTTGGGATAGTAATGCATTAGAGGCGCTGGCTGTTTCATTAGGTTTCAAGCCTGAACATGCGGTCATTCCACTTGCAAGTAACGATAACGCGAGTATATATACCAAAGGCATGGGTGCACAGAATACACCTGCTGTCGGTATTATCAGCCGATTTGAGCAGTTAGAAACCAGTTTGCTAGAAGATATAGCACCAAAAGCCATTATTGATGTACCTGATATCGGTCCCTATCAACGCTTCAACCGTCCTCCATTAGTGTTACGTGTTGACGCGTATGGGCAGCCCATTACTATTATTACAGCGCATCTAAAAAGCAAACGTGCTTTTTTCTTACGAGACGAAAATGGTGACCTATTAGAAGATATGGACAATCCAAATATTCGAGTTCGCGCCAAGCTTCGTAGTTTATGTATGCGCGCGGCAGAAGCGGCCTCCATCCGTATGTCTATTATAGAGCGATTGCAACATACCCGTGAACCATTGATTCTATTGGGCGATATGAATGATGTTACAGGTAGCGTGACTACTCAGTTGATGACAGAAACTGGGGAGGTTAATTACGATAAAAGTATGCGTGATGTTGCACTTTTTGATGCTGCTCGTATTCAAGCACGGTATGGTTGGATGAAAGATGTCGCATACACCCATATATATCAAGGTATGCCAGAAGTTATCGATCAGCTATTTGTCTCTGAAGAGTTTTTGCCTGATAGTAAGTTTTCACTTGGTCATGTTGAACGAGTCGATTATTTTAATGATCATTTGAAATGGGACTATGACGATAGAGTGACCGATCATGGTATTATAAGGGCGAAAATAAAACTCAAAGATTAACTTTATAAAATTAGACGGTTAGCTCTATTAAATTGCTGAGCGTATTATTGTTTTTAACCTATTCATGTCCCTTGCTTGATGCTATACAAGCGTTTATGATGCCTCTGCATTGAATATAGTAGTGACCATATAGGCTTTATATTTTAGCCAACAGGCAACTATCCTTGATTTGAGGATAATTACTATTCGATGAAAGTTATATTTATAAAATAGGGCGTAACATTAAGAGATTTACAATGAGTGATAACAAAGACGAAAAGATCGAAGATGTGTTGGTGGATTCGGAATTGGCAAAGAAGCTTGTACCTAATAAGTTTAAGTTTACTAGCCAGCAAGGCCGTGCACGTCGTCAAAAACTTTTGGCTGGTGCCAAAAAATTGAGCGAAACACATGCTATTAACGATATTACGTTAGCGGCTGTGTGTGAAGAAGCGGGCATACCAAGAGCTTCTGCTTACCATTTTTTCCCCAATATTGAAGCAATATTTTTAGCATTGCGTTTTTTGAATGCGATTGAAATATTAGAGATGGTAGAGACGGTCGATATTGGCAACTATGATAGATGGCAAGGGTATTTAACGGCGCTTATCGATCATTGTATTACGATATTCCATAACGATGAGACAAAAGCCAAGCTTATCTATGACACCAATACACCTGATTTTGAAGGTGACAGCTTTGGTGAAGATATGGATCATCAAATCGTTGATCTGGTCTATAAGCGTTTGTCAGAGCGTTATGAGATGCCAAACTTCCACGATATCCAAGATACCTTGTTGATTGCTTATAGCATCGTAAATGCTATCTTTACGTTGTCTTATCGCCGTCATCAGAGTATTACTGAAGAGTATATCCAAGAAGCAAATACAGCATTTATTGCTTATTTACGTTGTTACCTACCAGAAAAGTTGCCACGTAAAAACCGCTAATTGAGCTTACTTTAAACATAAAAAAGCCGACAAATAGGTCGGCTTTTTTATGTTTAGTTTTTAGTATAGGACTGGAAATAATACAGATTAATATCTCTAATAAAACAGCGACTATTCTAACGGTTAGACGTCAAATCTTGTCCACGGCAAGTATCATCGCTCGCATCTAAAGGCGAGTACTGCTTATGATAACTGACTATTGACTTCTCTAGCGCTACATTGGTCTGTGAGTCATTTGCATTGACGTAAGCATTGGTTGCTGCCCAAATTAAAGCCACTTCACTAAATGCCATCTCACGTGGTGCTGATGTTATGCCATCGCCGTCTTTAAGCGCGCTTAAAGTTGCCCATAGATCAGGACGCATTAAAGCAGAGGTAGACGGAATATCTTGATACAGGCTCAAGGCTTGTACCGTATCATTATCTAGCGCTTGCAATATAGGCTCTGCCATTTCTAACGCAACTTGACCAGCGGATGAGCGGCTATTCATACTGTCTTGATAAATGGCATAGTTCAACCACGCTTGCGCTTTATAAGCGAAATACTGTTGAGCGGCTGTCTTGTCTTTTTGTTGATAGGGTTTTAACTGCGTGACCATACAATTTAACAGGCGCTGTTGTTCGCTTTGATATCTATAAGAGCGTGCTTGAGTCTGACTATCATCACGGCAGTATTTAGCCATGCTAGTTGAGTTAGCTACTTGGATAGTCTCACTCTTAGCTAAAGCTGGCTGCATAAAGGTTAACGAAAATAAAGCTGATAGTGTAACGCATATTGAGCGCTTGAAAGGTGCTGCATTGATGGATGAATCAAACATGGTGTAAACCTTATGTTAAGGTAATAAACGTTGGTATTATTTACCATTACTAGGGCTGACTTAGTTGTTTATTGAATGACAAAATAATTCATCATAAGATAATCATGATACTGTTATAAGGTTGTACTTACGACAGTATCATTAGTATCAAACAATTAAAATGCAGAATTGCTGCTCAGACGTTGGTTCTTACGTGGGTCTTCACGTTTAAATAAGTCTTCATCAAACTTAAAGCGCAATCTAAAGTAAGCACCTTGCTGAGTACTGTCATCATAAGCAATATCTTCATCTTCAAAGCCCATGAAGTTATAACCAAGTGATAACCAAAGGTTGGTTATTGGGCTATAACCTACTTCTGCACCAAGCATATAAGCCAAGTCATTAGCCTGATCATTCCAATAAGTACCTGCTTGTAAACCAATATCCCAGCGCTCACTGATGTCATAAAGACCACGGCCATAAACAGCGTGAGCCGTGTTATTGCTGGTTAAGCTGTCTGCTTCGTATTCTGTATACTTACCAGCATACCGTCCAGACAAGGTTAGCGGACGCGTAGGATGGTAATTACCATTCCATGACCAAATCATGGTGTCTTTTTGATAAGCGTCATCGCCAGTATTATTATCATCCAAACGATATTCGAATTTTGCAAGCATATCTAGCTGATTGCTATCGTAGTCACGATACGCAGCACCTAGCTGAAAACGATTAATAGTGCGATCACCATCACTATAGTCAGTGCGTGAATAGATGTCTTTGGCTAAGAAGGTAACCTCATCAGTATAGCGATAGGCGATACCAGCACTACCAAGTAGCGTATCACTTGTTTCACCCCAACGTTTTTCAAAACGTCCTGATGCTTTATAATTCTCTTTGGCAAGATATTCAACACCGAAGCCTGCCGCTGTTGCAGTGTTGCTTTCTTCACCTTCCAGAGATTCAACACGTTCAAATAAAGTGTTTAAGGTTAAACCTTCTTGAACATACCATTTGTTTTTTAGACCAATGGCTGCTTCTGCCTCACGTGCACTGATTGCATCGCGCATGCGGTATTCGCTATAAACCTTACCATCTTTCATGTAAGTTGCGTCAAAGCCAACAGTGGTACGTTGACGCTCATCTGTATCATCAAGACCATAAGTACCAGATAGGCTGTTGATCAAATCATGACGTGCGTATAGTCGACCTAGATTTCCGAGCGGTGTCTCACCGCCGATAGAAGTCGCATTACGTGAGCTGTTTTCGATATCTTGCTCATATTCTGCAAATACCAAGCTGTTATTCAACTTAGGTAGACGAGAGGTAATACGAGCACGTACAGTCGTACCTTCAATATCTTCTTCAGCGTCACTAACGCTGCTTAACGCTGACTGATTGATAATGTCATCATTGAATAGCGTATCGTCTGTAATATCTACAACGTCTGTCGCGGCTTGAGTGTTACGTGAGGCAGCAGTCGCGTCTTGTTTGTAATAACGAACCCCAATTTCACCAACGATGTTTTCGCTTAAACGATGCTCAACGCTTGCTTGCACGCCTTCGCGGCTGGCGTCAGTAGTATGCTCTTCTGTGCGTATGCCTTCTAACTTAAGAGCAGTTTTCTTATCATTTAGAGTATGAGTAACCTCTACACCAGATTCAGTACGTCCAGCAGTAAGCGGTGATACACCAGTGACAAAACCTTCATCAGCATCATTATAATAAGCTTTGGCAAGCGTATTTTTCTTATTATCAAAATCAAGCTCAATACGTAGTGCGTTACCTTCAACATCACTATCAGTCAATTCTGTCGCGTTGATTTGATTACTTGACTGAAAATTTGGGTTCTCAGCTTTGTTCATCGCATATTCTGCGACCAGCTTTAGCTTATTATTGAATTTAACAACACTATTAACACTAGCCAACTCTTCTTTGTTCAATGGGTCATCGCTATTCACATAGCTACCACCGATGGCGACTTTATCCGTTAGTTGCTGCTTCGCGGCAATACCACCGACCAAATAATCTTCACCGCCTTCATCAACTTCTACAGTGACACGGATATAGATAGGATTGCCTTCGATATCCTGACTAGCAATTGGTGCCGTCAAGAATAAGCTACGGCTGATAGGGTCGATCTCATAATCAGCAAAGCGAGTAAGCGTCTCACGATTGATAATAAGCCCAGGGTTGTTGGCATCACGAGTAATAACTTCAACCGTTTCAGAGTTTTCTAATACCGCATCGAAGTTCTCAGCCAATGGATATGGGCCTGAAATGCCCAAACCGCGAGTCTCATTTACACGTTGGCTAGTACTGGTCTCTGCTAAAAAGGCAGTAACACGAGTGTTGCTATCTTCAAATTGAGCTTTTAGACCAGTTAATGTACGGTTGTATTGACCAAGCTTGATGCCTTCGTCATCATCAATCTGAGTTTTCAAATCACCATACATAGCGAACGAACGGCCTTTATCGAGGCGCACGTAAAGCTTGCTAGTAGACTGCGCATCAAAGCCTTTAGCTGATGAGTCGCCATAGACAGGATAGTATTCGCCCGGCTCGATATCACGGAACAAACGCTCGCCTTTTTTATCACTATCATATGCAAGCGTTAGCAGGTAGTCACCGCGCACTTCTCCTTTTAGGAACATTGCGGCACGACCAGAAGCTGTGTAATCATCATTACCAGCAAAGTCATTTAGCTCTTGCTCAAATGCACCTTGAGCATCGGTAATGCTACTACCATCAAAGTCTTTTAGTGAAATAGCACCTTCTACAATACCAACAGCAAGTAGTGGACGTAGTTGAGCGGTGAACTGTAATGGAATGATTTGTTTGCTGCTACCAGTGTCAATTACTAGCTCGCCCTTACCTGGTACGCTAGGTGCAGTTACGGGTATTAGTAGCTCACCACCGGATACGATTACTTGAGTACCAGAT
This sequence comes from Psychrobacter sp. NPDC078501, assembly GCF_044900935.1. NCBI lineage: Bacteria > Pseudomonadati > Pseudomonadota > Gammaproteobacteria > Moraxellales > Moraxellaceae > Psychrobacter > Psychrobacter sp. NPDC078501. The sequence continues at coordinate 296,271 of NZ_JBJDOS010000001.1, read as the reverse complement.
TGGTCTTTACTGCCATCCTTTAGATTAACTCGGCCGATATTCGTATCGATAGTAATCGGAGTTGATGCAATATATGGACGACCATCACGATCTTTTAGACTAATGACTACCTGATATTCACTAATACCGTCAGCTGGTACTAGATTTTCCTGAGTACGGTAGTCGATAGCTTGTAAGCTATCAGGAGTTAATACCTTGATCGTCTGCTCAGAGATGACCTGACCATTTATATCAGTCGCAACACCGCGTAAGGAGTTTTTACCACGCTGTAAATCAACAGCATAGTAATCGAAAGCCGTTACATTCTGTTTTTCTTGCTCAGCAGTTTTACCTATTTTTTGTTCTGATACAGCTTTGCCGTTGGCATATAGTGTGAACACAGACCCAAGCGGTGCCTGAACCTGTACCATTTGTTTATAAGTGCTAAGCTGCTGACCTTCGTTTAGGTTAATGAAGGCAACATCGTTACTCGCCACTTCTTTTAAGTACTCTTCGAGCTCTTTTTCTACTGGCGGAGCAACAGTGGTTACCGTCATATCAACACGGCTATCTACTGGATTGACCATGTCATTAACGATAGCTGAATCACAGCTATTACCAAGGTCTAAGTCACCATTGATATTACAGCCACTTGCATCGACATTATCAGTCGTGTCGATATCGTAATCTGGTTCTAGTGTTAGCTCTGTTTTTACCGCTTGCTCTAGCGTATCATTTTTAGCTTCTACTAATTTGCTACGAGCAATTAGCTCAGCGTTTAAGCGTTCAGTGCTATCTGCCATGCCACCAACGATTGCAAAATCTGCACGATGTAATTCGCCGTATTTCAAATCAACAAAACGACTACCGGCATCACCAGTATTGCGATTGCTTTGGGTAACCAGCTCAGTTTCTCTAGGGATAGTAGTACGATCGACCTTTAGTACGTGTGTTTTGGCACTGATACCGTAGAAGTTATATTTACCTTCAGGATCAGTCACGATGAAGTTGCCGTTCTCCATATAGATACGTACACCAGCGACACCAAGCTCGCCGTCTACTTTTTGCTGAATACCGTCGCGGTTGATATCGTGATAGACCTTACCGACGATAATACCATCAGTATTCATCACTCCGCGCTCTACATCAATCTTCCACTGCGCTTCTCTTGAGCCGACGCTTTGACCTTGGTCATTTCTAGCAGTAGCGGTGGCGCGGTTGATACCATCGCCGCCTAGTGATGACGCACCGATGAGTACACGATAAGTAACTTTTTTACTTTCGTTAACTGCCATGTTTCCTAGGCTCAAAACCTGATATTTACCATCAGCTTTAAACTCGGTAGTCTGCGCTTGGTTGATATCAATATCAGTCGTTGGACTAACACGTACACTGTTCTCAACGTAGTCAAAACCACGCGGTAAAGCGTCTTTTAGTTGTACATCGTAAGCAGTCGATTTGCCGTTATTGGTAATATCGATGGTATAGCTGACATAATCACCAAGCTCTGCAGTTTTGACATCACTTTCTTTCGTGACAACCAAACTGGCACTATTATCAATTATACTTACTTGAGAACTCAGATCCTCGATAACTACAGTAAAATCACTATTACTTGGTAGCTGATCAGCATCTGTACCAACAGAAGGAGCAATACACGCTTCTAGACTAGCAGTTAAAGTATCGTTAGCTAATGTCTGAATGAACTTATCATTAATAGCATTGGCGTTGTTTTGTGTCGGTGCAGTTAGACGATATTTGCCTGTATTATTACCAGTTTCAATTCCTTTAAGAGAGTAGGTGTCACCTGTTGCAGGGGACTTAACAGTAATCCATACTTGATCAGGTTTATCAGATTGCACATTACACTGCGCGTAACTGGCATCAATATAAACGTTGTCCCCGATTTGCGAGGTGGTTTTAGCACCGTCAAATTGAGGAGTAGTAAAGTTGATTTTAGGTTCAACAATAACCAGTCTGTCAATTGCTTCAACAGCTGCTATTGATGGGTCTTCTAGTATGATAGCGCCAATTTTTATGTCGGCAGTATCGCCATCTTCACCGCTGGCATCTGATAGAGCCTGTACGATAAGCTGAATACTCTCACTCTGACCAAGTTTGATCTGAGCGCTCAGGTTATCGAGCATGATTTGTCGATCTTCTGAATCGACCTCACCATTATTATTAAGGTCTTGATAGACCTTTAAATTAGAGACAGTTGGTGATATAGCAAGTGTCAATTCAACAGTTTGATCACTATAGCTGGTGTTACTCAGTACGTTGACCCAACTTACCTGTGTATTAGGCATGACTGTGCGTAAAGCATGCTGAGTCAAACTGATACCATATTCAGGAAGTGCAGAGGCTTTTACTTGTACTTGGTTTGTAATGCTATTTTGTTTAATAGAATTAACTTCATAAGTCGAATTAGCAATGTTATTGATAGTTTGTACAAGAGCATTTGGCGCAGCAAAAGCCATATTTGATTGCATAAGCAACATTGCAGCCGTCAGCGCAGAGATCTTCGCTGTATGCAACGTAGTACGATTAGACGGTGTCATGATAGATAGAGTCATATGTCGCTTATCCAATAAAACATAGAAGAGTAGGGTAGTAACTCTCTAGCTTGGTTCATCAAAATCGATTAGGTCAAGCTAGAGGGTTTATCTATGAGTAGCATTTACTACTCGTAGATAAATAGATTGAATTATTTATTGATTAGTACCAGTTTGTGAAGGTTTTGCAGAGAATACAACGTTGGCTGTTGCACCAGCATTTACCGTTGCAAATGTAACCTTTATTGTCTGACCAAGGGACTGGTCAGTTGCCGTCGGCGAGGCTGAAAAACTGTTGGCTTGATACGTTAGCGTAGGTGCCAAAGTATCTGATACGACAAGATTATTAATAACTCTAGCGCTATCAGTGAAAGTGTTCTTAGATTCTAATTTATAGAAGATACATTGAGCAGCAGTCGCTGTTAGATTTCCAGTCACCCATGCAGCAGAGTTAACAGCAGGACTTGCACCACAACTATCTACTATTTGGTATTTCGCTAGATTAATGCCCTGCATGATCGTAGTAGACGTTGTAGACAATGGATTATCAGAAGTACTAGTAGGTACAGCGGTACCGTTAACTGGACCCTTAGGTTGGATAGATAGGGTTAAAGTTTCAAAATCGCCTATGTTATTTACATTAGCTTGTGTAGAGTTTGGATCGTTACTCCCTTCACCTGACGTGGTAACTTGCACACCAATTTTGACACTCTCACCAGGAGCTAAGCCTTTGCGATTGGTAGTACTACCTGTCACAAATGGAGTAGCAGCATTCAACTCATAAATACCGTTTACGCCTACAAGTTCAGTTTCACCCGTGTCAAACTTACCATTATTGTTGGCATCTACATATACACGTGTAATACTGATATTAGGATCATCGATAATGCCGTTATTTCTAGTCGCAGTTGGCTTGATAGAAAGTTTGACAGAACTATCGTTGTCACCTGTACCTGCTGCTTCCGTGATATCAGTACCGTTGTTTGTAATGGTATAAGTGTAAGTGTTGGCAACATCGTTATTTGTTGTAGGTGTGATTAGAGCTACTTCTTTGTTCGCACCTGGGGTGATAGCAATAGCACGAGTCTGATTAGTCGTTGTTACTGTCGCGTTGGTATTATCATCCTTACCTATTAGAGGTGTAGCTGTATTTTCATAAGTGCTTTCTGTTAGGCCACCCGGCGTCACACCATCATCAGATCTATCGATGATATCAGGGGTATTAGCATTTACATCACTATTAGTATTATCTCTAACAACTGCATAGTTGGTAAATAAGCTACTAGATGTTGCATCAGTTGCCTTTTTCGCACGGAAAGTAACTGTAATAGTTTCGCCCACTTTGATGTTTTGACCAGCTACAGTGATTGTTTTGTTACTGTTCGAAAGGACAGCAGTACCCACCGCACTACCATTAGATGTTGCAACAGAAGGTGCTTTATAGTTTTGCTGTCCTGATGCGATCGCTACTAAACCTGATGGTAGATCATCTGAGATGCTAATTGCAGTACCACTGATATTACCTTCGTTTTTGACAGTAATAGTGTAGTCAACAAAAGCATCAGTATTGTTTAAGTCAAAGTTTTTGTTACCAAGGTTGGTCGTAGCTGACTTGGTAATTGCGTAAATAGGTGTCTTAGTCAACGCATTATCGGTGTTTACTGCTGTATAGGTAGCAGGGTCTGTATTTGCAGATTTAGACTTCAAATACGTACTTTCAGCAGTAACCGTAAGGATACCGTTAGTATCAGCAACACGTTTAGTATTAGATTGAGCAGTAACTGTGATTAGAGCTTTTTCACCTGGTGCTAACGCAATTGATTCATTATTAGCAATAGTGACTTCCCCACCAACGTTAGTGCCAGCAGCATTAACCTTTTGATACTTAATAACACTGTTGCCAAGGTTGTAGTCAAAATTATCGCCAGTTATATTAGCAAGAGTGATCTTATAAATGTCGTTAACGTTACCACCGTTAGTTAGTGTATGAGTAAAGTCTACTGTTGAGCTCGCTTGCGCATTAATAGCACGGTCTTTACCAAAATCATCATCCTTTACATCGTCTACTACCGTCGAGATTAAAGAGAATGATCCTGTTTCAGTAACATTCACTGTAACTACATTTGATTCTGCGGTTTGTGAAGCATCACTACCTGCAACTGTATAAGAAGCTGTCGCTTTGTTAGTAACATTAAAAGAGCCTGAAGTGCCGCCAGTAGGGGTTGCAGCATTAGCTCCAGTAGATAGGCCCATAACAGCCGCAACACCGACAGCAAGCATGCTGTAGTTAAAAGTATTTGATTTCATGTAATGCTCCAAAAGAGATGATATGGACTTAGATTAAAAATTAGAGTTTTTAAAGAGTTGAGGCTTAATAGATACTGAACTAATTAACGGTAGTATTGAGAGCGACGGCTGCAGATTTCTTAGCTGGTAATAGCTTAATATTCCAGCGTAGCGTACGGTATTCAGAATATGGAATCTTGACCATTTTGCCGTCTACTTTACGCATCAGCGGCATGTCAGCGTAGTTTTTACCATCCGTGCTGGCTTGTGCGCTTGCAGGGACTGCTTCACCAGTAAATGTCATATTAGTAGGAATAGGTAGAGTTACCATCAAGTCATTAATATCTTTGTTGATGGTATTGGTATAAGTTGCTTTATATTGGATTACTGTACCTGCTGGCGCGGTACGTACTGGTGTATAGATCGTTTTACCTTCTGAGTTTTTTACAACTTGATTAGACGTTAACTCCATTTTTAGAGCATCGTCAGCATGTGCTATATTTAGTAGACAGCTAGAAGCTATAGTAGCTAATAGAACATTGCGTAGAATTTTGAAACGTTTCATATAAAATCCTTTCTTATATCATTGCTATCATTGGGATGTTGATGCCTTGGGCTAAAGTGAAACTGTCTATAATTTGATCTCAGGATCGTCTGTAAAAAGCGCACATCTTCCCTTTAAGCTATTGTCACGTAACCGATACAAATATTCATTATAAAGACGACAAATGGTAATTCGAGGTAGCTAAACGGTAAAAGGCCCTGTCTAGGTAGACAGGGCCTTTTCTGGTTAGAAAGAAGATTAGTAATACTTTAGAGATGCAAGAAATAATAGCTACTGAGTGTCCATAGTCGTGCCATATTTAGTATTAAAATATAGCGTGGCTTTGGTAGGAGTTGATCCAGTAGGTTTGTTTAAGTTAAACAGCTCAGAGGTAATAGTACCTGTCGGTAGAGTTGTGCCAGTATAGAGAGAAGTAGGATCTCCTTTAGGAACTGGCAAAGCGAAAACAGAGGTTACCAAGTTGGTTTGCGACTTTACCTGTAATTGATCGTTGATTTGAATATCTTTCAAATCAACATGACCTCGGTTATAAGCTTCAATTCTATAAGCAATACATTTTCCGGGTTCTATGTCTTTTATTTCTGCAATACTAAATGCAGGGGTTTGAGAAGGTGTACCAGTAGTACCGTTAAAGTTTGTATTGATATTACAATTATGGACATATTGCGATTTAATAAGCACTAAAGAAGCGTTATTCGCCTGAACTTCCCCAAAGTCTAAATTGTTATATATGTAGGTGCCATTATTAAGTGATACTTCTCTGGTATTAGCAGTGGTATCTACACTATAAACCCATGAGGTTGGCTCGGTTTCCACTAAGCAGATTCTAGTTGGCAATGCACTTGGTTGAACAGTAAAACTGTACTTACCTGAACTTGATACTGTTTGTGGATTAGCTGAGCTTGTAATAACCTTAGTACCGTTACAGTTTGTTAAAGTAACTTGTAACGCACTGTCAAATATTCCAGACTCGTTACTATCTAAGATGCCATTAAAGTAAGCACTATTTGCAGTAAAGGTGTTAGTAATATTCTGTTTAGTAGAGTCTGCAGCAGTAATACCGCCATTATCGTTAAAGACAGTGCCTGAGAAGACATAGTTAGGGCTGCCGTTTGTGATTGTACACGTCCAGTTGTCTCCGTAAATTAGCTTAAGGTTTTTTGGGTCTAAAGTGCTAACGGATGTACCATCTGATTTTCTACAAGCATATAAGGCAGTATAATCTGCTAAATTTGTCGATCCTGAGACTGCTTCTGTCAATGTATAGGTCTTGGTAGGATTAACTTTGAAAGTTCCTGTAGTACCTGTACCAGTCGTGACAGTGTTATTCGATCCCGTTGTAGTAACAGAAGTAATGCCACTCGTAACTACCGAATTATCTGCATTGTCTTTGATTTGGACAGTAAATTGATCGTTATTCGTTTTACGAGAAGTTGAAAGCGCTTTTGTATATGTTAGACGCGGCTGCGGTTGATAGCAGTAGCCATCAAACACAATATTAATTAGTTGGTCACCTGGGTTGCCGATACTATTAAAGTCATAATATTCTAAATTAGGATTATTGCCGTAAGTTACATCTACTCTGACTATAGGTTGATCAAAAGCTACCGACACTTTGCATTTTTCGTCTATTGAGTCTGTGCTACATAGAACGTCAGAAGTTGTGGTCGTTTGGCGATAAGGTGCCGTAGTCGTCATTCCGGCACCGCTATATTTTCGAATTGGAGTTACCGGTGCACCTGCGCTGGTGAAGCCTGTTATTGTCACTTGGTCAGAAAACTCAAAATATCTAACACCTAAATTACTACTACCTGTTCCTGTCGCTACGTAGTTCACATCTATGTCATAGATACTTAAGCTGACATTATCAAGTGCTTGTGATTGCTTACTAAAATTATTTGTAAAAGTATACGAAACCGTACGAGTAGATTCCTTGTTAGTAAAATCCTGAAAAAACTCGAAAGATGGAATGTTAGTACCTATATCTTTAGTTCTATAAAAGTTGGAACCTCCGGCATCTAGAGTGCCAGTAGTACTAAGGCTATTAGATGCAATGACATAGCTTTCACTTTTAAGTCCATTTAAAAGTTGATTTACCCCAAGGATTGGTGGAGAAACAGTAGATGCTAAGTTGCTGTAATCAACTTTTGAAAACTCATCAGAAATGTATCCAGCAGGACATGTTGTTATCGCTGCAAAAGCTAAATAGTTAGGTAGCAGTATTAATAAGGATGGTAGAGCTATCCAACGCGTTACTCTTGACTTTAGAGTCGATGGTATAATATACGGGTTCATAATAGCTCCGAGAACAAGGATAGAATATACATATAATCTTATAATAAGAATAATACTTAAATCACAATTAATATACACAAATGAGACGAATGTCTATTTATAGGGTATGAGTAACAAGAAGTGTATTTTCGATTAGTGTATTTATTAATTAAAAAAGCAGATATCTACCGCTATGGACAGCAAATTTCATCTACCTATTACTAAAATCTTGGTATCAACGGAATAATGGTTAATAATATTTACCTAACAACTAATCGTTATTTATTTAAAAAATACTTGTTATTTCATCATTTCTCTACAGCCATAAACAACTTAACCGTAAAAGCTTATAATGGAATGTCATAGTCAAATAATGATTAAACGAATAGCTATAGCATTATGACGATCTGGCAGGTGTGTTGATTTGATGCATTTGTCGATATGAGTAATACTATTTTTATAATCAAGCTGTATATCATCGCACAAAACAATGGAATGCTTGGACGTAGCAAGGATGTCATAAGTAAACCAATCTCTCATCATGCATTTTTCAATGAAGCCCTGCCATTAGGTAGGTATGACTGATATAAAAGGATTAACAAGAATGAATTATTATAAGGATGCTGATAGCACCGAAACTCAGGAATGGCTAGCAGCCTTTGAGTCTGTGGTCAAACACGCAGACAAGGACCGTGCACAGTTCCTCCTAAAAGCCTTATACAATATGGCAGTTCAAGAAGGACTGCCGTTCAACAGACTAGACACTGCGTACGTCAATAGTATCGCTGTTGAAGACGAGCCAATGTACCCAGGCGATCTAGGCATGGAGCGTAAGATACGTGCTTTGATTCGTTATAATGCACTTGCCATGGTCATGCGTGCCAATAAAAATGATGACGACTTGGGTGGTCATTTAGCGACATTTGCCTCTAGTGCAACGCTTTATGAAACAGGTTTTAACCATTTCTTCCGCGCCGCTAGCGATCACTTCGGTGGTGACATGATTTATTATCAAGGTCACTCAGCGCCAGGTATCTATGCCCGTTCTTATTTAGAAGGTCGTTTGACCGAAGATCAACTTGATAACTTCCGCCGTGAAGTCGGTGGTAAAGGTTTATCAAGCTATCCGCATCCATACCTAATGCCTGATTATTGGCAGTTCCCAACGGTATCAATGGGACTTGGCCCAATCATGTCTATCTATCACGCCCATGTACATCGCTATATGGAAAACCGTGGGTTGTTAGAAAAAGAAGGTCGTAAGATTTGGACATTCTTAGGTGATGGTGAAACTGATGAGCCAGAAAGCCTAGGTGCCATTTCTCTTGCTGGTCGTGAGAAGCTGGACAACCTAATATGGGTAGTTAACTGTAACTTGCAGCGTCTTGATGGTCCAGTCCGTGGTAACGGTAAAATCATTCAAGAGCTAGAGTCAGTATTCCGCGGCGCAGGCTGGCGAGTCATCAAAGTTATTTGGGGTGGTAACTGGGATTCATTACTTGGTAAAGATCATACGGGTGTCCTTAAACAACGTATGGAAGAAGTGGTGGATGGTGAGTATCAGCTATATGAAGCGCGTACGCCTGAATTTACTCGCAAAGAATTCTTTGGTAAATATCCAGAGCTAGAAGAGATGGCAGATGCGTTGACTGACGAAGAAATCTCACGTCTAAACCGCGGTGGCCATGATCCAGTTAAAGTTTATGCTGCCTTTAGCGAAGCTATGAAAACCAAAGGCCAACCGACGGTTATTTTGGTCAAGACCGTTAAAGGTTATGGCTTATCTGCTCAAACGCAAGCAGTCAACAAATCGCATCAGGTGAAGAAGCTTGATCAAGAAGCATTGATGTATTTCCGTGATCGTTTTGATTTGCCATTTACTGATGAGCAGTTAGAGACTCTACCGTTCTACCGCCCTGAAGAAGGTTCGGCGGAAATGAAGTATCTTAAAGGTCGTCGTGAGTCGTTAGGTGGTCATCTGCCAAACCGTCGTAGTGGTCATATCCCACTAAATATCCCTGAACTATCAATGTTTGATCGGGTATTAAAAGGCAGCAATGGTAAAGAGCAGTCTACAACGATGGTATTTGTGCGCTTGCTATCTGCGATGCTCAAAAACAAAGACATCCAAGATCGCGTCGTACCAATTGTACCTGACGAAGCGCGTACGTTTGGTCTAGAAGGTATGTTCCGTCAATTGGGTATTTACTCGGCTGTTGGTCAAAAATATACGCCAGAAGACAGTGAAGCGTTGATGGGCTATAAAGAGGCTATCGATGGTCACATGTTAGAAGAAGGTATCAACGAAGCAGGCGCAATGAGTACTTGGATTGCATTGGCAACCAGTTATTCTGTGAACGCGCTACCGATGATTCCGATGTATATTTACTACTCAATGTTTGGTTTCCAACGTGTGGGAGATCTGGCTTGGGCGGCAGGTGATTGTCAAGCACAAGGCTTCTTGTTAGGCGCAACTGCTGGTCGTACGACACTTAATGGCGAAGGCTTGCAGCATCAAGATGGTCATTCACAGATTCTATTCAATGTCGTGCCAAACTGTGTCAGCTATGATCCTTGTTTTGGCTATGAGCTAGCTGTGGTCATGCATGACGGTCTACGCCGTATGTATGGTGAAGGCGAGCGCGTTTACTATTACTTGACGTTGATGAATGAAAACTACGAGCAACCTGCTATGCCAGAAGGTGCCGAAGAAGGTATCAAACGTGGTATGTACTTGCTTGAAGACAATGGTTCAACACAAGTACAGCTATTAGGTTCTGGTGTTATCTTACGCGAAGTACAAAAAGCATCACAGATACTAAAAGACGAGTTCAATATTACTTCTAACGTTTGGAGTGTAACCAGCTTTAATGAGCTGACTCGTGATGGTATGGTTTGTGATGACTACAACCGTCTACATCCAATGGACGAAGAGAAAGTGCCTTGGGTTACTGAGCAATTAGCACCGCACGAAGGTATTGTAGTTGCAGCGACAGATTATATGCGTAACTATTCAGAGCAGATCCGTGCTTGGTTACCAGACAACCGTCCTTACACGACTCTAGGTACCGATGGTTATGGCCGTTCTGATACGCGCGAAAACCTACGTAGTTTCTTTAACGTTGATGCTGCGCATATCGTTGTGGCAACGCTTAAACGCCTAGCGGATGAAGGCGAAGTTGAGATGCGTTTGGTTAAAGACGCGATTTCAAGCTTAGGTATCGATGTGGACCATCCACCTGCATGGCAACAGCAGTCTTACTATGACCAGTCTCCAGATGCACCAGCGCCAGGTAACGTAAATCCAAATCCTGTACCTGAGTTTATCGCTGAAGACGATGATGAAATCAGTAATGAAGGCCGTGCTGAAGATCAAGCAGATGCAAATGTACTTGATGATAAAGATGTCAAATAATAATAACCATAAGACGAGGAAATAAATCATGGACATTAAAGCCCCCGATTTAGGTGTTGATAGCGCCGAAGTCAGCGAGATTATGGTAGAAGTTGGCGATGTCATCGAAAAAGACGACAACATTGTATTATTAGAATCTGACAAAGCATCGGTTGAAGTACCAAGCTCTGCTGCTGGTAAAGTGACTAAGATTAGCGTTGCTATCGGTGATCAAGTCAGCGAAGGTATGGTGCTGATTGAGCTTGAAAGCGCAGATGATAGCGCAGAAAGCAACGATGAAAATGCTGCTGAAGAGCAAGAAGCGAACAGCACAGACGATGTTAAACCAGAATCAAAACCTGAGCCTGTTGCAACTGAATCAAAGCAATCAGAGTCTGCTGCCAAGCCAGCCGCTAATGCTGGTAAAGCAACTACTCATGCATTACCTGATTTAGGTGTTGACGAGGCACAAGTTTCTGAAATCATGGTGAGCGTTGGTGATACTGTTAGCGCTGAGCAGTCCATTTTGCTAATCGAATCAGATAAAGCTTCAGTTGAAGTGCCAGCGCCAGTTGCCGGCAAGATTGAGAAAATCTTGGTCGAAGCAGGTGATATGGTTGCTAATGGTCAGGACTTCATCATCATCATGGAAAGTAGTACAGATGATGCTAGTGATAGTGAATCTGAAGCTCCTAAGCCACAAGAGTCAGCACCCGCCAAAACAGAAGATAAATCAGCTGCTAAAACCACTGGTGAGCCAAAACAAGCTGCCAAACCGACCAATACTGATACAGCTGCTAGCAAAACAGAGGGTAAATTAACTGAAGCACAGGTCAATGAAAAATTGGTTGATGTGTATGCAGGTCCTGCTGTTCGCAAACTAGCCCGTCAGTTAGGTGTTGATATCACACAAGTGAATGGTTCAGCTCTAAACGATCGCATTCTAAAAGAGGACTTGTTTGCACATGTTAAAAACAGTCTAACCAAGCAGAAAGCGGCACCTGTGAGCAGTAATCCTGTTAGCTCAGGTCTACCGAAACTGCCTGACATGAGTAACGCTGAGATCTGGGGTGAGACAGAAACACAAGACCTTAGCCGCTTGCAGAAAGTCTCGATACCACAGCTCAACTACAATACTTTGCTACCGCAAGTAACGCAGTTCGATTTGTCTGATATCACTGAGACTGAAAAACTACGCGGTGAGCTAAAAGGTGGCATGAAAGCTGAAGGTATTGGCTTTACCATTTTAGCATTCGTAGTTAAAGCAACTGCTTACGCATTGACCCAGCACCCACGATTCAACAGTCACTTGAGTGATGACAATACTCAGGTCATATTGCGTAAAAGTGTCAATATGGGTATTGCTGTGGCAACAGATGATGGTCTTATCGTACCGGTTATCAAAAACGTACAAGATAAAGGTTTAAAGCAAATCGCAATTGAGATTGGCGAGCTTGCTGTAAAAGCTCGTGATAAGAAGCTCAGCACTAAAGATTTGCAAGGGGCTAGCTTTATCATATCGAGCCAAGGTAACTTGGGTGGTACGGCATTTACGCCATTAGTTAACTGGCCACAAGTTGGTATTTTAGGTGTCTCTGAAGCAAGTATGCAGCCACGTTGGGATGCTAAAAAACAAAGCTTTGAGCCACGTTTGATGCTGCCACTGTCTTTGTCTTATGACCACCGTGTGATCAATGGCGCAGATGCTGCTGTATTCACTCGTTATATCGCAACGCTATTAGCAGACCCACGTCGTATCTTGATCTAAAGCTAACTAGCAATACAAAAAGACTGCCCACGGGTGGTCTTTTTTATGGAGATTATTTGTTCTTGTAGGTTATTAGCTATTTTTATAAATAATTGCTTAGTAGTTAGTGTAGACAGATGGTAGTAACCATAGTTAATAGGCACAAAAAAGCCAGCTATCAAGCTGGCTCTTATTACGCATGGTATCTTTACTAATTTAGAACTGTTTAACGAATGCTACGCCATATACCCAAGGGCTGATATCGATTTCACCAATATCATCACCGTTTAGGCTTGCATCTGTTTTGATGTCCATATAACGGGCATCAATACGGAAATATTCAGTTGGAGCAAAAGGAATATCAAGACCAACATGGCCAGCTACACCAACGCTATCATCAAGTTCTAAATCATAGTCACCAGCGAGAGGAATATAAACCTTTTCTTCAAAGAAAGTGGTGTAGTTCACACCAACACCAACAAAAGGCTTCACATTCATAGGCAGATCATAGCCATCGAAGTGATACTGTACAGATAGAGTAGGTGGTAGATGCTGTGTTTTCGCATCAATAGTAGTGTCACCAGCTTTTAGAGTAATGTCATGATGAAACGGAATAGCAGCTAGTAATTCAACACCAACGTTGTTAGCGATAAAGTACTCACCACTGATAGTTGGACGTACATCGCCATCAACATCAACTTCAAAGTTACCTAAGCCAGTAGATACTGTACCGTTGTCGCTTTTAGGATCAACATAATGCGCGCCAGCAGCAACAGACCAAGTACCAGCAGGGACTGCAAAAGCAGTTGTCATTGTAAGTGCAGCAGCAGTTGCTAAAACTAGGGATTGTAGTTTCATCATTTCATTCCTTAACGTAATAAAAAATTATCAGCAGTTTTCTAATGAGGGATGGCATTAGCTACTGATACATAATGTCATGATTAAAGTTTAATCTGTAACATTTAATGTATATTATAATACGAAAATCATTATTATTGGTAAGGTTTTAAATATAAATTAGCAATGTTTCTGCAATAAATTACATTTACATGTAATTCAATTGTCTACAGTTTATAATTAAACATAACAAAAGCTGCTTTTTAAGTAAGTGTCATTGACGTAAGTCGGTATCTCTTATTTATGATTCAACAAGAGGTGCAATATATTATGCTTGGCTATTGCAATAACTCCCCTCTACGCTGTACGAATGCGCGTACTATGAAAATATTGAATCAGGTAGACTCTTGTTGTCCTGAATGTCACTTGTTTTTGATACCTGCACAAGATATTAGCCAGCAGCTTCGTGCTGACGAACAGTTCTTAAGGTTCTCTATCCTACTAATTGTGTTTATACTGCTGGTATCAGTCTATATTTACTACCTGCATTTTGTATAGCCGATAGTCATGGCTGATAATGGACAGGTTAGTACCAAATGAAGCGTTGTTGATACAAATCATGGATGATTGCTGCAAATATATCCTATGTTCTGTGATGAAAGTTTGGTTTTTATTGTTTGACCGTTGTTTTATTCTACTAATATCAATTCGGTATTTCACCGCATAGGGCTGGCATGTTATTCCAATCTATACGGCGCTTGCGTCATTTTGTTTATGATATTTTACAAAATGAAGAACATGACACGTTATTTAGCCGTTACGTTGATTATTTTCTTATATTTTTGATTATGACTAACGTAGCTGCTGTAATAGCGGAGTCTGTCGATCAGTGGTATTACCCTTATCAAGATTACTTCACCTTATTCGAAAACTTCTCTATAGTTGTTTTTTCTATTGAGTACTTACTGCGTCTGTGGAGTGTGGCTGAAGCCAAGCCCGATAACACAACGTGGAAACAGCGATGGGATTGGCTCAGAAGTCCATCCGCATTGATTGATTTAGTAGCTATCGTGCCCGCCTTTTTGAATTTCTTTGTCAACATTGATTTGCGTTTCTTACGTATTTTACGTTTGTTTCGAATTCTAAAATTGACTCGTTACTTTGCTTCAATGCGCATCTTGCTAGTCGTTATTAGTAAGGAGCGAGGCTCATTTCAGGCTGTTATCTTTATTCTCATTATTATGATTGTGACCGCCTCTAGCGGCATTTATCTGGTAGAGAATCACGCACAGCCAGACGAGTTTGAGTCTATACCTAAAGCGATGTGGTGGGCTGTGGTGACACTGACAACAGTAGGCTATGGAGATGTCACGCCAATTACTAATGCGGGAAAAATATTGGGTGCTGTCATTACGATATTGGGCGTAGGTCTCGCAGCACTGCCAGCTGGTATTCTAGCGACAGGATTAGCGAATGAACTGGCTCAGCGCCGTGAAGAGCTTGAACAGCATTTTCGTGAGCAGCTCATTGATAGTGACTTTGATTTGGTACAGAATCAGATGATGATTGATAAAATTCGTCGAGAGCTGGGTTTAGATAAAGAGCAGGCACAAAATATCGTCTTACAGGTACTTCGAGAGCAAGAGCTTGAACGGCGTGAGAAAGAAGTTGAAACGCGCCAAAAGAACTTCTGTCCGCATTGCGGTGAAGTTTTATAGGCAAGTGTGAAATGATTTATAACAGATATGTTTTTAGCAATTAATTACAGCTAATGATTTGCCCATAAAAAGAGGTCTTGTGTTTACATAGCACAAGACCTCTTTTATATGCGATTACTAATTGCTCTTATATTCCCTGAGGAATAGGCAATGCACGCGCTAACTCATGAGCCACTTCTTGTGCTGCATCTGCTAGACCTTCTGCAGTGAGTGGTAAGTTTTGCAATGTTAAATGCCAATCATCAACAGATCGACGCAAATGCGCTACCCATAACGTCGTGCAGTCGCGTGGAAGCTGCTTAAGGTTGACTTCAAAACAACGGTTTCCTTCATCGTCACTCAGATGAATTTCGCCTTTTTTCACCCTAGAAAACGAATGGCCATGGTATGAGTTGGCAATTAAACCAATATGAGTAATATGAGCGGGAATTTTTTCGAGCTCCAATCTGATTTGTTCTTGATCAAGCGGGGCAAGATACATGGCTTGTTCACCGCGATCCTTACCATTTAAGCTGTCACCTTGATGCTTGACCGACTCAGCTTTATCTCGTAATTGCTTAAACCAAACGATGTCACTGATGACGCAATTATCATCGTACAACACGCAAGCTAAATCAATATCCATCGCGCTTTGATTTTTCTTAAAGCGCTTAAACATGCCTTTTGGCTCAATTTTGGTAAATTCATAATTGAGCGCAAAGAACAAAGTCCCTGCGTCTAGTCCCAGTCCTCGTAAACTATCTGACAACAGTGGTGATGGGGCAGTGGTCGACATAACTTTCCTTTTTTATTCTTAGTTTCTAACCGTTATCTAGATTTAGTGACTGCTTACTTGAGTAATGGTAATTTGCGCAAGCTTCATACCAGTGATATCACTCACTGATTGCTGTCGAAGACTTATCTAATACCGCTTGATAGAGCAGCTCAGGCTTAGCATCTAATAACCCACTACCAAATCCTCGTAGCCACCAGACCAGCTGTGAGGTTAAATTAACAGTAGCCTTTACAGTAAGGGTGTTATCCTCATTTAGCATCACGGTTTGATCGTCATTAAGCTTACTTTCAGTCAGACTTTTACCTGCTTGCCTAGTGAACCTAAGCTCAACAGCGGTATTCTTGCCACGCTCGTCCAATTCGCCAAACAGTGGGTGGCTAAAGCCCATGCTACCTTCATCTAAGTACGTATCAAGTTGAAAATTCTCCGGTGTTTTTGCAGCGGTTTCGAGAATCTCAACACTATCAAAACGATGTAAGGCAAAGGTGCGAATGGTGGCTTCTGGATCGTCGGTACGAGTTGCCAGTAGATAGATAATCACGCCACGCTGGATAATTGCGATTGGATTTAGGATGTATTCGCTGGCTTGTAATTTGTTGCTACGAGTATAACAAGCATGAATCTGCAACTGATAAAATAGCGCGTGGTAAATATTGTCTTTACTATCCAAATCTATATCTGGTGCAATAAGCGGCTGGGTGGCAGGCTCGATACGCACTCTGTCTATCCAAGAGTGGGTTACTTTGCTGTTTTTCAGCTGTCGCCGTGCTAAGTCAAACCAAGGAAATAATTCATCTAAAATAACAGGTGGCAGTAACTGGGTCAGATTGGCCTCGACCATATTAAAAGCAACCGCTTGTGATAAATTCATATGCGGCAAACTTTGTAATGGTGCGTCTTCTTTCCAGCGCCATCCTTGAGGATTGGCATTGTTTTTTTCGATAGGGAAGCGTTTGGCAAGGGCATTCAAATCACGTTGGACAGTACGTAGGCTGATATCAAAGCCTGCCATCATCAGTTGCTCATAAATATGCGTGGTGCCTACCCAGCGATTGCGCTGCAGCTGTGATAGCACCTGCCATTGCCGAGCAGTCGTTGCCGCACCATGTCGATTGTCACTAATATTGGCGGCATTGGCCTCTTTTGAGGTACCAGTGTCTACAGTTGCAAGCGCACCTGCCTGCTCACTAAGATTGGACTGAGCTTGGATGTTATCAGCATCAGTAGGATGTACAGTCATTAAGAGATACCCTTTATGAAGTTACAAGTCGGTTTCTGGCACAATATTGCTCGATCAGGAACCGTTAATCATCGCAGAAAAGCAGCGTAGCGTCTAGCGAGGTTCATGCATGCGTATGTTTATTTGATGGTTACTATTCGATGATAGCTGCTCGATCTAGCTATAGGCATAGACATAACAATGAATCTAGTCGAACAGCAATGTGCGTACGTATCGGCAGTACCGTTCAAATTTTAATTGCCATCTTCATCGACAGCTGTTGTCTCGCTATCGTTTAGGGTGTCATCAATAGGCTTAGCATCGCTTTGCTTGCTACTTTCCTCGCTACCTTTCTTATCACTTCTCTCATCTTTACGCTTTTCTTTTATTCTTTTATCTTCTTTCTTTTGACGTTTTTCTTTACGCTTTTTCTTCGCTTTCTTTTTGGACTTTTCATCATCGATGTCATCAGTGCTTTCCTGGTTTTCATCCCACAGCATCAGACGGCTTAATACTTTGCCAAATAAAGTATCTTTACGATAACGGTCTTTTTTATTCATGGTGTCGATGGGTAAACCAGTCATCAACGTCAGGGCCTCACTGAGAGTATAGACGCCATAGATATGAAATTTGCCTCTATTTACCGCATCGATAATGTCGTCACGTAGCATCAGTTGTTTGACATTAGCCATTGGAATGACGACGCCTTGATCGCCTGTTAGCTCTTGCTCGCGGCAAGCGTCGAAGAAACCTGCGATTTTGGCATTGATGCCACCAACTGCCTGTACTTCGCCTAGCTGGTTCATTGATCCAGTAATCGCGAGAGACTGATTAATAGGGACGTTTGCTAATGCGGATAGCAATGCACAGCCTTCGCTTACAGTGGCACTATCGCCATCGATTTGCGCGTAGCTCTGCTCGAACGCCAGTGAGGCACTAAAGTTCAGTGCATGATGTTGACTAAATAACGCGCGCAAATAGCTGGTCATAATCAGCATACCTTTGGCGTGTAAACTACCGCCCAAGTCTACATCACGCTCAATATCAAGAATTTCACCTGTGCCAATGTTGGGCTGAATGACCGCAGTAAGCCGTGCTGGCATACCAAACTCACTATCAGCATAACTGACCACAGTTAATGCATTAACTTGTCCGATAGCATCGCCTTGCGTTTGGATCAGCTGCTGGCCGTTTTTAAGCTCATCCCAGTACAGATCGCGCAAATATCCTGAACGCTCATCCATGTCATCGATTGCTTGAGTGACGTGATCTGCCGTCACCATAGTCTCATTATTTAATTGAGCGTGACGGTTTGATTCATGCAATAGTTTAATCAATAAGTCACTGTGTAGGCTTAAACGATCTTGTTCTTCAGCTTGCAGGCTTAAGTGCTCAAGTAGCGTGGCTTGCGCGCTACTATCAAACGGATAAAGGTCGGCATAGTCGATGATATCGGCCATTTTTGCGACCAATGCCAATTCATGTTCAATGGTACGAGGCACATCATCATGAAAGTCAGCGCGGACTTTAAATACTGCATCAAATTCAGGCTCAAGCTCTAGCAGCTCATAATATAAATCTGCTTCACCTAACAAAATAACCTTGATATCTAAATCAATAGGCGCTGGGGAGAGAGACAAGCTACCGGTTAGCGTCAGCATTTGCTCTAGACTAGACAGTTTGATTTTTCGTGATTGTAATGCGCGCTTTAAGCCTTGCCATGCATAAGGATGTTCAAGTACGTGGCTGGCTTCTAACAGTAAATAGCCGCCATTAGCGCGATGTAGAGCACCTGCACGAATCATACTTACGTCAGTGGTTACTGTGCCTAATTGGGTGATTTGCTCGACATGCCCTAACAAATTGAGATGGGTTGGCAAATCCTCAAAAACCACGGGCGCGCCACTGTCAGGTGTGTGACTGACAATAACATTGACCGCATAACGACTGGGCGTCGTAGCCAACACTGCTGTCACAAACTCCTCATCATCGCCATTGACGATACGCTCTACGTGAGTGACCATGTCATCAAATACAGCCTTGAGATATGCCACGACAAGTGGATGAGTCGCAAACTGCTCATAAATAGGAGTAAATAATGGCTGTAAAGCACGTTGGGCAATACTACGATGTAGCGACTCTATCTCGTCATTGGCTTCGTCTTCTAGTTGCTCTAAAGCGATAGTCAATTGACTCAGACGCTTTTGCATATGGTTCTTTTGCACAAAGTTATTCAGCTCAGCTTCATACTCATTATTGCCATATGTAGAATCTTTATTTTCCTTACGCTCATTATCTTCATCGCTCAAGGTGTTAACTTTTTCGCTATCATCGAGCTTTTCTAAATTTTTACGATTGTTAGGTGTTTCTACTTGTTTGTTATCACCGCTGTTGCTTTCTGTAGGCAGTTGACTAGGATGAACAAATACGGCTTTATTATCAAACGAGCGAAACGTCAATGCTAGGTCATATTGCTTGCCTTCAGCATTAAGCGCGTCATAGGCATGACTTTCTTTTTGATGAGTACTGTTTTTGATGGCTTCGATTTTGCTCTGGTATTGATCGCTACGAAAGCGTTGGCTTAAACGCTTTTTTGCTTGCTGCCATAAGTTATTAACTTGCTGCTGTAATAGCGAGGCTTGACCAGCTGGTAGACGCAGCGCCAATGGTGTGCGTGGATCAGTGAAATTATGCACGTATACCCAATCATCAGGCGTCGGCGCGTCAGCAGCGATACGCGTTAACAGACGACTAATCACAGTACGCTTACCCAAACCGTTCTCACCAGCGGCAAACACATGGTAACCACTGGCTTTAATATCCAGCGCTGTATGCAATGCTTTAAGCGCGCGTTGTTGGCCGAAGCCTACATCTAAGTCAGGCGCAGTGCGAGTATCTGTAGGCAATTCATCAGGGTCGCTATAGCGTTTTAATTGCTCAGCGGAAATGCGACAATTTTGCTGAACTTCTATGAAGATAGGGTTTGGGGTATCAGGTGCTGTTTGCTTAGTATTTTTTGTATCGGTAGTAGGTACTACCATATTGTTAGCGTCTTTTGATACTTGCGATATAGGGGTGTAGGGTTGTTCTGTCATAGGCGTTTGAAAAATCATCTTAAAAAGTATTAAAGGAATATGAGAAGTGATTGGTTTTATCTAGTCATGCGTATTCTGAGTTTTTATAATCAATCATGACATCTTACAAGATATAGTCACCTATTAGCGAAGTCATTAAGCGCAGTTTTGTATCATATTTAGACAAATGCTTGAGTAAAACTGGTAAAAAACGAATGAATTAATCAACGAATTGAAGGCAATCAAAGCAGAATAACGCCTCATGATAAGCGTAGATAGTATAAGATGTCCCACATTGGCGCAATCTGCAACTATTCAATGGGCAGACTGCATGATAAAATAAACGGTTCACAAGTCAAAACTGGATAACTCGTTGTATGTCAGCTTCCGCTAAAAACTTTTCATCGTCTGCTAGTATGGGTAATATCAATATTGATCCGGCTGGTTTCGTAAAGCTTGGTTCGCAATTGCCAAAGTTGGCCAATATCTTGGCGCAAGCGATAAATGAGCTGGGTCTGTCGTTAAGTGAAACGCAGCAGCGCACGTTATTATTGTACTTAGACCAGCTTTTATTATGGAATAAAGCGTATAATCTGACCGCCATCACTGATCCAGAAGAAGCGCTGATCAAGCATGTGATAGATTGTCTGTCTATTATAACGCATTTACCCGCCGGATCGTTGCTAGATATCGGCACGGGAGCAGGATTGCCAGCAGTTATTATTGCCATTTGCCAGCCTGAGCGCCAGTGTACTGCGCTTGATAGTAATCAGAAGAAAATCCGCTTTATTAAGCAAATCAGCAGCGAGCTTGGTTTGAGTAATATGCAGCCGATTGCATCGCGTATTGAAGCGCATGAAGCAAGTTATGCGGTGGTGACATCACGAGCGTTTGCCAGTTTGATAGATTTTGTAGAAGTAGCGCAGCCGAGATTGGCAGATGGCGGCTTCTTATGCGCTATGAAAGGTAAAGTACCGAATGAAGAAGAGCTGCAAGCACTTGATAGTGATTGGCATATCAAAACTATTAAACTGACGGTGCCACGTTTGCACGACAGTCGTCATTTAATTGAAATGTCTGCCAAAGATAGCTAAGGCATAAACACTTCGCAGTCATGAAACAGGCACTGTTTTTTGTGAAACACAGTTTACGTCTGTATCTAAATGACATAGTATTTAAAAGCATTTAAAATGCTCGACCGCAAACTGAGCATTTTAGACCATAAATTGCTTATTTTTAAATACTGAGCGAGTGTCGCTGTATAAGATTGAATAAAAATAATCGTACCAACCGAGTCAAAAGTAATAGACCCTAATAAAATTGAGTGAGTGTATGGAAATCATAGCAATTGCGAATCAAAAAGGCGGTGTGGGTAAAACCACAACGGCAGTAAATTTGACCGCCAGCTTGGCTGCTAAACGCAAGCATGTACTGCTGATTGACTTAGACCCACAAGGTAATGCGACCAGTGGCACAGGTGTTGATAAAAACGAGTTGGGTCTTACCATAGCGGACGTTTTGCTAGATGGTGTTGCGTTGTCTGAAGCAATTGTTACTAGTCCTGCAGGGTTCGATGTCATCGGTGCCAATCGCGATTTGGCTGGCATGGACATTACGCTAATGAGTAAGACAGATAGTCACGAATTGTTCAAAACTGCCATGGCTGAATTGGTCAAAGATCAGGTCTCTGCGCAAAAACAGCCATACGATTATGTGATTATCGATTGTGCGCCTAGTTTGAACTTATTGACGATTAACGCATTGGTTGCTACTGATAGTGTGATTATTCCTATGCAGTGTGAGTACTATGCACTAGAAGGGTTGGCTGACTTATCACAAACGATTGAACGCCTTACAGAGTTGAACCCTAAGCTATATATTCGCGGTGTGGTCAGAACGCTATTTGATGCGCGTAACACGCTTGCCCGTGATGTCTCTACTGAGCTAGAAGCGCATTTTGGCGATATCATGTACAAGACTCATATTCCAAGGAATATTCGCTTAGCAGAAGCTCCTGCGCACGGCTTACCAGTTATTGCGTATGAGAGATGGTCAAAAGGCGCGCGCGCGTATCAAAAGTTGGCCGCTGAAGTGATGAAACAAAGCAACTAGTTTTTATCTAAAGTCTCTTACAAAGGGTTTTTAGATAAAAAGCGTCATTGATCAAGACAGTAAATGAATAGCATAAGTATAGAACACTTAACATTGTATTTAGTAAGCCGCATCAGTAATCAATTGGCTTTTATTTTAGCGTTAGAGGATAGGTAATCATGGCGAAGAAAAGAGGGTTGGCTGCTAATCGGGGCTTAGATGCCTTATTAGGGTCAATCAAAAAAGAAAAGCAAATTACCGCCTCTGCCTTGCAAGATGACATGGTGGCGCGTGAAAATGCTGCGCCAGATGTTAATGTGCCTGTAGAGACTAATGCGCCTGTAAATACTGTGTCTACGGATATAGCGCCTGATATCACTCCAACAAAAGCCAGTAAAAAATCATCTGCGAAGATTACTGATAACGATACTGCTAGTGAGAATAGCACTCGCGCGCCACGTTCATCTCGTGCTACCAGCAAGGCGTCGCTCAACAAATCGCGCGGCAATAGTGCAGATACGAGCGCAACTGAAGACCAGATTAGCCTTGTACAAATCGATGTCACACGCTTGCAAGCAGGTAAGTATCAGCCTCGTCGTGATATGAGTGAGACAGCACTTGCAGAATTGGCGTCTTCTATTGAGCAGCATGGCGTGATGCAGCCTATCGTTATCCGTCCACTGTTGGCAAATGAAGATAAAAGTGAGGCATTTGTCACTCATGAAATTATCGCTGGTGAACGCCGTTGGCGCGCAGCAAAAATGGCAGGAAAGGCGGTTATCCCTGCGATTGAGCGCGCCTTATCTGATGAGTTGGCAATTGCATTAGCACTGATTGAAAATATTCAGCGCGAAGACTTATCAGTGATTGAGCAGGCGGCAGCATTGCAGCGCTTTCATACGGAATTTGGTATGAGTCATGCCATGATCGCTGAAGTCGTCGGCAAGGCGCGTACGACAGTATCGAATCTACTCCGCTTAAATCAGCTGCATGATACAGTAAAAGACCATTTAGCCAACAGTGTGCTAGATATGGGTCATGCTCGTACACTTTTAGCATTGTCCTCTGAACAACAACCTATCATCGCGCAAAAGATTATCGATGGCGGTATGACCGTGCGAGAAGCAGAAAAATTGGTCAAATCCATCTTGCAGCCAGCGCCCAAAATCAATCGTGCTGAACAAGCGCAATCTCGTGATGTAGAGCGTTTAACCCAGAGATTAACAGACATGCTTGGTGCTGAAGTCAAACTAAAGCATAAAAAAGATGGTCAAGGTAGTGTTGAGATATTTTTCCACAATCAAGATCAATTAGCTGCGCTGATTAAACATATAGAAGCTCAGGCTTAATAACGTTTGCGAGTTAGCCGTATCTATCCAAATGCTAAATCGCCTCTGTAATAATTATTTAGGGGCTGTAGTAGATAAGGATTAAATATCACACCATTTTCTCAGGGTTTTAAGCTGATTAGATGGTGACCCGTAGTTAAATCTAAACTCACACTCTTTTAAAAATAAATGGAAGTTCTTTTTATCAATCCCATTATATTTTCTGAGTGTTCGTTTAGACTGATTCCAAAAGTTCTCAATGCCGTTGATGTGATTGCTTTTACCGCAAGTGAACTCTTTAGAGTGATTGACTCTGAAATGTTTGAATTCGCTCACATCTAATGCATTATAACTTCGATAGCTATCAGTATAAACAAAGCTGTCAGGCTTGATTTTACGCTTGATGACAGGCATTAGGGTGGTTTGTTTGGTGTCTGCTACGACAATGGTATAAACCTTACCATGTCGTTTTAGGATACCAAACACGGCTGTTTTACCAGCAGCTCCGCGACCTCTTTTGCCTTTGCGTACGCCGCCAAAGTAGCTTTCATCTAATTCGACTTCGCCATCAAAAAGCTCATCAGCTTGTAATGAGAGATGATGATCTATCACAAGTCTAATTTTATGATAAAAAAGTGCAGCACTGTTAGGCTGGATATTAAGCAAATCTGCGGCTGTTCTAGCAGTTACTTCAGCCGTGAAAAACTCTAATAGCCTTCGCTGTACTTTTTTACTTAGTTTACAACGGGTTATCTTCATAAAAGTAGTCTAGCATAGTGCTTATCTACTACAGCCCCATTATTTTTGCAAAAATATGGAAGAGAGTGAGTATGTGGGAATTGGTAAAAGCAGGTGGCTGGCTAATGACACCTATCGTTGTTTGCTCTGTATTGGCTTTGGTTATTATCATTGAGCGTAGTCATACGCTGCAGTTTAACAAAGTCGCTCCTAGCAGGTTACGCGAACAGCTAATAACTCGTTTACGTGAAAATGGCGATATTGGCCGCACACAATTGATGAATGTAAAAGAAAAGACGGCGCTTGGCGATATCTTGGCAACGGGGTTGCTATATCGTCAGTATGGGCTAGAGTCGATGACAATGCACATGCAAAATCGTGCCAGCGTCCAAGTTCATCAGTTGGAAAAAAACATCAATATGTTAGGCACTATCGGTGCGATAGCTCCGTTACTTGGTCTATTAGGTACGGTACTAGGAATCATCTCTTCATTCTTAGCGATTACCGATGGCGCAATGCAAGATCCGACGATGCTAGCCGCTGGTGTATCACAGGCACTAATAACTACCGCTGCTGGTATGATTGTTGCTATCCCTGCGCTGGTTGCTTATCGTTATTTTCAGCGCCGTATCATTGATATTAATGCTCAGTTTGAGACTCAAGCAGGGCTTATGATTCAAGAGTTGTATGACTATCACTTGCTTGCTAGTACGCAGCCATCTACATCTTCTAGCCGTACGTCAATAGAAGATAGTATTGTGCAAGAACGTTCATTCGGTGGGTTGGATTCTGATAAGACCAGCATAGCGGCAGTGTAGTAAATACGGTTTTAAAGAATAGAAATCTTAAGCCTATAAATGGTAGCTGAATTAAAGAGATTGATATGCGTTTTAGAAAACCAACGGTTGAACCGCTCGAAATTAATCTAACACCGATGATTGATTGTTTACTGTTTTTGATTGTATTTTTATTGCTTGCTACTTCATTCAATCACTTCAGTCGTTTAAATATTATTCTTCCGGAAGCGGAAGGTGTTGCACTGACAGAACAAAAAAACAGTATCGAAGTAGCTGTGCAAGAAGATGGTAGCTATTTGGTCAACGGCATTACACTTGCTAGTAGCAATGAGGCTGAACTGACCAGTATGTTGCAGCAAGAGGCGGGCAGTAATCGCGATATGCTATTTGTTATTGCAGCGGATGCCAATGCGACTCATCAGTCTGTGGTACGAGTAATGGATATCGCTGGAAAGCTCGGATTTTTGAATTTAAACATCAGTACAGTGGTACCACTTGGCCAAACGCTGTCGCAATAACAGATATAGTCTTATCATCATAAAACTGTGTAAAACACAGCCCATTCATACCACTATACCCAAATTGAGGCTTTTATGAGCCAAGCTTATTTACCTGACTCTAAAAAATCTTCTGCTAAAAATGCATCGGCAGTATCGCCCGTTACCCCTAAGAGTAAGACACTATTACGCTTATTAAGGTATTTAAAGCCTTATTGGTGGGCATTGCTATTGACAGCGTTAGGTTTTGCGATTAATGCAGGGACAGAGATTTGGACTGCCAAGCTTCTGCAATATATTACTGATGCTATCAATCAGAATGATCGAAGCAAACAAGCCTTATTTCCGCTATTGATTATATTGCTATTCTTTGTGCGCGGGGTTGGTAGCTTTTTGGGTAACTATTATTCTGCATTGGTCTCACGCAACTTGGTCTATGAGCTACGTGTAGAAGTTTTCAATAAATTACTGCGCTTGCCTAGCTCGTTTTATTTGGCCAATCCAGCCGGTACGATTTCATCGAAGTTGATATTTGATGTTGAGCAGGTCACGGCCGCTAGTACAGACTCAATGAAGACTTTGCTGCGTGATGGTTTGACCGTTGTTGCATTGATCGGCTTTTTGTTCTATAGCAATTGGCGTCTAACGCTTATTTTGTTTATTGTCCTACCACCAATACTATGGCTGGTGCGCATTGCATCAAAGCGCTATCTTAAGCTCTCAAAAGGTATCCAAGAGACGATGGGTAATGTCAGTCACATTACCAATGAAGTCATCGGCGGCTATCAAGTGGTCAAAAACTACGGCGGTCAATCATACGAGTCAGCACGTTTTGACAAAACATCGAAGAAAAACCTACGCCAAGGTATGAAGGTAGTTGTTACCAATAGTATTAATACACCAGCCGTACAGCTATTGATGGCGATTGCGATGGCCGTTGTCGTCTGGCTTGCGCTGCGACCTGAAGTAATAGATGATATTTCAGCAGGTGAGTTCATTTCCTACATTGCAGCAGCAGGTTTATTAAGTAAACCAGTACGTTCGCTGACTGATATTAATCAGAAGCTGCAAAAAGGTCTGGCTGCTGGTGAGTCGATTTTTGCGCTACTTGATGAGCCAGAAGAAGAAGACACAGGCACAATCAGTAAAGCGCTATCAGGGCAAATGTCGTTAGACAATATCAGCTTGGTTTATCCAGATTCGACGGTGGCTCTACGCGACTTTACCTTGAACATTAAAGCAGGCGAGACAGTTGCGCTAGTAGGGCGAAGTGGGGCGGGCAAGTCGTCATTGGTCAATTTATTAACACGAACTCTAGAGACCTCTTCAGGGCAGATCACATTGGATGGTATGCCAATTGAAGACATTAAGTTAGAGAGTTTGCGCGCCCAGATTGCAATGGTGAACCAGCAGGTAGTATTGTTTAACACCACTGTATTTAATAATATTGCTTATGGCAGCCTAGCTGACAAGACTCAAGCTGAGGTTGAACGAGCAGCAAAAGATGCTTTCGCTCATGACTTTATTATGAAAATGCCAAACGGCTATCAAAGCGAAATTGGTGCTGAAGGGTTGCAATTATCTGGTGGTCAGCGTCAGCGATTATCTATTGCTCGTGCGCTACTAAAGGATGCTCCGATTCTAATTTTAGATGAAGCCACTAGCGCGCTTGATAATGAGTCTGAGTATTATATCCAGCAAGCGCTAGATAATGTGATGAAAGACCGTACTACATTGGTTATTGCCCATCGACTGACGACTATCGAATCAGCGGATCGTATTGCCGTAATGGATGGTGGTCAGATTGTTGAGTTAGGAACGCACAATGAGCTGATGCAGCTACAAGGCCACTATGCGCAAATGTATGCTCGAGATTTTGAGTAGTCAGTTTAGAAGTTTTTAGCCAATTTTCACGCAGCCATGAACTAATAAGATAAGCGATATTGATTAATGAGTATTGAGACGACAATCACCCGCGCATGGCAACGTCAAGCTGTTTGGTTGTGGTTTTTGCTGCCTATCAGTTGGTTATACGGTTTCATCACTTTGCTGCGTCGTCAAGCTTATAAGGCCGGCCTATTATCAAGCTATCGAGCACCTATTCCCGTCATGGTCATTGGTAATATCAGTGTGGGCGGTAGTGGTAAGACGCCGCTGATTATTGCTCTGGTCAGCTATCTGCAAAAGAAAGGTATAAAAGTAGGGGTGATCAGTCGCGGGTATGGCGGTGATACGAGTCAAATGCCAGCATTGGTTAGTGCTACCAGCTTACCCCATATAGTCGGAGATGAGCCGTGTTTGATTGCTCATATGACAGGCGCTGCTATGGCAGTGTGTCCCAATCGTCAGCAAGCGATTGCTACTCTGTTAAAGGCAAAGCCTGATTTACAATTGATTATTGCAGATGATGGTTTGCAGCACTATGCACTACAGCGTGATATCGAATGGATTGTGGTAGATGCCACCCGTGGGTTTGGCAATGAGCAGCTATTACCAACGGGTTTTTTGCGTGAGCCAATGTCACGATTAGAGGGTGCCAATGTTATTTATCATGAAAAACCAAGTACAGATTTAACTCGGACTTCTAGAAGTTGTAATAAGATACAGTCTACTGATCGTTTGACCATGCATTTGCAACCAGCTGAGTTACAGCGCCTATGGAATCCTACATCTAGCGCAGCTCAACTTAATAGTGTGAAGCCTACTAATAACAGCCGCGTCCATGCTGTTAGTGGTATCGGCTATCCGCAGCGGTTTTTTGATACCTTAGAATCTATTGGCTTTGAGGTCATAGGGCACCCTTACCCTGACCATTATAATTTTAGTTTAGCTGAGCTTTTACAATATGGTGATTATCCTATCATCGTAACCAGTAAAGATGCGGTAAAAATCAGCGCATTATTGGCGGACTATACAGCGGCACAAGCACTCAGTGGTGAGTATGTAGAACTTGTCAGTAGACTATGGGTGTTGCCAGTGACGGCTGCATTATCTGAGAATAGTTATGATAATCTAGATGAGCAACTAAAGGCGCTAGGGATTCGTATCGACCATGATATGAACACGTCAGCCTCATTATAAATATCAGCTAATATTTTAAATCGCCGTATAATTTTTATAGGAATACGCCATGTCGTTCGCCACCATACCTGCCAAAACCCATATCGTGATTCCTGCACGTTTCAAGAGTACGCGTTTACCTGGTAAGCCATTGCTAACTATTCATGGTAAGCCGATGATACTTTGGGTAGCAGAAAAAGCGCAGACAGCAAGTTTTGCTGATGACATGTGTATAGCGACTGATGATGAGCAAATCGCAAAAGTTTGCACTGATGCAGGCTTTGATGTGGTTATGACCAGTAGCGAGCATGCTTCAGGGACGGATCGTTTGGCAGAAGTAGCAGCTATCAAAGGTTGGGCTGAGCATGATATTGTGGTGAATATGCAAGGCGATGAGCCCCTTGTACCGCCATTGCTTTTGGAGCAAGTACAGGCGCTTTTGGTAGCGGATGAAGATAGCGTGATGGCCACACTCTGTGAGCCTATCGATGACTATGATACGTTCCAAAAACCATCGGTAGTAAAAGTGGTCAGCCAATTTGCTAATAACTTACAGCGTGCGCTCTATTTTAGCCGCGCACCGATTCCTTGTGATCGTGATGTTGTATTAGCTGATAATAATCAGATGCAATCACCAAAGAGCGCCTATCGCCATTTGGGTTTATACGCTTATCGTGTCAGTCTATTACAGCAGTTCGTAAACTGGCCACAAACGCCACTTGAGATACTCGAAAGCTTAGAGCAATTACGTGTTTTAGAAAATGGTCAGCATATCGCCATCGCAGAAGCCGCCTGTCAGCTACCAGCTGGCGTCGATACACAAGAAGATTTAGACCGTCTAAACGCGATGAGCTTAGATAACTTTCACAACCCTACTAAGTAATAGTCTGAGCAAAGTTGCGTACGATTCTAAGTTTACTACAACGCTAAAGTATCGTTGTCGTGGCTATACCTAAAGTACCTAATCAATGTGATAGAGCCATAACCATGAATAATTTGACAGGAAATATGGACGCACTAGATAACACAGACCGTATGTATTTTGCGCCACTATTGCCATGGCAAAAAGTACTGTGGTTACAGTTGACCGAGCGCGTACTTAAGCAGCAGTCTTTGCCGCATGCATTGCTCGCTGCTGGTATGCAAGGTATGGGCAAACGCGCTTTCGTATGGAGATTGGTCGCTTGGCTATTATGCCGTGAGCGTGGCGCACACCCACTAGGTGCTTGTGAAGTGTGTGAGAGCTGTCAGTGGCTCAAATCGGGAACTCATCCGAGCTTGCAAGTATTACCACTCGTTAGTATGCCTATCAGTGCCGAAAGCGATGCGCTTCAAGAAAAATCAAGCAGTACAAAAGATAAAAAAGGCGCTAAAGCTACTAGCAATAGTGCTCTTAAGATCAAAGTAGATGATATTCGTGCTTTGCAGCCTTTTATTTATCAAGGCGGGCAGGGGATGCGTATCTGCGTGTTAGATCACGCTGAAAAAATGACGGTGGCCGCTGCTAATGCGCTGCTTAAAACATTGGAAGAACCGCAAGCGCAGGTGCATCTGTTTTTGATTAGTGATACGCCTGCTCAGCTATTGCCAACGATTAAGAGTCGTGTGCAACAGTTGGCACTACAGACAATTGAGCCAACTGTTGCTGTCGATTACGTGACGCAGGCGCTAGGTCACACGATTAACCGCGAAGCCGTCGGTACCGCTGCGATTGAACAGTTGATACAACTGGCCAACGGTGCGCCATTAGCTGCTATCGCCTTAGCGCAAGCACCATGGTATAGCAAGCGCAGCCTATGGCTGACCACATGGCAGGCGCTACGTAGCGGTAAACGTAGTGGTGTGGCGGCGAGTGATTATTGGCAAAGTCAGCTTAATATTAAAGAGTTTATACAGCTGTCTGAGCTGATGCTCCTTGATATACGCCGTGTCTGTTTGGGGCTGAGTGAACTACAAACGGATGTCAATCTATCAACGATATTGGCTACTTATCATCCTACTGATAGCGGGTTAGAGGCATTTGCCAACAGCGTGCAGCAGACCAAAATCGCACTGCAACAAAATGTGCAAGAAAAATTTGCCTATGATAAGCTAATGCAAGAGTTGGCAAGCTTATAGAGCCATGCTTGAGCATTTAATTAGTGCTCGAAAATTTGCAATTGTTCTTAACTATATACTATCGATTATTTATATAAACATATTAAACCCAGTTGATGAAGGAAGCTGACTATGGCAATGCCAGGACGTGGCGGGATTTTAACCTGTCATTATGAAAGTATCGAAATGTTATATGCCAGCTATTTGTCATTTGTCAGTAATGGCGCTTTGTTTGTACCGTCTGACAAACCTCAGCAATTGGGTGATGAGGTGTTTATTGCTATCACGCTACCCAACTCCAGTGAGCGCCTACCAATGAATGGTAAGGTTGTTTGGATTAACTCTAAGAGTCAGGGCAGTCGACCTGCAGGGTTTGCTGTGCAAATTGGTAGTGATGTCTCTGGCCAAAGAATTAAGAATGAAGTTGAGCGCCTACTAGCGGGAAAAATCGATAGCTTGCAATCGACTTATACTATGTAGTATCTATTAATAACTAAGTAGTATCTAGAAATCACACCTGTATCTTTAATAAGTTCGGCTGTGGTTTTGAATTTATTAATATAAAAAAAGCAGCCTTATTACTTAGTAAGGCTGCTTTTTTCGATCAATTTTCTTTAGTTTTTTATAGTAGTAGGCGTTAGTCGCTTAATAACGAGGCGGTACATACATATCATCGGGAATAGGTTCACGGTAATACTCATCATCGCGTTTGCGATTGGGTAACTCAATTTCGTCACGAGGCACTTCTTTGTAAGGGATTTGGTCGAGCAAATGGGCAATACAGTTCAGCCTAGCACGTTTTTTATTATTGCCTTCGACAACCCACCAGGGTGCTTCAGGGATATGAGTGCGCTCAAACATGGTTTCTTTTGCTTTGGTGTAATCTTCCCAGCGTCGGCGCGACTGTAGGTCCATTGGTGAGAGTTTCCACTGCTTAAGCGGATCATATATTCGGCTCATAAATCGAGCATGTTGCTCATCATCAGTGATAGAAAACCAGTATTTTACTAAGCGAATGCCTGAGCGTACGAGCATACGCTCAAACTCTGGTACTGATTGAAAAAATTCTTCATATTGCGCGTCAGTACAAAACCCCATGACACGCTCGACGCCTCCGCGGTTGTACCAACTACGGTCAAACAATACGATTTCGCCTGCTGCAGGCAAGTGGGCCACGTAACGTTGGAAGTACCACTGCGTTTGCTCGCGCTCAGTGGGAGCCGGTAGGGCAGCTACCCTGCACACGCGTGGGTTTAATCGTTGGGTAATGCGTTTAATGGCGCCACCTTTACCAGCAGAATCCCGCCCTTCAAAGATAACGACGATACGCTCACCGCGATCAACTACCCAATCTTGTAGTTTTATAAGTTCTCGCTGTAGTCGTACCAACTCTTGAAAGTAGGTGCGTCGATCCAGTTTTTCTTGCTCGCTCATCTCACGTCCGTTAAAACGAAAGTCACGTGCATAGTCATCTATTTCATTTTCTAGTTCTTCATCATATGTATCGATTAAGTCTTGGTGCATTTTTCGACGTAAATCATCATCAAGAATGTCTTTTTCGATGCGTTCAGTAAGAATGGCTTGTTCCTGATGGTACCGATCTATATCCTCCTCAGTCGTTAGAGATTGAAAATCAGCGGTTGCAAGCGGTTCTGTCATCACCAGTTTTTCAGAGCCAAAAATGACTTGCCTCATTTTTCTTAATAAAATTTTTGTCTTACCCATAAATATTACCTTTGTTTTGCGTATCGGCTTTTTTAAGAGGCTACTATCTAGGTCGTTTCTATCATAGCAAAGTACAGACAATAAAAAATGCCCTTTAAATAAATTAAAGGGCATTTTTTTATTGATAGATATGTACTGATTAAAATAATAAGTCAGCGTATCTTTTTCACTTAAAAGTGACCAAGCTTATTTTTCTAGGATACAAGTCACACCTTGACCACCTGCTGCGCAGATAGAGATAAGTGCACGGCCCGAACCTTTTTGATCCAATAATTTAGCAGCAGTAGCTAGAATACGACCACCAGTTGCCGCAAATGGATGACCTGCCGCTAGTGATGAACCGTTTACGTTTAATTTGCTACGATCGATAGAACCTAGCGGGGCATCTAAGCCTAAGCGCTCTTCACAGAATTTCTCATCTTCCCAAGCAGCTAAGGTTGATAGTACTTGTGAAGCGAAGGCTTCATGAATCTCATAAAAGTCAAAGTCTTGTAGAGTCAGGCCAGCGCGCTCAAGCATACGTGGTACCGCATAAGCTGGTGCCATTAGTAAGCCTTCTGTGGTACCAGATTTACCGATGAAGTCTACTGCTGCGGTTTCTTGATGGACGATATAAGCAAGTGGCTTTAGGCCGTGCTCTTTTGCCCACTCATCAGTACCTAGTAGTACACAAGAAGCGCCGTCAGTAAGCGGCGTAGAGTTGGCAGCCGTCATCGTTGGGTTGGCATTTTTTCTACCAAATACTGGCTTTAATTTACCCAGTTTTTCTAATGTAGTATCTGGACGCAAGTTGTTGTCACGAGTCAGGCCTTTGTACGGCGTGATCAAGTCGTCAAAGAAACCTTCGTCATAAGCACGTGCTAGGTTCTGATGGCTATTAAATGCAAGCTCATCTTGCGCTTCACGGCTGATATTCCACTCAAGCGTGGTAATCGCTTGATGATCGCCCATTGATAGGCCAGTGCGTGGCTCACCGTTTTGCGGTGAGTCGATTAAGTCTTTTGGATTTAGACCCATTAATGCTTTTAGACGTTGCTTGTTGTCTTTTGCTGCACCAAGTTTGATCAGTACTTTACGCAAGCCATCGCCGACAGCAATAGGAGCGTCAGAAGTAGTATCTACACCGCCAGTAATTGCCGAATCGATCAGACCAAGTGCAATCTTGTTAGCAGAAGCAAATGTTGCTTGTAAGCCAGTACCGCAAGCTTGTGAGATATCATAAGTTGGCGTATGTGGGTTCAGCGCGGTATTCAATGTGGCTTCACGAGTAAGGTTGATATCACGGCTAAGTTTCATCACTGCGCCAGATACCACTTCGCCTACGGTTTCGCCTTGTAGGTTATAACGCTCAACCAAACCGTCCAATGCAGCGGTTAGCATGTCTGTGTTGCTAACATCAGCGTATGATCCGTTCGAGCGCGCAAATGGAATACGGTTACCACCTAAGATCGCAACACGATTCAGATTTGAAGCTGGTTTGGCGGTGCTAGCTTTTTTAGCTGGAGCAGGTTTTTTAGCAGCAGTGGTTTCTACGTTTTCATCGACCGCTTTTTTGCTAGCAGTTTCTTTAGCGCTGGTGTCTTTAGCGCTATTGTCTTTAGTCGAAGTGCTTTTTGCAGCGGTTTCTTTTTTTGCTGTATCCGATTTTGTATCCGTTGCTTTAACAACTGTACTTTCAACAACAGGGCTATCTGGATGATTGTTTTTATTACTCATAATATTATCCTTAAAAAGTATGGGTAGAAGTAAAAAGTGATAGGTAACAATAAAAAATAGTTAAGTTATTTTATACAAGCAAATATTATCATTTATTACGCAATACAGCTGTTTATCATAAGGCGTTTTTATTCATTTAATGTATCTCTTTAGCAAACTATGTGACGCTTGTATGAGGTCGGTAGTAGATTCATGACCATGACGCATCGCTCTAATAGACTGGCTAGTAAGAAATATTAGCATTGCATAACAGTACGTTTGATAATATATTGTTATCAATAATTAAGTATGCCATAACCTATAGGTCAGATTTTAACATGTTATAGTGGCGCTTAACGCTGCTAAAAACGACTGGCTTGTATACTGACTTGTTTACAGATTGTTGTAGACATTATCTGTTTTTGGACTTGTTTATAAGGGAAGTGTATAGTTAGGCTAGTTTTGAGGCAATTTACTAAATTTAAATAATGACGATGTCAATGTCTCTATATAATAGATTCATTGCATTTTTTATTATTATACGAATCATTAATTATAAGGATTATATTATGTCAGACCGTTATGGTGATTTTGTTCAATCTTCTATTGGCAAAAAAGTAGCAAAAAATTTAGGTTTGCCGATGCCAACGACGCTTGATCGTTTCGAAAGCGGTGAGCGTTTGGTGCGTGGTAGCGTATTGGTTGGCCGTGCTACTGGTGATGACAAAAGTGTCAGTGAGTCTGTTGCCCGTATCCTGTCAGACGTCCATGCCGAAGTATATGTAAATAGCAGCGATGATATCAAAGACGCACTTGCTGATGCAGGCGTAGAGGCAAAAGCCAACACGGGCGGCGATGATCAATTCAAAGTACTGCTTTTTGATGCCAGTAATATCAGCAATGCTGAACAGCTAAAAGAGCTTTATGAGTTTTTCCATACAGTTGCACGCCGCGTAGAAAAATCAGGCCGTGTGGTTGTGGTTGGTCGTACGCCAGAGAACATCACTGATATTGAAACAGCAATGGCTCAACGCTCGCTTGAAGGTTTTGTGAAGTCAGTGGGCAAAGAGTTCAAGCGCGGTATTACAGCGCAGCTGATTTATGTTGAAGAAGGCGCAGAGCAAAACCTAGATTCAACCTTACGCTTTTTTACCTCAGCTCGTTCAGCTTATGTATCAGGACAAGTAGTACGTGTCAGTAAAGGCAGCTCAGTCGATGTTGATTGGAACCAGCCTTTGGGCGGCAAGACGATGCTAGTGACTGGCGCAAGTCGCGGTATTGGTGAAGCTATCGCTCGTGTGTTGGCTCGTGAAGGGGCTCATGTTATCTGTCTAGATGTACCACAGCAGCAAGCTGACCTACAAAAAGTTGCTAGCGAAATCAGTGGTTCTGCTTTGACGGTAGATATCACTAGTGAAGATGCTGGGGCAGAAATCGCTGACGCTGCTCAAAAACGTGGTGGTCTAGATTCAATCATCCATAATGCTGGCGTGACTCGTGATAAGACGTTGGCTAAGATGGATGAGAAAAAATGGAACATGGTCATTGATATCAACTTAGGCAGTATCGCTAGATTGAACCGCTACTTGTTGGACAATGACGTACTGAAAGAAAACGCACGTATCGTATGTGTGTCGTCGATTTCAGGTATCGCGGGCAACATGGGTCAGACCAACTATGCCACTTCTAAAGCTGGGGTAATTGGTTTGGTTAACGCAACTGCTAAGCAATTAGAAGACAATGCTAAAGGCATGACGATCAATGCAGTCGCTCCTGGTTTCATCGAAACTCAAATGACAGAAGCCATTCCGTTTGCTATTCGTGAAGCTGGTCGCCGCATGAACTCAATGAGCCAAGGCGGCTTACCAGTAGATGTGGCTGAGACTATCGCATGGTTTGCTTCACCTGCGTCTGGCGGTCTAAATGGCAACACGGTTCGCGTCTGTGGTCAAAGCTTACTTGGTGCATAATGTTGATTAATTGACAGGTATATGTGAGAAATAAGGTACAGATAGAGACAGTAGTTGTATCATATGAGCTATTATTCCTCGTTTGTATCACATATGCTTACGAAATAATCTCTGATAAAGTGTAATAAAGCTGCCCAAGGGTGGCTTTTTTATGATAAAAACACAAGAACCAATAGCCAAACTATTTTTTGCTATTAAAGATACTCATGAGGTTGATTAAATTTAATGCTTATTAGATGATTTAATAGTAGGCTTTAGTCAATGACTGCAGATTGTCTTTATAAACGTTAAAGAACTTGTTCAAGCCACACTTAGGATGTACTTATGTCAGACAAACATTATGATGCGTTGCCAAAAGCGCACACCACTTATGCCAATATTGTCAAAAGCTTATTGCCTATCGGTAATGGTGGCAAGGTTAGTAGAGACCAGTTGCCACAATCTACTTACTATGTAGATGACTTGCATATCGATCAAGAAAACCTAGATGACTATCGCAAAATTTGCGGTTTTGCTGATGATGGCAAAGTGCCAGCGACTTACTTCTCGGTATTGTCACAGACGCTACAAATGAACATGATGGTCAAAGAGCCATTCCCATTTGCCATGTTAGGTCTTGTTCACGTTGATAATAGCGTTACCCAGTATCGCCCGATTGGAGAGCGTGAAACAGTAGCAATGTCGGTCACTTTTGATAACCTACGCGATCATGCCCAAGGTCAGCAGTTTGACTTTGTCACTATCGTAAAGTCAGAAGATGAAGTCATCTGGGAAGGTACGTCAACTTATTTATCACGTAGCAAAAAACCTAGCAGTAAAGATAAAAAGAGCGCGCCGCGTCCGGTAATGGTCAAGCCTGAAGTAAACGAAGAAGGTGTTCATAGCATTTTTGAAGTGCCAGAAGATATCGGTCGTCGTTATGCCTTTGTCTCAGGCGACTTTAATTTGATTCATTTGCATCCGCTATCAGCACGTGCGTTTGGTTTCCCTAAAGCGATTGCGCACGGTATGTGGTCAAAAGCTAAGTGTCTTGCTCTAATGGGTGATTTGCCTGATGCTTACACAATTGACGTCTCATTTAAGCTGCCTATCTTTTTGCCAGCTGAAGTAGAGCTGATTGCTGAGCCAGTAGCCCAGCTCAAAAACGTAGATGATACTTGTGAGTTTGGACTGTATAGCTCCAAAAACAATAAACCGCACTTGGCGGGTGTTGTAACCCTAAAGAGTGATAGCAAGTAGAATATAGCATCTTAAAGCTTCTATTTTAACAGCCATATTTAACGTACATATTTATTATTATGACTTCCCAAAACATGCCTTCAGAAGAAAACGCGATAGACGTAGATCAGACAGATAGCTCGATAGCAACTAATACGGCCGCTGCTAACGATAGCGGCGCTAACATTCATATCAGTGCAGATAATGGCATTGATTTGGCCGATATCTTTGAGCCTTATTTTCGTCCAGATGCAAACACTATTGTGTGCGGTGCATTAGATGACGAAAAAGTTGCGGCTTTAGCGAAAGCGGGCGTCGAGCTCGTCATCAACTTACAGCCTGATGACGAGTTGAGCTTTGATGAGGCATCAGCAGTTGAGCAAGCAGGTATGCACTACGAACAGCTGCCTATCAGCGGTGCTAAAGAGCTAAAGCAGCTTAAGATATTGGCATTTGATAATGTATTACGCCAACATCATGGCAAAAAAGTCGCTATGCACTGTGGGTCGGGCAATAGAGTAGGAGCTGCAATAGCGCTACGGGCAGGATGGTTGCGTGGACGTAAGATGGATACGGCTATGGAACGTGGTCGCAGCCATGGTTTG
The DNA here is from genome assembly GCF_044900935.1 of Psychrobacter sp. NPDC078501. NCBI lineage: Bacteria > Pseudomonadati > Pseudomonadota > Gammaproteobacteria > Moraxellales > Moraxellaceae > Psychrobacter > Psychrobacter sp. NPDC078501. The sequence continues at coordinate 258,027 of NZ_JBJDOS010000001.1, read as the reverse complement.
ACCAAGCTTGAACAAGAAGTTCATAATCGTTTGCTAGTACCGCGTTAACTAAATTTGCGGCTTTAAATGTTAGTGCTGTCTTAGACGTTAGCAAACTTTAAAAGTATCATCGAAATAAATAATAAAAAAGGCGACCAATAGGTGGCCTTTTTTATTGGCTCACAATTCATTTATACTGGTTCAAATATTTTATATAGCTTGTGTATTACTATCATCTTAAAAATAGAATAATTCATATCACTGGAGTAAGGTAATAATAATGGGTCATAATACAGAAAATTCTAATACATCTATAAATGCTGACTTTCAAAACAAATTACAGCAATTACTGACAGATTTACAGCTTGATGATGCACCTGCTGGCGGGGCTGTGGCCGTGTATCAAGCAGGTCAATGTATAGCGCAAGCCAGTACAGGTATGGCGCGTCCTGATATGCCGTGGCAACCCGATACGTTGGCGATTAATTTTTCTACCGGTAAAGGGATATTGGCAACGTTGGTTCATGTGCTGGTTTCGCAGCAACTGCTTGAATATGACAAACCTATTGCCCATTACTGGCCAGAATTTGCTGCAAACGGCAAAGATCAAATTACGTTGCGACAAATCATGTCACATCAGGCCGACTTGTTTTCGATTCAAAGTATCGATGTCGATAGCGAGACGGTACTCGATTGGGATACAATGCTGCGCCACATTGCAGCGATGCCCATTACTTCTCCCGAAGATGCTACCAAATATGACAGCGCTTATAGTGCATTGGTCTACGGTTGGGTATTGGGCGGCGTAGTAGATGCGGTTACGAATCTATCGTTCGCTGAAGCACTGCGCCAGTATCTAACGGAGCCTCTGGGCATTGCCGACAGCTGCTATTTTGGTGTGCCGGATAGCAAAGTAGATCAGGTGGCAAAATTGGCCAAAGATTTTGAAGAAACAGAGGATACGAGCTCCCAATTAAAATCGAGACGTCAAAAACCAACCTTAAAAGTAGACTCTCAAGAAACTTTACGTACTTATGCAAGCTTACCTAGTTATCATTACTGGCAACAGAAAATGATAAATGATAAGCGTGCAGCTGAGACGCAAAGTAGCTTTGATGACCGCCTTGATGAAAATCTAAATAGCCCTGATACTGATAACGCACAGCCTGTATTAAATACTGCGCGTATCAATAGCTTATATTTCAATACCAGTCAGCTTAATCTAAAAAACTATAAATCAGCGCTGATACCTGCTGGCAAACATGCCCTTGATTATCATAAGCGCCAGACGCTACAAGCTGTCATTCCAGCGGCAAATGGTGTCGCTTCCGCTAAAGCACTGGCAACGATTTATGCAATGCTTGCTAATGGCGGTGTATGGCAAGGGAAAACACTGATCGATAGTGCTACTTTTGAGCAGTTATCTACTCCGCAGGTTGAGGGTTTAGATGCGGTTATGCCAACGGCTATGAAATGGCGATTGGGCTACCATAGATTATTTAGCTTGTATGCTAACAACGATGATACGGATAAGAGAATGAGTTCTGATTTATCAGGATTTGGGCATATGGGATATAACGGATCGGTTGCTTGGTGCGACCCTGAGCGCCAACTGTCATTTGCTTTTATTCATAATTTTGATACCACTATGCTCAATGACGTTCGTCAGTTTGCGCTGACAGAAGCCGTCTTGAGCTGGGTAGAAGAGATACTTTAATAACGCCAACTTCAATCGCGAATTGATTCTGTTTCAAACATAAGCAGCATTAATTTTAATGCTACTTTTTTGGTGTCATTTTAAGCAATCTTGATGCGCTAAGACCATGGATAAAGATAGAAGTCAAAATAACAATCGAACAAACAATCCACAATTTAAGCGCATCTTCATCCGCGAAGAAACCTTGATTGAGCGCATAGGAAAGATAATATAGGGTACCGATACCGCGAATACCCAAAGCCGATATCGCATATTTTTCGGTATGAGGTAAGTTCAATCCTGATAAGGCAATAAATCCACCAATCGGACGTATAAGTAGTAAGAAGGTAAAGCTGACGATATAGACGCGCCATGTCAACTCGACACCTGCCTGCAACCCTTGACCAAGGAACATACCGAAGATAACGAGCACCAATGACATCAGTAAGCCTTCTGATTGCTCAGCGAAATCATGCAGTTTTTGATGATAAGTATGCTCACACTCTGAGCGACGAAACGCAAATGCGGCCACGAATACAGCGATAAAGCCATAACTGTGTACATACTCTGCAAGTCCATAGGCTAGTAGCGTCAATGCAATAACCACATAGCCTTGCGAGATGGTCGTCTCACGGGTATGTTTAGAAAACACGACTTTAGCCAATACTTTACCAACCAATACACCTACCACTACACCTGCGCCAATCTTCCACAAGACGTCATGAGTAAACCACGACCACAGCATCTCGTAAGTAAAGGCTTTGCCTTCACTGAATGCTTCCGCAATTTTAATCGCTAGATACACAAACGGAAAAGCCAGACCATCGTTCAATCCTGCCTCTGACGTTAAAGTAAAGCGTGGTGTGTCTTCTCCTCCTGTATTGGGAGGTCCCACCTGAATGCTCGAAGCTAACACTGGATCAGTAGGCGCTAACACTGCACCTAACAAAATAGCTGCACCAAGGCTCAAACCAAACGCGTAATACCCCAAGACTGCCATCGCAAAAATACCAATAGGCATGGTAATGAGTAGCAGTCTTACTGTTGGTCGCCACAATCGCCAAGACAACTCTGTATCGATTTTAATACCAGCACCAACCAATGAGACCAATACAACAATTTCAGTCAGCTTTTCGATGAGTAAACCGTTATCAAGTGGGTCTAAAAAGGATAAAGACGTCCACCAGTAGCCCATCATCAGACCGAAGCTGACTTGGAGCATCGGTAATGATATAGAGGTGCGCTTAAAAATAACAGGAAACAAGGCCCCGAATAAAAAGGCAATCCCGCAGATTAATAAGAATAAGTTGTATTTTTCAATCATAAGGTTTACGCACGTCGTTATGTTTTAAGGGTCAATTTTAAAAGGGTAATTTTAGGTATTGATGACAATTAACAGCAATAGTTGATAGTCAGTCACGGATACTCTTTATCATGACGTCAAAATAAAATAATTACCGCAAAAAATAGTTATCAAAACGACAGCTACGTTGTTTTTTGGTGAAAAAAAAGCCTGCATTGCGCAGGCTTAATATATTTTCATCAGTATGTTTGGAGCATTAATAGCTTACAGACTAGCGCTCCACTTGGCTCACGTCACGGACGGCACCAGTATCAGCACTGGTAGTCATAGCAGCATAAGCACGTAATGCTGGCGAGACATGACGATCACGACTGACAGGCTTCCATGCATCACGACCACGCGCTTCCATAGCTTCTCGGCGAGCAGCTAAGTCTGCATCGCTTGCTTGCATGTTGATGGTACGATTTGGGATATCGATATGAATACTATCGCCTTCTTCAACCAAACCAATCGCCCCGCCTTCAGCAGCTTCTGGGCTGGCATGGCCAATGGATAGACCTGATGTACCACCAGAGAAACGACCATCGGTAAGTAGAGCACATTCTTTACCCAATCCTTTTGACTTTAGATAAGTCGTTGGATAAAGCATTTCCTGCATACCAGGGCCGCCTTTAGGACCTTCATAGCGAATGATAACAACATCGCCTGCAACGATTTGATCAGCCAATACCGCAGCAACCGCATCGTCTTGTGATTCAAATAGACGCGCGCGACCAGTAAAGGTCAAGATGCTTTCGTCGACGCCTGCGGTTTTGACCACGCAGCCTCGCTCAGCGATATTGCCATATAGTACAGCTAAGCCGCCATCTGTAGAGTAGGCGTGTTTGGCACTACGGATACAGCCCGACTCACGGTTGACGTCGAGGTTTGACCACTCTTTTGATTGTGAGAATGCTTCTGTGGTACGTACGCCACCAGGTGCTGCAAGGAAGCGTGCGCGAGCTTCATGGTTGTCAGGGTTCATGATATCCCACTTGTCGATGGCTTCTTTCATCGTTGCGCTATGGATAGTTGGCACGTCAGTTTTTAGTAACTCGGCGCGATCAAGTTCAGCGAGTAATGCAAAGACACCGCCAGCACGATGCACGTCTTCCATATGGTATTTCTGTGAGGCAGGGGCTACTTTTGCCAGGCAAGGCACACCGCGACTCAAACGGTCAATATCAGCCATCTTAAAATCGATCTCTGCTTCATTGGCCGCAGCAAGTAAATGCAAGATAGTATTGGTCGAACCGCCCATGGCGATATCTAAGCTCATGGCATTTTCAAAAGCAGCTTTGGTAGCGATAGAGCGTGGTAGCACAGAGTCATCATCTTGCTCGTAGCGACGCTTGGCTAATGAGACGATTGTACGACCCGCTTCTAAGAATAGCTCGCGGCGCAATGAGTGAGTAGCTAGTAGTGAGCCGTTACCTGGTAGTGCTAGGCCTAAAGCTTCGGTCAAGCAGTTCATCGAGTTGGCTGTGAACATACCAGAGCACGAACCACAAGTAGGGCAGGCTGAGGCTTCGATAGCGGCGACGTCTTCATCACTGATGCTATCATCAGCCGCGTCCATCATGGCATCGACAAGGTCAAGTTTGCGAACAGCGCTACTGTCACTACTATCGGTATTGTGGCTCTTACCAACGGTACTGGCTAAGATTTTGCCCGCTTCCATTGGGCCACCTGAGATAAACACCACTGGTATGTTAAGGCGCATGGCGGCCATCAACATACCCGGAGTGATTTTGTCACAGTTAGAAATACAAACTAGCGCATCTGCACAGTGGGCATTGACCATATACTCGACAGAATCAGCGATCAAATCACGGCTTGGTAGCGAGTACAACATACCGCTATGGCCCATCGCAATACCATCATCGACCGCAATGGTATTGAACTCTTTTGCAACGCCGCCTGCTTGCTCAATCTCACGGGCGACCAGCTGTCCAAGGTCTTTTAGATGCACATGGCCGGGTACAAACTGGGTAAAAGAGTTAGCAATCGCAATGATTGGCTTGCCAAAGTCGCCGTCAGTCATGCCGGTTGCACGCCATAATGCGCGCGCGCCTGCCATATTACGACCGCCGGTAGAGGTTTTTGAGCGATAATCCATGTGATATTCCTTACAAATAGGCGGGGTTGTTAAAATGTGCACCCTCAGTTTTAATAGGGATAGTGTGCTTTTTATAGAGAGTGAGTACTAGTGAATAATACTAATTCGTTACCATACCATTAGATATGAATAACTAAAAACAATATGCTAATAACAGTGAATTAATAATAAAGAATTAATAACCAAAAGCGATGAGCGAAAAAACAGTTATTCAAAATAGCTACTCAATACGTTCTAATATGGCTTTGTCAAACCAAGGAAGATCAGCTTTGTCTGCTTCTAGTTTTACAATGGCTGCAAGCGCATGAGTAGCCAGTAGCTGCTGATAATCGCCAATAGCTTCAATCGTCAGCAATGATTCGGTAGGTAGTGCTTGCGTATTAGGGTTTTGCTCGTCAATACTAATTAATATTTGCTTATTATTTTTATAGAGGACGTCTACACGACCAAAAAACTGCCAGTCTTTAAAAGCGGCAATAATAGCGTCGGCGGCATCCTTGGTATATACCTGCTGCGTCTCTTTACCCGTATTGGTCCAATGTAGCCGTACAGCCAACTGCAATGCCTCACTAAATACCACCAACGAGCCGATAATTTTTACATGCCAAGGACTGGTCAGCAGCTCCTCGTCAATACCAATTAACTTGGCAGCTTGATGAGCTGACATGGGTTTATTGAATTGAAGCAGTAGCTCAGGAGTAAGCGGGTGCGTTTGTTTGATCGCATCATCTAAACTGTCATAGTGATACAAAAAAGGCAGTGGCAAATCTTGCGTGACAGTCTTCTTTATAATTTTACAATTGTGTATCTGCCAGCTGATGGCTTTATCAGTCAATGCTTCTGCTAATATGATAGCGTTTGGATCGATAGTTTGAGTACCACTTTCCCTCTCAATATCAGAGTGTTCTTCCTGATTATCAAGGGTTACAGCAGTATTATCCATATCTGGTTGAGTTGGCAAAGTAGGCAAATCCATAAACATAGCGTTATTAAAATAGAGGGTTAATATAACATTTTAAGGGCATGACTCGCCAATAAATTAGTGAGATGAGATGGTAGTTTATACGTATAAAATAATATCTTTAGTTGAATGACTTATTATAAATTAATCGTATTTTGTCTATTAAAATAATCTAAAATATAGTCGATAATTTAGATGGAAATATAAGCAAAGGAATTAATGAAAAAGTTCTCCGATAATGAATCTATCCAAGAATGGATAACATCAAATCGTCTCTATGAAGAGTACCTCTTCTACTACTTACTCATATGCCTATTTTGGTTTTTCGTTGGTTTGTTTTCTATTGGTATACGCATACCTGTATTCAACGATATGCAGAATTTAGCATTTAATACGGTATGGTTTTTAATCCTATGTGTCGCATTAAGCATCCCCAAATTTTGGTATTTTTTGATAAAAGGGCGTCATGGCCAATTGTTTCAAGCCACTGTTAAAGTGTATGAAACATTAGGTAGCATAGAAGATGTTGAACAAAGAGAGCAGGTACATAAGCAGATTACTAGCAATGGCAAGTTGCCCCCTAACCGATTAGAAACGCTATCACTGGCATTTTTATTTGCATTCTTACTCTTCGATATATTGTATATCCGCAGCTGGATCAGCGATTTAAGTTTAGTATGGCAGCCTGACTGGGTCAATGCCTGTATTGGCTGGGTACATAATAATTTAACGCTGCCACCAATTAATGAGAACAGAAAATTTTTTGATTTGTATTTTAGTGGCAATAGTGCAGATACCAAACTGAAGCAACAGTTTGAAGATGAATGGGCATTTTTGGCTTCTCCATTTGGTGATGCCGCAATGTTTTACCATTTTATTCGAGTGATGATGTTTGTTCCTATCTTAGCGGCATTGTCTATCGTATTGTGGAAGCCGCTAAAGTTTATGGGAATGCAGCAAATTGATCCCAGAAATATTCACAGTGTCATGTCTTTTTTACGTAGTTGTGCTTGGTCATTTATCTTTGGATTTTTTATGACTATTGGCACGTTAGGTTTTTTAACCAATGCAAACTGGTTCACATTAGGTCTGATAGATCAAGAAGCATGGTTCGAGAATTTATATATCAACGGTTTATACATATTTATCGTTTTTGGTATCCGATTTTTTTATGGCTGGTTTGTTTTTTGGAAAAATATTTTTTTGAAGTGTGTAAAAAAATTCAGTTATTAGAGGTTCGTTCGCTTTGAACTCACATTGCTGACTTGTACTAAAGTCATATTTCGTCCACTATATGACAGACACTTTTATCTATTTGTGATAGCTATTAATCTATTAATTAACTAATAATAAAACTCTTAAAGGAAAAAATAATGACTGAAGTAAATCAACAGACCACTTATGACGACAATAATATCTTTGCCAAAATGCTAGATGGTGATATTCCGTATCATAAAGTGTATGAAGATGATAAAACGCTCGCCTTTATGGATATCATGCCGCAAGCCGAAGGACATGTATTGGTGATACCGAAGCAAAAAGCGGTAGATTTGGCGGATCTTGAGCCTGAATATGCTGCTGCGGTGCTAATGACGTCTAAGAAAGTCATGCAAGCCCAGCGTCAAGTGTTTGAGCGTGAAGGCGTTATCCAAATGCAGTTGAATGGCTCACAAGCAGGTCAAACGGTTTTTCATTATCATGTGCACCTCATTCCATCAAGTATTCATGAATTGGGTCGTCATGCAGTAACCCAAGCCGATAGTAATGATTTGGCAAATATTGCGCAGAAGTTGGCGGCAGTGATTGATGCCTAGTTAGGAGACAGAATGCTTCTATTTAGGTACAACAAATACTGGTATTTACGAATTAGCGAGCATTTATAGATTATAAATCACTAAAAAAATACATATACAATCCAAAGGCAGCTAGCAAGCTGCCTTTTTTATTTTCTTGGTAATAGTCATGTAACATTCGTTAAAGTCATGTTACGAGTTGAACGCTTGTCTAGGGTTTTGGAAAAGAGTGTGATAATTATTATAACCATTCACACACATTTTCTAATCTTTGCCTTAATTAAAACTTTTCTATAAAAAGGCATCGTCAACTTTTGAGGATATTATCTTTCATGAGTAAATTACCTCGTTCGACTATTTTATTACCAGTCTTTGTACCTGCAGCAATTATTATGCTGCTATTGGTCATTGGTACGGCTATTAATCCTGAAGCAGCGGGTGCTCTGTTTAGTGATGTGCTTAGTTTTACGACTGAGACATTCGGTTGGTTTTATATGCTGGCAGTGGCACTGTTTTTGATGTTCATTATTGTACTGGCGTTTTCGTCTTATGGCAGTATCAAGCTAGGCCCTGATCATGCTGAGGCGGAGTACGGATTCCTTGAATGGTTTGCCATGCTGTTTTCGGCAGGTTACGGGATTGCGCTACTGTTTTATGGGGTAGCGGAACCAGTAATGCACTTTTCTAGTCCGCCAATGTCGGATCCGCAGACTATTGCTGCGGCAAAAGAGGCGATGCAAATAGCGTATTTTCATTGGGGTTTTCATATTTGGGCAATTTATGGTGTCGTTGGTTTATCACTAGCTTATTTTGCGTTTCGTCATGGTCTACCATTATCAATACGCTCGACACTGTATCCGATTATTGGTGACAGGATTCATGGCCCTATCGGTCATACGGTCGATGTGTTTGCGATATTGGGTACGATGTTCGGTATTGCTACCAGTCTTGGTCTGTCAGTATCGCAAATCAATGCAGGTCTAAACTACTTGTTACCTGATATTATCCCCGTGAATACTACCATACAGGTCGTGGCGATTGCATTAGTGACATCAGCAGCACTGGTGTCCGTATTGGCAGGGATGGACAAAGGGGTAAAACGCTTGTCTATTCTAAATATGGTATTGGCAACCGCGTTGATGGTGTTTGTATTTGTAGTAGGGCCGACGATCTTTATCCTAAATGCCTTTATGGAAAATACAGGCAGCTATTTGGGTAATATCGTTGAGCGTACCTTTAGCTTGCAGGCATACGAGAATAGCAATTGGATCGGCAGCTGGACCTTGTTTATTTTTGCATGGACGATTGCATGGGCCCCCTTTGTCGGTCTGTTTATTGCCAAGATTAGCCGTGGTCGTACCATCCGGGAGTTTGTACTCGGTGTGATGTTGGTGCCAACGTTCTTTACGTTCTTTTGGTTTTCGGTGTTTGGTGATACTGCCCTACATATGATTATGGTCGATGGCTATAACTCACTCATCAGTGAAGTACAAAACAACCAAGCGATCGCTTTATTTAAATTATTAGAGCGGTTACCGTTTACCGAATTTGTGTCGTCATTGACTATTTTGTTGATTATTACGTTTTTTGTGACGTCATCGGATTCTGGCTCATTGGTAATCGATTCGCTAGCGGCTGGTGGTCGTAGTGATACGCCATGGTGGCAGCGTAGCTTTTGGGTAGTGACTGAAGGGGCCGTTGCCGCAGTGCTTTTGATTGCAGGCGGTCTCACAGCGCTACAAACGGCAGCAATCGTTAGTGCACTACCATTTGCGATTATCATTCTGATCTCCATGTTCGGTATGTGGCGCGCATTGCGTATTGAGGGACATCGTAATCAAAGCCTTGATCAAAATAACAAACTACCGCCGCACTTGCTTAAACCGTCTGCATGGCGTGAGCGTATTGATTATATGGCTGATAAGCCCACACGTGACAAGGTGCTAAACTACATCAAAGAAGTGGTGATGCCCTCGATGATGGAAGTGTCGTCTAAATTTGTAGAAACCGGCTGGACGACTGAGGTCAACTATGACGCGGTCAATAACCGTGCGGTGCTAGAGTTGCAACGTGGTGACGATGTCGAGTTTTGGTATGAAGTTCGCTTATCTGAACATGATGCGCCTGATTATTATACTGCAGACAGCGCAGATACCTTGCCACAAGAGCATCATCATCGCGCTGAGGTGTATCTACGCCGTGGTGGTCAGACCTATGACTTATACGGCTACAAATCTGAATCAGTGATTAATGACATCATTGATCAGTTTGAGAAGTATTTACATTTCCTCAATGTATCGCCTGATAGTCTACCGTGGCGCATGCAAGAGCATGATGATGACATCACACTAGAGCAGGGCAGTGTGCTTGATAAATAATGCATGGAATGTATTAAAAACGAGTAATGCTTATGCAAGCTATTCACGTTAATCGCTTGCAATAAACGCAGGAATCCTTAGAATAACGGCTTGTTTTCCTTACAAATCAAGCCGTTTTTTATGTCTATTGATTCTCCCGCTTTTCCTTCTTCCTCGACTTTGTCTGATCATCCATTGTTGCAGCCATTAAATATCGGTGGCCTGACGATTGAAAATCGTTTGATGGTCGCACCGATGGCAGGCGTGACGGACAACCCCTTTCGTCGATTGTGCAAATCATTTGGCGCAGGTCATGCGGTCAGCGAGATGATCATCGCTGATACGGCGCTTTATGCACGCAAAAAATCCTTGTACCGTGCCAATTTTGACAATGAGATTGCGCCTATCTCGGCACAGATAGCAGGTGCTGAACCGGACAAACTGGCTGAAGCGGCCCGTTATCAAATTGATAATGGTGCGCAGATTATCGATATCAATATGGGCTGTCCGGCGAAAAAGGTCTGTCGTAAGCTGGCAGGTTCTGCATTGTTGCAAGACGAAGATTTGGTCGCGCGATTGTTAGATGCCACGGTCAATGCCGTTGATGCACCTGTCACGCTAAAGACACGTCTAGGTTTTGAAAACGGTCGTGAAAACATCTTACGAGTCGCCAAGCGTGCTGAGCAGGCAGGCATTGCAGCGATTGCTATTCATGGCCGTACACGTGAAGACATGTATACAGGCAATGCACGATATGAGCTAATACGCGAAGTCAAAGAAAGTATCAGTATTCCTGTCATTGCCAATGGCGATATCGATAGCGCACAAAAAGCCCAACACGTCTATGAGATGACAGGCTGTGATGCGGTGATGATTGGGCGTGCTGCACAAGGGCAGCCGTGGATATTTCGCGATATTGAGCACTTTTTGCGTACTGGCGAGTGCCTAGAGGCACCGAGCGTTAGTGAGATAAAAGAGATCGTACTGGCCCATTTGCAAGAGCTTTATGATTTCTACGGCGAGTATTCAGGCTGCCGTATCGCTCGCAAACATATTGCATGGTATACGACAGGTATTCCAAACTCCAACGCCTTTAGACAGGCGATGTATGGTGAAGAAAGCACCGCTGGGCAATTTAAAGTGGTCGAGACTTTTTTGCAGGCGCACGAATAGTAATCGCTTAAATATTGTTTTATAAACTCGTGCTAATTACTTTTAATAGTGCCTTTTACGTGTTGCCTTTTGATAGCTCTTTTATCTAACAGCTATGCTTTATCAATTGGCACAGTATGATTGTCAGTATCAGACTGTTGGTCAGGCGCAGGTTTTCTATTTTGCCAAGGGAATCGTCCTTCTAGTTCAACCTGTAACGATAAGCTTAAAAAGGTTCGAATCAGTACGATAAAACCTAGCACCAGTACGCTGCGTAGCGATGGCTCAGTGACGACAGTAGCCACGATATCAGCGGCGATTAGCACCTCTAATCCCAACAATATAGACTTGCCTACGGTCTGTCTGATTTCAACATAAGTATCATTATTAAAATGCCTCGACGATCGAAAAGCCCTATATAAAGCAAGAAATAGCCCAAAAAACATAATGAGGACGCCAATGACTTCGATCATTTTGGCAATTAAGTCGATATAGTGAGTTAGTGTGTCTATCAAAGCAGATACTCCTAATAATTAATCAGAAAAAAGCTTAGCACTTAACACTTAGTACTTAGCACTTAGGAATTAACAATAAGCTAAAAATGTATTTATAAATATTTATATCGACGACGAAATTTGTAAAAGTTCCGTTAGCTAACGCCCACTATGGTTTTGTTCACTCCCTACGACATTTTTTTGCTATGCTATAACCGAATGCCAATAACTATAGAATAAACGAAAAGGACTTTTTATGGCCAATCTCTCGAAAAAAGCAATTACCAAAGCCGTCAAAGGCAAGAATATTATCATTACAGGCGCTTCAAGTGGTATCGGTGAGCGTACGGCTTTTTTGCTCAGTGAATGTGGCGCGCATGTTATTTTGCTGGCCCGTACTGAAGATAAGCTAAAAATGGTCAAAGAAAACATTGAAATACTTGGTGGCACGGCCAGTTATTATCCATGTGACCTGACCAATATGGATGAGATTGAAAAAACCAGTGAAAAGATTTTGGCTGACTTTAAGCATGTTGATGTACTAGTCAACAATGCAGGACGTTCGATTCGCCGTTCAGTGCATGAGTCGGTCAACCGCTTTCATGACTTTGAACGTACCATGGAGATTAATTATTTTGGCGCGGTCAAAATCATTCTTGGTTTCTTGCCAACGATGATTGGTCGCCAGACCGGTCAAATCGTGAATATATCTTCGATTGGGGTATTGGCAAATAGTCCGCGCTTTTCAGCGTATGTCGCATCAAAGGCTGCCTTAGATGCATTTAGTCGCTGTTTGGCTGCTGAAGTCAAAGGCGATAACATCAAAGTGACTAATATTTTTATGCCACTTGTACGTACCCCGATGATTGCGCCAACCAAGCTATATCGCTATATGCCAGCACTGATGCCTGACGAAGCAGCGATGATGGTCGCAAAAGCCATCGTTCATAAGCCAAATAGCATTGCTAGTAATATGGGCAAATTTGCCTCGGCGACTTATTCACTGGTACCAGCCTTTAACGTTGGCGTCCAGTCCATTGGTTATCGCATTTTCCCAAGTTCGACAGCTGCACAAACGACGGATAGCAAGCCTAACCTTGCTCAGCGTGCCTTTGCCAAAATTCTTCCTGGTGAGCATCACTAGAATCGATTTGTTATCAGGCTCGAATTTGAATAAGAAGGATACTACGGTATCCTTTTTTTATGCCTTAAAAATATGCTTAAGCAGTATAAAAGCCTCTTCGCTGCCATTGTGTGAAGGGCTTAGTTGTACGTTAAATAAATCCTTAAAAATTCCGCTGTTAAATTTCCTTCATATGTCTAATTTTCAGGAAGATGAATAAAATTCATCTTATGTTTAAATTGTATCGTTTTTATTCATGTTTAGATTTCGGTATGATTCACCTCATACACAGATTTGGTTTTATCTCAGATAAATAAGGTAGCGAATCACCATGAGTAAAGAATTCAATTGTTCAATTAAGCACATTCGTTTTGACGAAAACTATCAGCCTGCAGATAGCACGCGTTTGACGACTAACTTTGCAAATTTGGCACGCGGCGAGCACCGCCAAGAGAACTTACGCAAAACGTTAACCATGATCAATAACCGCTTTAATGCATTGGCGCATTGGGATAATCTGACAGCAAATCGTTATTCTGTTGAAGTTGATATCATCTCTGTCGATCTAGATGTTAAAGGCAATGGTCAGACGTTTCCTATTATCGAAACGCTAAAAACAACGATTGTGGATCACAAAGAAAACAAGCGTATCGACGGCATGGTTGGCAACAGTTTCTCCTCTTACGTGCGTGATTATGATTTTAGTATTGTGTTACCAGAGCATCGCGACAAAAACCTAGCATCCATAACGCCAGATAATTTTGGTGAGTTGCACGGCAAGCTGTTTCAATATTTATTGAACTCAGAGGCTTACAACGCTCATTTTCACAAAAAACCTGTAATTTGCCTGAGCGTGTCAACCAGCAAGACTTACTATCGTACTGTCAATCAGCATCCTGTATTGGGTATTGAATACAAGCAAGATGAATACTCGTTGACCGACGACTATTTTTATAAAATGGGCTTAACGGTACGTTATTTTAAGCCTGAAGGTAGCGCCGCGCCGTTAGCCTTTTATTTTGCAGGGGACTTGCTCAGTGATTACACCGATCTTGAACTGATTAGTGCAATCAGTACTATGGAGACCTTTCAGAAGATTTACCGTCCTGAGATTTACAATGCCAACTCAAGCGCTGGACAAGTGTATCAACCTAGCCTGAATTACCAAGACTATTCATTGACGCAAGTAGTCTATGACCGCGCCGAACGTAGTCAGATGGCAGTAACCCAAGGCAGATTTACTGAGACACACTTTATCAAGCCGTATCAAACCATCCTTGAGGAATGGGCTGCAAGCTATGATGTAACAGGCGAGACTGCTCAAAAAGAAGCCGCTGACAAGAAAACGGCTAGGAAGCAAGCTGCTTAACTGAGCATTACTCATCAACATAATAAAAAATAAATTAATCAGAAGATAAATCGTATGAAACTACTATTACCGACGTCTACCGCTGGCAGCTTACCAAAACCTTCTTGGCTAGCAGAACCCGAGAAAATTTGGTCACCTTGGGCGTTAGAGGGCGAGCAGTTGCTTGAAGCCAAGCAAGATGCGCTACGTGTATCATTGCAAGAACAGCAGCATGCAGGGATTGATATTGTGAGTGATGGCGAGCAGACCCGTCAGCATTTTGTGACTACGTTCATCGAACACCTTGATGGTGTCGACTTTGAGAAGCGTGAGACGGTCAAAATCCGTAATCGTTATGATGCGAGCGTGCCCTCAGTTGTTGGTGCGGTGAGTCGCCCTAAGTCCGTGTTCGTTGATGATGCCAAGTTTTTACGTCAGCAAACCGATCAGCCAATCAAATGGGCGTTGCCAGGGCCGATGACGATGATTGATACGTTATATGACGGTCATTATAAAAGCCGTGAAAAATTGGCTTGGGAATTTGCTAAAATCCTGAACCAAGAAGCAAAAGAATTAGAGGCGGCTGGCGTTGATATTATCCAGTTTGATGAGCCTGCATTTAACGTATTCTTTGATGATGTGAACGACTGGGGTATTGCGACTTTAGAGCGCGCCATTGAAGGTCTAAAATGTGAGACAGCTGTGCATATTTGCTACGGTTATGGCATCAAAGCCAATACCGATTGGAAAAAGACACTGGGCTCAGAGTGGCGCGAATACGAAAAAGCGTTCCCTAAACTGCAACAGTCGAAAATCGATATTATCTCACTGGAGTGTCAAAACTCACGTGTACCTATGGATCTGATTGAGCTGATTCGTGGTAAAAAAGTGATGGTCGGTGCCATTGATGTGGCAACCAACACTATTGAGACACCAGAAGAAGTGGCAGATACGCTACGCAAAGCGCTACAATTTGTTGATGCTGATAAGCTGTATCCTGCGACCAACTGCGGCATGGCACCTTTGTCTCGCCAAGTCGCACGTGGTAAGCTCGCGGCATTAAGCGCTGGTGCTCAAATTGTTCGTCAAGAACTGACTGCTTAGAGTCTAGCCGTTTAGGAAATTCTATTTAGAGAATTTCCCTTACAAAACTAAAATTGAAGCACAATTTTTTAACGTTATTTTTTAACGTTATTTTTTAACGTTATTTTTAACGTTTCTCGGGATTGAAGCAATGATTAAAGATAGGATTGACGCGACCGACTTTAGAGATGCCATGTCTTTGCTAACGACTGCGGTCAATGTGGTGACCACAGCAGGTGCAACGGGCGTACATGGGTTTACAGCATCGGCAGTATGTAGTGTCACAGACACACCGCCGACCTTGCTTGTCTGTATGAATCAAACGTCTCGGTCACATGGCTACTTTCTGGAAAACAAGATTTTAACTGTCAATGTGTTAGGCGCGCAACATGAGCAGCTGTCCAATGCTTTTGCCTCTAAGCTGTGTTCAGAAGAACGGTTTGAATATGGTTCTTGGACACAATTACAAACAGGCGCTCCTGTATTGGAGGATGCCTTGGTCAGCTTTGATTGTGAGATTGAACAAATTCAAGAAGTTGGCACGCATAGCGTCTTTATGTGCCGCGTTGTCGCCATCAATCAGGCTGAGCCACAAGGCGGCACTGATGAAGGGTTGGTTTATTTTAATCGTGCCTATTCTAGAGTGGGGCAAGTAGAGCTTATTTAATCCAATACCTATTATCCAACACCTAAGCCTATGGGCTATTGCTCGTTCAATATTGAGCAGTCGTTTAACTATAATTATCATCTCATTAAATCTAAATAAGAAGTAACTATCCTGTGGAATTAATAACTTTTTTAATAATAGGGGCGCTAGCAGGATTTGCTGCAGGGCTATTTGGAGTAGGCGGTGGGACTATTATCGTACCACTGCTATTTATTGTCTTTACGCAAATGGGTTACAGTCCTGACAGTATTATGCACTTGGCCTTGGGTACTTCACTGGCAACCATTATTGTCACGTCCATAAGCTCGCTCATGGCGCACAACAAGAAAGGCGCAGTCATGTGGCCTGTCTTTAAAAATCTGACGCCAGGTTTAGCAATAGGCTGCTTTTTAGGAGCAGGAATTGCAGGACAGATATCTGGTTTATATCTTCAGTTGATTGTTGGTGTGTTTTTGCTTTGGGTCGCTTATAAAATGTTTATGGGTGGCAAAAAGAAAGCAAATAACGATGCTGGTAATGTCCATATAGCTTTGCCTTCAAAGCCTAAGCAGCTAGCAGCAGGGGCTGGTATTGGTATCGCTTCTGCTATTTTTGGGATTGGCGGTGGTAGCTTAACCGTACCTTATCTCACACGTTACGGTGTGGTTATGCAAAAAGCCGTTGGAACCTCAGCCGCATGTGGATTGCCTATCGCGATTGCAGGTGCGCTAGGGTTTATGTTCTTTGGCATGCAAGCGCAAGTCGATGTGCCCAATACGATTGGCTTTGTCCATATCTATGCTTTTTTAGGCATTAGCATCATGAGCTTTTTCACGGCCAAGCTAGGCGCAAAAGTCGCTCACGCATTATCGCCACAGTTGCTGAAAAAATGCTTTGCGGTACTGTTGACTGTCGTAGGCTGTTACTTTTTATATAAAGGGTTGCTATAAGTAGTTTTAGATTAGTGGACGCTGTGAAAGGATTCAAGGGCAGGTTTTCAATGAACTATTCGACTAGCTACATTCTTAAATTGTAGCTAGTCGGTATGTAGTTTTATAGGGAATATGTCGAGCCAGCTTCTTATTTAGCTAAATCACTTAACCAAATACTCGCCATAATATCCAAAATATTCCTATCATTAAGACAGCGATCACGAGCAATCGTTTTAGCCAATAAGGCAGTAGAGGTTTCTTGTAGCCTAAGTCATTCAACTGACTATCGACACCATCTTGTAGCCCCTTAAACCCTTGGCTCTGTTTGGTCGTTTTAACACGATTTTTTACCAATGGCCTAGGCTCGTCTTCCTCTTGCTCTCTATCAAAACTGATGGCTTGATTTGGAATGCCTTGTTTACTAGCGATGGTATTGAGCTTCTGTTGTTGCTTTACTTTCAGCTGGGTCTCATAAGCATCAATTCTACTTTTGGCTTCATCCATACTGATGTTTTCGTCTGCCGCCAAAGTTTTAATAGCCATTACTAGGTTGTTTTTTTCGACCATCATAATGACGTCTCTTGGCAACTTGGTATTGACCGGTTTTGCGCTAGGGTCGGGGTTAAACATGACTGTCCTTATTACGGCGTATAAGTGTGAATGAGTAATATGCTCATTATAACCATGTTAGATAAGCAATGTTCAAGCAAAAAAATACCGCGGCCACTATGGTGACTGCGGTATTTTACTATTTATCGTTATCGGCATTTTTGCCCATATTTGATAATTATAGATCTTTCCAGCGTTGGATAGACTCTTTGATAACTTCTTTCGCTTCTGCGACATCGCCCCAAGATTCAACAACCGTCGTACCAGCTTTTTTCAGGTCTTTGTAATGGCTGAAATGGAACTCTAACTGGTTGATCAACTGCTTTGGTAGGTCTTCTAAGCTGTTGTAAGCATTGCCTGTGTCACGGTCATCAGCAGGGACAACAACGATTTTGTCATCTACTTCGCCATCATCAACAAACTTCATCACACCGATGACTTTGGCTTTTAAGAAAATACCAGTCGGTAGTGGCTGCTCAGTCAATAGCAATACGTCAAGCTCATCGCCGTCTTCGTCAAGTGTTTGTGGGATGAAACCATAGTTACAAGGTTTAGCAAAAATCTGTGGGTCAATACGGTCAAGCTCAAATACTGCTAATTCGCGATTCCACTCAATTTTATGGCTGCTACCAGCTGGGATCTCTACTACTACGTTGATGATGCCGCCGTCTACGTCGCCTGCGTCCAAAATTTTGTTAAAATCTGCCATAAAATGCTCCAATTTGCTTTTGTTTTAAATGTTTGAATAAGGGGCTGAGCTAGGGATCCAGCAAGGATAGTTGCTGCGTCCGATTTGTACTGCATGCGATTATAGCAAGTTTGTACTGAATTTTCTCTTAATGCTTAAGTCTAAGCGTGCAAGATATTATGCAAAAAAAGATTATGCAAAAACGGACTCAAAATTTACTTGGGCGCGATAGCTCGCAACTCAATCAGCCCAGCATGACGCTTGGCGATGTTATCAATAAGTTTTTGAGTGACTGTCTCATAGCTGAATGAATCGCTCATTTGCTGCCCGGTTTGCGACTCTGGCTCTGTTTGCTCTGAATCTGTCTGCATGGCTACAAAATCAGACAATCGCAACATTTGCATGCCAGCATAGCCACAAGGGTTGATGGCGTTAAATGAGGACAGGTCACAATTTAAATTAATCGCAATACCATGGTAGCTAAAGCCATGCTTAATCTTAAAGCCTAGCGAGGCCATTTTGCCAAGCATAATCTTATTATCAAGAGAGTTATCATCTGTAGAGGTGCTGTCATCTGTTGCAGCAGTATCTGCGTATAGGTAGACACCAGGAGCGTCACGGCGCGCATGAGCACTGATATTGTTGCTATCAGATGGTGAGCTACGCAAACAGTCATTGATGACGTCTTCTATCGCTTGCTCAGCATGGGAGACAAGATTGCGCACACTCCATTTGAGGCTGTCCAAGTCAAACAACCAATATATAACCAGCTGCCCATGACCATGCCATGTCACTTGACCACCGCGATCGGTCTTGATGATAGGCGTGTCAGTACGCTGTAATATGTGCTCTTCTTTGCCTGCCTGTCCAAGCGTGTAGACATCGTTATGATCTACAATCCATAATTCATCAGGCGTACGCAGCCCTTGTTGTTTTTTTAGGTCGATACGTTCGAGGGTGCGTGCCAGCATCGCATCGAGAGTAGGGACATAATCGGCGGCTGATAGAGATTTGCTGACAAGCGTATCATTGAGGGGTTGTGTGTCATTTTGCATGAGAGTATCTGTCTTATTATTATCAAGTTTAAAATAAATAATGCTCATCGGTAGTGTAGCAGTTTTGGCGACTATCGCCCAAAGATATATACTGGCGCAATGTCTGTAAGTGGCGTAAATTCTAATAGAAAACAGCTAGCAATGGACGAAGAAGTAACTGGTATAGAACAGTGGTAAGTCACTTATAAAGGTACTGCTAGTACAGACGCAGTAGTCAACCAAAGGTGCTGTTCATTGCTCAGTCGATGCGCTACATTAAAGTGTGATGAATGGAATCTGATGAAATTTATAGTCAGAGTAGGTTATCAAAGAGTGCACCTGACTAGAAAGATAGAGCCTCTAACCCAATATAATGTAGTGACTACAAACCTTATGACTATTACTATGATTATAACAAGGAAGACAAATGACAGATAGCAACCAAAGCGCCCATGAGCAGGCAGTGACCGAGACAGGTTTTGCGCTGCAGCGTGTGCCTGAAGCCCTAAGTACGGCGACGACTATCGATGAGATGAAAGCGCAATTTTCACGCTTGCAAATGTTAAGCCGCACCCAGCCAATCAACGATTGGGGCACTCGTACGACGCAGCTAGACAATCTAGAAGTGATGCTTAGCGACAACCAAGAGAGTTTTGCAAAGGCGATTAGTGCAGATTTTGGCTATCGTAGCCAGTCAGAGACGCAGTTTGCTGAGTTATTTCCTAGCTTTACCGGTATTAGCCACGCCAAAAAACACGGCAAAAAATGGATGAAAGCACATCGTGCGCCTATTTCAGCGCTATATATGCCAGCCCATAATGAAATCCAGCCTCAGCCATTGGGTGTGGTCGGTATCATGGTGCCTTGGAACTATCCGTTATTTTTAGCAATTGGCCCGATGATTGATGCAATCACCGCAGGTAACCGCATTATGGTCAAGATGAGTGAAGCTGCGCCGCAATTTGCTCAGACGTTTGCTGACGCCATTGCTCGTTATTTTTCGCCAGATATGATCTGTGTGGTACTCGGTGAAGTCGAGATTGCTGCCACCTTTAGTGAGCTACCATTTGATCACCTACTATATACTGGATCGACTGCGGTGGGCAAAAAGGTCATGGCTGCTGCTGCGCCAAATCTAACGCCAGTGACGCTTGAGCTTGGTGGTAAATCACCAGTGATCGTACTAGATGATGCCAATCTAGAGTCTGTCGTCAATCGAGTGATGATGGGTAAGACACTAAATGCTGGACAGACGTGTATTGCGCCAGATTATGTCTTGATTCAGCGCCAATACCATGACCAGTTTATCGAACTCGCAAAAGAGTGGATGACCAAGCATTATCCTGATATCGAAGAAAACCCAGATTACTCTCGCATTATTAATGGTGAGCAGTTTAAACGGGTAAAAGGCTATCTAGATGCGCTAACAGGTGGCGAGGTACATGCGTTAACTGGCGCCGAACCCAATATAGAAACCCGTCTAATGCCGCCAGTCATCGTCAGCGAGCCTGCGCCTGACAGCGACCTCATGCAAAACGAGATTTTTGCTCCGATATTGCCGCTGATGCATTATGAGACGCTTGATGATGCCATTTACTTTGTAAACTCGCGTCCACGTCCATTGGCGCTATATGTGTTTAGTGACAACTACAGCAGTATCGAAAACGTACGTAATAATACGGTCTCAGGTGGCTTATGTATCAACGAAGTTTTGATACATGTGGCTCAGCATGATTTGCCGTTTGGTGGTGTGGGTGACTCTGGTACTGGCGCATACCATGGTAAGGCCGGCTTTGAACGCCTCAGCCATATGAAGCCGATTTTTGTCCAAACCAAGCTCAATGGCCTGAATTTATTATTGCCGCCTTATGGTGGACTGTTTAAAAAGGCGATGGCGCTTTTTTTGAAATAACTGTTCTTGAAATAACAGTCTTTAAAATAACAATTCTTGAATTAGACATTTTATAGTAGCTATAGAAATTAATAGTGACCTTTTTTAATCGATTCCATAACCAATAGCACCTATCCAGATAGGTGCTATTTTTTTGTCTAAAATATGACTTCTCGAATATAGATTTCTCAAATTAAGAGCGACTTGTCATAAGAGCTTTATCAAAATTATCGTAAATTTATCTAATGCGTTAATCGACAAATAAGCGTTTGTCATCACTTCTATAAATCGCTACACTTTGTAGTAAGTCTAAACAACAGTAGATAGTAGCTCAATGGTCTAGAGCCAGCATTGGTAAACTTGATATAGCGAAGTTTAGCTGTTTTTTAGTTCTATTGTTTTGATAGTGGTTTCATGCCGATACAACATAATAATAGGAAAGAGTATGCGCCAATGGATTGCATTAAGCTTACTTTGGATGAGCGCGTTACTACTGCCTGTATCGGCGTCAGCGGCGTGTGAATCACCGATCAAATTTGGGGCGCTAACCTGGGAGAGTGGGCAGTTTACCTCTGGCGTACTCAGACATATCGTAGAAGATGGATACGGTTGTACGGTAGAAGAAGTGCCAGGAGCAGGGCCTGCACTTGATACAGCGCTCTCACAGAATGACATTCAGGTCATCGGGGAGCAGTGGGTTGGTCGCTCGCCAATCATGGAAAAAGCCATTGAGCAGAATAAAGTGGCTATCATCGGCGATACGCTAAAAGGCGGTGCAACTCAAGGCTGGTATGTCCCAAGATATGTATTGGAAGAGAACCCAGGACTTCGCAGCTATCAAGATTTGCCTAAATATACTGAGCTATTTAAAGACCATGAAGATCCTGGTAAATCTCGCTTTATGAACTGCCCCTCTGGTTGGACGTGTGAGATTTTTAACACACGTTTGCTAAAAACCACCGGTCTAGACAGTCTTTTTAACAACGCACACCCTGGTACAGGTGCTGCTCTCGATGCCGAAATTGCCTCCGCTTTTGAACAGCATAAGCCACTGTTATTTTACTACTGGCAACCCACTGGGCTAATGGCAAAATATGACCTTGCGCCATTAGAGTTTCCAGCTTATGAGGATGCTTGTTGGCAAAATCTTTTGCTCGCTGATGGTAAGATGGATTGCGTGTCAGGATTCCCAGTATCACCGTTAGGTATAGCCGTTTCTACCCCGTTTGTCGAATCCAATCCCGAACTAGCAGCTGTCTTTGAAAAGGTGCAATTTACCTCTGATGAGCTAAACGGTGCTATCTTGGAGATGAGCGAAAGTAAACGCACTGGCGATGAGCAAGCCATGGTGTTTTTGCGTGACAACCCAGAGGTTTGGCAAGCATGGTTATCCGATGAGGCTGCTACCAATCTCGCTACCAAGTTAGGCCTTAGCTCAACGGGTGCTATCTCTACCGGTACAACTGCATCTAGTATCAATGCGTCAGCGCTCGCCTCAAGCTTTCCTGCATGGTCGCTTGAGATCCCACTTAATAATGCTTTAGCAAACGTCGTCCAAAACTATGGCGATGTATTCCGTACTATTAGCACGATGGCGCTTACTTATCTGCTACTACCTATTGAGCGATTATTAACGGTTATCCCGCCTTGGCTGATTATTGCATTTGTAACTGTGCTTGGGTGGTTTGGTGTTCGCAAGATTTGGTTCGCGCTGGCATGTGGTGCAGGGTTGTTTTTGATTGGCGCTTTTGGATTATGGGGCGCACTGATCGATACTTTAGCACTGCTTATCGTATCGGTACTGGTCACGGTGGTAATTGGTATTCCTATTGGTATCGCTATGTCAGGTAGCAAACTACTACGCAAGATAGTGACGCCAGTGCTAGATATCATGCAGACGATGCCGAGTTTCGTATATCTCATACCAGTGCTGATGCTGTTTGGTATTGGTAAAGTGCCTGCGTTATTCGCGACCGTGATTTATGCGTTGCCGCCCTTGATTCGTCTGACGACGTTAGGGATTACACAAGTCAATCATGAAATGGTCGAAGCAGGACGCTCCTTTGGTAGTACGCATTTACAGCTACTTCTCTGGATTAAATTGCCACAAGCGTTGCCTAGTATTATGGCAGGTATCAATCAGGCTGTGATGATGTCACTTGCCATGGTGGTATTGGCCTCAATGATTGGTGCTCCTGGGCTGGGTGAAGATGTATTGCAATCTATCCAAACGCTCAATATCGGTCAGGGTCTACAAGCAGGTACGGCCATCGTTATCGTTGCTATTATCATTGACCGTATTACGCAAGCATTTGGTCAAGGTAAGCGTACCCGTCAAAAAACCATCGAAGCAGGCAGACGTCCGATTGGATAAAAAGTCGTCTAGTGGCATACGACTGAACCTATGGTAATCGACCGAAGCCATAATGATAAAAACCACATGAATAGTGAGAGCACCGATGAATCATATCCAATTAAAAAATATCAGTAAGATTTATAATGCCAGTAGCACGCAAGCACAGTCTGCATTGGCATTGCTGGCTGAGGGTATGGATAGCATCAAAGTAAAAGAGCAAACGGGCTATTCAGTTGGTCTGTATGATATCAATCTAGATATCAAGGCAGGCGAGTTGCATTGCATCATGGGTCTGTCAGGCTCAGGAAAATCAACGCTGATACGCCATATTAACCGCTTGATCGATCCAACCAATGGTAAGATATGGGTAGATACTGCTCTGAATAGAGAACATGCGACTCACACAACAGCTGATAGGCAATCAGCGACAGATAATGTAAGTACGGTAGTAGAAGAAAGCTCTGCTACAGCTATTAATATTTTAGCGCTCAACGATAAGCAGTTGCAGCATTATCGTCAGCAGACAGTCAGTATGGTTTTTCAGCATTTCGGCTTAGTGCCGCACATGACGGTCATACAAAATGTTGCTTATGGTCTGCGTGTCCGAAAGATGAGCGCAAACGAGCGACATGAAACGGCTCGACATTGGCTTAATGAAGTCGGTCTATCAAATTTGGAAAATAGCTACCCTGACGAGTTGTCAGGGGGTATGCAGCAGCGCGTCGGGCTAGCTCGTGCTTTAGCGACGGATAATCCAATTTTGCTAATGGATGAAGCGTTCTCTGCGCTTGATCCGCTCATTCGCGCTCAACTGCAAGACCAATTACTCGAATTGCAAGAGCGATTGAACAAAACCATTGTATTTATTACCCATGATATTGATGAAGCTGTCAAAGTAGGTCAGCGTATCAGTATGCTAAATGGTGGTCGACTCATACAAACGGGGACGCCAAACGAGTTGCGGCATAATCCTGCTGATGATTATGTGGAGCAGTTTATGAGTGCGAAAGCGTAAGCCGTGTTAACCATCCATGAATAGGTTGTCTGGATAGACTTATACGATATTTTTATGAATGGTCTGAGTAATTGTTTTATTGGAATTTTACTGTTCTTTTTCGGCAATCAAAAGTGAACTCTGAAATAAATACCAAACTTCGTTATACTGAACGGTTTATCGATGGCTCATAATGAATGAGCGTGTATTGTTTATCGTCCACATATGATGTCGCTTTGTCTATCAAATGACGTTTGTTTCTTATTTTGCACTTTTAAGGCCATAGCATGACCGTTTCTTATGCACCTATTATTACTTCATTGCTTGATAATGATTTGTACAAATTTACGATGTTACAAGCCATGCTGCATCAGTTTCCGCAAACCCATGGTGTTTATCGCTTTCGCTGTCGTAATAACAAAGATGCAGCCTATCCGTTGGCTGATATCCAAAAAGATCTAGAGCAGCAACTAGACAGCTTATGCGAATTGCGCTTTTTGCCAGATGAGCTAGAGTACTTACGTAGCTTACGCTTTATTCGCTCAGATTTCGTTGATTATCTAGAATTATTTAAGCTAAAACGCCGCTTTATTACGGTAAGTACAGACGATAAAGGTCGCCTGTTTATCGATATCGAAGGGCCGATGATTCAAGCGATGTTCTTTGAAGTATTTGTACTGGCTATTGTCAATGAGCTGTATTTCAATACGCTATCTAATGACAGCGTGATAGAAGAAGGGCAACGTCGCCTCGATGCAAAAGTAGCGCTATTACATCAGTATGCCGATGCGCAAACTCAGTACGGTCAGGATACACCGCCATTTATCGTCGCTGATTTTGGCACGCGTAGACGCTTTAGTCGACGCTGGCAAGCACATGTAGTGGAGACGCTACATAAAGCCGAGCCAAAGATAGTCGGTGGTACATCTAACGTGTATTTGGCCAAGCAGTTAGGAATGACGCCGATAGGCACGATGGCGCATGAGTTTATGCAGGCGTTTCAGGCATTAGATGTGCGTCTGCGTGACTCACAAAAGGCTGCGCTTGAAGCGTGGGTGCATGAGTATCGTGGCGACTTAGGTATTGCATTGACAGATGTAGTCGGCATGGATGCGTTCTTACGTGACTTTGATTTGTATTTTGCTAAGCTATTCGACGGTCTGCGTCATGATAGCGGTGACCCTTACATCTGGGGCGATAAGGCGATTGCCCATTATGAGAAGCTAAAGATAGACCCAAAAACTAAAATTCTAACTTTTAGCGATGGGTTGGATTTAGAGAAGGCGTGGGAGCTGCATCAATACTTTAAAGGTCGCATTAGAACCAGTTTCGGCATCGGCACCAATTTGACCAATGATATGGGCATTACACCGATTAATATCGTGCTCAAGTTGGTAGAGTGCAATGGTCAGCCAGTCGCCAAGCTGTCTGACAGCCCAGGCAAGACCATGATCAATAACGACACGTATCTTGCCTATCTGCGCCAAGTCTTTGAGGTTGATGAGCCTGAATAAACTAACTATCCGTGCTGCTAGTAGGTTTTTCTTCGGCAAAGGCCGCATCTAGTGCTTGCTGTACAGCATTGATACGAGTCTCGCAAACACGATAAGCGGCAATAGACTCTTCAACCGTTGTCATTAGATTGTCAATATCAGGCTCATCCTGTTGCTGTAGTTCAGCCGCATTGGTTTTTAAAATATCGTAAGCCGCCTTAAAGGTTTTTGGGGCGGCTTTTTTGCGTCGGCGAGTAGGGGTAGTCATAAAATTTCCTAATTTTTAAAGGTAAGTCGGTGAATAATCGTTAGATATTATTATGTGGTTAAGTTAGAGCGCCTGAGGTTTCCGTCGCTTCTTTATCCATAGTGACATCGATAATCTGCGCTTTTGCGTTGCCATCTTTTAAAATGATATTAACGGTTTGCTCAGGATACAGTTGGGTACTACTAGTGAGAGTCTGCTTGTTTTGAGCATCCGTGAGCATGGTGTAGCCCTGCTTGAGCACGCGAGAGGGGCGATGTAATAGCACGATGTCACGTAGATGTTCGCTATCGCGCTGTGCTTGCACAATTTGCTGCTGCGCGTTCTGCATGATTGACTTTTGATGATTTCTGCTATTGGTAGCGGCTTTTGCGAGCTTTTGATGCGCTAAGGTTTGCGTTTGTGTGTATCGCTCAGCTGTCAGTCTGATTGCTTGTTTTACTTGGCGCTGGGCACTTTGTTGAATACTGCGCCATGCATAATCACTGTCTTTTCGTAGAGCGGTGAGTTGCCCAATCGTTTGCGACTGCATTTGGCTTAACTGGCGTGCGGTTTGTTGTTCAGCAGTATTCAATTGACGCTGAGCCGCTTGCTTGATTTGCGCCTGATAGTGCAGCGTCTGAGTGACGAGCTGGGCTAAATGGCTATAGATAGCAGCAATTACTTTTGAAGGTGTATCAAAACTGGTATGTGCCACTTCATCTAAGATGACTTTGTCACGCTCATGACCGATGCCCACCCAGACAGGGACGGGCTGCTCAGCAACCAGAGCGGCCAACTCATAATCATTGAGATAAGCCAAATCACCAACCGCACCGCCGCCGCGAATGATGACTAGTAAGTCTGGTAGACGCTGATAAGTATCGTAAAACTGCTGCTGGGCGCTAACGATGGCTTGGCGGATTTCAGCGGGCGCATGATTGCCCTGAAAAGTCGCATTATGGTAGTGGAACTGACACGCACCTGTACTGGCTAAGCGATCGGCATCTGCTTGAAAATCGCCTAAACCAGCCGCCTTTTCAGGAGCGATGACCAGTACATGCTCAATATCAAAAGGGGCAGGTAGCTGTTGATTAAGATGTAATAGCCCTTCACCTGTTAGGCGGTCAACCATTTCTGCATATTGCCGTGCCAAGTCGCCTAGCGTATAGCTGGGGTCGATATCTTCAATCGTGATTGAAAAGCCGTACTGGGCATGAAACCCTGCCGATACTTTAAGGAGTACGGTCAAATCACGCTCAAGCGGCATGCCAGTCGCACGTTCAAACTTAGCTAATACACGAGCAGCTTTAAAGCGCCAGAGATTGCCACGGCAGCTGGCGACTACTTTGCCATCGTCGTCTTTTTCTGCCAGTTCAAAGTAGTAATGACCACCTTTACTCGACAGATTACGGATTTCAGCTTTTACCCAGACACGGTGGTCAAAAGTTTGTTTGATGACCATCTCAACTGCTGATAAATAATCACTTAGGCGTAGGACGGTATCCTCTAGATGGTCTTCCTGCTCAGCGAGTTCCGCCTCTAGAGTGGCCAAATCTTTGGCAGGTGCTAATACTTTGGCCTGTTTAATATTTGAAAGATTGGGTTTGCGCATAATATTAGACCAAAGATAATGAAAATATAAAGACTGACGAGGATGTGCTGAATACGATAGCGGATAGTTTAACTTAAAAAGGAGAGTACAAAAAGCGAAGCCAACAAGCTTTGATTGATATATTATCTATATCGCAGTTTGTTGGCTGTTGAATCAGAGAAGAATTGTATGTCACTTAATGTTAGCGGTTAGATCATAAACCTGTTTGCGTCTAAAAGAGATTGTCGTGTAGAGAAAAATAGATAGATATTTTTAGCTAGATATAGTCGGTCCAAGATAATTCAGATACAAGGAAGGCAAGCGAAAGTGCTACAAAGAGTAGACTGAGTGAGCCTGACACTGTATCTGATTTATATGGTATTGACGATATTTATTGGCAACGGAAGTTAATGGTGTATTCGTAATCATCGCTACGTGACAAATCTGGTGTGCCCGTGCCAAATATCGAGCCAACGACAGCACCTACTTGGCCAACCATACGACCAGTACGCTCGTTTAAGATACCATTATATTTTACGTTGTCATCAACGATAATCACTTGCTTGCTTCGACAAGTTTTTTGAGCACTATCAATTGCGTTTTGTTGTGCTTTGACCTTGGTATCAGCGATACCTGTTGTCTCATAGATAGAGTTGGCACGCTGAATCACGGGTGAAGAAGGCGTACTCTGACAGGCGCTTAAAGCAAGTGCAGCCACTAACGTTGCCGTCAAACTGGCAGTTTTATTAAAAGTATTCATAAATAATTCCTGATTTATATAAGCAGAACGTCTTAGCTATAGGCAAAGCTTTATGAATGTAGCTTATCTAGATATTACCTGTCTAGACAGTTATTGTGTGCTGTATTACCGGTATATTGCCGATGAACCTTGCCCTAGATATAAATCAATTTAATATCTTAAGAACAGCAATATTCCAAAACGGCAGACAACCGTTATTGACCAAAAATAAAACAAGTCGCATCCGTACACAGCAAATCACTTGAAATATAAATTGTATCTAGGATAATTGAGCCATTCATTTTTTATTAATAAGTAATACTATGCAATTAATTCCTGCTCCTGCTGGCGTGCTCGAGGTTGACGCACTGTGGCAAAATGACAATCCTAATGATCCAAATACAGACACGGTGGCGCTGCTGTGCCATCCTAATCCGTTGTTTGATGGTACGATGAATAACAAAGTGGTCACCACTATGTATCGCTTTGCCCGTGACAACGGTATGCATGTGGTGCGCTTTAACTTTCGCGGCGTTGGTCAATCGACAGGCGAGCATGATTACGCGGAAGGTGAAGTGGTCGATGCAATGACCGTGCTACAATGGATTGCTGAACAAACCAATGCTCGAAAGCTATGGCTAGGTGGTTTTTCTTTTGGTGGCTATGTCACAGCACGCGTGGCTGAACAAGTGCTTGAGGCCGCACATATATGGGGGCTGGGTGACTTTGAAGTGACGAAAATTGCCCTTATCGCACCATCAGTCGAAAAAAACGACAGTACTGATATTAGTTTGCCTGCGGATAGAACTTTTGAGATTTATGGTAATGCGGATGAGGTGATTGAACCTGATAATATGCAGGAATTTGCAGACCGATTAGGCATTGAAGTCAGCGTGGTCGATGGCGCGGGTCATTTCTTCCATGGTCGCTTATCAGAGCTCAAAGGTTTATTAGACAAGCATAGCTTTGGGCAGAATAGCTAATTTATTTGTTACCTAGCTCAGCTTCATAGTTTTCGTTTTGATATGGTTTAGCATGGCTTGCTTGCTAGCACCAGCGTTATGCTAAATTATCTTATTATTTTGATATTTATTTAATCCAACGATGAGTCGTATTATGAGTTTATCTCCATTGCAACGTTACGAGAAAGCCGTCAGTACAGATGAGTTTACTCGGGATGAGCAGCAATTTCAGGCCATGAGCTATCTTGATGAGATATACCATCAGCTCATCAATAGTGCACCGCAAAAAAAAGGTTTTTTTGGCTTTTTAAAATCCAAACCTGCCGCACCAACGGGTCTTTATATGTGGGGCGGTGTTGGCCGCGGTAAAACGTGGATGATGGATATGTTTTATGACTCGTTGACCATCGAGCGCAAGATGCGTCTGCATTTCCATCATTTTATGCAGCGTGTCCATAGAGAGCTTAACAAACTACAAGGTGAGAGCGATCCACTCGAAAAAGTCGCTGATATTATTTATAAAGAAGCGGTTATCATCTGTTTTGATGAGTTTTTTGTTTCTAATGTCTCTGATGCCATGATATTAGGCGATTTGTTCACTATGCTGTTCAATCGCGGTATAACTTTGGTTGCTACCTCAAACATTGAGCCAGCTGGATTGTATAAAGATGGCTTACATCGTGACCGTTTTATGCCTGCCATTGCGGAAGTTGAGCGTCATACGACGGTAATGAATATCGACTCGGGAATTGATTATCGTCTGCGCGTATTGCAACAAGCTGAGCTATACGAAGCGCCACTTACTAAGGCGAACTATCATTGGTTAGCCAACCGTTTTGCGAGCTTGTCGAATAATCAGAAAATCAGTAAAGAGCCCATTACTATCAATGGACGAGAAGTAAAAATCAACGCTTGTACCGAAGATATCCTATTCTGTGACTTCCGTCATCTCTGTATGGCGCCGCGATCAGCCGCTGATTTTATTGAGCTTGCCAAACGATTTAGTACTGTTTTAGTTGACTCCGTGCCAGCGCTAGATGACGACTTGCGTGATCCAACGCGCCGTTTCATTTATCTCGTCGATGAATTTTATGATCGCCGTGTAAAACTATTGGTACGGGCAGAGCAGCCGATTCTAGACTTGTACCAAGGAGAAAAATTGGCGTTTGAGATTGAACGTACTCGCTCACGTCTGCTTGAGATGCAGTCAGAGGACTATCTACGCATGGACCACCGAGTCGAAGATGTTGCGTAGTTTATCGCTGAGTTGAGACTGCCTATGTGTAGCTCTCAACTGCTCTATAGCGGTTAAAAAATAAGAAAGTGATATTATAAATAATAAGTAGTGATAGATAATAATAAATAAGGATAAAACAATGACTACATCTGATAATGAAAGCCAAGAAATAGAAGACAAAAAACTGTCCGTGAAGAACGTAGCAGCGAATGATATCTCATCTACCAGTGACGAGCTGATAGGTTGGATCAATTCAAGACGCAGTATGGGCAATCTAGATGAGCCAGCACCAACGCGTGCGCAGATTGAATCTGCCATTGAATGTGCGGCAACTGCGCCAGATCATAAAAAATTGCGTCCGTGGCGCTTCATCGTGACGCAAGGTAAGGCACGCCATGAATTAGGCCGTGCCTTGCTCGAAGCTGCCCAAGCAAAAGCGCTACAAGATGGCGAAGAGTTGTCTGAAAAGACCATCACTAAAACTAAAAATATGCCGCTGCGAGCGCCGCTGATCATAACGGCTGTGACTCAAATGCAAGAACACAAAAAAGTGCCACCTTTTGAGCAGATGCTCAGTGCGGGTGCTGCTGTACAAAATCTAATCTTGGCATTAAAAGCTCAAGGATTTAGTACGGTTTGGCGCACTGGGCTGCTATGTAATGAGCCTGCGGTAAAAGCGTATTTCGGTGTAGGCGCAGATGATTATGTGACCGCTTTTGTTTATACTGGCACAAGCCCCAAGGATGAGTCCAAACGCAAACCTATTGATATCGAATCGCTAGTTCGCTTCGAGTCGTAATGTAGCTCAGTACTGTCTATTAATAAGATTATAATTTCACAAAGTTGTAATTTAAAGATAATGAGGCCAGTAGCTGAGCACGATAGATTCTATTGATAATACGTCAGTCAACACGGATAAAAGAACATGACAAGCCCTAACAATAGTAATAAAAACAACAGCAGTGCTAATAATGAAACGGACAAAGAGTCGTCTGAAAAGCAGAACGGTATGCTTGCAGGTATTTTTGAGCGGGCAACCAAGTCAAGTCTCGGCCGTAAAAAGTCAAATCCTAGTCCTGTTGAATCAGCTGTGGCAAAGGATATGGCTGACATTCATAGTAATCCAACCAAGCTGCGTTTGGCGTTTTTAGGTGGTGGTAGCTTTGGTACGGCAATGGCAAATTTAGCTGCACGTAATGGCTGTGATACCACGCTGTGGGTACGTAATAAGCGTACGGTAAAAGCGATGGCGAAAACACAGACCAATAAAAAGTATCTACCAGGCTATAAGCTTGATGATCGACTGAAATACAGCCATGATTTGGCGGCAAGCGTCAAAGACAAAGACATTATTTTTATTGCTGTGCCAGGTTTGGCCTTTCGTGAAACGCTAAAAAACATCGCGCCTTTTATCAGCGGTCAGTCTATTGTATCGTTGACTAAAGGTATGGAAAAAGACACCTTTGCGATGATGAGTGATATCATCAAAGAAGTGTTGCCAGAAGTGAACTTTGGCGTTATGTCAGGGCCGAACCTCGCTATAGAAATCATGAAAAATATGCCGTCTGCTACGGTTATCGCAAGTGAGTCGGAACCGTTGCGTCATGCCGTGCAAGCAGCATTGCACAGTGCTTTCTTTAGAGTATTTGCTAGTGATGATATACGCGGCGTCGAGCTTGGCGGCGCGCTAAAAAACATCTACGCAATTGCCATGGGTATGGCGGCAGCTTATGAAGTAGGTGAGAATACGAAGGCGATGATTCTTACTCGTGCTTTGGCAGAAATGAGTCGTTTTGGTGTTGAAGAAGGCGCCAATCCGCTCACTTTCTTGGGCTTATCTGGCGTAGGCGATTTATATGCTACTTGTAGCTCAGAGCTAAGTCGTAACTATCGTATCGGTAATATGCTCGGTCGTGGTATGAGCATTGATGCCGCGGTCAAAAAGCTTGGCCAAACTGCTGAAGGGGTAAATACCATTCAGCAAGTACATGAAAAGGCGACCAAAGCGGGTATCTATATGCCAATTACCCATGCGCTCTATGCAGTCATTTATGAAGACAAGGCCGCTCTAGGCGTTGCGCTACATCTGATGGAAGCTGGGTTCCGTAGCGATGTTGAGTTTGTCATGGCGCATGATCATAGCAATGCTGCACTTACCGCTCATATGAAAACCTCTGGTAGCAATAGCAAAAGCAAAGATGGCGATGCTGATAAGTAAGACACACCATTAAAAATCAGTATTAAGAAAGTCGAACTCAGCGCTCCAAGGAAGGTTATGAAAATTATATTAGTACGTCATGGTCAAGCAGAAGACGAGACACGTCCAGATAGTGCACGTCAGCTGACGGACTTTGGTCAGCAGCAGGCAGCACAAACGGCAGAGTATGTGACTACTCACTATCGTCCAGATCGTTTTGTGGTTAGCCCTTATACGAGAGCGCAGCAGACTTTATCTGCGTTCCAGTCACGAGCACCGCAAGCCGCCTCATCTGTGCAAGACAATATCACGCCCTCGGATGACGCTCGCCAAGCTTTGATAGATATTGCCAATATTGAAGCTGAGTGTTTGGTCGTTGTTTGTCATATGTCTATCGTCGCCTATATCGCGGGATTGCTGACAGGTGATTATCCTGAGTCATTTTCTCTAGCGGAAGCCAGAGTGTTTGATATGGAGTTTGTGATGACTGGCATGGCAACGGAAGTTGATCGTTTTGTTCCTGACCAGCCTTATTAGACTAGACATTCTAATATTTTGCTTAGAAACGATTTGCTAGAGCAGAATTGATTAGATATGACGGATTTAAAATGGTATTGGCGAGAAGCATGCCAGTTATTAATCATATAAAATCATCCAGCTGTTTCAAAAACCGCATCAATCATTAACAATATTTTGATAACCGCAGCAATAATTGAGGACACGTTTAGTGTTACATGTTTGGTTACGAGCGCAGCATAGCCCGCTAGCTGTCTGGCACGAAGATGTACAGCAATGGCAAATGGTTGATGGTTGGCAACAGCTGCAAACAATCTATGGTAACTATAAGTCCAGTAGCCAAAAGGCGCTTTGTCTATATTTTCCCTCAAGTCATGCGTTGCAAGTGGACACGGCGCTCAATGCTGCTCAGCTTAAACAGCTTGGTAATAGCGGCAAGCAGTACTTATTTGAAGAAACGTCATTAACGCCTATTGAGCAATTGAACATCCGTCAATTGAGCCATGTTGATACGACGCAACTGTACGCACTGGCACAAAACGATATTGAGTCATGGCAACAAAGCGCGCAGCTAGCCGGTATGAATATAGTAGCATTACTGCCAGATTTTTTATTGTTGCCACCGCCAGAAGAGGGCGCAGGTCAACAAGTGACCCTTTATCAAGATTCGCAGACTATGCTGCTGCGCCAATCATTGCGTCAGGGTATGGCCGTCAGCTATTTGCCGTTAATGTTTGAGCGTTTCCCGCATTTGAGTGAGGTAATGGTACAGCCGTCTATTGAGGCAGCTATTGACGCATCGGTCGACTCACTAGATTCATCATCGTCCATGGATTTAGTGGCGCAAACTAAAGCGCTGATCGCTGATCATCAGCTGCTACTGACGATCCTACCTACAGTACCTAAGCCAATTGACAGTCCCGAACGTCACGCGCTTAATTTCTTTATGAAATCTACTGACTCACAATTATCACCATACCTACGGGTGGCGATGATGGTTGCGCTATCAGCGTTAGTACTGCAAATGGCAACCGATGGTGTGCAGTGGTACAAGTATAATGAAGCGACCGCAGCAACCAAGACTGCAATTGCGGCACAGTATCAATCTTGGTTCGCCGATGAGCCACTGAGTACGCGCACCAAACTGCAAGTACAGCTGCAACCAAAACTGCGTAGTGATAGCCAAGCGCCTGCATCACATATGGCCGCACTGTCGCGCATATCACCATTGATTAAACAGTCCTCATTGCATGCACAGTCACTGGTCATGCAGCCATCAGCGCTCAGTTTCACCTTGATTGCCCCAGATCGCGGTAGTCTTGATAAATTTACGAGTACACTGGTAGCACAAGGCTTAAATGCCAAACTTGCGCAAGTGAATAGTAATGAGCAAGGTCAGTTTAGTGGTCAAGTCACCGTCAATGTGGTAGAAAACAATATTGTAGAAAGCAGCGACATGGCAAATAATGCGGCAGCGTCGTAACTCATCAAGGTATTGGTAATAAAGGTCAAAACATGAAACGATTACAACGCCGTACCAAACGTCATGCAGCGGTCTCTGCAACCAGTACTAAGGCTCATGTATTCTCAGAGCGTATGAATAATTATCAAAATATACTCACGACGCGCTGGCAAACATTGCCTCCCCGTGATCAGCTAGCATTAGCTATATTGTCTATATTTTTACTGTTGTTTATTGGCGGCTATGGTGGCTATAGCGTTCATCAAGCAGCGAGCGATAGTAAGAGTGACTATCAGGAACAAGTGGCGGATTATTTTTGGTTGCGTGCTCAAGCAGGTAATATTGATAGTAGTGCATTGAATTCTGGTAACAACGCTACTGGAGAGGTTGATATGCCGCCTGCTAGTCGTATCAATGCGCTGCTCAATAACTCAGGTATAGCAGGTGCTCAGGTGGTTGCGACTGGTGATGCAGTGCAGCTGAGCTTTACGCATCCTAGTCAAGCGGTTGTCAGCACTGCACTGGGTAAGCTTGAACAGCAAGGTTGGCAATTTATACAGCTATCTATGCAGCAAGACCTGACCAATAAATCTATACAGGTACAAGCAACGGTCACTTCTTAAAATGCATCATTTTGTGATAAATATTTTAGATGCTTATGTCAGAAATTTTAGATACTTATATCACTGTATACTTAGTACTCGACACTCAATCCTCGACAGCAAAATAATGCTTTATCGTTGGTATCATTGAAAAGCCATTTATCTGGCTCCATTAAATAGTTAATCATATGACTATCGAACAAAAATATTACCAGTAAGGAAAACCTCACATAATGCGGGACAGTATGAGCAACGATAAGCGCCGTTCTTTAATTACTTATAACCACATCACTTATTTCTTATATGTGATCAGCTACTTTACCGCTGGTCTATTGTGGATTGTGCCGATTGTCATGAACTATGCTAAGCGCCATGATGCTAATGGGTCATGGTTAGCCACGCATTTCG
Source organism: Psychrobacter sp. NPDC078501 (assembly GCF_044900935.1). Lineage (NCBI taxonomy): Bacteria > Pseudomonadati > Pseudomonadota > Gammaproteobacteria > Moraxellales > Moraxellaceae > Psychrobacter > Psychrobacter sp. NPDC078501. The sequence goes on along the minus strand of NZ_JBJDOS010000001.1, from coordinate 221,976 downwards.
ATTGGCAAATCAAGACCTTTTGGTACAGTATCGTTTGGTTCGTCATTGGCATTATTTTGATTACCTTTGCACTAGGCGGCTTTGGCGTTAGCTTATTGGCGGATAGTGGCAATATTGTTATTGGCTCAATATTATTAGCTGGTCTTGGTTTGCTCATTATGACCTTTACCTTTATCTGGCATTTATATCGCATTATACGTGGTTGGATTGCGTTAACTGATGGACGTCCAGTACCGTAGACGTTTAATAGTACCTTTGTGCTATGTCTTTAGCTTAGAAAGCGGCAGCTTATCGTTATTTAGCAGAGACTCATCAGCATTGGTTACTGCTTAAATGTAGAAATTTAGCGACTGAAACTTTGCTCTTATTTCTGTTAAGCTGATATAATCGCTGCGCCCGATTTCATTCGCATTTTTTATTCACTATTTCTTCCAAGCAGGGTCTGCCATCACTATGTCTTATGCCTTACTTCGTCCTTTTTTGTTTAATATGGATCCCGAACACGCCCATGAGATGACGCTATCTTTATTGGATAAAGCGCATAAAGCGCGTGTTTTAGGCTTGGCGTATGGTCAGTCAATGCAACCAACAGACTGTATGGGTTTGCAGTTCTCTAACCCAGTTGGTCTGGCCGCAGGCTTGGACAAAAACGGCGATTATATTGATGCGCTGGCTGAGTTGGGATTTGGTTTTATAGAAGTAGGAACCGTCACGCCAAGACCGCAAGTAGGCAATGACAAGCCAAGACTATTTAGAATCAAGCAAGCAGACGCAATTATCAATCGTATGGGCTTTAACAATGAAGGCGTTGATTATCTAATCGAGAATGTCAAACGCTGTAAATACAAAGGCAATATCGGTATCAATATTGGTAAAAATGCCGATACGCCGGTAGAGCAAGCCGCCGATGATTATGTGTATTGCTTAGAGCGTGTGTATCCGCATGCCTCATACATCACGGTCAACATCTCATCGCCAAACACCAAAAATTTACGTGATTTGCAAAGTGGTGAAGCACTGACTCAGTTGATGGATACGATTAAAAACCGTCACAGTCAGTTGGCTACTGAATATGGTTTCTATGTCCCATTAGTGCTTAAGGTTGCTCCAGATCTAGAGCCATTACAAGTTGATTATATCTCGCAGCAATTAATAGACTTTGAGATTGATGGTTTGATTGCGACCAATACAACACTAAGCCGCATAGGTGTCGAAGACTTGCGTGATGGCGACCAAATGGGCGGCTTATCTGGTCGTCCTGTGAGTCATATTAGTACCCAGATTTTGCAACAATTCTCTGATCAGTTAGATGGTAAAGTCGCTTTGATAGGCGTGGGTGGTATCGATAGTGGTGCCAAAGCCATCAAAAAAATCGAAGCAGGCGCAGACATGGTACAGCTCTATACGGGGCTTATTTATCGTGGTCCTGGACTGGTGCAGTCTTGCATTCAGGCAATCGGTGGCTATTACGATGCCATGGAAAGTTAATCCAATAAATAAGGTAATAAGGCGTAGAGCATGAGTGGTTTAGATATTGTGATTGCTATTGTTGTCTTGATTGGCTTATGGCGCGGCTTTCAAGTAGGACTGATTAAAACAGCGATAGGCTTGGTAGGTTGGTTTATCGCCCTTATCGCTGCTACTAGGCTGGCAGGAGTGGTGTCGCCCCAATTGACGGGTATCGTACAAAATCCTGTACTACAGATGGCAATGGCTTTTTTATTGGTAGTGATTGCGATCTTGGCAATCATGCATCTGATGGCGTTTGTATTCTCAGGCGTGCTCAAAACCTTACGTTTGGGCGTCTTGGACAAAATGGCGGGCGGCGTATTGGGTGCTGCCAAAAACGTATTGATGGTCTTGGTTGTACTGAGCGTCAGTGCGCCATTGCTAGTACAGATGCCGCAGTGGCAAACCTCAGTACTAGCGCCAGAGCTAATGCCATATGCACCGATGGGCAAGGCGTTGGTATCAGATGTGTTAGGCATGGCTTGGGATCAGGTCAATCAGTCGTAACTGTTTAATTGCCTATTATTTTATCTAATTGTCTATTATTTTACTTCTTTTTATACTTCTAAATGTTTGCACGTGTCATTGATAATCAAACATAGATTATCGAAAAATCTCGTTAAGTTTCTTACAATATCATCAGGTTAGCGGCGTGCGACAGTGAGTGATTTTAGCAATATACTGTCGTTAAGTTTGCCGTTATTGTCGTACTAATGTATGAGTCAAAATAGGATATAGCTATTATGTGTGGAGTCATTGGAGTTGCAGCTCACGAACCAGTCAATCAGATTCTTTATGACGGTTTGACGATGCTACAGCATCGCGGGCAAGATGCAGCAGGTATTGTCACTTTGCAAGATGGGCGACTCTATCTACGTAAAGAAAATGGCATGGTACGTGACGTATTTATGAATCGTCATATGATGAAACTGGTTGGTAAGTTTGGTATCGGTCACGTTCGTTACCCGACAGCTGGTACTTCTAGCAGCGCTGAAGCGCAGCCATTTTATGTCAACTCACCATATGGTATTACCCTTGCGCATAATGGTAACTTGACCAATGCTGAGAGTTTGGCCAAATCTTTGTATATCGAAGATCGCCGCCACCTTAATACTGACTCAGATTCTGAAGTACTGTTAAACGTACTGGCACATGAGATGCAGAATCTAGGCAAAACCCATCCAACGGCTGATGATATCTTTGAAGCAGTAAAAGCTGTCTATAAACGCTGTGAAGGTGCTTACGGCGTTGTCGCTCTGATCACGGGTCATGGCTTACTGGCGTTCCGCGATCCAAACGGTATCCGTCCACTTATCTTTGGTAAGCGTATGGCACCGAATGGCGGCACTGAGTACATGGTTGCTTCTGAATCAGTTGCATTAACAGGTTCTGGCTTCACTATCGTTCGTGATGTAAAACCAGGCGAAGCGATTTTTATTGATTTAAACCATAAGCTGCATACGCATCAGTGCGTCGAGCAAAAAGAATACACGCCTTGTATCTTTGAATATGTGTACTTTGCTCGTCCAGATTCGATTATGGACAATATCTCAGTTTATAAATCTCGCCTACGTATGGGTGAAAAACTGGCAGATAAAATCCTTGCTGAATGGGGTGAAGATCACGATATCGACGTGGTCATTCCAATTCCAGACACGTCGCGTACTTCAGCGATGGAGCTGGCGCTAAAAATGAACGTCAAGTACCGTGAAGGGTTTATGAAAAACCGCTACATCGGTCGTACGTTTATTATGCCAGGTCAGCAGCAGCGTAAAAAATCAGTTCGCCAGAAACTCAGCGCTGTGCCGCTAGAGTTCAAAGGCAAAAACGTACTGTTGGTTGATGATTCTATCGTTCGTGGTACGACCTGTCATGAAATTATTCAAATGGCACGAGATGCTGGTGCTAACAAGGTATTTTTTGCCAGTGCTGCGCCACCAGTGAAATTTCCAAACGTATATGGCATTGATATGCCCGTACGTAGCGAGCTTATTGCCTCAGGCAATAGTGTTGAAGAAGTGCGTGATATCATCGGCGCAGATCGTTTGATTTTCCAAGATTTGGATGATTTGATTGACGCAGTAAAAGACACCAAACACAGCCGAGTGGAAGGTTTTGATTGTGCGGTATTTAACGGCTGCTACATCACTGGTCAGATCAATGAAGCGTATCTCGATCACCTGCAAGAGCAGCGTAACGATACTGCCAAAACGGGTAAAAAAGGCGTACAAATAGTGGCTGATACCCCAGTTGACATGATGGGTGTGGAAGAACTTTAAGTCGTATTGAAGTCATTATTTTCAGATAACAAAAAGCTAGATTCTATTTAAAATCTAGCTTTTTTATGTTTAAAGTATAGCTAAGGGTGCTGGCGTTTATATAAATGGGCGAAACAGTTTTAGCCTAAAAAACTGCTAAATAACCAAAACAGACCATTGATTGCTGCGATACCGACAACCATACTGACCAAAAGCTGACGGCTGATATGATAAATAAACAATACCAAAATAAGTGCGCCGATTTGTGCCATTAATAGATGTAATTCAGTGTCGCTTAAAGCAACAGTCGTCGATATGTCTTGATAAGAGAGGCTAGTTAAAATTAACAGTACCATCACTGATAATGGCAAACTCTCATTTAATCGGTGTAGCCAAGGTGTATCGAGTAGCTTTCTAGGTATCAGTGCGGGTAGCGCACGAGTGATAAAGGTCACTGCTGCCATGGCAAGCGTAGCAAAAATAAGATAACTACTGGTCATAAGAGTCTCCCGTCTTTTGACGCTCTATCCAAAACCCACGTACCAAAATCATCAACATACAGATAGTGATGGCTACTAGTAGCAACCAGTCACTGGTAAATAGCGAAGCAATGATTAAGCCAAGCACGGCAATACCAATCGGGAAGTAGCGTTTGATACTCTGAAATTGCTCATAAGCAAGAATTGCAAACAGACAAACCAACGCAAAATCTAAATTTGGCACCAAGTCACTGAGCGTACTACCAATCATTACGCCAACCGTACTCGCGAGCACCCACCAGCTTTGGTTAAATAGGCTGATAGGAAGTATCAGCGCTCGTCGCGACTCATTTGGTAAGCTGGTCATGATCGAAAAAGTCTCGTCGGTCAACGCAAACAAACAATACGTCTTGGCCAGCTTGTTTTTTGGTAAATACTGTAATAACGGCATACCATAGAATACATGACGTAGATTAATCGCAGCAATATTGGTGGCGATATTGCCAATCGGTAGGCCAGCGCTCAGCATTGGCAGACAAGCATACTGAGCTGCACCAGCATAGAGAACGATACTGAGCATAATCGTTGCCCATATCGGGATACCTGCTACCTGTGCGAGTACACCAAAGGCAATACCTGCAGGCAGATATCCCATAGCAACTGGCAAGCTTTTCTTAAAGCCCTCAGCCCAGTGGTAGCGGTTTTCATGTTGATGGCTTAATTCATTTGAATGAGTATTCACATGACATCCTAAATTTTTCTTATGATATTTTTATAAATCTATCGATATAAAAATTATTGATTCAAACGGTATTGCTGCAAAATTAAAAAGTGAAAGACGAGCTTAATAAAAACGTTCTATCGAAAATTGATAGAGCAAACATAGTATAAAATTAACTAAGCTTCAGGTTGTAGTTTTTCATAGCTGTCAGTCTGATTGGCACGGTACAAAAACCCACCTAGGATGACTAGTCTTAATAATAATAGACACCACACGCTAAGCCAAATACCAGTCATATCCCATTGCTGATAGAGCACCCAGCTCAATGGGAAGAAAATAGCAGCCAGTATCAGCGCCGCATTACGGATCACACTACCAGCCGTTAAACCAAAAAATATCCCATCCAGCCAATAGGCTCCAACCCCGACAAGAGGCAATAATACGGCATATAAATGGTAGTCATAGGCGAGGGTAAACACCGACTCAATATTGGTCATAAATCCTAAATACGTAGGCATCGAAAGCCACCAAATGGCGCTCAACATCATAGCGAGGCCATAGCTAACCACGCCTGTACGCTTTATGATAATACGAAACCGTGGCCAATCGCGACGTCCTGCAGCTTGTCCACTTAACGTTTCAGCAGAAACAGCGACGCCATCTAAAGCGAAGGCAGATATGCTTAATACTTGCAATAAAATAGCGTTAGCAGCCAGTATGACATCTCCGCTTTGCGCAGACAGTCGAGTAATCCAAGCAAAGCTTAGCGTTAAGATAAGGGTACGTACGAAGATATCTTTGTTTAAAGAAAATAGCCTAAGCATTTTTTCTTTCGTAAAATATTGTCGATCCGCTTTGAACAATACAGACCACGATACTTTTAAATATTGGCGGCTCAACCATACTGCCATCATTATCCCAAACCAAAATGCGATAGTGGTTCCCAGTGCGACACCAGCCAATCCCATCTGCATTACAAATACAAAAAACAGAGTCAGTACGATATTAAGTACAGCAATAAAGCCCTGCTGATAAAGCATATAACGGGTCTTACCTTGTCCTGCAAACCAACCAATAAATGCAAAATTCATCAGCTCCGCGATCACGCCCCAAAAGCGTACGTCTAAGTAGGTCTTCGCCGCGCGGCCACTCTCAGGATTGGCTGATAGTGCTTGTAAGCCAAAATCAATCAGCCATGGCTTTGCAAGTAGTAATATTGCTCCGATAACAAAGGCCAATAGTAACGCGCGTTGTAAGATAGACAGCAAAGGCGTGGGCACTGATACAGCTGATGCATTGCTAGTATTATTAGCTAATTGTCCCAATGCCTGCGCAGCAAGCCCAGATGATGCATACTGCAAAAAGTTGAAACTAACAAGCAATAGCGACAGCAGCTGTATGGCCAAACCCATGCCAGCAAGTTTCGCTGTGTCATTCATATTGCCAACAATGGCCGTATCAATAACGCTCTGCAATGGCATGGCCAAATTGGCTAGCAGTACAGGCAATGCAATCGCGACAATACGCTTATAGCTTGTGTCAATAGGTGGCATCGCGTGAGAAGGTGCGGATTTAGCTGACATGGGTGACTCGTTTATACGTGAACGATAAAGAGGTATATTCGTTAAATAATAATAAAATTGTAAGGCAGTACATTTAATGTAAGAGACAAAATAGCTATAAAGACAAAAGCACCTAGACTCATTATTCATAAGTCAGGTGCTCTTATTTAAACGTTGTATCTGTGCAATCAGTAATTATATAGAATGTGATAACACGCTATTTCAGCGTATTAATCCATCTAATATACCTTACTAAACGTTGTCTTGCTCAAACATTTTTGGATCGTTGAAAGTAACGATTTCTTCTTCAAACTCTGGTTTTACTTTTACGATAAAGTCATCACGCGATAGACCCATGCGCAGCGGAATCGAGCTGGCAATATAAGTCGATGAGTAAGTACCCGCAAGCAAACCAATAAACAGAGCTACTGAGAACCAGTATAGTCCATCACCGCCCAAGAAGAGCATAGCTAGTACGACCAATAGAACAGTTGAGATGGTCATAATCGTACGGCGTAGCGTCTCGGTCAATGACAAATCAATCGTCTGTTCTGGCGTAATTCCGCGAACACGGCGGAAGTTTTCACGAATACGGTCATAGACAACGATGGTATCGTTCAATGAATAACCAATCAATGCCAATACCGCAGCCAATACCGTCAGGTCAAAGGGGAAGCCGAATAGTGCAAATACACCGATGGTTACGACGGCATCATGGAACAGTGACAGTACAGCACCTAGAGACAATTTGAACTGGAATCGTAGGGCAACATAGCCGAGCATACAAACCAGTGCCAACACCAATGCCATGACTGAGTTTAGATAAACCTCATTACCAACTTGGCTACCAATGATATTTACGTTGCTAATCGTAGCGGTATTGCTAGGTAGTGCCAATGCTTGCGTCAGATTTGCGCTTAGTCCATCGACGTTATCAGACTGAGGAGGTAGACGTACCAATAGCTCTTCACGCGTACCTAGATACTGTACAACCGCATCATCGAAGCCATTGTCTGCTAGTGCTTGTACAACAGCAACTTGCTCAACAGGCTGCTCATAACGAACATCAGCAGAGACACCACCAGTAAAATCAAGACCTAAGTTCAGACCATTTACCGCGATAGCAATGATACTACCGATCACCATAAATAAAGATAGTAGTGCCATCGGCTTTTCTATCTTCATAAATGGAATGATACGTTGGTTGCCAACTGCCTTGATGCCACCTTCAGCGACAGCTGCGGCATCATCAGCGGCGTCACCTGATATTACGTCAGAATCAACAGCGGTAGACAGTGCTTGACTGTCTTCGGCATTTTGACCTTTACCACCGCGACGACTAGAGCTTTTACCTGACTTTGCGGTAGTAGGGTTATTGGTTTTAGTATTGCTACCTTTACCATCACGACGCGGTTTGTTACGGCGACGCGTACTTGCATTGGTCGTGTCACCGTTTGAGCCATTTCGATCAGGATTATTCTGCTGTTCTAAAGGGTTGTTATTATCGATCGCCATAATATTCTCCTAACCGATGCTCAGACTTTTGATGGATTTACGCTTACCATAAGCAATTTGTACCAGTGCACGTGTCACCAAAATAGCGGTGAATAGCGAGCTGACAATACCAATAGCTAGCGTAATCGCAAAGCCTTTAATCGGACCAGTACCAATCGCAAATAGGATAAACGCGACCAATAAGGTTGTAATGTTGGCATCAAAAATACTGCTAAATGCGCGATCGAAACCTGCCACAATGGCTGATTTTGGCCGCACACCATTGGCAATCTCTTCTCGTATTCGCTCAAAGATCAGCACGTTGGCATCAACTGCCATACCAATGGTCAAAACGATACCTGCGATACCCGGTAGGGTAAGTGATGAACCTAAAATTGACATAATCGCAATGATAATAATAACGTTAACGGCTAGCGCAACGTTGGCAATCACACCGAACAGACGATAGAAGATAATCATAAACGCGAAGACTAATAGATAGCCGACTTGCGTAGAGAACAATCCTTTATCAATGTTTTCTTGACCGAGTGATGGACCAATAGTGCGCTCTTCTACGAAATACATCGGTGCAGCAAGTGCGCCCGAGCGTAGCAATAGCGCAAGCTCAGCTGCTTCAGCACTACTATCTAAACCAGTAATACGGAATGATGAACCCAATACCGCTTGAATGTTGGCGCGGTTGATGACTTTGGTTTCAGCATAAGGTGTGCGTACTTCAGTCGTCTCACCAGTCGCTGGATCTTCTTCGTAAGTGATTCTTTGTTTGTTTTCTATGAACAATACAGCCATCTGTTGGCCAACCGCTGTACGTGTGGCGTTCTGCATAAGCTTACCGCCAGCACTGTCCAAGGTAATACTTACTTCAGGTAGACCGCTTTCATCCAAGCCAGTTTGCGCGTTGGTTACTTTGTCCCCGGTGACAATCGCTTGACGATCTAACAATACAGGAGGACCATCGAGTGTTTCGAATGGGAATGCCTCTGTACCTGCTGGAGGTATGCCGCCAGTATAGGTATCGGCGTCTTCTGCCACCATACGGAACTCAAGGTTTGCAGTACGACCAAGCACACGTTTTGCTTCAGCAGTATCTTGTACACCAGGTAGCTCAACGACGATACGGCTAGCACCTTGCGACTGTACCAAAGCTTCGGTAACACCCAACTCAGCAATACGGTTACGTAAAGTCGTTAAGTTCTGGTTGACCGCGTAGCTATTGATTTCGTCAAGTGTCGCATCGTTATACGATAAAACCAATGCAGGACCTTGATCATCAATAGAAGACTGCAAGTTAAACGTATTGCTCATTGAGCCTTGTAATACGTTTTGGGCACGGTTACGAGTATCAGTATCAGCAAAATGCAATACCACGCCGCGATCTTCGGTCTTGATACCTTTAATTGCTACTCGCTCAGCACGTAGCTCACGTCGCATATCACGACTGGCACTGGTCAAACGCTGTTCAAGCGCCTTGTCCATATCGACTTCGAGTACAAAGCGTACACCACCACGCAAATCGAGACCAAGCTTCATCGGTCTTGCACCGATATCGCGTAGCCACTGCGGGGTAGTCTGTGCTAGGTTAAGGGCAACGACATAGTCTTCGCCCAAGTTTTGACGTAGCACTTCTTGCGCTTTTAGCTGATCGACTGGATTGTTGAGGCGTACCAGCGCGCTGTTTCCCTCAAACGTACCATCGTGGTTATCTAGACCTGCCTCTTCGAGTAAGCTTTGAGACTCGGTTAAGATGCCTTCAGATAGCTGAGTTCCTGCGGCTGCGCTCGTAATCTGCACAGCAGGTTCGTCAGGATAAAGGTTGGGGGCAGCATATAGACCGGCAACGAGTAGCACGACGGCAATTAGTAAGTATTTCCAAGCGGGATATTGCATAATCACTTCTTTAAGTTGATAAACGACTGGCGACGTAGGCCACAAGTTAGCAGATGGGAAGTTAGCGATAGCAACGGTCGAGTGCTATGTTCAGCAGCCGTCATCATGCACCATTGCGATCATCCGCGATGATAGTAACGCATAAAACAGTAAAGCAAATAATACAGATGTCTGTTTATCTGGTCACCAAAAATCATATGGCTGACTTGGATAAAGATAGGACATCTAAACAGTAAGCCTAATTTATATAGCAATTTTACCTTACTGTGTTAATAGTGAAAAATGACCGTAAATTATATACGGTCATTTTTTAGTCATTACATTCATTAATGTGACGACTATTGAATGTTCACTAATAAAAACCAGTGAACATTCTCATTAGACGCTTTCGATCGTGCCAGCAGGCAATACTGAAATAACAGAAGCACGTTGTACTTTCACGTCAGTATTGTTGTTTAGGCTCACAACGGCATAATCGCCTTCGATTGCTTTGATACGACCCATTAAGCCACCAGCAAAAATGATTTCACTACCAACGGTCAATGCGTTAACCATGGCACGGTGCTCTTTAGTACGCTTAGACTGCGGGCGAATGACCAAGAAGTAAAAAATCGCAAAAAACGCAACAGGCAGTAAAATCTGACCGAATAGACCTGCAGCACCTGCAGTCTCTGGTGCAGCATGGGCAGCTTGAATAAATAAGCTCATAATATCTCTCAGTAAGTCATAGACAATAATAAAATTAGACGCATAGTAACAAAAAATCCCAGACTTGGTAACTGTTAATCATAGGCTGAGCGTGTTTTTCTTAGCGTAAGGCATACTATCAGCCAACGGATAGGACAACAATGTTTTTACTATATTCAGATAACCCATATAAAGCCTCAGCTTAAATAGCTGTCATGAATTGGCTAGTAAAGATGTCGTCATACAACCGTTAATAGTAGGGCAATAAAAGTCATCAAAAAACAAAAACTTAAAAATGGTGACTTATTGTGAAATGGTATCATCAATGCTACTATCAAATGGCAATGATTGCATGGATTTAGTATGCTATATATTGAAGCATAATACGGCTTATTGAAGCATAGTATGGCTTTGAAATAGCGATTAAATCAGCTTTGAGTAACTATTTATACGATAGACAGATATTTTTTATTACTTTGTTAAAGATAATCTAAAAATCGATATAAATTGCTCATGACATTATCTTCCTTTTACTCTTTTTAGGTTACCTAACTTGTTCACCACTTTTATGTTTGTACCTCGTTTATGTCGTCCGCGCGCTCATCGTAAAGACGCATCTGCAGAACCTCCCCCGAGAATGACTACTAGTTCTCGATTTGGTTATACTTCTTTTTCAGCACTATCTGCATTGGCAATTCTTATGCTACCGCAGGCAGTGTGGGCAGCTGGTGCTGTATCAACATCCAGCGAGGCGGCAGCACCAACTGCGCTTAGCGTTTCTTTATTGATATTTTTTGTCTTACTCGCTATTGGCGTCTCTTTTGTCTGTTCATTAGCAGAATCTGTTCTGCTGAGCATGACGCCATCGTTTATTGCGGATGTGCAAGAAACCAGTCCAAAAAAAGCAGAAATGCTTAAAAGCCTGAAGGTGGATAATATTGATCAGTCGCTAGCTGCTATTTTAACGTTAAATACCGTTGCCCATACACTTGGCTCTATCGGTGCTGGTGCACAGGCCACAATCGTCTTTGGTAGTGCGTGGTTTGGTCTGTTTTCTGCCCTCATGACGCTTGCTATCTTATTCTTGTCTGAGATTATCCCAAAAACTTTGGGTACAGTTTACTGGCGTCAGCTAAGTGGTTTGGTTGCTTATTTCGTTCGTGGCATCATCATGCTGCTATACCCGTTAATTTGGTTCTCAGAGCGTCTGACGAAACTATTGGTACGCGGTAAAGAGCCGCAAACATTTAGTCGCCGTGAGTTTGCTGCTCTTGCTAGTATTGGTGAAGAGTCGGGTCAAATTGACCCACTAGAGTCACGTATCATTCGTAACTTGCTTGCATTTGGCGCGATTAAAGTCGAAGACATCATGACCCCGCGGTCAGTGATGCTTGCATTCGAAGAGAATAAAACCGTCGCTGAGCTATTGGTTGATCGTCCGAAGCTGACATTTTCTCGCTTGCCAATCTATGATGGTGATTTGGATAACATTACAGGCTTTGTCCTAAAAACGGACATGCTGTTGGCTAAAGTTAACCATGCTATGCATAAGCCGTTGACGCAATTTCAACGAGACATCACTTTTGTCTTCTCTAAAATGAAGCTGTTTGATTTGTTAGAGTTGATGCTAAAAAATCGTATTCATATTGCGATTACAGTCGGCGAATATGGTGAAGTTAAAGGGCTTGTAACGTTAGAAGATGTGTTTGAGACATTGTTAGGTCTTGAAATTGTCGATGAGATAGACCGCGTCGAAGACATGCAGGCCTTGGCACGTCAGATGATGGACAGACGGGTAGAGCGTTTGGGTATGAAGCTCAGCGATGATGAGCAATATGAAGACAGTAACAACGAACCTAAGTCCTAACGAAGCTTTAACGATGCCTTCATGAAGCCAAACTATAACGTTGACAGTTTAACCATAAGTATTGATGGTTCTAAAGATTGATGGTTTAAAAATGGTCAGCTCATTATGGGCTGACTATCAAGCTAGAGCCACAAAGTATATAGTTATTATGGCTAGAATCTGCAGCATAAAATGTTAAGAGTATTTGATTTGATAGCCTGTGTTTTTATTCGCAATAATTACACAGGGTGTCACATGGCTGTGAGAATTCGATGATAGGCTCGGCATATGATATGAGTATACTTATATAGATATATCTATACAGACACACTGCCAAAATAAATGATAAAAGAGCGTTAATCGTCACTATATGACACTAACGAAAAAAATATCGCTAAGGATTATCATGAAAAAATTATTGGGAAATAGGCTATTAGCTCTATTGGTGAAAAGCGCCAGCATCACTGCAATCGTAGCAGTAGCCAGCACCATCAGTATCAATGCACAAGCGGCAACTATGACCGAAGATTTGGTACAGAACTATGCCGCCGCAATGAAAGCATCAGCGAATAGCCAAAGTATCAATCAGGTATCGCGCCTAGTATCGGACGACGCGCTTATTTCTTTATCTAGAAAAGGAAAGTCTACCAGTTTAGATAAAGATGCGTACTTAAAGCTGCTTCAAAACAGCTGGAATGATACGTCTAATTATCGCTATGATATTTCGGTAGACAACGTAGTTATTACTGGTTCACAAGCCAAAGCCAATGTGACGACCAATGAGAGCTGGGTAAAAAATGGTCAGCAAGTATCATTTGTTACCACATCTCGTGTGACCTTAACCTTGTCTACTGGTAATGCAGTGCTCTTGCGCGCAGTATCACAGGTGGCTATTAATTAAGTCATCATCGATCAAGCAAGACTCAAAATACAATAAGTCATATAAGCAATAGCTAATCTAACTGGCTGAGATTCTAACTTATAAAGGGTTTTAGTTGGTTAAACAGTTCTTACTTAATTTTATAGGCTACTTGAGCGTCTATTATTATCTTTTATATTAGGCTAGTCTTTGCTTTACATTGCATACTATACTATCCATCAACTTTATCTTATTAATTTCTGTCGTTAGGAAACCTCCAATATCATGTCTACTGTGCTATCACACTCTCGCTCATTTATTGCGTTGCCATTGACGCTTGCGGTATCCACTTTACTGATTAGTGCGTGTAGCAATACATCAGCGGTAAAAAACAAAGGTGCGACCAATAGCTCATCTGTCATCACCAAAAGTCCTGCCAGTCAAGGGGCTAATACAGGTAGTGCAGACTACTCAACTGCGTTTTTGGACGCAGAGAGTTTGGATGAGTTGGCTGACTTGTTAGAAGCCACTGACATGACCATGGTAGAAGGTAACCAGCTTGCTATTCAGCAATATGGTGATTTGTGGAATCGTCTACGCGCAGGCTACCGCATGAATGGTGGTAAGCCAATCTATAATCAGCGTATTGAAGGTCAAAAAAGCTGGTTTACCAGTAGACAGGATTATCTAAATCGCCTAACTGCACGTGCCAGTCGTTATATCTATCATACGGTACGAGAGGCAGAGCGTCGCAATATCCCAACAGAGCTTGCCTTGTTACCAGTTATCGAGAGCTCTTACGATCCAAGTGGTACGAGTAGTGCGGCAGCTGCGGGCTTATGGCAGTTTATTCCAAGTACGGGCCGTATTTATGGCTTGAACCAAAGCAGTACTTATGATGGTCGCCGTGATGTTATTGAATCGACACGTGCTGCCTATGACTTTTTGACAGCACTGCACAACCAGTTTGGTAGTTGGGAGCTAGCATTGGCTGCTTATAACGCTGGCCCTGGCCGTGTACAGAAAGCAATCGATGCCAACGCAGCGCGCGGACTGCCAACAGACTATTGGTCACTTCAACTACCGACTGAAACGATGAACTATGTGCCGCGTTTCTTAGCCGTAGCCGAAATCGTTGCCAAGCCTGAGCAGTATGGTGTGTATCTACCAGCTATCGCTAACCGTCAGCATTTCCGTAGTGTACCAGTTAACTATGGTGTGAGCTTGGCGGAAGTATCGCAGTTGACTGGAGTCAGCTATGATGAGCTAGAGCGCCTAAATACTGCACTGACATCAGGCCGTGTTGACTCTTCAGGTCCACAGCGTGTCATCATTCCTAACGACGTCAGCCTCAATGCCGATGCCAAATTAAGTGGGCTCAGAGGTAACGGTACAGGTAATGTACTTGCATCGAACAATGCAGGTAGCTCAAGCACGACAGCGACTACGCCAAGCTATAATAACAAACCATATACTGCCTCATCTCTACCATCTACTGGTAGCGCATTGGCTGATTATGCGGCTAGCGCAAGTGTACCTCAGCAGACTACCAGCTATATCTCACCATCTGCGACGCCAACTAGCAGCTCGGTATACAGTGGCAATTCTTCAGCTCGTACTGAGCCACCACTGACCACAGCAGAGACCAACAAAATCAATGCTGAGCTTAAGAGCAGTAACAGTCTACCGACTACCTCAGCTCAAATTACTCAGAACAATACGATTGTCCAAGAGCCACCGCTTAGCAAAGAAGAGCGTGATTTCATCGCCAATCAGATCCGTAGAAATACTTCTGAGACCAATGTTATCAATGCTGATGGCAACATTAACCTATCAGCCGTACAGACGCAGCAGTCTATCTTAGAAGCGAGCGGCGCAGAGAAAAAACTTAGCTTTGCTAAAACCTCGGTAAGTAAGCCAAAACCTCAAGGCACTCGTACCACTTATACGGTAAAACGTGGCGATACGCTTTCGAACATTGCGAGCCGAGCAGGGGTTAGCTGGCGTGATATCGCAGAATGGAACCAGATAGATGCCAGTGCCAATCTGCTCTCTGGCAGCACGTTATATCTATATGACGCCAAGACTATCGAGCCATTAAGTACTGCTAATAACGCCGCCGCTAGTCAGCCTGACAGTTATGTTGTACAAGGTGGTGATACGCTTATTGGTACGGCCAATCGTTTTGGGTTATCGGTCACTCAGCTAGCCAGCTATAACAACCTGAGCAGCCGTGCTGATCTGCTCAGAGGTCAGAAACTATGGCTCATACCGGGTAAAGTGACTACACCTGCGACGACACCTGCAGCGCCTTCTACCAAGCCGAGTAAATCAAGCACTGCGACCAAAAACTATAAAGTAAAAGCAGGGGACGGATTAATTGCATTGGCACGTCAATTCAATGTGTCGACAAATACTTTAGCCAGTCTCAACGGTATCAACAGCACAAGTTCGCTATATGTTGGTCAGACGCTTAAAGTGCCAGCCAGTGTTGATTTCGATGCTACAAGTACGACAAGTGCTAGTAGTAGTAACAGCTCAAGCTCGGTCGCGACCACCAATTACAAAGTAAAATCAGGTGATACGCTGATTGGTATTGCGAACAGCATCGGAGTGAGTGCAACGGAGCTGGCTGCAGTAAATAGCAATTTTGATGCAAAGGCTCGCTTGCAACGTGGTCAAACGATTAAAGTTCCTGCTACTAAAGAGTTGGTTGACCGTCAGCTGAATGACAAAGCGGTCAGCTACAAAGTAAAATCAGGTGATACGCTAACGGGTGTCGCTAAACGTTACAATATTGGCTTAAGTGATTTGGCATCAGCGAATAACTTGAATACCAACTCGAATCTGATATTGGGCCGTACTATTACCATCCCTGCTAGCGGCAGTGTGGCAAGTGCATCTAGTAGCAGCCAAAGCAGCAGCTCTGCTAGTAGCAGCAATAGTAGCTCAGCAAGTAGTGGTACGAAATTAGGTAACACTGAAAGCTACAAAGTTAAATCTGGCGATGGCCTAATTGCTCTAGCACGTCAGTTTGGCATATCGGTAGAGGATTTGGCAGCGACCAATGATCTAGCGACCAATGCACAACTACAACGCGGCCAAACGCTTAAAGTACCAAAAGCGACAGTAAGCTACACGGTTGGCTCGGGTGATAGCTTGATTGGTTTAGCACGCAAATATGGTGTCTCAACACAAGAGCTGGCTGATATGAACAATATCGCCGCTGATACGATGTTGCAGCGTGGTCAGCGTCTGACAGTTCCAAATCGTTAATGAATAAGATATTAATGGATACCGTTTACATAAGGCGTCATTAATATTAATCATTAATCGTATCGCACAAAAAAGCTGCTCTTTATAAGAGCAGCTTTTTTTATTTAACAAGAATAAATAACTGTGAAAGTTTAGCTTGCAAATTGCCTAGTAATATTTACAGACTAGACAGTCTGAGTTTTAATAGTCTCAAGATAGCTTCTGATGTTACTGACATAGTGCATGGCTTGACCATAGCGGCTATTCGACGCTCTATTGTCTGCTAAATAAGCATAGACATTCGCCCAGCTCTTATCATCGATACCTTGAGCTCGTAGTTCACGTTGGATTCTTTTTACCGCATTGGGACCCATGTTATAACCTGCAAGGGCAAACCAGATACGGTCAGTTTTTGGCACATCAGAGAAATCTGCTTTCACTTGCTCTAGATAGCGTGCACCGCCACCAATGCTTTGGTAAGGATCGACACGGTCTGAGACGCCCATCGCTTTTGCAGTGTTATTGGTCAGCATCATTAACCCGCGTACGCCAGTCGGCGACACAGCATTGGCATCAAGGTGTGACTCTTGATAACCCATCGCGACCAGCAGTTCCCAATCGTGATTGTAATTACGTGCTTGCTCTTCAAACGAAGACTGATAGTCCGGTAACTTTTCTGTCAACGTTCTCTGGAAGTGATCCTGACTATAGGCATCTTTAAGCAAGTTTTGATTGTAGAACGCAGCAAGTTTTTGTGTGTTTTGTAGCTTAATACTATCGCACAAAAAGTAACTGGCCTTTCTTGATAGTGGATCATTGGATGAGCTAAATGTCCAACTTACCTTAGGATGTAGACCGTTCTTAGTCAGACTAGAGTCATAACCGCAGCTGACATTGATAGACGATAGATTCAGCTGACTTTTTAGCTTGGTGCTAGCCGTAGTCAACGCCATGTCAGCGTTGCCGGTTCTTAGTGCTTTTAGCGCCGCTTCTTCACTGGCATAGGCTTTTAGATTGATATCGACACCGAGCTCGTCGGCATAAGTGCGCACCAGATCAAACCCAAAACCATGTTGGAAGCCATCGGTAGCAAAGTAAGTGCTATCGCCAGGCACCGCAGCAATGGTCAAGGTGTTTTCCAGCATGACGTTGTCATAAGCTGGTACCGATGTGTTCATGGTCGTCAAACTCTCAGCGGGCAACGAGAGTAGAGCGATGCTAGAGATTTGTGCCAGCTTCTTGGTTCTGGCAAAATGATTAGACGAAATAGGGGTAACGGATGAAACGATGTTACTTTTGGTGTTCAGTAGGCGTTTAGATGGACGCAGTAAATAAGAAATACGGCGTTTGGCCCCTTGCGCAGATACTTTTACACGATAAGTAATACGCTGCATGGATGTCTCCTGATTTTAGCCATCCTTCTTACCGCAAAAACACGAATAAATATATGTGCATAATATTGACATATATCGATATCGTATCTCAAATAGAGTGGCATTTTTAATAGGATAAATGCCGCTCTATCTTGTTTGACTATAGCGCCACTAGCGTACTCTCTCTAAGAGTTAGTGGGATAGTTTGTCGTCAGCCAGCTATCGATATGTCATAAGAGCATTCTAAACCATGTTTATAAGTACTGGTTTAAAATACTGAATGCACAACGACGCGAAGGATATAAATCAGATGATTCCTTCATCGATAACTAAATATGGCTAGTGGCCAAACAACTATATATCAAACATAGGTAAGGTCATGATTAAGTTATTGAGACAAAAACATAGCTTGAAACATTGATGTAAAGTTTTGCCAATGAGGCAAATACATTTATCTGTTTTAACTATGCTAACTTTGATGGCTGGCTATACTTTGAATCACTAATATTAAGTTACTAGTAATAGGATAGCTGGCTACTAAAGTTGTTTGTCCAGCAACGAGGGTAAGCAAAATAACCAGAATTGATAGTTTATAGCTGTCTATCAAACTGACTATGTCATACCGTCATCGCGACACCAAAAATAAAAAATACCATGCCGCTAACATATATAGTGCAAACATAGTATTTCAATGGGTAGCGGTTTAAAACCTCATCACTGATATAGCATGATAAAGTCTTAAACAACTACCAGCATTATTTTAGTGCCATAACCGGAAGCTGTAATAATGGGAAGTTTCATGACAAAACGTTCTTTCTTACGGGTAGTAATATGCGGTTACTAATTGCATTATTCAAGTGGAATTAAGAAAAAAGCGATAAAACTTAACAATTGAGATATAAACGGTTAATTTTCCAGATATTTGGTACATAATAATCAAAAATAGAATAACAAAGTTTAAATAGTAGTCAAACTAGACTTTATGCTTATGGTGTGACTATAGCATTAGCAAGTCTAGTTTGGCTTTTAAATTACCATTTCCTTTATAAGCTTTTCTCTATCAATGACAGCCGTTTAAAATGGCTTTTTAAGTGGTTAGTTTATGCTGGATTTTCGATATCGATAAAAGTAACTGGCAGACCAAATTTTTGAGCGACTATCTCTCCTAACGCCTGAATACCGCCACGCTCCGTTGCATGATGACCACAAGCAAAATAGTCAATCCCAAGCTCGCGCGCGCTATGTGTGGTACGCTCAGATATCTCACCAGAGATAAACGCATCACAGCCCATGCTAGCCGCTTGCTCAATCATGTCTTGCGCACCGCCTGTACATATACCCACACGTTCGATCAGCCTGCCATTTGTCTGAGCAGAAGCGTCTGTATGATACTCAGCTGAGATATGTAATGGCGCGCGACCTAAAGCTTGAGTAATGGTTGAAATGAGATCGTCAGCACTTTGAGGTGTGCAAGTAGCGATATTGCCCACAGGATGGGATTCGGTAGGATAGAGCGCACCAGTAATCGTCATGCCGAGCATGTCAGCAAGTTTTGCGTTGTTGCCAGAGATTGGGTGTGCATCAAGCGGTAGATGATAGCCAATCATAGAAATACCGTTTTGCATCAGCTTGCGCACGCGTCGACCTTTCATCCCAGTGAGCGTAGCAGGTTCGCCTTTCCAGAAGTATCCATGATGTACCATAATCGCATCGGCATTGTCAGCGATGGCAGCATCTATCAAGGCTTCACAAGCCGTGACACCAGTGACGATACGTTGAATCGGGCGTCCACCATCGATTTGTAGACCATTTGGCGCATAGTCTTTAAACGCGCTGGTAGATAAGTAGTCGTCACAGAACTGTGTCAATGCCTGAGCGCTAATGCTTTGAGTATTGGATTCAGCTGTCGTATGATTTGCAGTCATTATGTTTTCCTGTCATCAATAAAATGTATGTCGTAAGGTGCTATAGATTAACTAAGCAAAAATTATGTATTATCTATCATGTTTGAGAGTGTTTGGTTTTGGGCTTCTCGCTTTATGTTCAATTCTCAAGATGCTTAAGTGTCGAGCATCGTAAAAGTTATTTTAACATGCCGTTGTAAGCAAGCAGACAAGCTGGATAACTGAAATGGTACACGATACGTTACTATTTACTGGTATTGCGGTTATAATTTATACACGTGAGTCTGCCTAGCTGTATAGCATTTGTCCATCCTATGAATGGGTCAACACTAGCTAAGCGGTCGCTATTATCTCACTTCGTTTTTCACTGTCTGTTTGCAATAAATTTATAGAGGTTTTATATGTCGTCATCCCGGAACACCAATAACAAGGCGTCTTTATTAAAATGGTTACCTTGGGTCTTATTGCTGCTAGTGTTGGCAGCGTTTATCTGGTTGTTCACGAGTATGAAATCGACGTCGGAGGCTACATGGGAGCCGCCGAGAACCCCGCCTGCGGAGCAGCAAGCAGCAGAGCCAGTGTCGGACACGCCAGCGCCTATCTCTTCTTATCATAATGCAGTGGCGCGTGCGTCGCAGTCTGTAGTCAATATCTATACGACGCAAACGATGACCGAGCATCCTTATATGGATGATC
The DNA here is from genome assembly GCF_044900935.1 of Psychrobacter sp. NPDC078501. Classification (NCBI taxonomy): domain Bacteria; kingdom Pseudomonadati; phylum Pseudomonadota; class Gammaproteobacteria; order Moraxellales; family Moraxellaceae; genus Psychrobacter; species Psychrobacter sp. NPDC078501. Next base: position 201,425 of record NZ_JBJDOS010000001.1, on the reverse strand, counting down.
CCGTACTACGCCGGTTTTTTGAATATCATGGTGGCCCATCACAAGAGCAGGGCAATACCAATTTAGGCTCTGGTGTGATCGTATCAGAAGACGGTTATATCGTGACCAATGCCCATGTGATCGAAAAGGCCGATGAAATCACAGTCGCGTTCAATGATGGTCGTAAGAGTCGTGCCAGAATCATCGGTACAGATCCTGATAGTGATCTAGCTGTGATCAAGGTTGATATGACAGGGCTGACACCACTTGGCTTTCGCGAAGATCCGATTCGTGTGGGCGATTTGGCACTAGCAATTGGTAATCCATTCGGTGTGGGTCAGACAGTGACGCAGGGGATTATCTCAGCGACTGGTCGTACTGGACTGGGCGTCAATAAGTTTGAAGACTTTATCCAGACCGATGCGGCGATCAATCCGGGTAACTCAGGCGGCGCACTGGTCGATGCTCACGGTGAGCTAGTCGGTATCAACACCGTCATATTCTCGCGCTCTGGTGGCTCGATGGGCATTGGCTTTGCCATTCCAACGGCACTGGTTGAGCAAGTGATGAATGCCTTGATCAAAGACGGCCGTGTCAGTCGTGGCTGGTTGGGTATCGAGATTCAGTCACAGCTACGTGACCCAACACAGTTAGAGACGTCAACAGGCGTAGAAGTACTAAACGTCATTGATAACAGTCCAGCGGCGAAAAGCGGTCTACGTGTCGGTGATATCGTCCTAACCATCGACGATGTCGAGATGACAGATGCCAATACTTTGATTCAGTATGTTGCTCGAAAACCACCAAATACTGAACTGGATGCGCAAATATTGCGTCAAGGTAAAAATGCCCAAGTAAAAATCATGTTAGAAGAGCGTCCAGCACAAGAACCACTTGAGCGTCCTGTCGTACTACAAAATGAGAGCATGGGCGGAATGGAGCAACCAAACATTCAAGGTGATGAAGAAACGCCAATGATGTCAAAGGCAGAGCGTGATCGTATGCGTGAAGAGCTGATGAAACTGTTTGAACAAGATGCCGCGTCGCAGTAAGTCGTAGGTTCTTCTTACCACTAGGTGCTGCTTCATAATTTGTATATGAGACAGTACATGCATTTAGCTGATAACATAAAAAAGCGCGCTCCTTATCTAAAGGAGCGCGCTTTTTGTTGGAGCTGATTTCTTGAAACTAAAAGCAAACAGCTAACTTTGCTTACTTATAGCCTTTATGCTTACAACCCTGCTATAACTTTTCAATAGGGTCATGATTGATATAAATGACACCTTGCACACGGCAACAGCAAGGCAGGATCTCATCTTCTTCAATCATCGCCAGTGGGTCAAATGGATAATCGACCGTATGCGAGCTAGCAATACGTTTGACTCGGCAGCTACCACAGTAGCCTTCGCGGCACTGATAGTTTACGTCGTGTCCGGTGCGTAGCAGTCCATCTAGCAGACTCTCGTCATCATGTAGATAGAACTGCTTTTTACTGGTCATTACCCAAGTCATCGTGAATCCTATTGGGATATGTCTGTGCTATTACTATCCCTACTGTTAACCCATAAGACGATTACAGCGATAGAAATTTTATAACTTCAAGTTTCTATCGCTTAAGCCTTTATCATTCCAAGCTTTTATAATTTAAAGCCTTTCTAGCTCAAAGCTCTTACAACTCAGCTCTTATAATTCAAAGTCATCAAAATCACTATCCGATAAGTCAGAGTCAATCTGACCAACCAAGTACGAGCTAATCTCAGTCTCTTGCGGTGCTACTTGCACATTGTCAGACGACAACCACGTATTAATCCACGGGATTGGGTTTGACTTTGAGTTCGGGAACGCCGCTGGCAAGCCGACAGTTTCCATACGTAAGTTGGTGATGTATTCGATATATTGGCAGAGAATGTCTTTATTTAGACCAATCATTGAGCCATCTTTGAACAGATAGCCTGCCCATTCTTTTTCTTGCTCAGCAGCTTTACGGAAGATTTCAATGCTTTCTTCATAGCACTCTGCGGCAATTTCGACCATCTCAGGATCGTCACGACCGTTGCGCATCAGGTTCAGCATGTGCTGTGTACCAGTCAAATGCAGCGCTTCATCACGAGCGATTAGCTTGATGATTTTGGCATTACCTTCCATCAATTTACGCTCAGCAAAGGCAAATGAGCAGGCAAACGATACATAGAAACGAATGGCTTCTAGAACGTTGACCGCCATAATACATAGATACATCTGCTTTTTGAGTGATCTCAAATCAACCGTCACTTGCTCGCCATTGATATTGTGCGTACCTGGACCGTATAGGCTATATAGCTGCGAGTTGCGGTACAGCTCATCGTAGTACTGAGCGATATCAGAAGCACGGCCTAAGATGTGCTCGTTTTGCATAATGTCATCAAAGATAATATTTGGGTCATTGACGATATTACGAATGATATGCGTATAGCTGCGTGAGTGAATAGTCTCAGAGAATGACCATGTCTCAATCCACGTCTCAAGCTCAGGGATAGACACCAGTGGTAGTAGCACCACGTTTGGACTACGACCTTGGATCGAGTCGAGTAGGGTCTGGTACTTGAGGTTGCTCAAAAATATATGCTGCTCATGCGAGGACAGATTGCTAAAGTCGATACGATCGCGTGATACATCGACTTCTTCTGGACGCCAAAAGAACGATAGCTGCTTTTCAATCAATTGCTCAAAGATAGGGTGTTTTTGTTGATCATAGCGCGCCACATTGACGGGCTGACCAAAGAACATCGGCTCTTTTAGCGCATTGTTTGGCGTTTGAGAAAAAATCGAGTAAGTCATGGGACTGCCTTTATAATTGATACGGTTATTAATTTATAGGGGTTTGACTGGTTTTGATTTGAGGTTATGACACGTTTTTGGATTATAGCGTTTCAGCTTAGAGGTTCTCTAGTGATATCTGTGACGACTCTTGTCCATCGTTCATATAGGCTTTGAATATCTCGCTCAGCTCACTATCATCGAGTGCTTCTAGTTCATCAAGCGCGCTTTTGCGTAGGGTGCTCACATCAGACTCTTCTGCTGCTATTTTTAAGTCTTTTTTAGCCGCTCTCGATACTGGTTTTTTGACTGCTTTTGCCACAGCCTTTTTGGTGACGGCTGCCTTTGGTGCTTCATCCACACCTAACTGCTGACGCACGTCTGCAATATCAACCTCGACTTGTACGATATGCGAGCCACCATCGTTTAGGTCTGAAAATACGTTTGGGATAAACAAACCACCGTCTTTGATGATTGCGGTATAGTGCACATGACCTCCGTCGTTTTAGTTCTGTCTAGGTTTTGATTATGGCTGACACGTCGCCAGACTGTCATATACCTTGTTGTTTTCTCTTTTACCGACTGCCAATACATAAACCACCACCACATCATCTTTGACGGTATACACCAGACGATACCCTATGGTGCGTAACTTAATTTTATAAGTGTCTGTATGTCCAGAGAGTTTTGACGCAGGCACGTGAGGGTTGGATAGTCGCTGCTGTAATTTTTTCTTAAACTGCTGCTGGATACTTGGCGCTATCTTTTTCCATTCTTTCAACGCTAGTGGGTGAAACTCAAGGCTATAAGTCATCTAACGTGACCTTGATAGGCGCTTGCCCATCATTCATCCGTGCGTTTATGGTTTGGCTGAGTGCCATATCGTCCATCGCTTCCATCATACGCTCAAACACGTCTGATGAAACCAAGTAAGCCACGGGTTTGTTGTGGTTTAAAATCGCAATCGACTCACCGTCCGACTGTTTAATCAAGGCAGAAGGATTGTTTTTTAGCTCTGAAATACTGGCTGTCTGTGTCGCAAATATCGGTTGCATGACTCATTCTCCATTAAAATTACGCTCTAAATATAGGGCTAATTTTAGCACGAAAATTAGGTCTTATTTGTTATTGTATTAAATTTAAATATTTGCGGTAGCCAATCCCGCCTACCGCTTGTATCTGCTTTGCCGCTGGCGTGCAGTCTATTGTGTCTGACCGCATTCCTGTTGTCTCGATACTGCGCTCAGTCACGGACTGCATCGCCATCGTTGTCAGCAGGATACTGCTATAGTCGGGGCTAAAAAGCCTTGTTAGGGCGGCTTTCTTTTTTCTTAACGACTCTTCCGTTTAAGCTTAATTTGTAGGGTGCGCCTCGCGCACCTTTAAATATAATTTTTATATCATCGGTGCGCTAGGCGCACCCTACAACACTACGGATATATTCAATTATCAGATGTTTGTAAGTAGCTTAAAAGAGACCCCAACTAGTGGTGCAGTACTTGTTAGCACAGTTGTAATATTAGCTAATTCTGCGAAAACCAAAGAGATTTTTTTGCCCAAAGTATTTTGATTAAGAAGCTCTCTATATTGTTCATCTGTAAGAAGTCTACCAAGAGAAGTGTTCAATGCATCGGAAACTGGAAGGATACCAGCTATGTGGTATTCTTCAATTGAGGTTACAATATTCCTTAAACTTCTTATTAGAAATTTTTTAAGTTCAGGTTCAATTTCTTGAGACTCTAAAGTTTGTTCCAATATCGCATTTAGCTCTTTTTTTATAGAAAATAATTTTTCAAGATCATAATCTGAAGTATATCTATCCCCAACAAATTTTACGAAAATCTCTAAACCTATAATTGTAGTATCTTTAATTACATTAACAATACTTCCCCAAGTTGAGTTTAAATTATTTACTTCGTGCAATCTTTTTAGGTTCTTGATAATAGGTTGTGTAACATCCTCATAATTCTCAAGGTTAGATAGCTCGATACAAACCTCCTCAATAAGCCTATGAAACTTAGCGATTCTTTCCATTCTCAAGGGTATATCCCCTTCAGTATCTAAGAGTTCATCCCAAGCTTTAATAGATGAAGTATTAATGCTGATCTTTTTAGCATTCTTTAAAAAAACTATTAAGCGTTCAATTGGATTGTTGAGTTCCATTTATTAATCCCTAATAAATTCAAAGGTACAAAACCAAGCAGCGAGTTTAACCCAAAAGCCAAACTCGCCATCCATCAAAAGCTTAAATCTTACACGCACCGCCAGCACAATCATCTTCCATATCCGCTTGGGCATCGTTCGCACCATCACGAGTGTTATGGTAGTACAACGTCTTCACACCCATTTTATAAGCGTTTAGCAAATCTTTTAGCAATATTTTCATCGGTACACGGCCACCAGCATAACGAACAGGATCGTAGTTGGTATTGGCAGAGATACTTTGATCGACGAATTTTTGCATGATAGCGACCAGCTTTAGGTAACCGTCATTGTTTGGCATTTGCCATAGTAGCTCGTACTGATCTTTTAGCTTATCAATCTCAGGCACAACTTGCTTTAAGATGCCATCTTTTGACGCTTTGATAGAGACCAGACCACGTGGTGGCTCAATACCGTTGGTCGCGTTGGCGATCTGACTTGAGGTCTCAGACGGCATCAAGGCGGTTAGGGTAGAGTTGCGTAGACCGTGCTCAGTGATCTCGCCGCGTAGCGTTTCCCAATCGAGATGTAGCGGCTCTTGGCAGATTTTGTCCAAGTCAGCTTTGTACGTATCAATCGGTAAGATACCTTGTGAGTACGTGGTCTCATTGAACGCAGGGCACGCGCCTTGCTCTTTTGCCAATTTGTTTGATGCTTTTAAGAGATAGAACTGCAATGCTTCAAACGTCTGATGGGTCAGACCAAGCGCGCTGTCGTCAGAGTAGCGTGCGCCATTCTTAGCCAAGTAGTAGGCATAGTTGATTACGCCCACACCAAGCGTACGGCGACGCATGCTGCCGTTTTGAGCCGCCTTAACTGGATAGTCTTGATAGTCGAGCAGGGCGTCAAGCGCACGGACGATTAGCTCAGCTGGCTCTTCGATATCGCTGACGCTCTCAACTTTACCCAAGTTGACTGCTGATAGCGTACAAAGGGCGATTTCGCCTTCTTCGTCATTGATGTTATCCAGTGGCTTGGTTGGTAGCGCGATTTCCATACATAGGTTTGACTGGCGAATCGGCGCAATGGCCGCGTCAAATGGGCTATGGGTGTTGCAATGATCGACGTTTTGGATATAGATACGACCCGTGCTGGCGCGCTCTTGCATCATTAGGCTGAACAAATCAGCAGCTGGGATTTGACGGCTACGGATGTTAGGATCATTTTCGTATTTGGTATATAGCTCTTCGAATTTGTCTTGATCTTCAAAGAACGCATCATACAAGCCTGGCGTATCGCCTGGTGAGAATAGCGAGATGTCTTGGCCTTTGATTAGGCGCGTGTACATTGTCTTGTTTAACTGTACGCCGTAATCCATATGACGCACACGATTGTCTTCGACGCCGCGGTTGTTTTTGAGTACCAGTAATGACTCAACTTCTAAATGCCATAGTGGGTAGAACAACGTCGCAGCACCGCCACGTACGCCACCTTGTGAGCAGCATTTAACAGCAGTCTGGAACAGTTTGTAGAACGGGATACAGCCAGTATGCTGTGCTTCACCGCCACGGATAGGGCTACCAAGGGCACGGATACGACCTGCGTTGATGCCGATACCAGCACGCTGTGATACGTAGCGTACGATGGCGCTGGTGGTGGCGTTGATAGAGTCTAGGCTATCACCACATTCGATCAGTACGCACGAGCTAAACTGACGCGATGGCGTACGTACACCTGACATGATAGGCGTCGGTAGTGAGATTTTGAACTCTGAGGTCGCATCATAGAAGCGTTTGACGAAATCAAGACGATCTGACTTGTCGTATTGGCTAAACAGACACATACCGACCAGCATATATAAGAACTGCGGGCTCTCGTACACGGTCTTCGTGACACGGTCTTGTACTAGGTATTTGCCTGCCATTTGCTCAACCGCTGCATAGGCAAGATTCATATCGCGCCAGTGATCCAGATACTCTTCTAATTCATCAAATTCAGCACGGCTATAGTCCGCTAGGATATGCTCATCATATTTGCCAGCATCAGTCAAAGTTTTGACATGGTCATATAGGTGCGGCGGGGTGAATTTGTTATAAGCAATCTTACGTAGATGGAAGATAGCCAAACGCGCAGCCAGATATTGATAGTCAGGCGTGGTTTCAGAGATTAGGTCGGCGGCAGACTTGATGATGGTTTCGTGAATGTCACGAGTCTTGATACCTTCATAAAACTGGATGTGCGACTTTAGCTCAACTTGAGACACAGACACGTTGTCCAAGCCATGAGCTGCCCAGGCTATTACCTTGTGAATTTTGTCTAAATCAATAGGCTCTAAACGTCCATCACGTTTGGTTACTTGGATTTTGTCAATATGTGTCATGCTGGCCTCTATTTTGATTGCTTATTGTGATGTTGCGCGCCGAGTGGGCGGCAGACATTCTTTATAACGCTATTATGTGGGGTTGTGCTAGCTGGTTTTTTTGGACAAAAAGCTACCACTACTCATAGTGACGGTTAAAATCACTGAGTACTACATATAGCGTGTTTGTTAATTGGTAGGCACAATATAGCGGGAAAATTTTGAAAATACTATATTGATTTTAGAATAAAACTATGTTGCTACAAGGTTGTAGGCAGTCCAAATTTTGGCAAAGGACGATGGGATAAGGGTTAGACGCAAATGCGGTCAATAATAAAATTTTTGTAAAAATATCGTGAGATTTACTTTTCATTCTCTCGGTTATTGTCGACTGATATTGCGAGTCATGGCGGCAATAATGCGGGCGCAGATTGTACATCAAACCACAAAAAATCGCCACCCATATCTTATTACTAGCGAGTGACGATTTGGACTAAAAAGGCGTTAAAGTTTTCTATGCGACTTATAAAACAATACGAACCGTTTTTGCATTATCGAGCGAGGCATAAAGCGCATTTACTTGCTCAGCAGCGGTGAGGTATAAATTAACCCGTGCTGAGTGAAAACGACCTGTTTTAGACGGTTTAACTTCGATAGAGGCCAAATCAAAATCAGGGAACTGGCTACCCAAGATTAGCTTCACTTCATTGAGCAAACTCTCACGCTCGCCTTCATGACCGATGATGCTCAGTGGATAGTTCATCGGGAACTCCCAAAGCTCTGGGTTTTGAATATCGGTCTTTTTGCCTACCAATGCGCCTTTATTTGGCGTCAGGTCAGTGACCTTAACTGACGGCTGATTGCTGGTTGGGTTATTTGTGCTGTTGTCGTTGTTGTCTTTTGAATCATCACTCATGATATGAGCCTCGCTTATATAGGTAAATAGAAAAAAGTTAATCAGTCATTAGCAGTAAATAATTAAGTAACTAACATTAAGGCATTCGAAAATCGCTGCTATAGACATTCAGTTAGTTAGACATCTGCTCAAATCATGCCAAAATCATAACGCCAAAAGCTAAGACAGGCTCAGTGTAGACATTAGTGGCACTTAAATCAGTCAAGCTATAGTCGATTCAATTTAAAAGTAGTACAAGGCAACCGAGTGTAGATGTACATGTGATACATCAAGCGAGGTTAACGCTGTTATACTTTTATAGTGGAATGGCTATATTAGGCAGAGAATATATGCACTGTTTATAGTGGTCTATGAGCGATTATTCAAGTGAAGTCTGTATTTAGTCCGTTCCATCTTGAAGTAAGCTAAGTGGCTTTTATTAAAACTGTTAATAGAAGCTATTGCAAATAACCATTGATAGGAGTGATATCAGGCGGAATATCCGTCTCTCCCAATGCTTCTCTTAGATTAATCTCGATGGTGCGTGATAAGGCAGTCAAAGGTAACTGATTAGCCGCCAAGCCAAAAGGTTCTTCTAACTCTTCACTAAGCGCGTCCAAACCAAAAAAGGTATAAGCAATCACCGCACAAACCAACGGGGTTGCCCAACCGAGTGATGCCACCAAACCGAAGGGCAACATAATGCAATATAAATAGGTCGTGCGATGTACCAGCAGCATGTAAGCAAAGGGCAGTGGTGTGTTATGAATGCGCTCGCACGCTGCCAGTACAATTGTCATAGAGGTCAGGCGTTCATCCATATTTTGTATGACTTGTTCCGATACCAGTCCTTGACGCCGAATATCGCCAAGCTGTTTACCCATTAGGCGCATTATATAATCAGGTACGTTTTTCGCTTGGCGCATACGGTCATGGTGTATCGCTGCAACAAGAGGCTCGATATCCGCCCAAGGTGGCGTACCACGCAATCGGTGGCGCACAGCATGGGCAAAAGAAATGGTCAGATATACCATCGTTCGCTGAGTATCGTGTGCAGTCGCATTGTCATCCTCGCCATCATCTATGGCAGTCGCATCGTCATCATCTATAAAAGACAGCACTTGGCGCGTTAAGCTACGAGAGTCATATACCAGCTGACCCCACAGTCCGCGCGCTTCCCACCAACGCTGATAACTGGCATTGTTTCGAAACCCAAGAAACAACGATAAGGCAATCCCGAGCAAGGTAAACGTTGCCATACCATAATAAGGAAACGAGTCAGGCATCCAGTGCTGAATAATCGTGATGAGCGTACTAAGAATAGTAATCAGCAAAATTTGCGGATAAATTTTTGGAATGATTGATCCACGCAGAGTGAAAAATATCTTAAGGGCATTGGGTGTTTGCCGGACAATCATGTCAGTTTCCTAGCGATGAGGTATATGGAGACACTATTCAATGTCTCGTGTGATTCTAATATAGAAATGAGTTCTGTAAAGCCTAAAAGATTATAAATTTATTTAATCAAAAGAGTAGGGTGGTTACTTAAGCTCGGTAATTGAGATAGCTAAAAAGTTAAATCCTCGGCGAAAAGGGCGATGTTTTTATTAATCTACTTTATGTATGTTAAAATGACGCCAAATATCACTTCTTAACTCTATAAAAGCTGTCACCACAAAGATGAATACGCCACCCTAGCTGTACCCCTCCTCAGTAATGATTGCTTCCTATAGCAATTACTCTCATAAAGCGTCTAACGCTTTTTCTTGTGCGCACGCACTGCTTTAACGTTTGTATCACTATTCGATATATCTAGTGGATCATAAAGATTATCCCACTAAAAGTATGTTATGACGATAACTCGCTAACTATGATCGTTCACACCCTTATATTTATTACCTGACAGGTAATGGGTAAAGTACCTAGATAGAGATGTGCCTAGATAGCAAAGGATCTAAATAAAGATGTGTCAGACTTTTCATGTGAGCTGATTTTTAACTACATAATGATTAGATACCTCGTTTATTGACAGACTAAAGCAGTTCCCCGAAACTGAGTTAAATATGTTAAATACAATTAAAGAGCATTGGTTATCCAATGCGCGCGGCGATGTCTTGGCTGGCATGGTCGTCGCTTTAGCACTTATCCCTGAAGCGATTGCGTTTTCTATCATTGCTGGTGTCGATCCCCAAGTAGGGCTTTATGCCTCATTTTGTATCGCGGTAGTGATTTCGTTTGTTGGCGGTCGTCCAGCGATGATTTCGGCGGCGACTGGTGCGATGGCGCTACTAATGGTGACGCTGGTCAAGGATTATGGATTACAGTATTTGTTAGCAGCCAGTGTGCTGACAGGTGTTATACAGATTATCTTTGGCTTCTTAAAGCTAGGTAATCTGATGAAATATGTATCGCAATCCATAGTGCTAGGCTTTATCAATGCCTTGGCTATTTTGATTTTTATGTCGCAGGTTCCTGAGCTGATGCCGCAGGCAGGTTCAAACCTAGTACATGTTTATGGTCTTGTAGCGCTAGGTCTAGTCATTATCTATGGCTATCCATATATTCCAAAGATCGGTAAAGTGATTCCATCGCCATTGGTCAGTATCGTACTGGTGACGGCTATAGCCATCCTACTAGGTGCAGAGGCTCGAACCATCAATGATATGGGACAGCTGCCTGACACTCTGCCGATGTTTTTGATACCTGATATCCCGTTGAACTTAGATACGTTGATTATTATTTTTCCGTATTCTATCAGTTTGGCGATAGTGGGCTTACTTGAGTCTATGATGACCATGACGATCGTAGATGATTTAACTGATACCAAAGGCGACCGTACGCAAGAATGCAAAGGCCAAGGTATTGCCAATGTGGTTAGCAGTTTTTTTGGCGGGATGGCAGGCTGTGCGATGATTGGACAGTCGATCATTAACGTAAAATCAGGCGGCTATACACGTCTTTCTACCTTAGTGGCAGGCGTGTTTTTATTATTGATGGTGGTGTTTTTAAGTGATTGGTTAAAGATTATTCCAATGGCCGCATTGGTCGCTGTGATGATTATGGTGTCTATCGGTACTTTTAACTGGGGTTCATTTAAAGAGCTAAAAACTAAGCCGCTGCAAAGTAATGTGGTCATGATTACGACCGTTGCTGTGGTGGTCGCAACGCACAACTTGGCCTATGGCGTATTGATTGGTGTATTGCTGTCAGCATTGTTCTTTGCCAATAAGATTGAGCGCTATATGAGCGTGCATAGTCACATGGATGAAGCAGCGCAAACGCGTTATTATCGAGTTGATGGACAAGTGTTTTTTTCATCAGCAGAGCGTATGATTGACTCCTTTGATATTAAAGAATCTGTCTCTAACGTGGTCATTGACGTGTCGCGCGCGCATTTTTGGGACGTGACAGCAGTCGCCGCCATAGATAAAGTGATTATTAAATTTCGCCGTGAAGGCACTGAGGTAGAGCTCATCGGTTTGAACGAGGCGAGCCAGGCGATGATAGACAATTTCGGTGTGCATGATAAGCCAGATGCTGAGCAAAGCTTAGGCGCGCATTAAATTAGCTATGTATCAATAGTGTCATATTGATAAATACAAAAAAGCTGAGTATATCTCGGCTTTTTTTATGCAGATTAAAACCTGATTAGAAGACTATATTCTTTTATGGATAAAGTTTTTACAAGCTAATAGGATGGCAGAAGAGAAGGAATAGCTAGAAGGGAAGAAGTACTGGTTTGGATGATGCGGTATGAAGATAGTTAATCGTTATATTGAAATATCTAGATGTTTTTTAACAAAGAAAAATAGCTCTAAAGATTATGAGAAATTTTTAAAGCTTCAACAGCTCTTTTTCAACTTCATTGAGAAATGCTTCGATGTTAGCTTCATGACGCTGATACAACGTCCATTGCCCATGGCGTTCGGACGTAACCAATCCTGCTTTTTTTAACACACCCATATAGTTTGAAATGGTTGATTGCGACAATCCAGCTTTTTCTTGGATGTAACTGACGCATACCCCATCCAGATTAGCATGCTCTGGTAATGACGCTGGAAAGTTAGACCTGTCTTTCAACCACTTTATGATTTGGCGACGCATGGGGTTGTTAAGTGCAGATATTATGTTTTCTGTATTCATAAAATGTGTGATATCGATACCTAGTTAATAATCAACAACTGTCAGAGTGGAACATTAGGTTTTTAGTTTACTCATTATGAGTATAAACACTAAAGCGGTGTAGAATCTATCTACCACCAATGTGTCAACCATATACAAATAAACGGCTACTAGTAAGATACTGCTTATAACTAGCGTTTATATTCTGACTATACGTTTCTATAACAGTAGAGTATACAGCCAAAACTAGATTAATTATGACAGTTGTACTGTCTAGTCATCGGAATATTGTCGAATAGTAATAATATATGACGGGTAAAAAAAGACTCTTTCAAACCGTATTTAATACTAAACGTTGTTACGCCTGACTTATTAAATCCACGTCAGTTCTTTGCCAAACCAGCAGTAAAATAGTATTAGAAAGCTTCTGATATGACAAGGGCGTGTTGAACATTCAACACGCCCTTGATGCTTTATGTTCTTAAATTTTATTAAGCTTTTTTATTAATTTAGTTAGCATCGCGGTAGAGTACCGAAAAACCTAATAAGCATAGTTGTGATATCTTAGCTTTTTAGAAATGCCTCAATTTTTGGTTTAATAGTCATAGAAACAATGACCATTAACGTCAATCCTACTGGTAATGCAACTAGAAATCCTTCTAACCAGCCATTCAAAAATGCTGTTTGATTGGCAAAACCAATCGTCTTTGAGGCAGTACTAAAGGCCAACATAGACTCGATTATACAAGCCATTAATATACCTGTAATGAGATTGCGCTTGTACGCTTTGGTATTAGGTAGCTTGTGATTAATGTATTTTGTGACCAGACCCATCAGTAAAAAGCCAATCGGCATAATCGCATACGCTGCAAGTAGCGCTCTAGACCAGTCTATAAAAAATGTATCGGAATATCCGATATTCATATAGGTCATCACACCTGTTAAGAGACCACCTATGACAGTCATTAAGGCAAGTATTAATAACACTTTATAGAGCAACGGTGTTTTTTTAATGCCATCATTCTTAGCGCCACTATTTTTATTGCCATCAATGAGCAGGGTCTCGGTATTTGCCGGCATAGTATTTGGAGCCATCGTTATTTTCCTATCATCATAAAGAGCGATTAGTTAGTCGGTGTTTTTTTCTGCCTGTCGATCGCTTACAGATTGATCTTCTGCAACACCTGCTTTCCAGTAAGAAAAGGCATATAGCTCATCCTTAGACCACTGTTGCTCGACCTTTAGGTAATGGCGTAGCGCTTTGACAGATGAGAGTTCGCTAGCGATATAAGCAAAACGGCTCTGCTCTTCAGTTGGCAAATCGAGAGATTTTACTGTGTCGATTAATTGGCTGCCTTGTGTTGGATCTGGGTTATGTAACCATGTCATGGTGATATTGGCCGCTGTCGACAACTTTTGTTCATCTTCTACACCGTGTACTTCGATGATGCATTGACCAGTCGCGCTGGCAGGCAAGGTTTCTAGTATTGAGCCGAGCACAGGTATCGCTGTGGCATCGCCAATCAGTAGAAAATTATCTGCATCAGGACAAAGCGCTTTGGTTTTAGGCTTCATTAAGATACCAATCTCGTCGCCAACCTCAGCATGAGTAGCCCAACCTGAAGCAGGCGCCTCGTCACCATGAGCGACAAAATCAATCCAGATCTGTTGTTTTGCTACATCAGCGCCGCGATGAGTATAAGTGCGAACTACAAAAGTAGTATTGTCATTTAGGTCAATTGGCTCAGCTTTATCGACAGGGATAAGTACTTTGTTATTTGCGCCAACAGTCATTGTCGCGATATTGGCAATAGTATCTGCTTGGCCTGTGAGGTATATACGGATGTAGTGCGGAGTAATCATTTGCTTGTGAGCAACGGTCATGATTTCGCGCACTGGTTTCTGATTTATTGTGTTATTCATACGGATCTGTCCTTACTTATTTATCTGTAGTCTTGCTGGTGCTAACGTTGTCTATCATGGTGCGACTGACACGGAAAAATAAGGCAAGCTCTACGAGGCTTAAATCTTTCGTTAATTGCTGTCTTGTCCATTCTTCTGCTGCATCAAGCTTTGCCATAACTTCTTCGCCTTTAGAGGTCAGCTGTAGTAATTGGCTGCGACCATCAAGCGGGTTATCTGTCTTCAAGATTAGCTCAGCTGCTAAAAGGTCATTTAAGGCACGAGTGATTTGCGCTTTGTCTCGCTGCATGTGTTTAGAGATTGATAGCGCAGTGCTATTCGGGTTATAGCAGACACCTTTTAAGGTTCTGATATTAGTCACGGACAACTCGACACCTTGCTGACGAATGCCTTCTAGCAGTAGATTGGTATAGGTATGCATCAATTGATGTAGTGTTTCGCTCAATGAATTGTTAGACATAAAAACTCTTTGATATAGTTGATAGAAGCAACTATATATAATAAGGTTGATAGTGTCAACTATAAAGTGATTTTTGAAGGAGCGTCTGTATCTATAGTTAGATAATTTTCAATGAAATAAGTTATTAGGAAGTAAGAAAAATAAGGGTATATCTTGAAGGAGGAGCTCTTGGATTAAAGGGATTTATGACTAGGACGCTATGCAATTAAGGAGCTTTGTAATTAATAAGCTTTGTAATTAACAAATGCTGTGATTAATAAGTTCTAGAATTAAAAAGCAGGCATAAAAAAAGCTGAGATATACTCAGCTTTTTTATTTTTAACGATTATCAAAAGCCTATTAGCTAGGCTCAATATTTTTCTGAAAATTTAGTCATTTTCAAGGAAAGAGCGCAAGTGTTCAGAGCGTGATGGATGACGCAATTTACGTAGTGCTTTTGCCTCGATCTGACGAATACGTTCACGCGTCACATCAAACTGCTTACCAACTTCTTCTAGCGTATGATCCGTTGGCATATCGATACCGAAACGCATTTTTAAGACACGTGCTTCACGCTCAGTCAGGTTACCCAGTACATCACGCGTCGCTTCTTGTAGACCAGCAGCCGTTGCATCATCCACAGGACTTGAGATTGTACCATCTTCGATGAAATCACCTAGGTGTGAATCTTCATCATCACCGATTGGGGTTTCCATAGAGATAGGTTCTTTGGCAATCTTAAGCACTTTACGGACTTTAACTTCGTCCATCTCTAAGCGTTCGCCTAATTCCTCAGGCGTTGGCTCGCGACCCATTTCCTGTAGCAACTGACGTGAGACACGGTTGATTTTGTTGATCGTCTCAATCATATGCACAGGAATACGGATGGTGCGCGCTTGGTCAGCGATAGAGCGAGTAATCGCCTGACGAATCCACCAAGTAGCATAGGTCGAGAACTTATAACCACGGCGATATTCAAACTTATCAACGGCTTTCATCAGACCGATGTTACCTTCTTGGATAAGATCCAAGAACTGTAGGCCACGGTTGGTATATTTTTTGGCGATAGAGATAACTAAACGTAGGTTAGCTTCAACCATCTCTTTTTTCGCGCGGCGAGCTTTTGCTTCACCAACTGCCATACGACGTGCCACATCTTTCATATCGTGGATTTTCATGTCGAGCTGCTGCTCATAATCACGGATACGACGTTGAAGTAAAATGACGTCATCAGTGACTTTTTCTAGCGTACCAGCAAATGCAGGCTTACCTTTGATACGTTCAATCAACCAATCAACATTGGTTTCATTGCTAGGGAAGGTCTTACGGAACTCTTCACGCGGCATACGACCACGGCGAATCACCAAACGCATGATTTGACGCTCTTGCTTACGCACGTCGTCATAGACGTCATGCATGATCGCCATGACTTGATCTGACAAGCGGTTGTTTAGCTTCAACATCATAAAGCGTTCAGCAAGTAGGGCATATGCTGTATCAGCCTGTACGCTACCACGGCCATAATCAAGCAATGCTTGCTTGGCTTTAATGAATAGATGCTCAATCTCTTCTAGACGCAAACGAACCTCTTCTGGATCAAGACCGCTGGTTTCTTCTTCTGCTTCTTCTTCAACGTCGTCTTCGTCTTCATCTTCCTCATCAAGAGCAGCTGCTTTCGCATTGACCTTGGCTTTGACAACCGGTGGGTTCTCTTTTTCTTCTTTGATGCGTTCACGCTCTTCTTTCGCCGCTTCTTTTGCTTCTTGGGCAGCGATTTTGTCTTCTTCGGTCTCAGGGTCTAAGAAACCAGTGATGACGTCAGATAGCTTTTTTTCGCCGTCCTGTACTTTTTGATACTCGTCAAGAACAAACTGTACGGTACCAGGCCAGTAAGACATGGCATGCTGCACATCACGAATACCTTCTTCGATACGTTTAGCAATGGCAATCTCGCCTTCGCGAGTCAGTAGGTCAACCGTACCCATTTCACGCATATACATGCGTACAGGGTCAGTGGTACGACCAGGCTCAGTTTCAACAGAGGCGAGTACTGCCGCTGCCTCATCTGCTGCCATATCATCATCACTTGAATCATCGTTCATCAAGATGTCATCGGCATCAGGAGCTGATTCAAAGATTTTGATACCAACATCGGTTAGCATCTGCACAATATCTTCGATCTGATCGCTTTCGGTAATAGAGTCGGGCAGCTGGTCATTCACCTCAGCATAGGTAAGATACCCTTGCTCTTTGCCCATTTGGATTAAGGTGGCCAGTTGAGATGTGGACTTAGAAACTGACTTATCGTTCATAAATACTCGCTTACTTGCATCGGACATTTTTATATTGTGACTCGCTATCGCTCGCTCTTTGCGTTGATCTTATCAATCGATTGATCAAAATATGGCGTAGAGGTTGTCAATAATATCAAAAATGAGTTGATATGAATAAAGGCTCAAAACACTACAATAACAATGCTGATAAACAGCTAAAAATTAGAAAAGCTAAAAAGACTTCAATACAGTACCCAAAAAAATATAGTACTTAAAATTTAATACTCAAAAATAGTATCTAAAAGCTGATACGTAAAAATAATACCTAAAATTTGTGCTTAACGATGCATGCTCACAATCATTCACCAAGCAGTGCTGTCAATATACAGCGACACAGTTTAACACAGACCACAGTCGTCAAGCACGAGCTAGTGATAGCTACCGACCGTTTTTTACTGATTATTTGCCATCAGCTAAATGATTTAGGAGCGACTCATGCTACTGGGCATAATCATTAGTAGTGGGGGCAGCTGCTAGACTTTTAAAGGGTCGCCATTTGAAATTAAACATTAAGACTGCACAGTGACCATCTGTGCCGATTGCTCTGCCTGCTGTGCCCGTAGCCAATCATTCAATAATTGGGTTTGTTTACGGACGATCGCAAGCTTAATATGATCAGGGTTCTGTATCAGCTCTTGTATTTTTTTCTTCATGTTGCGCTCAAGCAGCTGGCTGACTAGCTCTTCGATTAAGCCATCAAGCCCCAAAATATTGCGCGCAGTTAGCGCTTTGTAGAAGCCGCCCCAATTACGGCTAAGCATATCTTGAGTCGTAGGTCTTACGTTTGATAAGATAAAATGCGCCGCTGCATTGACGTCTTTTGGTAGGTAATTAAGACAGCGCTTGATAGTGCTTACGATGTCTAGCAGAGCAGCATCTTGCAAGTCTTCCCACGCAAGAGGACGCAGGGTATCAGGTGATGCTTTTTGTTTGATATGCGCAGGTAGGTGTAAGCCATTAATCCCTGACTGTTGCCAAATCGACTCAATAGGGTCGTCGATTAACGCGCGCGGCTGAAACAAAAAGCAAAGCTGCAATTGCTGACTGATGGTCATATCACCATCAAAATCTAGCAGCGCATCTTTTGCCTCGACATTCTGACTGCGCCTGCCGCCAAGCTTTTGATAAACGTCATTGTTGAGCAAATAGCGAAAGCTACTGCCTTTGGGTAAGGCGGTCGTCAACGAGCGTACTTGGGACATGAGCTTGGCTTTGCCTTCAGCCAGACTCATGTCATAACGCTCACTCAAATACGCAAAAATATACTGTGATAGCGGCATGGCATTAGCGATTTGCTCACGCATGGCATCGCTGCCCTGACTCTTAATAAAAGTATCAGGATCATGATTGTTCGGCAGGGTTAAAAACCGCAGTTCTTTATCATCGGCCAATACAGGCAGTGCAACTTCAAGTGTACGCCAAGCGGCTTTTTGGCCTGCACTATCCCCATCAAAGCTCAAAGTAAGCGTTGGATTGAGTGTCAGTAACCGCGATATTTGGCTTTCATTAATCGCTGTGCCCATCGAGGCGATTGCCCCATAGATACCCGCTTGATAAAGGGCGATCACATCCATATAGCCTTCGACCACCAGCCAGCTGTCTGCGCGCTGCTGACGCGATTCATAATAGCCGTATAGTACGTGCTGCTTATGAAAGACGGGCGAGTCTGAGGAGTTGATATATTTAGGTTTTACTTCGTCATCGAGCGCTCGACCGCCAAAACCAATAGTGCGGCCTTGGTTATCACGAATTGGGAAGATGACTCGGTCGCGCAATAGATCGTAGTCGCGGCCAGACTCTGATTGACGTACCAATCCTAAGGCTTTTAGACCCTCAATATCCTGCGGAAATTGATGCTCAAGATGCTGCCAACCAAATGGCGCATAGCCCAGACCAAAGGTCTCAAAGATGTCTTCGGTGAGTCCGCGTGATAAAAAGTAGTGCTTGGCATGGGGATGCGTGGTCAGATTGTGCTGATAGAATTGCTGGATTTGCTCTAGTAGCTCATATAGATTGCCATCTTTATCCTCGCTTTGGTCAATACCATGAGCGTCCTGCATACCAGCGCTAGTATCGGTATCTGTCAGCCATGCTGGCGGATAGCCACTATCATCTGCATGGTTTGGCAAATACGGCTCTGAGGAATACGAGTCCATCGAATAGGACGCTGAATCATACGCCTCTAACGGTGGGAAATTCTCGTAGCCCTGATTGTCATCATAGCCTCGATTGTCATCGTAACTTGGCTGGTCGATGTAGTTTTGGTCGCTTTGGGCAACATTGTTTTGATGGTTGTCTTGATTTGTACCGTCTTGACCTACTTTGCTATGTTCTACAGTTGGGTTGGGCACATTGTGCACAGGCGGCGGTGCAATAGGTTTGGGTGCGCGACGTTGATAACTAACGTTTTGCTGTTCTTCTTTGGGTACTTCAATGCCTGTCTGTTTTGATAGTTCGTTGACCGCTTCAATGAATGTCAGATTCTCATAATCACGCAAAAAACTGATGGCATTGCCACCGACGCTACAGCCAAAGCAGTGATAGATGTTTTTTTGTGGATTGACATAAAAGGAAGGCGATTTTTCACCGTGAAAAGGGCAGCAGCCTTTATATTCACTACCAGCGCGTTTAAGCGTGGTGTGTTTGCCAATGATGCTGATCAGGTCAGCTTGGCTATTTAGTTGTTCAAGAATATGGTTAGGAATGCTCATACAAAAAACAGTTTACCATAGGTCGATTATGTTGGGGCAGAGGTAATAAGATACTGCTAGAAAAATAAGGCCAACATAATGTTGGCCTTATTATCAATGAATACAGACTGTGTTAGTTAGGCTAAAAGACTTAACGTAATCAATTATTATCCATATCACTCACACTGTCGTCATTTAACGTAGTGCGACGTGTTGGATTGGTATTTAGGGGATCGACGTTGGCTTCTCGTGCAGTCGAGCCAGTACTTGATTGGCTGGTCACGCGCTCAGCTGATGCTTCAGGCAGACCTAAGCCTACGCTAATACCATTACGCGCAGCAGCATTATTGGCGACTGGAGTATTGGCAGGCGTCGTGTTTGTTCCTGCTAGTCTCAACTGGGCTGCATTACGAATCATTTGTGTCTTGGTGGCGCCGTTATACTCGCCAGATGCGACTGATTTATCAGTTGTGTTCGAACGACCAAGCTTGCCAAAGGTAATCTTATTGAGCCAAGTACGGTCACGTTTGGTGCTTAATTTCACACTACCGTTGCTGGTTAGCATCTCTGGGTAGTTGATCTGCAATAGCGTTTTGTACTCATTGGCCAAATCGGTTAGACCAAGTTTTTCATGGCTATAAGCTAATACTGCAAGAGCATCTGGCGTTGACTCACTCAGCGGGTAGTATTGGAATACCCATTTGGCACGGTTAACCGCTGCTACATAAGCTTCACGCTCGATATACCAATTGGCTGCGCTCATTTCGCTCTCAGCAAACTGATTGTAGATGAACGTCATACGTTGAGCGGCATCTGGTGCATACGGGCTGTTTGGATATTTATTGATAAGCTCTTGGAAGTTGGCAAAGGCAATACGCAAATACGCGGTATCACGCTCAGCTTGGTTCAGTTTAAAGAGCTTTAGGCTCTCAGATGAACCTTCCATATTGGCAACGCCGCGCACATAGTAGGCGTAGCTAACTTGTGGGTTAGACGGATACAGACGGATAAACTGCTCAGCACTTGCTGCCGCCATCTCATACTTATCGCCTTCGTATTGTGCATACATCATGTCAAGTAAGGCTTGTTCAGCGTACTGTCCGGTTGGGTAGAATGTACGCAGATTGGTCAGCTCTTCGATACCTTGGATATAGTGACCTTTGTCAATCTGATTGACGGCCTCGTTATAATACCCTTGCTCTGATTTTTCAGCTGTTTCTACTGCCTCACCATCTTTGGCGCCAGTTAGATTTTTAAAAGTCTGGCAACCCACTAGATTGACGCTAAGCGCCAGTAGGGTTATTGAGGACAGTTTGATAAACGTATTGCCAACAGCTTGCATACTTCTTCTCCGACACAAGACGCATAATAGCAGCGGCGCTATCATGCTATATAAAAGGTTAGTGATAAAAAACGACGCTAAATAGTCAGCGATCCACCAGCAAAAATTTTTTATCGAATGCAGTTTTTGTTATAACGTATTGTACTGATAGATTGGGTCTGATACATAGCGTTTGTATAGTAAGCCTGTCATAGACCACATGCATTTAACCACAATTAAACGGTTTAAATGGCAAACACGGTCAACAAAGCCCAATGCTATTTTTATACTGTATCTAAGTACGGCATTCGCATACAGTGTCATAGCATACAGCAAAACATGGCTATACTTTATAGAATAACATTTGCTACGTCTATTTTTTCGCCATCTATATTGTATAGGCAGTTTAACATGAGCGGCTGTCACGAGCGATATCGAATGTCGCTAGCATGAGTAAATATACAGTAAATTACAGCAATGTCATGTTCTAGAGAGTTAAGCGAGGAATCTTACAGCCCAAAGGTATGCTCAAAAATTAACAGATAGCATGCGGCTTCTATAGGGCTTATGCGTGCGACATGATACACTAGAGCGGTATTGTCTTCGCTTTTTTGTACATTAAAGGTGGTTATCTGCCATTTATAGGCAAAAAACGATAATCAAAAAATGACAATTTTTTATACTGCTATTTATAATACTATCTTCGAAGTCACCTCACAAAACACTGTCAGGGGCTTTGCCACGTATCAATGTATCAATCCGCTATGAATAATGATGCCATGACTACCAATTTATCACCGAATCAATCGCTAGATACTGATTCATCAGCACAAGAGTCACCAATGCCAAATGAAGTTTTGAACAATAATGAGCTACCTGATAATCAACCAATTACAAACGAGCAAATGCATGATGATGCGCTTGATAATGAAGAGTTGCTCATCGATGATGGTAATGATCTGAACGATAGCGACATTGATGATAATGATATTGATGACAGCGACATGGACGGTGACGACGATGAAGCCCCAGTAGCGGGTCAAGCTGTACCAGTGATTGTAGATATGACGCATGTGGTCACAGAAGATCAAGCTGGTCTGCGTATTGACAAGGTTGCCTCCCAAGCGTTTTCAGACTTTTCGCGTGTACAACTTCAGAACTGGATTACTGACGGCAGTCTGCTTTATAACGGCAGTGTTCAAAAACCGAAAGTCCGTGTCAAAGCAGATGACGTATTGCATCTATCAACGACGTTACAGCAGCATGGTGAAGACCAACCAGAAAACATAGATATCGATGTTGTCTATGAAGATGATGACGTGTTGGTAATCAACAAACCTGTCGGTATGGTGGTTCACCCTGGCGCTGGTAATCAAAATGGCACTTTGGTCAATGCATTGCTATATCATTATCCTCAGCAGCATCATTTACCGCGTGCAGGTCTTGTACACCGTATTGATAAAGACACCTCTGGATTGCTACTGATTGGCAAAACCAAACCTGCACAGATGGCACTAATGGAGCAGCTAAAAGATAAGTCTGTTTATCGTCACTATAAGTGTGTGGTGGCAGGGGACCAAGCAAGCTTATCTCGTCATCGCCGTATCGATGCGCCGATTGGCCGACATCGTAACCAGCGTACTAAAATGACGGTGATGACCGCCGGCCGCGAAGCGGTAACGCATCTGCTAAATGTCACGCCATTGAACGAAAACTACTGTCTGCTAGATGTTGGACTTGAGACTGGACGTACGCATCAAATTCGTGTGCATCTAAGTCACATTACTTATCCATTAGTCGGTGACCGTGTCTATGGTGGCCGTCGTCAGTTGCGTTCTGGATTGACAGAAGCTCAGCGCCAAGCTATTAATAATTTCCCGCGCCAAGCACTGCATGCCTATACGTTAGGATTCGTGCATCCGACGACGGGTGAAGACATTGAGGTGACGACGCCACTACCTGAAGACATGCAAAAACTCATGGCAGTACTAAGCGACGGTTATTATGAAGAGTAAACGCTAACGTTTACTAGATGAGAGGTGAGAGCGAGCAGCCATGACGAACACGTTCCCGATGACAATGATTGCGCAAATTGATAATGTAGCCGTTTTTCAGACGGCTGCTTTTGTGCATGATGATATTGATGACTCTGCTGCTAAAAACCAGCGTACAGGTTACGAAGGTCAGTCAAATTACGGTGAGCTGAATTTAGGTCTGCATGTCAATGATAATGCACTGCAAGTATTAGATAACCGCATGAATCTATTGGCTGCTATCAATGAGCAGCTGATCGATAAGTCTGCACAAAACGAGCAGCATGCGGCTATTAATCGCTTGCATTGGGTCAGTCAGGTTCATGGTAAACATATTCATGATGTTGATGCTACTACGCTGAATATGGCGCCACTGTCTGCTGATGCGATGGTCAGTCAACAAAGTGGTCGCGGTCTGGCAATCATGACGGCAGACTGTGTACCGATTGTCTTGTGTCAACCTACCAGTGGCAAAATCGCAGCGATTCATGCAGGCTGGCAAGGATTGGCCTGCGGTGTGATACCAGAGACTGTTAATCGCTTTACTGATTCAGGCCCTATACAAGCTTGGATAGGAGTGTGTATCAGTCAGGAAAACTATGAAGTAAATACAGACGTTCGCGATAAGCTATTATCTGGGTGTATAGCTAACCAGACGTTATCACAGGCACATATCGATAACTTTGTGTCGCTATTTTCTATATCGTCTCATAATGACAAAATAAAGCTGGATTTACCGAAGCTTGCTGCCATGCAGTTAGAAGCTGTTGGTGCTACAGTTGTGAATGATTTGCCTGTTGACTGTAGCTACGCAGATACTCACTATTACTCGTATCGCCGTCAGACTCATATGCACCAGCCTGCAACGGGTCGGATGGCACTGGTCATCGTCCGTCGTTAGCAGCTTTATAGTCAGTGAACTACTAAACCGCTACGGTGTTACCCTCCCTAGATGTACTATATGTACAATCTACGGTCGGCTGCCTTGTAGCTGTTTTAGATTTCTTTGACTATATAATAATGAGTAGTGGCAAGGAAGTGATAAACAACAAAAAACAGCAGATTATTCTGCTGTTTTTTTATTTGAGTGCTACATTTGTATTAACACAAGGCCTGTATTAACACGAAATTTGTATTAACAAACAGAGTCGCTAGATTTTGGTACTGACAATCCAAATAAAGGACGTAAATACAGCGCCAAGAATGTACCTGCCATTGCCAGTATGCCCCAGATATAACCATGCAAGCTAAAAGAGGCGATACCACCAAAGTAAGCGCCGATATTACAACCGAACGCGAGACGTGCGCCATATCCCATCATCAATCCGCCAATGACCGATGCTGCAAAGTTACCTGCAGTAATCTTAGTAAACTTGAACAAACCACCCGCAGCAGAGGCGATAAACGCGCCAATGATGATACCGATATTTAATACAGTGGTCGAATCTGCAAAGATAGAAGCTTCAAGCGCTGCTGCATTAGCCCCTTGCCAATAGCCCCAACTAGCCACATCCATGCCAAAGCCGCTTGCAATTTTAGAGCCCCATAATGTGAATGCTGACGTAATGCCCCACGGTTGACCACGTGTAAGTAATGTCAGACCGTTAAGTAAAGCCAGAACGATTGCGGCAGCAAATAGCGGCCAAGAACCACGAAAAATTCGTTTCCAACCAGACTCAGAAGGCACGGGTGCCATCTTTGGTGCGTTTCTTTTTTTCTCAACGACTAACGTCACCCATGCGATAATGCCAAATATGGCTAGCGACACCAGCCATGCACCTGTATAACCAAGACCTGTAGAGGTTGCCAAAGAGAAAGGTGCATAAGCAGGCATCTCTTCTGTCCAGAATGGCAAGTGATAAGCCCCAATCGTGGCGCCCACTATGAAGAAAATAAAGGTGATGAACATAACAGAGCGTCCACCGCCTACCGCATAGAGCGTACCAGAGGCACAGCCGCCGCCCAATTGCATGCCGATACCAAATACAAATGCGCCTACGACTAGACTGACCCCTAATGGCGCGACATAACCTGCGACAGGACCGCCAAATAGCGTCGTGCCATAAGCAAGGATTGGCGCAAATAGCGTAACAGCAACTGCCAACATTAGCATGTGTGAGCGCATCGCCTGACCGTTGCCCACTGCCATCATACGTCTAAAGGCAGAGGTAAAGCCAAAGCGGGCATGAAAAAGGGTATAGCCTAACAAAAGACCTATGCCAAGTAGCAATGATTGAGAGATATGTTGAGTGGCTAATAGATACGCAAGCACCATCAATCCTACGATGCCACCACCCATAATTAAGGGTTTTTGTGGTGCATTTAAGGCCAGATCATCTCTGACGATAGGGTCTTTTGTGTCGTTTACAGGTTGAACGAGAGTAGTCAAGGTAATAGCTTCCTTATCCGATGATGTTATCAGATATCATTTTTATAAGAATTTATATGAGTATAGTTGCGCAGGTTTGCAGAATTGGAAACTGTATTTCTGTTAATTCGATTGATTCGGTTTAGCAGTAAGAAACGTTACATCATAATCCTATTGTCATTAATGTAAATACGGAGAGGTTAGAAGAAATAGAATTAGTATATGATTATATGGAATAAATAGGCTGCTGTTTATATGATCTTATATTAATAGTTAACTATGGTACTGATAATCATAGGTTTATCAGGTATCGGGAATTTGTTTGTGTCATATTATCAGTTAACGCGACTTACCCATTTATACAAAATATATTAAAAGTATATGTGATCTGATTAGGGCGTGTCTTCAATTGGATAAGCCCTAAATAATAGTTACAATACCGCATCTATTGAGTCGATGCGAGAAATACAAGTTATGGCAAGAAAAGCATTAACAGATACGCTTTGGGATCAATTGCAATCGACGATGATAAAGTACGGCTGCTATCAAACTCAAAACAGCCGAGAGATCATGGAAGCCATACTGTGGAAACTACGCACAGGGGCGCCTTGGCGTGACATACCTGAAGAATTATGTTCGTGGAAAACAGCCTATAGTCGTTTCAACCGCTGGTCGAAAACTGGCTTATGGGCGGATTTTTTTTTGGCTTACGAAAAGAAGTTGATACGGAATGGGTATTCACAGACGGAAGCTATGTTCGCTGTCATCAGCATGCAAGTGGAGCTCGGCGTGGTGAAGAGCGAGCAATTGGACAAAGCCGTGGCGGAGCAACTACAAAGATACACCTATCCTGTGATGCCGATGGATATCCGCTCCATTTTAAAATCACTGGGGGTGACGTCCACGACAGTCAAATTGCAGGTGAATTGATTGAGATGATTGGACAGGCAGATTACTTTATCGCTGATAAAGGCTATGACTCAGAGTGTATCAGAGACAAAGCTCGCAGCCATAATATGATACCTGTCGTTCCTAAAAGGAAGAACGCCAAACAGCCTAATCCAGAGTTTGATAGCTATTTGTACAAGCTGCGTCATCTTGTTGAAAATATGTTTGCAAGGCTTAAACACTTTCGTAGTATCGCCACTCGCTATGAGAAGTTAGCGCGTAATTTTAAGTCAATGCTTTATCTGGCGTGTACTATCGTTCATTGTAAGATGAATTGAAGACACGCCCTAGTCAGACTTTAATAAATAACTTAAAAACGAAAATACGTCTGATACAATGGGCTTGAATTCAATGAAGGTCGTCGCATATATACTGGTATGTATACGCTGACGTATAGAGACTATGTAATTAAGGACTGTGCAGTTAAAACAGTGCAATTAAAGACTATGCGATTGCTCTATCATCATTGATGTTTCTGCCAATTAAATCGACTAAACGAAACGTTGCTTGATTCTGTTGTATCGCTCGAAAGCTTAAGAGCTTGAGCTATCGATAAGTATTTATCGTGAAAGTGAGGCCACTAACTATCGATTGTGGCTAAGTATCCAATATTTTGTAAATTTATATTCAACCAATTATTTATTATTAGAGTACGTATGAATACACCTGCTAAATCGTCTGACACCTCTACATCTACTGATAACGCGCCTAATGTCTCAATCGCTGTTATCTTCCATAGTAATTATGGTCATACCAAGCGTGTCGCTGAGGCGATAGTACAAGGTGCGCATCAGCAATTGCCAGAAGCACAAGCCAAGGCTGTCGATGTTTATGATGTTGATTGGGACTACTTAGATCAGGCAGATTTGCTGGTTTTTGGTAGTGCAGTGTATATGGGTAGCGTGACAGCTGAATTTAAGACCTTTATGGATGAAACTTCTAAGCGTTGGTATCATCGTAAATGGGAAGGCAAGTGGGCAGCAGCGTTTGCCAATTCGGGCGGTCTGAGCGGTGATAAACTTGCTGTATTGCAGCAGATTTCTCTATATGCGATGCAACATGGTATGAACTGGATTGGTCTGCCATTGATGCCGACAGGTCATGAGGCTCATGATTTGAACCGTCTGTCTAGCTTCTTGGGATTGATGACTCAGTCGCTTGATGGTCCACCTGAAGAGACGCCAGGTTCGGGCGATATTGATACTGCTATTTGGTTTGGTGATCATCTCGCCAAAACGATTATTAAGCATCAACCAGCTGACACTAAGCTCTAAAAATAGCTAAAACCGACAGAGCAATCGAATAAAAAAGCAGACATTATTGATGTCTGCTTTTTTTTGTGCCAATTTTTATTGAACGATAAGTTCTATTAAGCGCTAGGCTTTTATTGAGCGGCAAGCTTAGTAGGGGCAGGCTTCACGGGAATAGGACTGTCAACGAATTGAAACGATTGACAACCTCCTAACAGCATCGTTGCTACTAGCAAATAGGTAAAGGCGAATGACTTCATAGTAATATCTCAAAAACGATTTTAGCCCAACGACATGTCACGATTATCCATCATTAGAAATAATAGTAGTGTAGAGTCAGGCTTATTTGCAGACATTATATATAAAAATCGGCGGGTCATAGCAGTTTAAAGGCGATATAGGTATTCGGTACTGTTTTTACGCAGGCTATCTAGCTGTTTATAGTATAGCTTATCTAACGCTTAGCTTTATTCGCTATATATAAAATTCGCCAACTGTTTGATAGTATCTATAGGCATTTTAACGGGTTGTGTTATAAATAAGAATAGTGATAATATGTTGAAAGCTGACCAAATAGTCAAGTATCCTATAGTACGAGTTTTCTAACAAAATTGTTCGATGCTTACTGATATTTGCAACCGATTTACCTGATATAAAAAGTGCGCTGTGCTGATTTTTTTATCTCTTAAGAATGTATTAGCAAATAAAACAGAATAACCGTACTTAAAAGGTTGCAGCATGATGTAAACCAAGTGCTTACGTTCAGCATTTAAGCCGTCAAATTCCTTAAGCCTTATGCTTATCTTCATTATTTTATTTTAGCCGAGTCTTGCTATGATTAGTTTTTACTTAAATGGGAAACGCCATGAGCTAACCCAGCTTAACCCTAATACGACGGTGCTTGAGTATCTACGATTGCATGAAGGCCAAACGGATACGAAGGAAGGCTGTGGTAGTGGTGATTGCGGTGCCTGTACTGTGATGGTTCAGCGCCTGCCTAACGCTAGCCAGCAAGTGCTTAATGATGAAAATGGCGACGAAAAAAATGTGACGCCACCGTTCTATACGATTAACTCTTGCATTACGCTAGTGTCGCTCATGGATGGTCATCATCTTATGACGGCCTCTTACTTGGCTGGCAATCCAGAACATCATCCAGAACGTGCTTTGCTGCATCCAGCACAGCAAGCCATGGTTGAATGTCACGGATCACAGTGCGGTTTTTGTACGCCTGGGTTTGTAATGTCGCTTGCTTGCGTTTACGAAAATAATCGTATGCAGACCGATCAAGAGGCTTCAAGTCAGAGTGATGCTAAGCAATTGAGCTATGATGAGGTGGTTGCGTCAATATCTGGTAACTTATGTCGCTGCACAGGCTACAGGCCAATTATCGAAGCTGGTCTACTGATGAGCGATATCGGTCAGCAGAGAGAAGCTGCGCAGTCAGCGGTGAAAGACCTGACGATCAGCCTAGCGACAGATGCGATGCGTAGTACAAAAGAGTCAGTAGTCTCTAAAAACGTGCCAGCTGAAGCTAAATTAAACAATGCAGAGTCGAATGATATTGCACCTGCAATCAGTGATGCTGGGCGACAATTATATATGCCCAAGTCACTAGATGAGCTTAATCAAGTATTAGCGGCCAATCCAAAAGCAACGATTTGGGCAGGCGGTACGGATTTGGGATTGAGTGTAACCCAGCATTTGGTTGATCATGAGGTCATTATCCAGCTTTCAGGTGTTGAGGCATTAAAGTCATGGTCACTACTTGACGCAAAGCCTGACTCAAGCAATAAAGAGTCGAATAACGAGCAAGCTCCTAGCCAATTATTAGTACTAGGTGCTAGCATGAGCTATCAGCAAATGTTGCCTGTGCTTGAGCAGTATTTTCCAAGTTTCGCGCAAGTATTTGAACGCATTGCTTCTCCACAAATCCGTAATATGGGCACCATCGGCGGCAATATAGCCAACGCTTCTCCAATTGGTGATTTACCACCGATTTTATTGGCATTAGATGCGTCAATTCATCTGCGTCATTGCGCACCTAATCGTGAAGAGTCAGATAATAGCAATGAGATTTATACGGATGAGATTATACCTTTATCAGAATTTTTCTTAGATTATAAAAAGACCAAACTGCAAGCAGGCAGTTACGTAGTCGCTATCCATATTCCTCTGATGCATGACAATCAGCACTTATTTATTCATAAAATTAGCAAACGTTATGAGGATGATATTTCAGCGTGTCTATTGGCTGCGCGAATCGATGTATCAGCAGATGGCATGACGATAGAGAATGCTAAGCTTGGGCTTGGCGGCATGGCTGCCATACCGTTATTAGCCATAACCTGTCAGCAAGCGCTTATTGGACAAGCGGCAGAAGTTGCGAGTTTTGAGCAAGCAGCACAAGTCTTGTCTGCAGACGTTACGCCTATGACCGATGTCAGAGCCAGCCGCGAATATCGCTCACATGTGGTACAGCGTCTACTGGTGAAGTGCGGTAAGCAGTTGGTAGCAGATAGACAGACTGAGAATGCTTAATTAGCAGAGTTGTTGTTTGCTAATACCGCCTAATCGTTATATTTGCCAAGAACAAAAGAGCATTAATCAAAGCGTCCTAATAGAAGAGATCCGCCATGAGCCATCATTCGTCTTTATTTGACAGTTATAGTATCCGCCGCGTGCGTCCGCCAAAAAACAAAATTGGCACCTCGGCTAAGCATGATAGTGCGATCAGCCATGTCATGGGGACGGCAACTTATGTGGATGATATTGCAAAACCGCAAGGCACGCTACATCTAGCAGTAGGTAAAAGCAGTCACGCTCACGCACGTGTATTGAGTATGGATTTGAGCGCTGTTAGAGATGCGGATGGGGTGGTAGATGTCTTAAGTTTTAAAGATTTGCCTGCGCAGACGGATATCGGTGCGGTGTTCGACGGTGAGCCACTGATGGTGGATGACATCACAGAGTATGTGGGTCAGACGTTATTTGTAGTAGTAGCAAGTAGTCATCGCGCCGCCAAAAAAGCTGCGACCAAGGCAGTGGTAGAATATGAGCCATTGCCAGCGGTACTTAGTATAGATAAAGCACTAGAGCAAGAGTTGTTTGTGCGTCCGAGTCACTTTATGAAGCGTGGTGACGCGGCGACTGCGCTTAAGAACGCACCAATTCGCATTGAAGGTCATATTCATATGCGCGGGCAAGAGCACTTTTATCTCGAAGGCCAAGTATCTTATGTGGTGCCTTGTGACGATGGCGGGCTAGAAGTTTATACGTCGTCACAGCATCCAAGCGAAGTGCAGCAGCTGGTCGCCGAAGTAACAGATCTGCCATTTCATGCGGTAAATACCGTTGTGCGCCGTATGGGTGGCGGGTTTGGCGGGAAAGAAACGCAAGCCGCTGCATGGGCATGTCTGTGCGGTATCATCGCCAAACGCCATAACGTTCCTGTCAGTATGCGTCTTGATCGTCAGGATGACATGGTGGTGACGGGTAAGCGTCATGAGTTTGCCAACCGTTACGAAGTCGGTTTAGACGAGTCTGGTCGTATATTGGGCGTTGATATGCAATTGGCTGGCTTGTGTGGCTATGCACCAGATTTGTCTGATGCCATCGTTGATAGAGCGATGTTCCATTGTGATAACGCCTATTATTACCCAGCTGCTCATGTAGCAGGTCATCGCTGCAAAACGCATACCGTATCCAATACTGCTTATCGAGGATTTGGTGGTCCACAAGGTCTGATGACTGCTGAATATATGATGGATCATATTGCCTATACATTAGGGCAGGATCCATTACAAGTACGCTTGGCAAACTTATATCAAGATGGTCAAAGTACGCATTACGGTCAGACCATTGAGCATTTTGATTTGGCGACCATCATGAGCACACTGGCAGAAGATTGTGATTATGACAATCGCCGTCAGCAAATCATAGAGGCTAATCAAAAAGCTACCGCTGAAGGCAGTGATAAGCGTTTGGGTCTTGCGCTAACGCCCGTTAAATTCGGTATTTCATTTACAGTGCAGACGCTTAATCAGGCGGGCGCGTTGGTACATATTTATACCGATGGCAGTATCCATCTCAATCACGGTGGTACAGAGATGGGGCAAGGGCTATATATCAAAATCGCCCAAATCGTCGCCAATGAGTTCGATGTGGATCTGGATACAGTAAAAGTCTCAGCGACTCGTACGGATAAAGTGCCCAATACTTCACCAACTGCGGCGTCATCAGGTACCGATATCAATGGTAAAGCCGCGCAAAATGCGTGCTTGAGTATCAAAGCGCGCATACTTGAGTTTGCGGCTGAGCATTTTGAGGTGGCACAAGAAGACATCAGATTTGAAAAGAACCATGTATATATCGGTGATAAAGAAACATTGACCTTTGCTGAAATGATTCAGCTATCGTATCAGAATCGCATCAGCCTATCGTCTACTGGCTACTACAAAACGCCAAAGATATTTTATGATCGCTCCAAAGCATGGGGTCGTCCGTTTTTCTATTTTGCATTAGGTGCCGCCTGCGCTGAGGTTGAGATTGATACGCTGACAGGGGAGTACAAAGTGCTGCGCTGTGACGTATTACATGACGCGGGACAATCGATTAACCCTTCCATTGATATCGGTCAGATTGAGGGCGGTTTTGTGCAAGGTATGGGTTGGCTCACAGCAGAAGAGCTGATTTGGAATGACAAAGGGAAGCTTGCATCTGATAGTCCTGCCAACTATAAGATTCCAACTGCGCATGACCTACCAAAGCAGTGGAACGTCAAATTATACGATCGCAAAAACGAAGAACAAACTATCTATAACTCTAAAGCCGTCGGTGAGCCGCCGTTTATGTTGGCAGCCAGTGTCTGGTGCGCGCTCAATAATGCAGTGGCTAGCCTCGGTGACTATAAAAAGAATCCAGAGCTGACCATGCCTGCAACGCCAGAAGCGGTACTAAAGGCAGTGATGCGTATGGAAGGTTCGTCTTGGGATCTAGAGACCAAAGCAGACAAGGATACGATGGATAGCCTTGCCAAAGGCGTAGAAGAAAAGGGCGATCTCTATAACGACAAAGTCATGCCACAAGATGTGCGCCATGCCAAAGACATTGATCCAAAAGAAGTAGAGGGCAAACAAACCGATGATCAGCCTAATGCGATAGAGCATCCGAATGTAGCAGGGGCAAGAGGTCCTGCGCACAGTGAATGAGTCGTTAGCACCGCCAGTCGTCTGGTATGAAGGTCTAGCGCGATATCAGCAGCAAGGCATTGCTCACGTATTGGCGACGGTCGTGGCTGTGAATGGATCTGCTCCTCGAGCGCTACAGGCGAAGATGATCATCACGCAAGACAATATCGTGGATACGCTGGGCGGCGGCGGTCTAGAGCACGATGTTATCAACACGGCACGGCAACTACTGAACGGTGAAATAGCGGCAACGGTATCAAAAGAAGTAAAACCAAAAGTTTATGAAGCTAATGATACAAGCGCGCTAACCCCTTCTAAAGGGGTACGCCGTGATGCTGTCTACACCAAGCACTACCCGCTAGGTGCGAAATTGGCACAGTGTTGCGGCGGTAGCGTCACCGTTATGTTCGAATGCTTCAATGTAACGCCGCCGATGTCAGTACTAGTGTTTGGAGCAGGGCATGTGGCATCAGCGCTAATGACCATCCTCGCTGAGCTGCCTTGTCAGGTAGATTGGGTGGACAGTCGCCCAGAGATGTTTAAACGTTACTTAGTGGATAAATCTACTACTAATCAATCCACACTTTATAACTTACCAGCGCATATCCGTCCGCATATCGATGATGAGCCTGTAGATTTTGTACGCCCATTTATCGAGCAGGGTGGTCAGCGTTTTATTCTGGTTATGACTCATGACCATAGTGTTGATTTTGAGCTAGTACGAGCAGCATTAGATACTATTTCTGATACTAGCTCATCTGACGATCAATGTTCAGATACTTTGACACCTTACATAGGTTGCATTGCATCGGCAACCAAAGCCAAGCGTTTTAGAGATCGTTTGATTCAGCGTGGCTACAGTGAGCAACTGGTGAATCAGTTGATCATGCCAATTGGATTGCAAATTGGCGGAAAAGAGCCGATGGCGGTGGCGGTTTCTATCGTGGCACAGCTCCTACAACAGTATCATCAGGCTACTCTTTGAGTGGCTCACTCCATATAACTTTTATACTTTTTATCAAATTATTAAAGCGCTCAGTACTATTTATCAAAACGCTCAGGACTACTAAGCCATTGTGAGATCTACGAATGACCATACATATCTATCAAGCTCGACTGCTACACTATTTGACCGAAAGCGATCGTCCTGAGCGTACAACCTCTGATTATTCACAGACATTAGCTGTGGAACGAGACATTACGTTGCTACCAGTGATTGAAGGTGTACAGGTTTATCCTCAATATATCGCCGATGGTGCGCTTGTCGTAGATGATATGATAGGGTGCATTGTAGAGTATGGTCGTAGTGAAACTATACTGTCAAAGTATGCAAATGAAGAGGGTAGGCTAGCAGTCAAGGTGCATGACTATCGCGATAAATTGATCATGCCAGGTTTTATCGATACTCATGTACATTATCCGCAAATAGATATGATTGCTGCTTATGGTGAGCAATTACTTGACTGGCTTAACAATTATACTTTCGTCACTGAGGCCAATTTTGGCGATCCAAAAGTAGCGCATGATACGGCGCAGTTCTTTTTAAATCAGTTGCTAGCCAATGGCACAACGAGCGCTATGGTATTTTCTACCAGTCACCCTGAATCAGTGAACGCATTTTTTACGGAAAGTCACAAGCTTAACACCCGCATGATCACGGGTAATGTCTTGATGGATCAAAATGCGCCTGATAATTTGTGTGTACCTGCTGAGCAGGGCATTCGAGATACCCAAAACATCATTGATAATTGGCATGAGCGCGGCCGCCAACATGTGGCGATTACCCCGCGCTTTGCTATTACTTCGACACCCAAGCAACTACAAATGGCAGGTGAGCTGTATGCCAGTTACGAGAGTGTTTATCTGCAGACGCATCTAGCAGAAAATCATGATGAGATAGCCTTTGTGAAACAACTGTATCCCACTCATAAAGGCTATCTCGATGTCTATGATGATATGGGATTACTGGGTCGACGCACTACCTTGGCACATGGTATTCACCTTGAAATATCTGAGTATGAGCGTCTGCGTGCGACTGGTACGCAGATATCACACTGTCCGACGTCCAATCTGTTTTTGGGTAGTGGATTGTTCGATTTACCCAAGACGTTACGCTATACCGGTGTCAGTATCGCCACTGACGTTGGAGCAGGGACAAGTCTGTCGATGCTGACGACTCTGTCAGAAGCGTATAAAATTCAACAACTACAAAGCAATCAACTATCTGCTCATCAAGGGTTATATCAAATTACGTTGGGTAATGCCCAGTCGCTATTATTGGACAATAAAATCGGTAACTTTATGCCAAATAAAGAAGCGGATTTTGTGGTCATCGACATGGGTGCAACGGCATTGCTTGAGCGACGTATGGCGCAGACCAAAACACTGGAAGAACAGTTGTTTGTACTAATGATGCTGGGTGATGATAGAGTAATTGATCAGACAGTCATCGCAGGCGTGAGTCGCTATCGTAAATCAACTTTATAGGTGTAAATAAACGCTGTACCTAAATCTGAAAATAAGTGAGACTTCTTTCAGATATAAAAAATAAACCCTTGTTCCTATATAGTTGGAACAAGGGTTTATTTCTGCCAAGAGAGTTTTTATTAGACATTAAAAATGGAACTTTACCAATGCACTAGGGGAGTTTTGATTCACGCCATCAACACCGTATTTATTTTTCCAATAGCTATACTCCATACCGACTTCTAAACGGTTATCAATACCGAGCACTTCTTGTAAGTTGTATTTAATTTGCGGATTGATATGAATATTATCTTCAATATCATCATTATTAAATGAATAATCAATAAAGCCGTCTACGACAAAATTATTGCGTTCCCAACCATAGGTTAAGGTAATTTGCTGATCATCGTCAGTATTGTCGTTAAAAGCATGATATAGAGTAGCCGACGCAAACGTTGTACCTGGAATAGGCACATTGAGATCTGCACCAATACCAACCAAATAATTATCTTGGTCAAAGCCCGTACTGTTCGAACCAAATTCATAAGTAGCGGCTAAATTAACCTGCTTGATAAAACTGTCATTAAAAGTTGCTATTTTGAATGTAGGAGACAGCTCGCCATAAGTTTCTCTAAATCTATTGTTTTCAATGTCATCGGCACCTTGGTTTCGATCGACAAAGAAGAACACGCCGCCCCAGTCATGCGCAGAAGCATGCTCTAATGTGACGGTCGTCAGTTCTCCGTCTTCTACAAGTTCATAGTCATCACCGTAAAGTACGGAGACACTCGTATCAGTAAAGAAGGTCTTAGCATGGATGTTCGATATGCTACCTAAAGCCGCGATAGCAACAGCTGCCATCGACAAAGGTTTGAGTAAAGCTAGCTTTTGGCTAGATGATTTGGTATGACAGGATAAGCTCGTTAATAAATCAAAACGCAAAATATGACCCCTTTATGTACAATTGATTGTTGATTACCCCAAAACTGCATCGTTATTATTTGCTAGTAAACAAACTATTAATCCAATGCTCGTTAGACAACGGTTGGTTGATAGCGCTTAAATGCTTACTACTAAAGAGCATTCAATAACCGTGCCACAAATGACCTAGAGAGCTGTCATCTACAGAGTCGTCTAACTTTTAGTCTTATTAACCACTAATTAGGGTAGAAATAAGCAAAATAGTCTTTAACTGTTCTCAAATGAGAGAGCCAATTTCCGTACATTTATATATATGTGGCAAACAATGTTTTTCGAAAGATCAGATCCGCCATAAAAGCACCAAAATGGATATCCATGTGCCCCAAGTTGGGTCGTCTGACGGAATTTCATCAATTGATAGGCATATGATTTAACAACTAAATGAACATAAAAAAGCCAGCTAATAGACATTAGCTGGCGTTAAGTTTGTACTTGTTGGATGCGACTATTTTTTATTCAGTTAACTGCATTCGCCTTTTAACTCAATAGACACATGCCAATCCGTGATATCAATCTCATGACAGTTATTACCCTCGCCATTGATACGATCAATAACTAAGAAATCACTGTCACGCCCAAGCGCGAGTAGAGGGTGATGCCAGACATTAGCATCGTACTGTACACCTTGGTGAGATTTCGCGTAAAACACTGCTAGGTCATCAGGCGACTGCGGCGGCACACCAGCTTTTGCGACAACGACGATATAGTCTTGACCTTCCATAGATACAAATGCTTGTGTCCCAAGCGGATGGTATTCCATGACCGAAAGGGCAATCGGATTCTCACGCTTTGTGGCTCGAAAGATACTCATGCCAACTGCACCACCGTCTAGTTTACTTTCGGCAAGTGCATGATGACGAACCGCATAGCCATTATTGATCTCATAAGTATTGTCAGCCGTTTGCTCATTATCACTATAGCGCTCGATAACCGAGCCGTAAGGGGCAAAGTTTGCCTTGGTTAAAGGCTTAGCTGTTAAAGTGACACTCATTATTTTGTCTCTTTGCTATCAGTGTTAGTACCAGTGTCAATATTAGCCTCAGCAATTTTGCCATACACGCGTACACGGCTAATGCCACCATCTGGGAAGATATTGACCCGAATATGCGTGATAGGCTGGTCTATCTGAAGCTTGTCTTTACCAAAGTGATGAATGTCATCCGCATTGGTTTTTTGTGGTTCAAGTAGGGTTTCCCAAAACATACTCTGAGTCACTAAAGTTTGCTCTGGTGTATTTGAAGAGTAGACGGCTTGGATCGAGACTTTATCAGGGTAATTGCCTTTAAAGTGGGCAGTATCTATCTCGATGGAATCAACGATACCTGCTTGACCTAGCGCGATGATACACCAGTCATTGCCTGGCT
Source organism: Psychrobacter sp. NPDC078501 (assembly GCF_044900935.1). NCBI lineage: Bacteria > Pseudomonadati > Pseudomonadota > Gammaproteobacteria > Moraxellales > Moraxellaceae > Psychrobacter > Psychrobacter sp. NPDC078501. Next base: position 163,827 of record NZ_JBJDOS010000001.1, on the reverse strand, counting down.
CACGGCGACGGCGGGTCTCCCAACCATCTCCCATATTGGGTGCTTTAGTCGGTAACAGTAAGTTACTGGCTTCGCCAAAGTGCGCATCATTACTAGCAATCGCACGACCACCATTTAATGCGCCTGCCAAGTCAAGTGTCTCGCCTTGTGTATTTAGGCTGGCATCAAGTTGGATATCACCATAGACACGTAGTCGGGCAACGCCGCCATCTGGATAAATGTTTAAACGAATATGGGTGACCGTTTGCTCATGATCAATCTCGACAAGCTCATGGTTGTGACCTTGAAGCGGGGTCATACCCACTAGTGCCTGCCAGTTTTTACCATCCCAGTCTTCTTTGCTTAGACTGGTAAGTTCAGCTTCATCTTGCTGCAGTAGCTCGGGCGCGTATAATGCATCGACACTGGCGGAAGATGGGAAGTTACCTGTAAAGTGACTGGTATCAATATCGAGACCGGCTATTTTGGTTGGGCGGGCCAGTTGGATAACCAAGTAATCGTAACCCAAATGACGCTTACGACGTGTTTCCCAGCCGTCCATCCACTTACCGTTGTCATCGAACTTACCCACGACAAAGATAGGTGCATCAGGATTTAGAATACGGCTTTTATCCGCAAAAAAATCGTCGGTGGCGAACAGTGATTTTGCACCCAAGCGACTGTCGGCTACGTTTGATTTTTTGGTGAATGCTGGCAGAGTATCAGGTAGATTGTTTGCGGAGATAATTTGTCCAACTTCTGAAGTGTTTTGACTCACAATGATTCCTTTTTTAATAATGGTGTTTATTAATAACGTATGGCTTATTTTATATATTAATCTATGCCAATTCGTACGCGCTTAGCTAAGCAGAACGAGTGCTATGACGATAGCCTAAGCTTACATCCAGTTAGCAGTGTTGTCTGACGTAGCAGGATGGTTTTCGTACCAGTGCTTGGCGATATCATCACGGCGGCATACCCATACGTCAGGCTTATTGGTGATATATTGCAAAAACTGCTTTAGCGCTTTGATGCGTCCTGCACGCCCAATAATGCGGCAATGCAAGCCAATGGTCAGCATTTTAGGGGTATGTGCGCCTTCTTCGTATAAGGTGTCAAAGCTGTCTTTGAGATACTGATAAAATGGTTCAGCATGGGTGAATCCCGGGCTAGAAGAAAAACGCATGTCATTGGTCTCTAGGCTATAAGGTATGACCAAATGTGGTTTACGTGTGATGACATTGCCATCTTGGACCTTTACATTGAGCCAATATGGTAACTCATCACCGTACGAGTCAGAGTCATAGGTATAGTCACCTTGTTCAGCGACCAGTTCACGAGTATTTGGACTATCACGTCCTGTATACCAGCCGAGAGGTTGGCCGCCTAGCATACGTTTAAATATTTGGGTGGCACAGCGAATGTGTTCACGTTCCGTCTCACGGTACATATCCTGATAAGTGATCCAGCGTAGACCATGACTGGCAATCTCATGACCGTCTTCTAATACACGCTCGATGATATGCGGGGTCTTTTCAGCAGCGGCGGCACAGGTAAACGTGGTGATAGGAATACCATAATCTTTAAAGACATCTAGCACACGCCATACGCCGACACGGCTACCGTATTCGAATGCAGATTCAATAGACTGGTGACGGTTGTTAAATTCTGGTGTGCCTAAAATATCAGACAAAAAACGCTCTGATTGACCATCGCCATGGATGACGCTATTTTCTGCACCTTCTTCGATGTTTAATACAAATTGTACGGCGATTTTTGCGCCGCCTGGCCAGTTTGCTTTTGGTGGATTGCCAGCATAGCCTTTTAGGTCGCGGGGATACGTGCTCAGATCAAAGTCACTGGTAATTTTTTTGCTCATTATCTATATTCCTATATCGCTTAGAGCCTTAGATATTTACTAAAATATTGCTCGTGAAGGACAGTTATTTTTTATCACAAATTAAAGTGACGATGCATAGGCTACGAGCTGTTGGCGCTCGGCATCCGTCAACTGAGTAATATTACCAAGCGGCATATAGCCAGTCTGTACCGCAGTGACGATTTTCGCTTTATGTATTTTTAGGTCTTCTGGTGTCTGCAAAATGATTCCTGCTGGCGGTGCGGCGAAGCCTTGCTGTGTTGGCTGCACCGCATGACAGGTGCTACAGCGCGTATGCACGACATCCATCATAGCGTCATCTGCTGATGCGCTCACGGGTACGGCTTCAGCAGTAACTGCATCAGTGCTAGTACTGTTATCAGCACTGTTAGTAGCATTATTATTAGCACTGTTATTAGCATTAGCAACGGTATCAGTGTTTGTATCAGTAATCGCGCTTATATCTGGCGGCGTGCTATCAGTCGTTGTAGGTGCTACTGAGGCAGTAGCAGGCATTGCAGGCGCTGGCTCAATCGGCTCAGGTCGCATCCAGATAATTAATAATACAGTTAATACGGCTGGAATAACCAAGTAGCGTGGTTTTTTATGACCTAAGTGCTTTTGGTTAAAGTAATGACGCGCAGTCGCGGTAATAATACCGACGAAGACCAATACTAACCAACCTTTCTCATGAGCATACATCATTGGGTAATGATTGCTGATCATGGTAAAAATTAGCGGTAGGGTAAAGTAGTTATTCATCAGTGAGCGATTTTTGGCTTGTAATGCCAATTCAGCCACTTCTTTACCTGGTTTTTCGCCGCGCCGCACACAGTCAACGAGTGCACGCTGAGCAGGCATAATACCGAAGAATACGTTACCTACCATCACCGTGCCCAAGATAGCACCGATATGAATAAACGAGGCGCGATCACTAAACAGCTGGTAAGAACCCCAGCTCGCGATGACCAGTAAGATAAAAATCAAGGTACTAAAGATAAACGCGTTTTTACCCAAATGACTGCGTACGATAACTTCGTAAATGAAGTAACTACCGAACAAGAAAAGCAAGCTGGTGGCGATGGCACCGATACTGGTAAAAGGTACTTTGCTTGGGTCAATTAGGTAGGCAGTTGCATTGGCATAATAGACGATAGACATCATCGCCGCACCCGTCAGCCAAGTGGTATAAGCTTCCCATTTAAACCAATGTAGCGTCTTTGGCATCTCTTCTGGTTCGAGTTTGTATTTGGCAATTTCATAAAACCCGCCGCCATGGACGGCCCAAAGATCACCCGAAATGCCTTTGTCTGTTTTCCACTGTGGCGGTTTGCGTAGGCTTAGATCTAGCCACACAAAATAAAACGATGCACCAATCCATGCTACCCCAGCGATAACATGAAACCAGCGGAAAAATAAACTCAACCATTCGAGAAGATAGGCGCCCATGTAATAAATGTCCTTTAATATGACAGTGTCTTAATAAAATGTCTTTTGATAGTATTTCTTGAAAGCTAATAACAACTCAGAGAGCTAAACAACGCTAGAGCTACGATCCGCGATAGGTGCTATAACCGTGCGCACTAAGCAGGAGCGGCACGTGATAATGACTGGCATCGTTTACTACAAAGTCGATTACCACTTGCGGGTAAAATGCTGTCAGCTGCTGAGCATCAAAATAAGACTGAGTATCGAACGTTACGGTATAGCGTCCGGTATCTAGCTGACGGTCAGTACTATCGATGGCTGTATCAAACTGCCAAGCGTCTGGTGTGACACGGCCATCACTATTGGTTGTACCATGCGCTAGTAATGTGGCGACACCATTGTCTTGTACGCGGTGTAAGGTAACGGCGACATCAGCGGCAGGTTTGCCAAGATGAGTGTCTAGGATATGTGACGATAGGGTGGCAGACATGATGCTTCCTTTAAATTTGTGAAAAATATAAATTGGGTGAAAATGCTAGTCTAACTCTGCGACTACTATTTGGTTGTCGAAGCATTACCTAGCAATTTATTTAAACGTAAACGCGTAATTTTATTTTGCTCAGTGGCTGCATTGGCAAGCTCTGTGGCGCGATCATTAGGTAGGCGCGCTAATAGCAGATCTAGCATTTGCTGCGCGCTTTTACCCGTCGCAAAGACAATAAAAATAAAACCAAATTTATCGAGATAGTCTCGATTGCCTTTGGCAAGTGCTTCGAGCACCTCATCTGCTGCATCGTTAGCGCCTGATTGTTCGTGTGCAGCGCTACTTTGTGTGTTGCGGTATTTTTCTTTTAGAGATGCCACGTTGCCGATTTGTGGATGCCCATCAAACGCTTCTAATAAGTTAGCCTCATCATTTTGTACTTTGTTCCAGATAGCGTCGCTACTTGCTAGTAGTGCATTAAAGTCTGCAAAAGGGCGAGCGTCTGCAAGTTTATAGGCCCAGTTTTTACTGGTGCAGCAAGTCAATAGCTGAGCGATGGCGACTTCTTGTGATAAATCGTTGAATTGCGCTAAGGTTAAGCTCACGATGACATCCTTTTCTAATAGGGTAGCCCGTTATCTGTATCGGGCGATAAATGTTTGATAAAGGTTTATACCTTATGGTTATTTGCATAAACTTATAGGTATAAGCAGTAAACTTGATAAGCAACGGCTGTTTCAGTTTTATGGTTGCTTTGATTAAGCTAATCGCTATTAATTTGCTTAAAATCAAAAGTCGATAATCGATGTGTTCGTAGTCAGACATTTAGCGCTTATATACGCTTTGCATAATTTCAAGTTATAGTGAACTGACAATGATGAAATAGATTTACTAAGGGAACACTGATATTTTGACCGTCTAAAACGTCTGGCAAGAAGTGATTAATGACGGCGTAATTGATTTACAGTTCCCATTTTGCTAAAACCTGACTAATTGGTCAACTGTTTTATGCGAAATATTTTTATTTAACAGGTTATGCTGATCAAATCTATGTGTTTATATAAGAATACACAGCAAAATATAGCGACTATTTTGTCGAACCTGTCTCTTAGAGTGAGATACCACTGCTATGACTCAAAACAATCAAAAGGAAGAAACCTCAGTGACTGATACGCCCTCGCACCGTAGCCAACAAGCAATTCGCGCACAGAATCAAGCGCTTATCTTAGCGGCAGCTGAAGAAGAGTTTGTGCTCCAAAGCTATCGCGGCGCTACGATGCAGGGCATTGCCGATAGGGCAGGCTTACCTAAAGCCAATGTTCACTACTACTTTAAAAATAAAAAAAACCTCTACATGGCAGTGCTACGCTCGATCATTCAAGAATGGAATGAAGGCTTGGTAACCATGACGGTAGATAGCGACCCAAAAACGGTCATCGAAAAATTCGTCCGTACCAAGCTACATCAAGCCTTTGTCAATCCAAGTCGCCATAAACTATTTGCGATTGAAGTCATCGGCGGCGCACCGCATTTGCATGAATTTATGTCCACTACGATGAAGGAGTGGGTACACGATAAAGCACAGGTAATGAAAGAGTGGCACAAGCAAGGAAAAATTGGGATTACTGATCCTCTACAACTACTGATTTTGATTTGGGCGACTACCCAACGTTATGCTGAATTTGAGATTGAAATCGTTGGATTAATGGATAAGACCGCTTATGACGCAGCAGATGAAGCACGTGCGGCAGACTTTCTGGTGCCTTTTATTCTAAAGGGCTGTGGCCTTGAATGATGACAAGATAGCTATTTGACAAGGTGCCTATCCAATAAGTCAGGTGCTTAATCAGCGAAGTGCACAGATTGTTTCTATTTTTCTGTGCACCTCGTTTACGGCTAAACACTTCGATATGTTCAGCTCTAGCTCTAGCTCTAGCTCTAGCTCTAGCTTTCGCTTAGCCTTAAGCGACTTCTTGCGTTGGTTCTAAACCGTCTTCAGCATGCTGTGCTTTGGTATCAAACTCGATGCCATAGTTTTTGGGTAAAATCATATCAAGGGTGATGGCCACAATCCCTGCCATCGTTACTGCTGAGCCAAAGATATTTTGAAAGAACTGTGGCGTTTGTGACAGTACGTCAGGAACAAAGGCGATACCCGTTGCCAGACCTAGCGAGGTGGCAATGATTAAGACATTACGATGCGTAAATTGCACGGTAGATAAGATACGAATACCAGCAGTCGCTACCGTCGCAAACATCAGTAGCGTGACGCCGCCAACAACAGGCTTCGGTAACTGCGTAAAAATAGCACCAAGGACAGGGAATAGCCCCATCAGGCATAGAATGCCGCCCACATAGAAACCCACGTAGCGACTGGCAATACCCGTCATTTGGATCACACCATTGTTTTGGCTAAAGGTCGTCACAGGGAAGGTATTGAATACCGCCGCAATCAGAGAGTTAACACCATCTCCTAGTACACCGCCTTTGATGCGTTTCTCATAAAGAGGGCCTTTGATCGGTTCACCTGATATCATTGAGGTCGCCGTCAAATCGCCTGAAGTCTCAATACTGGTAATGATGTACATAAAGGCAATGGGAATAAAGGCCTGCCAATCAAAACCAAAGCCATATTTAAATGGGATTGGAACCGTAAAAAAAGCCGCTTCAGAAACCAGAGAAAAATCAATACGGCCCATAAATACGGCAGCGATAAGCCCGAGTATCAAGCCGATAAAGATGGCGCTTGAGCGAATGACTTTATTATTGATGATGCTAATCAGTACGACACTTGCCAGCACACCACCGCCCAAAAGTAAGTTCGGAATACTACCAAAATCTTCAGCACCAAACCCGCCTGCTAAGTCAGTCAGACCTACTTTAGTTAATGACAAACCAATCGTGACAATCACGCAGCCTGTAACAATGGGGCTCATAAAAGATTTGAGTTTGGTTATAAATTGACTCAAAAATATCTCAACAAATGCACCGAGAAATGACACACCAAAGATAACTGATAAAATCTCTTCTGGACCACCACCGCGATTTTTTACCACAAACCCTGCTGTCAGTACCGCTGCCAAAAATCCAAAACTGGTACCTTGTAACGCCATGAGACCAGAGCCAACAGGGCCTACTTTACGAGTCTGAATAAAGGTTGCGACGCCAGATACTATCAATGACATACTGAGAAGGTAGGGGATATGCTCTCCTAAACCTAATGTGCCACCTATGATAAGAGAGGGTGTGATGATACCTACAAACGCTGCAAGTACGTGCTGTATAGCACCTAAAAATGCTTTAATGGGGGTAGGACGGTCATGCAGTCTATACAGTAAATCGGTATTCGCTGGAACGTTTTCACTCATGGTGGTTTCCTCCTAAAATAACTGCTTAGTACCCGCTTGACTGTAGATATCAGACAATGTGGTAAATCACGAGATCAAAGTTTTAACCCAATCTTTGATTTGTTTTTTTATCGATGTAAACAATAGGGGTACGCATCCGTCTGTAAGATAAACAATGAAAATAACTAATATATGTTGGCTAATATTTGAACAACCTGACCAATTAGTCAGGTCTATTTAGGGTATAGGGAAAATACAAGTCATTGCAATGTTTTTTTTGGTACTAGTGCGTTTACAGGTTTGTTACGAAGGAGGGAGGGTTATGTAATATTGGAAGGTAGATCAAAGACGAGGGGTGTTGACCATTTAGAATATATAAGTACTAAGATCTATCGTTATATCTATTGCTGTTTTTTAATCAAAAAAAGCCCCAACCATAACGACTATGATTGGGGTATTTCAATTTTGCTTGCTTGATATTTATTCCACTATAACCAAAATTGCTACGTTGGTGGACGACCAGTTATTTTGGGCTTGATGACCATACGGGTGAGCGGATAACGCCTTGTCCTGACTTACCAAACGCTTCGCCACCATTGAGGGACTTGATAGTCAGCACGCCTTTTCCGCCTTGGGTCGATGCGTAGACCACGCGTTTACCGTTTGGTGAGAAGCTTGGAGCTTCGTCGATACCTGTATTGCCAAGATTGGTAGTGATAGCACCATTGCTATTCATAATAGCCGCTGAGCGTCCACTCAAAAAGGCAATTTGTGTACCGTCACTGCTAAACTGTGGACTGGTCGCATAACCTCCATTTGAAACTTTAATGGTTTGTCCCGTGGCAAACTCGTAGCGATAGACTTGCGGCTTGTTAAAGCCAGTTTTATCACTGACAAAAACGAAAGATTTGCCGTCTGGTGCATAGCTTGGTTGTACTTCACTGCTTGGTAAATTGGTAAGCCTTCTAGGTGTACCGCCGCTGGCACTCATCTCATAGATATCAGCGCTACCTTCAAAACTACTAGAGAATAATATCTTGCTACCATCAGGAGAGAACGAGGGGCTTAGGTTACTACCTGAAAAAGGCGTCAGAGCAGTTGCACCGCCGCCACTGACGTTCTGCACGTAGATAACAGGATATGATTTCTCACGTTGTACCGAGTAGGCGATACGGTTGCCATCAGGTGACCATGCTGGTGAGAAGATAGAGCCTGCCACTTCAGTAATGGTTCTAGCGTTTTCGCCATCAGCATCCATTACTTTGAGACGAGAGATCTTTTGTTTGCCAGTTCCTGTTTCTTCAATATAAGCAATGCGTCCTGAGAAATCCCCTGGAATACCAGTAATCAGCTCGTACACTTTGTCTGCGATGACATGACCGGCATAACGCATACTTTCCCTATTATTGTCGGCGGTTAGGCTTTGCTTGCCTTCTATCACACGACCAGATTTGACATCGATGACTTCATAATCGGTGATTATTTTGCCACGATTGGTACGCGTACTGCCGACAACCAGATACGGTATGCCCATGCTTTGCCAAACAGGTAATGTACCTGTCAGCTCTTTACTACTGTGTGGCTGCTGCGGTAGATCTTGATTGGTTACTTTTAGCTCGGTTTTACTCAGATCATTTAATATAATCGGTGATAAGACAGAGTCACCCGCAAACGATACAAACGCGACTTGGTTTTGTTGGACAGGAATCTCATAGTCCAATTCTAGTACAACAGGTGCAGCGAGCACGCTTTGCGATATCAGCAATGCTGAGGTACTGGCGAGTAATGAGGCTAGTAATTTTTTTGGGGTACGCATGGGTAAATGGAGCTCCTAAAATTAGTATGATATTCATTTTTTATTTAATGAGACAAGCATCTAGATGAGGCAGCAACCTATGCGAGACAAGCCGCTTAACGTCACGTTACCAATATTATAAGAACCTAGCAACTGATTAATTGCTGCCTTTAAACTGTATGGTAAAAGTCGGGTATTTAGGGTCATCAGCATCAATCGGGAGGCTGCCAGTATTGAGTACCGCTTGTCTGGCCGCTTCGTTGACCGTGCTATCAGGTCCAGAGGCAGTCACATTGATCACATCGCCATTTGCATTGACAGTGATGGTCAGGGTGGCGCGTTGAGTAGAACCTCGCGCGGCGGTAGGCGGCGTATAGTTACGCTTGATTAAATTGATAATTTCGCTGTTGCTGGCACCGCGACTGCCACTGGCTGCAGAACGACTACTGCCCTTGGACGTACTAGAGGTTGACGTATCACCAGACACAGTAGACTGCCCATCTGATAGGCTAAAGGTTTTTCCTGCATTGCCAGAGCCAGCAGTATCAATCTCAATATTGCGATCGCTAGCAGTGGGACGTTTTATCTTTGGTGGATTGTTTTGCTTTTGACGAAACTCTCCCAGCCTTTTTTGTTCTTCTATAAGCTGGTCGCGTTTGCTTTGATCGACTTGGTCAAGCTCTTCCATAGCGGACTCGTCTAACTGCGCTGCCCACTCAGCCATTTTGCGCTCATACTCTTGATTTTGCTCAAGAAGACGTTGTTGATGGTCTTCGCTCATCAGTATGGGTTGACCAGCTGGCTCCTCAGATCGTATAAATACAGGCACGCGCTGAGAGCTTGACTGACTTGGATTTTGCGCACTGACGCTACTACCAGATATTTCTGGCTGGGCACTACTAGACGAATCGCTAGTGCTACTATCCATCTGCATCGCACTGGCTGCTGCACGGTTGGCCAGTATTTGTCCTTGCATTTCAGCAAGTTGCTCAGGAGACACCATGACCGTCTCAATACTACCAGCAGTCTCAACTTCAGTGGTTTGATAGTTATAGACCAGTATGCCAATGACAAGGCCATGCGCTAGTAAGCTTAGCAACGTCGGCAGTGTTAGCCCGTTGCTTTCTGGTTCGGTAGGTACATAGACGGCAGGAGCATTATGCATGGTAAGGATACTCATGAACGTGATTTGTCAGATGGATTACTAGGATTGGCTATTATGATATAAGACATTTACTAAAGGACGCTTATCACTATAAAGAAGGCGTGGGTAGTGGTGCACCGGTTAGTAACCCAACTTTTTCGATACCTGCTTGTTGCAAGGTTGCCATGAGCGTCATGATGGCACCGTACTGATTGTTTTGATCGGCATTGATCATCACCTGTACTGGTTCAGCATTATTATTATCGCTCTGAGACTGCAGGTTAGACAATGTATTAATCAGCTCAGGCTCACTTACTGGCACGTCGACATTGCTTTCATAGCTGATAAAAATATCACCCTTGTCAGTCAACGAGACAATCACAGGTAACTGGCTTTGACTCATGGTATTGGTTTGCTCTTTTGGCAAATCAACATCGACGCCTGTAATCAGCATCGGCGCTGTCACCATAAAGATCACCAGTAGCACCAGCATGACGTCAATGTAAGGTACGACGTTCATTTCTGCATTAAGAGCTTTTTTTTCACGGCCGTAGGGGTTTGGTTTCATAGCCCTGTCACCTGACCTGCATTAACTTGGGTTTCTTTGCTAATAGGTGCTTGTACGCTGGTCTCACGCTGCAGCATGCCCGTCATCTCATCACAAAATAAGGCACGCGAGTCATATAGTTGGCTCGATTTTGCTGTGAAGTGGTTGTATGCCAATACCGCAGGGATAGCGGCAAACAAACCCATGGCTGTGGCAATCAGTGCTTCGGCGATACCGGGAGCGACAGAGGCGAGGGTAGCTTGCTCAGTTTGAGACAGTCCCAAAAAGGCATTCATAATGCCCCACACTGTACCGAACAATCCGATGTACGGAGCAACGGAGCCAATGCTGGCTAGCGTCGTCAGTCCCGACTCTAGCAATTGCTGCTGGCGACCTAGGCCGACGCGTAGCTTGCGTTCAACACCATCGATAATGTCGTCTTTAGGTTGACGCTTTTTATGCATTCTTAGGTATTCTGAAAAGCCCACATAAAAAATCTGCTCAAGTCCCTGACGATCAGGAGAGCCTTGAATGCCTTGATATAGTTTGGCCAAGTCTTCGCCTGACCAAAACCAAGTCTCAAATTGTTGATCAAAGTTTTTGGCTGTACCAAGTCGAGCACTCATGCGAAAGATAATAACCCAGCTGAGTAAAGAGGCTAATAACAATAGTGCCATCACAATCTGCACCAATAGACTGGCTTGGGTAATAAGACCGACAATATTTAATGATTCAGGCATGTAATGGACTCACGAATAATTGATAACAGCTGGCTGGAATAGTGGTATCCGAACCAGACAACCCCTAAACAAACACTATTTACTTTTTATTATTTAATACGCAGCACGTTTCTTCACTAAAAATTTGTAACTGTGCTTAGAAAAATGCTGCAACAGTAAGTATCGCGATTTAGGTATCGGTATAATAACCCCCTAGTTTACTTCTAAATGAGAGAAAGGTCATTATTAATGTGTTAAACGACTATTTAGTTGGGCTACTACTGATTCATTCAATAGTTAGTTGGATAACATGGATAATGACCGAGCAAACACTTACTACCTAAAGCTCATGAGTCAAACCGAATATTTCCTCAATGACGAGTAGAAAGTAGTTTTTCGAATAGCGTCGAGCAGCATGACTATATATAGCTTTTCATGTGGCTTTTCTGACCGATAGTCTTGAAGTCTCTCAAAATCCTATTTTGTACGAGATAGACATTATCAACGATTGAGTTTGTAAGATAACTGGTCTAATATGTTACGCTTTGTTACTACATTATTCTTATTGTGGCATCGTTATTTTTTCGCTGAGGTCATGTTCAATTTTAGGTAATGATGACTTTTTATTAGCCAGTCGGGGGCGACACTTATGAATGCAATTGAACGCTATTTTGGGATTAATGGTGAAAATACCACGATCAAAACAGAAATCATCGCTGGTATAACCACGTTCTTGACGATGGCTTATATTATCTTTGTCAACCCTAACGTCTTAGCCGATGCAGGTATGGATAAAGGGGCCGTATTTGTAGCGACCTGTATAGCAGCAGCAGTAGGTTGTTTCATCATGGGTATCTACGCCCGACTACCAGTTGCGCTCGCACCAGGTATGGGTCTTAATGCCTTCTTTACCTATGGTGTGGTGCTTGGTATGGGCTACGCATGGCAGACAGCGTTAGGTGCGGTGTTCTTGTCTGGTTGTATCTTCGTACTATTGAGTCTATTCAAGATTCGTGAAGCAATCATTAATGCCATTCCAACGTCTCTCAAAAACGGCGTAGTCGCTGGTATTGGTGCGTTCTTGGCGTTTATTGCATTGCAAAGCGCAGGCATCATCGTCAATCATGATGCAACCTTAGTTGGCCTTGGTGACATGACATCATTTGGTCCTGTCATGGCTTCATTAGGTTTTGTTGTTATCATTGGCCTGTCTTATAAGAGAGTCCCAGGTGCGGTAACCATTGGTATTTTATTGGTTGCACTGATTAGCTTATTAATGGGCTATACGCAGTTCACAGGTATCATCTCTTCACCGCCTTCTATTGCACCGACGCTTATGCAGTTAGACATTGCTGGTGCATTTGATGTGGGCATGATTAGTGTTATCTTTGCTTTCTTATTTGTCGATTTATTTGATACTGCTGGTACTTTGATTGCTACCACTAGCCAAGCAAAACTAACGGACAAAGATGGCAATATCCCGAACATGGGCAAGGCACTACTCGCTGATTCAACAGCGACAGTAGCAGGTTCTTTACTGGGTACTTCATCGACGACCAGTTATATTGAGAGTATCTCTGGTATCGCCTCAGGTGGCCGTACAGGCTTGATGGCTGTTACGGTAGGTGTGCTATTCCTGTTCAGTATTTTCTTCTCGCCGCTAGCAGGTATGATTCCAGCTTATGCAACGGCTGGCGCTATCTTTTATGTAGCCGTACTTATGATGGGTACCCTAAAGGACATTAACTGGAGCGACTTAACAGAAGCAGCACCAGTGGTCGTGGTATTGCTATTCACACCGCTTACATACTCTATCGCTGACGGCATCGCACTTGGTTTTATTACCTTTACGGCTGTAAAAGCAATTGCAGGCAAGTTTGCAGATATCAGTATCGCTGTCTGGATTTTGACTGCTATATTATTGTTCAAGATTATTTTCTTATAATGCAACGTGTAGTAAGACATTAATAGCGTCTTAAACAAGAAACCCTCCTTATCAGCTGATGATAAGGAGGGTTTTTTTTGTCAGCATTATAAGCCTATCGTTTTAATTTGAGCTCAGTATCCTTGGCATGAATGTTTAGTATTTCTGATACCAGTATTAAGTAGGGTGATGCCAAACTATGGGCAATAGTAAACAAAAAAACGTAACCAAAGCGTCATGGCCAATAAAGTGCTTGTAAGTTATTGTTATTTAGATATATATTAATTTATGAAAATAATAAATTTCGTTAGTTTGAAAAAAACTTTCGTGATATTATAGCCGAGTTAAGCGCATCACCTCAATCAACGCCGTAGAGGTTTTTCTTACAGTGAATTAGCATCACCAAAGATGACAGATTTGTGATTATTAGAGCGATTTTTCGGTTCAATAAGGCGATATTTGGTCATCACACTCCTTTCACTACTAACAAGAAGAAGGCACTAATGCCGCTTAGCTTTTCGTTGTTGCCTTTGTATTGTTAACGTAGCCCGTTTAACAGTCGAACGACCTACTTAACCGTCTCCAGCCTATGCTGGATTTTTAGTTTTGTGATGGCGCCGTTTGGTCTTTTGATTATTGCTGTGAATATCCGTCAATAACCCCTATTTTTTGATAGCGGTTACGAGCAGTTATACAGGACGATCAGACTTCCTAAAGCACCATTTATTATGGTTTTTAAACGATAGTTATGGAGTTATTATGAACCCAGTAGACCAGTTTACCCCGCAAGAGCCGATCTTGTTTAATCCTGTTGATATGCTGTCGCCTGAGTATCTCGCCCAGTCAGCAGAAGAGCTAAATAAGCGTATCTCACCGCTATATAGCGCCGATGAAGAACGTTGGTTGTCTGAGTTATTGCCACTTGCCAAACCCAGTATAGAAGAACGCGATGCTGCTGCTGAGCAAACGCGCAAACTGGTCGAGCACGTGCGTAATGATGGTAAAGCCGTCAAGATGGTTGACTCATTATTGCTCGAGTATAGCCTTGATACCCAAGAAGGTATCTTGCTAATGAGCTTAGCAGAAGCCTTGATTCGTGTACCAGACAACTATACGGCTGATGCGTTGATTCATGACAAAATGAGTGTAGCCGACTGGAAAAAGCACATTAAAAATGATAATGGGTTTATGGTCAATGCCTCTACTTGGGGCATGATGATGACCGGTCGTGTTGTCAGTATTGACAGCAGTACCACGGCATCAGGTTTCTTGGATCGCATGACTAAGAAGATGGGTGAGCCTGTCATTCGTAGTGCGATGCAAAAAGCCATGCGTATCATGGGCCATCAGTTTGTATTGGGCGAGACCATCGAAGACGCCAATAAAAATAGCCAGCCATATCGTAATAGAGGCTATACCTATTCATTTGATATGTTAGGCGAAGCGGCGATCACGCATAAAGATGCGGAAAAATACTTCAACGACTATCTACATGCGATCAGAGCTACGGCGAACGTAAAAGTCAAAGAAGGCATGCCAAAGCCGTCAGTGTCTATCAAATTATCAGCACTGCATCCTCGCTATGAAGCCACGCAAGAAGCACAAGTAATGGGCTTATTGCGTCAGCGCTGCCTGCTATTGATTGAAGCGGCACGTGAAGTCAATGTCGATATCAGTATTGATGCTGAAGAAGCAGATCGCCTTGAGATTTCTCTAAAACTGTTTGAGTCTTTGTACCGTGATAATTTAACGGCGGACTGGGATGGTTTAGGTATCGTTGTACAAGGGTACTCTAAACGCGCAATCGCTGTATTAGCGTGGCTTGCTCGTTTGTCTACTGAAGTCGGTGATCGTATTCCAGTACGTCTAGTAAAAGGCGCTTACTGGGATACTGAGATCAAACTTGCTCAGCAAAAAGGTCTATCCGGCTATCCAGTTTGGACACGTAAAGAAGGTACGGATACTGCATACCTTGCTTGTGCGCGCTTCTTATTGTCAGACCATCTGCGCGGGCTAATCTGGCCACAGTTTGCGACGCATAATGCGCATACACTGTCATCAATAATGACCATGAGTGCACATAGAGACTTTGAATTCCAACGTCTGCACGGCATGGGCGATGCACTTTACGATCATATTTTGCAAGCTTATGAGATTCCTGTACGTATCTATGCTCCGGTGGGCGCGCATAAAGACTTGCTACCGTACTTGGTACGCCGCTTGCTTGAGAACGGTGCCAATAGCTCGTTTGTTCATCAGTTGCTAGACAAGTCTTACCCAATTGAAAAGCTAACAGTGCATCCATACGACAAGCTGCTTGGTAATGCAACATTGCACAATCCAGACATCCCGTTACCGTTAGAGATTTACGGTGAACGTCGTGCAAGTTTTGGCCCTAATATCTTTGTAGAGTCACAATGGTTGCCGTTCAAATCAGCGATTGATAGCCATCTACACAAAACATGGTCAGCAACCTCTATCATTAATGGTAAAGCTGTTGATACCTACGAAGTAGATGGTCAAACGAATCAGCTTGATAAGCAGACTGTACTTGCGCCTTGGAATCATGAAGTTAGTGCTGGTGAAGTAACTTATGCCAATGCTGAAGTGGCTCGCCAAGCGATTGACGTTGCTGTTGCTGGTCAAGATGTATGGAAAAATGTACCAGCAGCTAAGCGTGCTGAGATATTACGTAAGATTGCTGAGCTATACGAAGAGAACTACGCTGAGCTAATGGCACTATGCCAAGTTGAAGCGGGCAAAACCATGCAAGACAGCATCGATGAAATCAAAGAAGCTGTTGATTTCTGTCGTTTCTATGCTGACGAAGCAGAGCGTCTAGATGACGTCGTACATGAGTTCACAGACTTGGCTGGTAAGCAGTCTCGTCAAGTGTATAAAGCACGTGGCACTTTCGTTTGTATCAGTCCATGGAACTTCCCATTGGCTATCTATACGGGACAGATTGTAGCTGCACTTGCTGCAGGTAACACCGTAGTAGCGAAACCTGCTGAACAAACCAGTTTGGTAGCTCACTTTGGTGCCCAGTTGATGTATCAAGCGGGTATACCAGCAGAAGCATTGCAATTGGTCATTGGTGCAGGCGATGTGGGTGGTGCTTTGACGGCTGCTGATAATATCGCAGGTGTGATATTTACAGGCTCTACTCAAACAGCCCAACGTATCAACCAAAGCCTAAACGACCATGCACAAACCAGTGGCGAGTTGCCTGTCTTTATCGCTGAGACTGGCGGTCAAAACGCAATGATCGTTGACTCAACAGCATTGCCAGAGCAAGTCGTTAGAGATGCGGTACTATCAGCATTCGGTTCAGCAGGTCAGCGTTGTTCAGCTTGTCGCATATTGTGTGTACAGGAAGAAATGGCGGATGATTTAATCGAGCTATTGCAAGGTAATATGGCTGAGCTGTCTGTAGGTAATCCTCTATATGCTGCCACAGATGTAGGTCCAGTAATTGATGCGGATGCTAAGCATGGTTTAGAGGCGCACATCGAACGTATGAGTGCTGAGCCGACTGCTACTATCTTGGCACAGACGCCAATGAGCTCAAGCTCAGTCGTCAGTCAAGAGAAGTCTACTTTTGTACTACCAACAGCGATCGAAGTAAAGAGCATTGATGTGATCGGTGGTGAGCACTTTGGCCCAATTCTACACGTACTACGCTATCAAGCACGTGATTTGAATAAGCTGATTGATGCCATTAACAACACAGGCTTTGGTTTGACGTTAGGTATCCATAGCCGTATCGAAAATACCGTTGAGCACATTGAGCGCCGTGCATTTGTCGGTAACACTTATATCAACCGTAACCAAATCGGCGCGGTCGTAAACGTACAGCCATTCGGCGGTTGTGGCCTATCTGGTACTGGCCCTAAAGCTGGTGGCCCGCACTATGTCGCGCGTCTGATGCAACTTAGCTCAGAAACAGTCAACGCTGAACAGTCAGCTGCTCATATGACTGCGACTGAAACCCAAACTACCACTCAAACAGAACTCGCATAAGGAGTAGCAACATGGCGACTGAATTCAAAAAAAATCATGCCCAGGTTTGTGAATCTTGGCGATTACTCGGCGCAGTGAATCGCGCAACGTATCTACAAGCAGCCATTCCAAAACTGGCATTGCTCACTGGTGATGCCAATAAAGCAAAGCGTTTATTCAACCATTTGTTGAGCGCTGCGCCTAGCTTGGATGAGATGCATCGTATGACAGGGGCAACAGGTGAGTCTAATGACTTGTATGTGACTGGTCGTGGTAAAACCATGGTCATAGGCGGCGAAACTGCTAGAGCCATGGCAGTATTGGGTCAGCTTATCGCGGCACTCCTAACAGGTAATGAAGTTATATTGCATTGTCCAAGCCAAGATGAGATGTGTAATGAAGCTGCTAAGATACTGCACGACACAGGTATCAGCGAAGATGTATTAAGTGTGGCTAACGATTCGCAAACTGTGACGCTTTTATATATCGATCGTCTAGCGCAAGTGGCTGTCTCTGGTAGCCGCAGCGAAGTGCAAGCCGTCAGTCAAGAGCTTGCTAATACAGACGGTATTTTGACGCAGGTTATTAGTGTTACTGATATGGAAGGCTTGTCAGAAATGCTAACGCCTGATTATCTGCATCGTTTTGTCACTGAGCGAGTCAAGACTATCAATACCACAGCAATCGGTGGTAACGCGAGCTTGCTTGAGCTTGGTACAGAGTAGAATCACTGCATTAATTACGAATCCGCTTCGCTTTTATATCAACTTTTATAAAGGCTAAGCGGTGTTTGGTAGCGCTATAACTACCAAACTAGTGATTGCATAAGATGTATAAGAAAAAACCGCTATCTGAGTAATTATCAGATAGCGGTTTTTTTTGTTTATGCTGTTTAACTGAAGCCTGATGACAGGATGTTATTCAGCAATATCAACCCATACCCAGCCGTTCTCTAGCCATTCGCTCAAATCATCTGCATCAACATCGGTGACGTCGCTATGTTGTAATGCTTCACCATTGGCCAAGCGTACTAGTACTGCTATCGCCGATTCATCAAGCCCATCGATACGTTGACCATTAGCATACAGTACAGTGCCATCATCGGTCTGGCTATAGAGTAGGCGGTTGCTATAGTCCGCCTGCAATGTGGCCCCTTCTGATAGGGCCTGTATTAGCTCATCGGTATCTAACGTCTCTTCTGGCATCAGCGCATCATATTGGCGTTTACTAACTACTTCAGAAACTGCTTGGCGAATCATATCATCACCGCGATCAGATTGTAGCATCTCTAGTAATTGCGCCTTGATAGCGGCAATACTATCTGCTTGCAATTCACCTGACGCTTGTAGCGCTTGCGGTAGTAGCATCGGGATAAATAACTTGCTGTCGTTAGTCGCAATATCGGCCACACTATCGATGATTTGCATCAGGTTTGGACGGCGGCAACCAAACGAGAAAGTCAAACAGTCATTTTGTGCCACACCGAAATGTGATAATTTCGGCGGTACATAAAGGACATCACCCGCTTCTAGTATCTCATCAAAGATAAGCTCGCCCATGTCGTCAAATAAACGCAGCGGCTCATCAGCAACAAACTCTGTCTGGTCATCACAGAATTTGCCTAACTGCCAGCGTCTAGAGCCGTACCCTTGTGCCAAAAACACATCGTAGTCGTCATAATGCTTACCGACCGACCCACCTGCTGGTGCGTAAGAGACCATGATGTCATCGCGCTGCCACTGCGGAATAAAGTCAAATGCTTGCCACAACTGACCAAGCTCTGGAGACCATTGTTCAAGATTCTGTACCAATACGGTCCATTGCTCTGGTAGATTTTCAAAATCAGTCTCATTCAATGGACTTTTTTTAAGTTGCCACTGTGCCTGACCTTCTTTTTTACTGGCTGCTTGAGTCAGCAGTCTTGCGCTAGCATCTTCTTCAAGCGCAAGACCAATCATGTCATCTGGCTCAAACATATTAACTAGCTGCGGCAACCCTTGCTTGATAAGCAGTGGCTTCTTTTGCCAGTATTCAGTCAGGAATTGCTCAGGCGTGATAGAGTCGGGTAAACAAAGAGGAATAGAAGTCATTGATAAATCCATATTTTGGCGGTGTACAAGATTAATAATAAGGGATGCTTTATAGGAAGGTTTTAATAGTTTAAGATTGTCATCTATTTGATGTCTATTATTTTGGTGACGTTTATATAGCACATATAAGCAATAACGATTATCAAAACAATAGCTGTCATCAGAGCATCCACTCAATCGTAGGAACGTTATGAAAAAGCTGCATTTTGTTGTCATCATCGCTAGCGTGTTTTTGCTACAAGCCTGTGTCCATAAAATCGTCACAGTACCCGCAAAAATCGCTTATAAAACTACCAAAGGTGTGGTAAAAGGAACCGTTGCTGTGGGTAAAGCCATCATACCGGGCGACAGTGATGACGATGATGATAAAAAATAAAACCTTACTTATCAACTATGGGTTTTGAATCAAAAGCAATCGAATCAAAACCAATCATAGCGTTCAAAGTAAGGTTAATAGTTATTCAGATAATAGCTATTAAGATAACAACTGAATAAGATAAAATTACTATCAAGATAGGAGCCAGTAAATAATACTATGCGCTCCTACCTTTCTAGTCCGATCTTATTATCAGTATGCTCTTATCAGTTATTAAAGCTTGGAAATCCATTCTTTAATAGCGCGTGCTTGCTCAGCGGCATTACCGATATAAGTGGCAGGCGTCAATGCACGCAAGCGTTCTTTATCCGCATCACTAACTGCTGATAGCTCATCACTTTCGACAAAGGTTAGCATGGCTTCACGAGTCATGGCATTACCACGAGTTAATGCTTTTAGTTTTTCATACGGGTTTTCAACACGGTAGCGACGCATGACCGTTTGAATCGGTTCTGCCAACACTTCTTGTGCTTGATTCAAGTCATCATTCAAACGCTGTTCATTTAGCTCAAGTTTACCCACGCCTTTTAAGCAAGCGTCAAACGCAATCATGCTCTGTGCTAGGCCAACACCGATATTACGCAGCACCGTTGAGTCCGATAGGTCACGCTGCATACGTGAAATTGGTAACTTCTCACCCAAATGGGCCAGCATCGCATTGGCAACGCCTAAGTTACCTTCAGAGTTTTCAAAGTCAATTGGATTAACTTTATGCGGCATAGTAGAAGAGCCAACTTCACCGTCTTTTAGGCGCTGTTTAAAATAGCCTAAGCTAATATATTGCCAGATGTCACGGTTGAAATCGATCAAGATTGTATTGAAGCGTTTAACGGCATCAAACAATTCAGCGATATAGTCGTGTGGCTCGATTTGAGTCGTATAAGGGTTAAATGTTAGCTCAAGACGCTGATTGATGAATGCTTCAGCATGGCTTTGCCAGTCGACGTCAGGATACGCAGAAAAATGCGCATTATAGTTACCAACGGCGCCGTTGATTTTACCTAACAGTTCTACTTGATTGATTTGCTTGATTTGACGGGCTAGGCGGTAGGCCACGTTTGCCATCTCTTTACCCAATGTCGTTGGACTGGCTGTCTGACCATGTGTACGTGATAGCATTGGCTGATCAGCGTGAGCAATAGATAAATCAACGATACTGTCAGTCACTTGCTGCATTTTTGCAACGACTAGCTCGCGGCTGTCTTTGAGCATCAATGCATACGATAGGTTATTGATGTCTTCACTGGTACAGGCAAAGTGAATGAACTCAAGTGAGTCAATCAAGGCATCCTGACCACGGAACTTGTCTTTGATAAAGTACTCAACCGCTTTTACATCATGATTGGTCGTCGCTTCGATGTCTTTGATAGCTTGAGCATCTGCTTCGCTAAAGTCATCAACGATTGCATTCAAAAAAGCGTTGGTCTGGTCATCAAATGCTGCTAATTCACCAATTGCGCTGTTGTCAGCTAAAGACTGCAACCAGCGAATCTCTACCGTAACGCGGGCTTTGATTAGACCAAATTCAGATAAATAAGGACGTAAGCTGTCAGCCTTTGATGCGTAACGACCATCAATTGGAGAGAGAGCGGTAAGTGGGGTCATGGTTATGCCTCAGTAGTTATGAAATAAAAAACTGCAAGAGTCTAGATAAAAAATTACCATATAAAAAAACGACGTCGAAATCGTTGCGCGTAATATAGCAGAAATATGATATTAAAAAAGCGGTCTATGCAAATAAAGCGATGTTGACGATCGTTAAAATCAATCTATTCACTGCATCAACATCTGTGCTTTAGGTTGTAGTCTTAGGAATCAATTAAAATCCGCAAGGTGCATCGATAGATTCAATCACACCGCCGCCTAGACATACTTCATCGACATAAAATACCGCTGACTGACCAGGGGTGACAGCGCGCTGTGGCTTATTAAATACCACGCGCACTTCGCTGCCATCAGCATTGGTCGCAAATACGCGACACGCTTGGTCTGGCTGGCGATAGCGAGACTTTTCCATACAGGATAGACCTTCGTCGCTAAACACATCCGCAGGTGGTAAACCATCAATCCAGTCGAGCTTATAGGCTTTTAGCTCGTTGCTCATTAGCATGGGGTGTTCATGCCCTTGACCGACGATTAAACGGTTTTTCTCTAAGTCTTTTGCCAATACAAACCACGGTGCCTCTACACGGTCTTTAACGCCGCCAATGCCGATGCCGCCGCGTTGACCCAATGTGTAATACATGAGGCCATCATGAGTACCGATGACTTTATTATCATCAGTAAGTATCTCGCCTTTTTGGGCAGGCAAATATTGCTGTAAGAAGTCTTTAAAACGGCGTTCACCAATAAAGCAAATGCCCGTAGAGTCTTTCTTTTTAGCCGTCGCTAGGTCATGCTTTTCAGCAATCTGACGTACCACTGGCTTTTCAAGCTCACCAACTGGGAATAGCGTTTTGGCGATTTTGTCACCGCCAACCGCATGCAAGAAATAGCTTTGGTCTTTATTATTATCAAGACCGCGTAAGAGCTGTGCAACCTCATCACCTTCGGCATTGATATAGTTCACACTGCGGCGCGTATAGTGACCGGTCGCGATATAATCTGCACCAAGCGTCAACGCATAGTCCAAAAACGCCTTAAACTTAATTTCTTTATTGCACAAGATATCAGGGTTTGGGGTGCGTCCTGCTTTATATTCTGCCAAAAAGTGCTCGAATACGCGATCCCAATATTCCATAGCAAAGTTGGCCGTGTGCAGCTTCATGCCAATTTTGTCACATACGGCTTGCGCGTCTGCGAGGTCATCCATCGCTGTACAGTATTCGGTGCCGTCATCTTCTTCCCAGTTCTTCATAAACAGGCCTTCAACCTTGAAGCCTGCCTGCTGAAGTAATACGGCTGATACAGAAGAATCAACCCCACCTGACATACCGACGATCACATGCTTGGTGCTAGGATTTTCGACATCAGCAAGTGTTAAAGGGCGATGAGCATTAAAAGACTCAGAAACGGTTGTGCTTGAGGTATTTTGTATGGCTGACATAAAACGGCTCAACTATTTATACGTTATCCAAAGTACATGCCGACGCCAAGTATTATGTAATCACTACAATACGTAGTCTCAGCACAACAACGTCAGCTTGTCTTTTGGATCTGGTATTATGATAAAATAAACATCATATTATACCAGTTAATTGAAACTGGTGGCGACCGATGGTATCTGGCTACTAGTAAAACCACTTTGAAAATTCAGATAGTGGTTTTGAATTATTTTAATCACGTTTAATGCATCTTGGAATAATAATGATAAAAATTGGTCAAGGTATCGATGTTCATGCTTTTCATAATAATGGTCAGCAGCAACAATATGTCATTCTAGCGGGCGTGCCGATTGAGCATTCTCATAGTTTGCTCGCACACTCTGATGGGGATGTGGTCTTGCATGCATTGGCTGATGCGCTGCTGGGCGCACTTGCACTTGGCGATATTGGGCAGCATTTTCCTGATACCGATGCGGCACATGCTGGATTGGATTCAAGGATTTTGCTGCGTTATGTTTATAGTAAAGTGCAAGAGGCTGGTTATAGTCTAGGCAATGCTGATATTACGGTGATGTGTGAACGTCCAAAGCTGGCACCGCACAACAAAGCGATGCGCGCTAATATCGCGAGCGACTTGCAAACGGATATTAGCAATATCAGCGTGAAAGCCACCACGACTGAAAAATTGGGATTTACGGGTCGTCAAGAGGGCATCATGGCCAATGCCGTGGTATTATTAGTCCCTAATACTGTTGAACCTATATAGATCGAAATTCGTGCTTGTAATACAGCGGCAGTCGCCCCATGTATCAGCCACGTCTTTACACAATTATTTTTATATAAATGATCATTTTAATGAACCGCTTTATCAATAGGAGCTTTTATGAGTGAGCAAACCCCAAACACTGCTGCAAACGACGTTGAACAATTGATTCGCGATCAAATCCGTGACAATAAAGTCATTATCTACATGAAAGGCACACCGCAATTTCCGCAGTGTGGTTTTTCAGCGCGCTCTATCGAAGTGTTGACTCAGATTGGTCGTCCATTTGCGTTTGTAAACATTTTAGAAAACCCAGAAATCCGTGCAACGTTGCCAAAAATTGCGAACTGGCCAACGTTCCCACAATTATGGATTGATGGCGAGTTGATGGGCGGATCAGACATCATCTTGCAAATGTATCAATCAGGCGAGCTAAAGCCATTGGTTGAAGCAAACAGTCCTGCTGCTTAATACTTGAAAGTGTGAATTGGATGTCTTTAATGTCCAATTAGCCTTTGCAAGATACAAGCACAGCAAACCCAGATAGTCATTAATGGCTATTTGGGTTTTTTTATTGTCGCTATTAGTGTTGTTGGTAGCGTATCTATTCTTGTTCCTATTATTATTTCCACGCGCCTATGTCATTAGGTTTCGTTGTTTTTATAGGATTTACCCCCATATAGTTTCCAGGATGTCAGCGATATAAATAATAATTATCAGATGAGTAAGAGAGCTTTATGAATAACCAAACCAGCGAACAGTTAAACGAGCAAAGAGAAGCGGCTGAGCAGGCGGCGATTGAAAAGCGCCGTGAACGTTTGAAAAATGAATCGACACGCATTATTGAGATTGCCAACAATGAATCATACTCAGCACTTAAGTGTATTCATCAGCTTAGTGTGGCAGGTGGTGCAACTGAAGCGACATATGTGGCTATTGAGCAGCGTATCGTTGTAGACCAAGATCCTGCAGGTGCTTATCATTTGGCACTTTTAGCACAAAACACACCTGATTTGCCAATCGATGCTCGTCAGCTTATCGAGTTGGTAGTCAACAAGGGTGATAACCATCAGCGCTTGGCATTGCTTAAAAACTTACCGTTACCGCCAGTTGATCTCATCAAAGAGCAGATTTTAGCGAGTGATGATGGTGAGGCAATTGGTCAAATGAACGCATATCTACAGATCAATCCAGAAGGGTATGGTAGCCATCATATGCTGTCTAGTGGGCAATCAGATCAGATCGTACCCTTGAGCCGTGGAAACAGTAATAACTAAGAGATCATTACGAACTCAAAAGCTAACAACCAAAGTGATGCTGGCGTAAGTATCTTTGCGCTTAATTATAATAGTTTTTATCCTAGCGTTTTTTAAGCGTGAAAAAATTGTTATAATGATGGGTTATTCAACCAATTATGAACGACTTATCTGAGTCGTTATCTTTTTTATAAATACGACTGACGTTTATTTGCTGATGGTTTTCTTATTTGAACATAGGATATGGCAATCAGCAGCGTTATGAGTCAAGTGAGGCACACATGCAATACCCAAAACATTACGACGTGATAGTGATCGGCGGTGGTCATGCTGGTACAGAAGCTGCACTAGCGGCTGCACGTATGGGCGCACAGACCTTATTGTTGACGCATAATATTGAGACGCTCGGGCAGATGAGTTGTAACCCTGCGATTGGTGGTATCGGTAAATCGCATCTAGTACGTGAGATTGATGCGCTAGGCGGTGCAATGGCGCTGGCAACGGACAAGGCTGGTATTCAGTTTCGCGTACTAAACAGCCGTAAAGGGGCTGCCGTTCGTGCCACGCGTGCGCAAGCAGACCGCATTTTGTATAAAGCGGCTATCCGTCATACGTTAGAAAATCAGCCAAATCTGGATATATTTCAACAAGCTGCTGATGATATCTTGGTCGAAAACGGCCGTGCGACGGCAGTTGTGACTTCTACAGGTATTGTCTTTAAGACCGAAACAGTCGTATTGACCTCAGGGACTTTCTTAGGCGGCGTTATCCATATCGGTTTGGAGAACTCAAAGGGTGGCCGCGCAGGGGATCAGCCTTCTATCAAATTGGCAGATCGTTTACGTGAGCTTAAGCTGCCAGTCGGTCGTCTAAAAACAGGTACACCAGCACGTATTGATGCACGTAGTGTTGACTTTAGCGTGATGACGGTACAGCCGGGTGATACGCCATTGCCAGTGATGAGCTATATGGGTGATGTTTCTATGCATCCTGAGCAGGTCAATTGTTATATCACCCATACCAATGCGCGTACTCATGACATCATTCGTGAAAACCTTGACCGTTCACCAATGTTTTCTGGCAAAATCGAAGGCGTAGGCCCGCGTTATTGCCCATCTATCGAAGATAAGATTCATCGCTTTGCGGATAAAGACAGCCATCAGATCTTCATCGAGCCAGAAGGTCTGACCACACATGAGTTGTATCCAAATGGTATCTCAACCAGTTTGCCATTTGATGTGCAGTTAGACTTTATTCATAGTATGAAAGGCTTAGAAAACGCCCATATTACTCGTCCAGGTTATGCGATTGAGTATGATTACTTTGATCCACAAAACCTCAAGCCAACGCTTGAGACTAAGTCGATTGATCGTCTGTACTTTGCGGGTCAGATTAATGGTACGACAGGCTATGAAGAAGCGGGCGTACAAGGTTTGCTAGCAGGTACTAATGCGGCATTGGTCACTACTAACAATAGCGAGTTTGATACATGGACACCGCGCCGCGATGAAGCATATCTTGGCGTGCTTGTCGATGACTTGATTACCCACGGTACTACCGAGCCATACCGTATGTTTACGAGCCGCGCAGAGTATCGTTTATTGCTGCGTGAAGACAATGCAGATCAGCGTTTGACTGAAACTGGTCGTAAGCTAGGTCTAGTAGACGATGTACGCTGGCAGGCCTATCAAGAAAAAATGGAAGCTATCGCGACAGAAACTTCACGCCTAAAAGATATGTGGGCCACGCCTGCTAATGCTTTAGGTAAGCAAGTAGCCGAGCAAACAGGTGAAGTGCTGTCTAAAGAGTCGACTGCCTTTGATTTGCTAAAGCGTCCGCAAATACATTTTGCTGATATCGCGGCTATCACGGACTCAACTGTTGATACACAAGTAGGTGAGCAGATAGAGATTTCTGTTAAATATGCAGGCTATATCGATCGCCAGCAAGAAGACATCGATCAGATGAAACGTCTCGAGAATACCGCACTACCGATGGATTTTGATTATAGTATCGTGTCAGGTCTATCAAATGAGATAGTACAGAAACTTACGCAAGTTCGTCCTGCGACGTTAGCTCAAGCGGGACGTGTTAGTGGTGTAACCCCTGCTGCTATTCAGTTGTTGGCGATGACGGTTAAAAAGCATAAAAAAGCAAAAGCTGCATTGGACTCATAACAGCTATGTAATAAAGCCTTTTATAATAAGGCACTTATAGTTAAAAAGCCCGTAACGATATTTCGTTACGGGCTTTTGTTTGTCAAAAAAATGGTCGATTTTGAAAGAAAGTCACCTGTAACCTTGTCCTACTTACTACTTTGTCTCTATACTAGGTCAGTAAATTCTCTTACTACTTGTTAATTTGTCTCGCTGATGTCCATATATTGATGGGCTTGTCGCCGAACTGAGTCTACTTATGATTGATGCTATTGTTTTTGCTATTACCATTGTCTTACCCAACCTTGCCTTAATGTGGTTGGGTTTTTTTATGCAACGACGCGGTGAGGCAAGCCAAACTTTTATCGATCAGGCATCAAGTTTTGTCTTTAATTATTGCTTGCCGTGTTTATTGTTTTTTAGCGTGGTCGATAGCGACGTCGATTATGGTAAGCAAATTACGCTTATCCTTGTTGGTATCTTGGTGACGTTTATATTATTTATTGGCGCAGAGTTTTATGCCAAACGCTTCGTCAAGCGTCCTGAGGACCAAGGTGTGTTTGTACAAGGCGTATTCCGTAGCAACATGGCCATCATTGGCCTTGCAACCGTAGCCAACGCTTACGGCGCACAAGGATTAAGTATCGGTGCTGTCTATATGGGCGTAGTGACGATACTGTTTAATATCTTGGCGGTCATTACCTTGAGCCGCGTATCCAAAAGCGTGGATGACACATGGGTTAGTCGTGGCACGATGATTGTGAAAAAGTTACTGACCAATCCTTTGATTTTGGCATTGGTTGGGGCATTCGTCTATAAAGCACTACCATTACCGCCACTCACTGGTGTGATTCATACCACTGGTGATTTACTGGCAGCGGTGGCTCTGCCGTTAGCACTGATCTGTGCAGGTGCTAGTATTAACTTAAAGTCTATGTTGCATCCTTCGGGCTTATCTATGCAGGCGAGTATTGGGCGAATTGTCATTGCACCATTGATTGCTATCGCTGTTGGACTCGGTTTTGGACTATCAGGCGTGCATATGGGGGTGTTGTTCTTGATGGTCGCATCGCCCACAGCTGCAGCCAGCTATGTCATGGCAAAAGCAATGGGTGGCAATGACGTATTAGCGGCTAATATTTTGGCATTTACTACTGTTGTCGGTATGTTTGGTATGGCGATTGGGGCAGCGACGTTACGTGCGCTTGGATTGATGTAATGCAGATTTTGTACTATTTTTAAATAAGTAAGTACTTTCGCTTTACCTAACTTTGACAGCATTAAAAAAGCCCTCTTTTCAAATAAGAAAAGAGGGCTTTTTGTACTGATTTAGCGTTCATTATTACGCTTGTCTTCACGGCGCTGCTTGCGCTTCGGGCTAGTACGATAGGTCAAATAACCACCGATAGCCATAACTGCAAGAAAGGCGACGATATACATAAATATCGACGAGCCAATCATGAGCGATGCACCGATAATGGGAGTTGCTTCCATGTCAAAAATCCAGTTAAGGTTCATCAATAATTATGCAAGTGTCTCATTTCATTGTAAAGTAAATAAGTTTAGCTCCGGTGTAAGTTCAAGTGAACGGATACGGGCAGCTTGGTCATATATATTGGCCGTCACAATCAGCTCATCTGGCTGATAGGTTGCCAAAAACGCAGCGAGTCTTGGTTTGACCGTGTCGACAGAGCCAATGAATGATACTGACAATGCATTGTCTACCATCATTTTCTCTGCTTGACTCCAGATACTGTCCATATCGTGGGTAGGCTTAGGCATTTGACCTGTTTCGCCACGACGCAGACGTACAAAACTCTGCTGTGCTGAAGTAAAATGATACTCGGCGGTCGCATCATCATCAGCCAGCAATAAGTTTGCAGCTAGCATCACATAAGGCTTATCTAGATAGACAGACGGTTTAAACTGTTCACGGTAAGCCTCAATTGCTTGCCCAAGCATTTGCGGGGCGAAGTGAGAGGCAAACACATAAGGTAGTCCTAAATGTGCAGCCAAAGTCGCACCAAATAGAGAAGAGCCTAATATCCAAATCGGTATGCCTGATTTTGCGCCAGGGAATGCCTGTACAGGGCTGCCATCTGTATCATTACCTAAGAAATACATCAGCTCTTGCACATCTTGTGGAAAGCGTTCTGCATCTTTCATTTGTCGACGGAGTGCTTGAAATGTCGCACCATCAGTACCGGGCGCACGGCCTAGGCCTAGGTCTACACGGTCACCATACAATGCCTGCAAAGTACCAAATTGCTCAGCAATCACGAGAGGGGCATGGTTCGGTAGCATAACGCCGCCAGCACCAATACGGATACGGTCGGTTTGACTACCTATATGCGATAGTAGTACTGAAGTAGCTGCACTGGCAATACCGGGCATATTGTGATGCTCTGCCATCCAGTAGCGGTTTAAGCCTGATTTTTCTGCTTGCTGCGCGGTTTCGACCGTTTGTGCGATGCCTTCAGCGATGGTTTTGCCTTGAGGTACAGGCGCAAGATCTAAAAAAGATAAAGGGATTTTGTTACTCATAAATGTTCCAGTAGTGTGTGAATTATTTTCTACTGATATGCTTATAGGTAGTGGTGGTTTCAAGTGCCGCTAGTCACTGTTAATGAATCATAACAAAGCCAGTTAACTCTGTTGTTAAGCTCGCTTAACAATTATTAAGGTGTATTTATAAAGGTTGTCGTTTGTCAAAATAAGCGATAAATAAACCATAAGTAAGGTTATAAAAGGATTTAGCAGCATTACACTATGGCATTAAAAAAAGATGGCATTAAAAAAAGCAGGCAACCTAGGTTACCTGCTTCTCTAATTGGTCGATTATAAGATAATGATAAATTAAATAATCACTATCTTAAGAACCAAATGCAACATTATTTATCTTGGTCGCTAAGTTTGTAAGCTAAGACATAATCACCAATGGTTGTGCCAACTGAACCATGACCACCTGCGACCAATACGACCATTTGCTCACCTTTAGAGTTCAAGTAAGTCATTGGCGTGGCTTGACCACCTGCTGGAATACGGACATTCCATAGCACGTCGCCATTTTTTAAGTCATAAGCTCGGAAGTTGTTTTCTGTCGCCGCTGACAAGAATGCGACGCCGCCTTTAGTGATGATAGGTCCACCGATACCAGGTACGCCCAGTTCCAGTTTGATAGGAATAGGAGACAAGTCTTGTACCGTACCATTTTTGCGTTGATAAGCGATATCACCTGTGGCTAGGTCAGCACCAGCGATCGTGCCCCATGGTGGCTGCTGACAAGGTACGCCTAATGGTGACAAGAAGGGCCCCAATTCTACTGCATAATCTGCACCTTCATTGGCATTGACGCCTTGCTCGCCTTTATTGGTTTCTGCATCGCCCAACGTGTCTCTAGGAATGAGTTTTGAGGTAAATGCCAAGTAAGTCGGCATACCAAACATCACGCCATTCTCAGGATCGACTGCAATACCGCCCCAATTAAAGGTACCAAAGTTACCAGGATAGACCAAGCTACCATTGGTTGATGGCGGGGTATAGCGACCATCATAGTTGAGCTGATTGAACTCAATACGGCACATCATTTGATCGACGAGACTGGCACCCCACATGTCTTTTTCAGTCAGTGGTTCAGGCTCAAAGCTCAAGCCAGAATAAGGCTGAGTTGGCGCTGCGTGCTCTCCCGCTATGAGATAGCCTTGCGGTGCAGGACGTTCTTTAATCGGTACAATAGGCTCACCCGTTGCGCGGTTCAAGACGTATACATCACCTTGTTTGGTTGGTACAACTAGCGCAGGCTGTACACCATCGGCCGTATCTAGATCAAGTAAGGTTGGCTGAGCAGGCGTGTCCATGTCCCAAAGGTCATGATGGACAAACTGCTGAACCCAGCGTGCTTCACCAGTCTCGATATCTAGAGCGACAACAGACGTTGCATACTTTTCTTCAGCGGCATTTCGGTAGCTACCTAGCTGATCCGGTGTGCGGTTACCCATAGGGAAGTAGGCCAATCCAAGCTCTTCATCGGCAGTGGCAACTGACCATGAGTTTGGCGAGCTGGTCTTGTAAGTCTGGGTTGGATCATTGACATCGAAAGGTGCTGTATTGTCAGGATCACCTGAGTCCCAGTTCCAAAGAAGCTCACCGGTATTGACATCATATGCACGGATTACACCAGAAGGCGAGTTGACATCATAGTTATCATTGACAGCACCAGCGACGATGATTGTATCACCTGCGATAACTGGTGGTGACGTAGAATAATAGTAACCTGCTTGATTGAACGGCATGTTATGCATCAAGTCTAATGCACCATCATCCCCAAAGTCTTGGCAGCGTTGCCCAGTATTTGGATCGAGTGCATATAGTTTCGCATCAGAAGTTGGGATAAATATCTTGGCATCACATTGCTTAGATGCATTTTCAAAGGTATTACCAGCAATTTTTTGCACTTGCACAGGACTGGTTGCTTGACCCGCATAATAAGATACGCCGCGACAGGTTTGATGCTGACGTTGTAAGTTTTCCTCTACTTGAGGATCAAACTTCCACAGCGTCTCACCAGAGTCGGCATTTAGCGCTAGTACCCAATTATGAGGGGTACATAGGTATAAACCGTTACCGATTTTTAATGGCGTTGCCTGATAAGTGGTCTCACCGACATCGTTAGGCCCTTTGACATCACCTGTTTGGATTTGCCATGCCAGTTCTAAATCTTTGACGTTATCGGTATTGATTTTATCGAGAGGTGAGTAGCGCTGACCATAATCAGTGCGACCATACGCGCTCCATTCGCCATCTGGTGTTTGCTGACCATTTGATAACGGATCACCAAGGTTAGCTGAGGTCTCATCTGAGCTGACGTTTTGCTCGTCATCATTTGCAGCAGTCAAGTTAAGCTCACCGAGTTTGTCAGTGGCATTATTAGCTAGACTACCAAAAGAGAGTAGTGCACCTACGATTACGCTGACGAGCAGTCCCCAATAATACAGAGGGCTTTTCTTAACGTTGTTTATAGTTGGTGTGCTATTTGAAGCTACTTGAGTTTTAGGCCCACGCATTTTGTTGGATACCCATGGCAATAGCATGAGCAAACCAAATATAAGCGGGAAGCCAACTCGAGGTGCTAGCGCCCACCAATAGAACCCAGATTCCCAAAGTGCCCAAGCCATGGTCGCTACGATAAATAGCGCATATAACCCGTAAGCACTCCAGTGTTTTTTGAACAATAAAAAAGCTGTCGTTAGTATAATGACGCCAGCAATGAGGTAGTAAGGACTACCGCCTAAGGACAATAAATAAGCGCCGCCAATGAGTAGAGGGGCGGCAAAAATTGCCATAATGATCGCTACGAATTTTTCCATGAGCGGTATCACCTGTTTACAAAAGAGCAAGTTAATATGTATTGATATTTAGTCGATAGTCAATTTCATTCGACCAAATATCAATACAAGTGTGAATAATACATAAAAGAAACATTGAATAACGTTCTAGAACCTATTTTATCATCCACAGCTCAGTCTAGTAAGGGTAAGCAAGTCTGAGATACTTTATTTAACAAATGCTCATTAATTTGCAAATTGCTTTTGGCATAGCTCCATGAACGCACGTCCATATTGACGGATTTCTGCGTCATCACGTACCGCCATCCAGCTGGTAAAGCGACCAAAATGATCGACGGGGATGGCCGTTAGGTTTTGATAATGGCTTGGCTCAAATGCCATTTCTGCGATGATACCAATACCTAGGCCTAGACCGACGTAGGTGCTGATCACATCGGCATCGAGCGCCGCTAATACGATATCCGGCTCTAACCCTGCTTCATCAAATGTCTTGTCAATCGCGCCGCGTCCTGTAAAACCACCGTGATAAGTCACAATCGGATAGCTGGCAAGCGTGGGCAGATCAATAGACTCTTGACTAGCCAGTTCGTGATCACTTGGTACGATAACGCGATGCGTCCAGTCATAGTAACGATAGCATCTAAGATAATTATTATGCAGCAAGGACTCAGTGGCAATACCGATATCGGCTTGACCACGGATGACCATCTGAGCGATGGTCTCAGGATCTGCCTGTTGTAAAATCAAATTTACTTTTGGGAAACGATCTTTGAACTCTTTAACCACTTGCGGCAGTACATAACGCGCTTGAGTGTGGGTGGTGGCAATCGTCAACGTACCGATATTAGGATTATTAAAGTCTAAACTTAGGTTTTCAATGGTACGAATTTCAGCAAAGATAGACTCGATATGCGGCATGAGCGCTGTGCCCATAGTGGTCAGTCCCGTCAGGCGTTTGCCTTGGCGCACAAATACTTCCGTCTTTAACTGATTTTCTAGCGCAGCAATATGCTTTGATAAGCTTGATTGACTGGTATGTAGCACGGTCGCCGCTTGGCTTAAGTTATAACCGTTAATCACCGTATGCCATACTGTTTCTAGCTGTTTGAGCTGAATCTGCAAATGCCGTTGGTTGACCACTACGTCGATTGCCATAACTTAATCCTATCGTATAAATATACAAACCTCGTCTGTATATGAAAGTAAAAATGTCTGAACATACAGTAATAAAGTAGTGTAAAACAAAGCTATTATTCTTGTATATAATAAATAGCTATCAATTTATGATAATTATGAATATAGAATTTGTATTTTGCAATGCTAAAAAATTATCCGTTCCGTAAACGCTGTCTAGTCAGTGAAGCCATTTGACCTAATAGTTCATAAAGAACGGTCATTATTAAGCATAAAAAACAGCTACCTTTTGAAAGATAGCTGTTCGTCAGTTATAAAGTTATTTATTACTATTAGTTAGTCGATACTGACCAACTTCAAACTCAGTTTATTTAGCAATATCAAAGCGATCTGCATTCATAACCTTGTTCCAAGCGCGGACGAAGTCACGAACGAATTTCTCTAAGTTATCATCTTGCGCGTATAGCTCAGCATAAGCACGTAATATAGAGTTAGAGCCAAATACCAAGTCTACACGGCTTGCTTGCCATTTGACGTTTCCTGTACCACGCTCACGTACTTCGTAGCTATTGGCAGTGTTGTCTGCTGCTTTTACAGGATGCCATGTATAGTTCATGTCTGTTAGATTGACAAAGAAGTCGTTGGTAAGCACACCAGCACGTTCAGTAAAGACGCCATGTTGGCTTTGACCGTGGTTGGTATCAAGCACTCGCATACCACCAAGCAATACGACCATCTCAGGTGCTGTTAATCCCATTAATTGCGTGCGATCAAGTAGCATCTCTTCTGGTGATACCGCATAGTCGCCCTGAATCCAGTTACGATAACCATCATGTAGCGGCTCTAAATCAGCGAAAGATTCAGCGTCAGTCATTTCAGCGTCAGCATCACCGCGACCTGGATTAAACGGTACAGTAATATCTACGCCTGCATCATTTGCTGCTTGTTCAATAGCGGCATTACCAGCCAACACAATGAGGTCTGCTAAGCTAACGTCTTTATCAAAGCCAGACTGAATGCTGGTCAATGTCTCAAGTACACGTTGTAATTGTTCTGGCTCGTTGCCTGCCCAGTCTTTTTGTGGGGCTAAACGGATGCGTGCACCGTTGGCACCGCCGCGATAGTCCGAAGCGCGGAAGGTACGAGCGCTGTCCCATGCTGTGATGATCAACTCACGACGACTAATGTCACTGTCTAAAATCTGTGCTTTTAGCGTTGCAATATCATCAGCAGTCAAGTCCGTATTACCTGTAGGAATAGGGTCTTGCCATACAAAGTCTTCGCTTGGTACATCAGCACCTAAGTAACGAGATTTTGGTCCCAAATCGCGGTGAGTCAGTTTGAACCACGCTCTAGCGAATACTTCATCAAAGTACTCTGGATTGTTATGGAACTTTTCTGAAATCTCACGATAGATAGGATCCTTGCTCAATGCCATATCTGCATCAGTCATGATTGGGTTACGACGGACATTTGGATCATGAGCATCTAACGGACGATCTTCTTCTTTGATATCAGTTGGTTCCCACTGCCATGCACCCGCTGGACTTTTAGTTAGTGCCCATTCGTGGTTCAATAGTAGTTCAAAGTAACCGTGGTCCCACTGGGTCGGATTGGTGGTCCATGCGCCTTCGATACCACTTGAAACGGTATCACCTGCATTACCACGACCTTTAGGATTGCGCCAGCCTAGACCTTGCTCTTTAATGTCAGCAGCTTCTGGCTCGTCTTCTAGTATCGTTGCATCACCATTACCGTGACATTTACCAACGGTGTGTCCACCAGCAGTTAGAGCGACCGTCTCTTCATCGTTCATTGACATACGAGCAAAGGTAGTACGCATATCTTGAGCAGTCTTTAATGGGTCAGGGTTACCATCCACACCTTCAGGGTTGACATAAATCAAGCCCATTTGTACTGCTGCTAGTGGGTTTTCTAGTGACGCGCGGTCTTCGTCGCTGTCATAACGGTTTTTGGTAGCAGCTAACCATTCGCGCTCAGAACCCCAATAGATGTCTTTTTCTGGATGCCAGATATCAGCTCGGCCACCAGCAAATCCTAGCGTTTTGAAGCCCATAGATTCATAAGCCATGTTACCTGCCAAAATCATCAAATCGGCCCACGACAATTTATTGCCATATTTTTTCTTGATTGGCCATAATAGACGACGGGCTTTATCAAGGTTGACGTTGTCAGGCCAGCTGTTCAATGGTGCAAAGCGTTGGTTACCAGTGTTAGAGCCGCCGCGACCATCAGCACCGCGATACGTACCAGCTGAATGCCAAGCCATACGAATCATCAAGCCACCATAATGACCCCAATCCGCTGGCCACCATTCTTGTGACTCAGTCATTAGATTTTTTAGATCAGTTTTGACCGCTTCTAGATCTAGCTGTTTAAAAGCTTCAGCATAATCAAAGTCTTCACCCATTGGGTCAGTCTTTTTGTCTTGCTGATGCAATATGTCTAAGTTCAGTGCATTTGGCCACCAATCTGTCGCAGCAGAAGCCGTGGTAGTATGTGCCTGATGCATTACAGGGCAGCCACCCATACTCGGACGCTGAGGCTCGTGCGAGTTATCAACGTTTTCGCTATGAATCGTTGGGCCTTGACCATCACCCTGGTCATAGGTTGTGTTAGTAGTCGCATTATTATTGTTGCTTTCATGATCTACAGGACAACGAGCAGCATCTGGGGCAGTGTTTTTGTCAGTGGTGTTATTGGTTGAGTCGGACATGGTATAACTCCTAGGCTATGATAATAGAAAAGAACAAACCGTGAATCTCGGTAGTCGTTGTTTATGTACAAAGCATAACTAAGCTGAGTAGATTTATAAAACTAATATATAAGAATTATAAGTTTTAAATTACCAATCATAAAAGACTTGATGTTTTGTTTATCTCAATCATTATTAACGCCCGCGCTTATTATCGCCAATTAAGAATAAACCAATAGAGTACACCCAACTAATGAAGCCTGCGTCAGTTTTACTACTACCTTTATATTACCTATAAATAATGTCATTGTCAGACATCTTTCAAAATAGAAATGAGCAATAAAAAAGAGAGCTAAGATAACCTTGGTAAAACACTGCGGTTTTTTGCGTTACGATTAAGAAATATAAGCGATTGCACATGGCCTGCAATCGCTAAGTTAATGCAAAAACATCTAGTCAAGATAAAGGTTCTCAAGTACCATAACTGGATTTTGTTGTAATGATAATATTGGTGCAACGTAGAGCAATTTTTATCGATCCTTTTGTCGATAACTGATTCTAAAGATTGATAAAAATTGTGCGCGGTTGTGTTCTTTGTCTGAATTGTTGGTGAGTTATTATGTCTGCTGTCAAATCTGTACCGCCCAATCAACCAATTGCCAAAAAGTCATGGGGCGAGGCTACAAAAGCTTATCTCGATCCTCGTGTCATTATTATGCTGTTTTTGGGATTTTCAGCGGGTATACCTATTCTGCTGATTTTCTCAAGTCTGTCGCTATGGCTGAGAGAAGCAGGCATTGATCGTAGTGTCGTCACTATGTTCAGCTGGGCAGCACTGGGGTATTCGTTCAAGTTTATTTGGGCGCCATTGATTGATGCGCTCCCTGTACCGTTTTTGACCAAGTGGCTAGGGCGTCGTCGTAGTTGGATGGTGGTATCACAGCTGCTTATCGTGCTGGCGATCTTTTTGATGGCAAGGGTAAATCCTGTTAGCGAAGATGTCTTGGTTTATATGGCAGGCGCGGCCGTGCTGCTTGGGTTCTCTTCTGCGACGCAAGATATCGTGATTGATGCGTACCGTATTGAGCTTGCGCCGCCGTCTATGCAGTCTATCTTGTCCTCTATCTATGTGTCAGGCTACCGTATCGGTATGATTGTCGCAGGGGCAGGCGCGTTATATTTGGCTGATTATTTCGGCTCAAATGAGACGTTTTATAGTTATGAAGCATGGCGCAATACCTATTACATCATGGCAGGAGTCATGACGTTAGGGGTATTAACGACGTTTGCTAGTTATGAGCCAACCGCTGAGACCCTGCAAAGTAAAAAGCAGAAGGGTAACTTAAAAGTATTCCTAATTTATTCAGCGTTACTACTTATCCCAGGTCTGCTGTTTGGTGTTATTTACCTAATTAATATTTTGATCAATACAATATTTGATAGCACAGTGGCCTTGATACCACTAATGGTAATGCCAGCGATTAAGTTTTACTTTTTAGCATTGGTCGCATGCGCACCATTGTTATTGCTGTACTTTATTATTAACCAACCAAAAATCATTAACAAAGCCCCGTTGGTTGCTGAAACTCGTGAAGACTACGTCAGACTGGTAGCGTTGTTTGTATTTTCAGTGATTGCCTTTATCGCCGCTTATATACTGATGGGACAGGTCTTACCAGAGTTTGAAGGCGCGTTTTCTAGCTTCTTTGTAGAAACCTTGCATTTATTAGTAAGTTTAGGCGCGGCGATGGCAGCAGGTTATGCCCTGGTACAAGTAGGACTGGTGAAAAAAGAAGTGGCCATGGCAACATGGATCGAGCCTGTCTTAGACTTTTTCCGACGTTATGGCAAAAAAGCCTTGCTACTATTAGCCTTGATTGGTCTATACCGTATCTCGGATATCGTCGCAGGCGTGATCTCCAACGTCTTTTATCAAGACATGGGCTTTAGCAAAACAGATATCGCCAATGCCGTAAAACTGGTCGGTGTAATTATGGCAATTGCAGGTGGCTTCTTGGGCGGGATTTTGGCTCAGCGCTTCCGTATTATGCACGCCATGATGATTGGTGCGATTTTAGCGTGTGCGACCAACCTGTTGTTTGTGGTATTGACATACAACCCAGGTAGCCTGCCCATCATGTATATGGCAGTGATATTTGATAACTTGGCTGCGGGCCTTGCAAGCGCTGTATTTATCGCCTTCTTATCGGCACTGACCTCGATTCGCTTTACCGCAGTACAGTATGCGATTTTTTCCTCCTTGATGACGCTGATACCGAAAGTGATGGGTGGTTATTCTGGTGCTATCGTCGATAATATGGGTTATCCGTTTTTCTTTATCTTTACCTTTGCTATTGGTATTCCAATTCTGGCACTGATTTACTTTGTCGATAGACATATTGTCATTGGTGATAACGATGATATTTATGGCGATGACAATAGTAATGGAAACGGTGATAACGGGATAGGTGTCAAGCTGAGCAAAACCAATCCTAACCTGACCGATACCAAAGAGCCACCACGCGCATCAGAGTAGGCTAAGCAGCATTTTACCTTTATACATTCACTGTTTTTTAAGAGCTATCTATGACCGTATCAACCATTCGTCAAATTAAGCAGCATATTCAACAACTGACGAATGGTGATACTGATAATCAGCTGCCGTCGTTTTGGCTAACGGACTGGTTGTTGCATGTCATTGACAAGCCTGCGATAGCGTTAATGACGAATGAAGATTACCAGCTAACTGATAGTGAGATTGCACGTTTCAATGACGGTGTGGTAAAAATGCAGCAAGGCATACCGCTTGCGTATCTAACCGGACAGCAGGAGTTTTGGTCGCTTAACTTTAGGGTGAACGAGCATACCTTGATTCCTCGGCCCGATACCGAGGTGCTGGTCGAGCAGGTGTTAAACTGGATAAACGCTCAGCCAGCGCAACTTAGTAATAAGCGATTGCTAGACTTGGGGACAGGGTCAGGTTGTATCGCTATCAGTCTTGCCCATGAACTTAAGAAAGCTAATTGGCAAGTCGTGGCAGTCGATTTATCGTCAGAGGCTCTTAAGATTGCTCAGCACAATGCGGTGAGTAATAATGTTGCCAATGTTGAGTTTGTCCAAAGCAGTTGGTATCAAGCGCTACCTACTAATGATGAGCATCAGTTTGATATCATCGTCTCCAACCCTCCTTATATTGACGAGACAGACGAGCATTTGGTAGGTCTAACAGCTGAACCGATTAGTGCGCTCAGTGCACCTAATCAAGGTCTGGCTGATATCGAGCATATCGTCCAACAAGCAATGACATATCTCTGTACAGGTGGGCTACTGGCTATCGAGCATGGATATGATCAAGGTGATGCTGTTCGCAAGTTGTTTTTGGATAGTAATTTTGAGTCAGTACATACCGTAAAAGACTACGGTGGTAATGATCGCGTCACGCTAGGGCAAGTCCAGTAGATGGTTTTTTGATAGTAGATTTCTTTGATTATAGGTTGTAGATGAATATG
Organism: Psychrobacter sp. NPDC078501; assembly: GCF_044900935.1. Classification (NCBI taxonomy): domain Bacteria; kingdom Pseudomonadati; phylum Pseudomonadota; class Gammaproteobacteria; order Moraxellales; family Moraxellaceae; genus Psychrobacter; species Psychrobacter sp. NPDC078501. The sequence continues at coordinate 124,190 of NZ_JBJDOS010000001.1, read as the reverse complement.
GTAGAAGAGCTGGTACAGCTATCAGATGATGAGCTACTCCGTTATGCCCGGCAAGTATTATTAGACGGTTGGGATATGGACGCTCAGCTGCGATTAAAGACAGCACGCGTGGTCATAATAGGGGCAGGCGGCCTTGGTTGTCCTGCGTCTGAGACATTGGTACGTGCTGGAGTGGGTTATGTCCATCTGATTGATGATGATGAGATTGAGGCGAGCAACTTACAACGGCAAACGCTGTTTTTGCCAGAAGATATTGGTCAGTCTAAAGCACTGACCGCAGCGCACATGTTAGCGCGCATCAACCCTTTGATAAAGGCTCGCGGCACTGTCACACGATTAGATGAAGACAACGCTTATGAATTGCTCGATATGGCAGCAGGCAAGCCGGACTTATTCTTAGACTGTACGGATAATTTTGCCACGCGCGACATCATCAATCGTATCAGTGTACGCTACCAGATTCCCCTGTTATCTGCCTCAGCGATTGCGATGCAAGGGCAGTTAGCACTGTTCGAACCTCAGCTCGATACTGGTTGTTATCATTGCGTATTTGGCTCAGTAGCAACTGATGAAGCCTCTGACGAACGTACGTGTGCCAATTCAGGAGTGTTGGCCAGTACCACTGCCGTCATGGGCAACTTGCAAGCCAATGCTGCGTTGCAATACTTGGGATTAACCAAAAATCCACTGACAAACAAACTGCTCATATGGGATGGTAGTCAGATGCAGCAGCGACTAATGGGCTATCGAAAAGACCCGCAGTGTCCTGTCTGTAGCAGTCCTATAGTCAATCCTCTATAAATTGGATACAGTGTCAGGCTTGCTTAGTCTACGACTGGTAGTACTTTCGCTCGCCTTCCTTGTATCCAAATTATCTTTAACCGACTATAACTGAATAATCTTATTTTAACGCGTTTTTATATTGTATTGCCTATCTTCAAACCTCCTTCTTATTACCATAGTTGTTTTTTATGAAAATTCATCGTCCGCATTTATTAAAGCATACTTTTAATGTCATGAACCGTGTTCGCCAAACAGCGAGTGTGGCAGGTCTGTCTGCGCTAAGAGTGGCAAAAGGTGAGAAACCTGACGCGATGCTACTCAAAGAAACCTTTGAGCAGTTAGGCACAACTTATATCAAAATCGGTCAATTTATCGCCAGTACACCGTCATTGTTTCCACGTGATTATGTCAAGGCTTTCCAGAGCTGCTTGGATCAGACCACGCCATTGTCTTATGCTTATATCGAGCAAGTGCTAAAAGAAGAGCTGGCGACTAATGGCATGACGCTTGATGATACGTTTGCGCATATTGACTCAGAGCCACTAGCCTCAGCTTCTATCGCTCAAGTGCATGCAGCACGGTTGCACAATGGTGATGAAGTGGTGCTGAAGGTACAAAAACCTGGCGTCGAGACTATTATGCAGACTGATTTGGGCGTATTGCATGGGGTGACTAAGCTGCTTGAAATACTAATGCCCTCAATGAAGTTTGCGAGTATTGCACCGATTATTGATGAGATTCGTCTGCGTATGCTTGCCGAGACTGACTTTATCGCTGAAGCGCAGAACATCCGCGATTTTCAGCAGTTCTTAGCGGTATCAGGTAATACTCGTGTCGTTGCACCAACTGTCTATGAAGAGCTGACTACCAAGCGTGTTCTAACGATGAGCCGTCTCTATGGCGTCTCTATGGTCGATGAGTCGCTCATGCGTCAATACTGTGCAGATCCTGCTCAAGTTATGGCAGATACTTTAAATACATGGTTTGCCAGTCTTATGCTGTGCAATAGTTTCCATGCTGATCTGCATGCTGGCAATTTAATGCTATTGACTGATGGCCGTATTGGCTTTTTGGATTTTGGTATTGTCGGTAAACTAAAAGCTGAGAGCTGGCGCGCATGTATGGGCATGATGCAAGCCATGCAAGACAGTGACTATCAAGCCATGGCGCGCCATATGATTGATATGGAAATGACACATGGTGGCAATAAAGTTGATGTGACTGCACTGGGGAATGATTTGCAGCGTATGATGACAACCATCATGGCAGAAGATAAAACCTTTACCAGCGGTGTGCCGTTTAATAGTAAAGAGCAAGCCGATGAGCTTAATAAAATGATGCTTGAGATTGTCGAAGTTGGCAAACGTCATGGCATCCATTTCCCACGCGACTTTGCTCTATTGACCAAACAGATGTTGTATTTTGATCGGTTTATGCGTACGCTAGCTCCAGATATGGATATGTTTAGCGATCAGCGGGTGCAAATGCTAGGGCAGGATACAGTAGAGACGCCAACGTTAGACGTATCATAGTTTTCTCTAACACTTTATTCTGTCTTAACATATTTAGTAACTTCTCTATTTCTGCGTTTATTTGTTACTGCTTTTGACTGTCTAACACAAAGGATTGTATGCTAATTGCCACAAAAATGGCGCTGTCATGATGACTGCTTTTAAAAGCCGTATGATCCCGACGATTACCAACGAAGCTGCCATTGCCTGTATCGGTATGTACTGCATGGCAGTCGTTATGGGTTATGGACGCTTTCTGTTTACCGCCACCTTACCTGATATTATGGTGCAATTGTCGCTACCAACGACGATTGCAGGCTGGCTAGCATCAATCAATTATATCGGTTACTTTATTGGCGCTCTTATTGCCATGTTTATACCTCAGCGCTCGACATGGCAGGCGATGACACTTTGGGCGATTATAAGTGTTGTTACCACGATGTTACTCGTCATACCAAATATGTCGCTCACACTATGGTATATCATTCGTTTAATTGCAGGTATTGCAAGTGGCGTGGCGATGATTCTAAGCTCATCTTTTGTGATTCAAAACCTTAGCCCTGAGCGCCGTTCTGTATTGTCAGCAGTCCATTATGCAGGTATTGGCGTTGGCATTAGCGCCTCTGCCATAGTGACATGGTGGCTATTAAAATTAGGCTATCACTTCGATGTAATTTGGCTGGTCGCAGGCGTCACCAGTTTGCCGCTCATATGGCTACTGTATGCGATAAAGCCAAGACAAGTACAGGCTGTTGATTCACAGCAGATTGATGCCAAACAACACGTATCAATGCATCAGACCTATTTAAACTTTAAGCGCTCCTTATACGAAGCCATCTCTGGACATCATAAAGCGCTTACTTTACTTTTCGTCAGCTACGTACTGGCAGGGTTTGGTTATATTAGCTCAGCGACTTTTTTGCCCGTTATGGCAGCACAACGTCTAACAACACAGACGTATGCTGGGTTGATGATTTGGTTGGTTGTTGGTATTTTTGCAATGTTGTCAAACCCTCTATGGGGCGCGCTTGCCAAACGTATCGGTGAAATAAAAACCTTAATGGGGCTAACAGTATTGCAAGCATTTGGCATGTGCTTGCCTATATGGTTTGATGGTGCACTTGGATTGTATGGTAATGCTGCGATTTTAGGGTTGACCTTCGTCGGTATGGTATCAATGACACTAACGCTATTTAAAAATATTAATCCGGCCTATTCTAATTTACTGATTGCTCTAGCGACGTTGGCTTATGCATTGGGGCAGTTTTTAGGACCCTTGGTAACAGTGGCACTGGCAGGGCAAGATAGTAATTTCAATGCAGGCTTACTTGTCGCTGCTATTGGATTAATGATCGGATTTGTACTATTGGTATGGTTTCGTCGACAGTCACCAACGACCGCTTAGATCGTCTAAACCACACTACGGCTAAATACTTCTCGTAATTCAAAACTGGTATGAACTTGAGCCACGCCTTCGATACGATTGAGGCGATGTAATAAAAACTCTTCGTAATGTGTCATATCACGTACTCTGACCTTAATCAGATAGTCTTCGGTGCGACCTGTGACAATACTACAGCTGATGACTTCTTCAAAGCTCTGAACTTTGCGTTCAAACTGCTCGAAACGTTCTGCTGTATGACGATCCATACTAATAGCGATAAACACGGCTAGCGGATAGCCAAGTTTTTGCGCATCAGTTTTGGTATGGTAGCCAGTGATAATGTTCGCATCTTCTAAGCGTTTGATACGACGTGCGCAAGGGGTGGCAGACAGGTTGACGCGCTCAGCGAGTTCAGTAATGCTCATACGCGCCTGTGTTTGCAATAAGCGTAGCAACTGTCTATCTATCTCGTCTATATCTGCAGTCCCTATACTATCAATATGATTGTCTGGCATTTCTCAAGCCTTAATAGTGAATTTATTCGATTATAATGTCTAAATTGTGTTTTTCCACTAAAATAACAGAAAATAAAGTAAAAGAAAGCAGGTTTCTCTCTGTTAAACTTTGATATTATTATGGTATGAACACTAGTTATCTCGTATGATAAATACTGATCTAATCAACAGCTAATCGCCTAGCTAAATATATAAACAACCATATCATCTAAGGATTGATTATGTCTGACCAAGCCACGCACACTGCAGCCACAGGGACTGCAAAGATTACACCAAAAAGTGCCGCTTTTGACTTCCGTAAATACCGTCCATTTGCATTTGCGCCATCGCTACCAGATCGTACTTGGCCAAGCAAGACGATTGAGAAGTCACCGATATGGGCAAGTGTGGATCTGCGTGATGGTAACCAAGCACTGATTGATCCGATGACCATTGAACAAAAAATGCGCTTCTTTAAGACTTTAGTAGATGTTGGTTTTAAAGAGATTGAGATTGGTTTTCCGTCAGCAGCGCAGGTAGAGTTTGACTTTGCGCGTAAGCTTATTGAAGAAAACCACGTACCTGAAGATGTAACGCTACAAGTATTGGTACAAGCGCGCGAGCATTTGATTGCCCGTACTTTTGAATCATTAAAAGGTGCTAAACGTGCGGTTGTCCATGTCTATAACTCAACCAGCCGTGTACAACGCGAAAAAGTCTACGGCAAAGATAAAGCTGAAATCAAAGAGATTGCTATTACAGGTGCCAAGCTATTACAAGAGTATGCAGCAAAGTACCCTGAGACAGATTGGGTATTTCAGTACTCGCCAGAGAGCTTTAGCCAGACAGAAACTGAATATGCCGTAGAGGTTTGCGATGCAGTGTGTGACGTGTGGCAACCACAGCAGGGTCAGGAGGTTATTTTTAACTTGCCAGCGACAGTCGAGGCTTCTATGCCTAATGTCTTTGCTGATCAAGTAGAGTACTTCTGCCGCAATCTAGCGCAGCGTGAGCACGTGATTGTGAGCTTGCACACCCATAATGACCGTGGCTGTGCGGTAGCGGCAGCTGAATTGGGTGTGCTTGCAGGTGCAGATCGTATCGAAGGTACATTGCTTGGTAACGGTGAGCGTACAGGGAATATGGATATCATGGTCATGGCCATGAACTTGTTTAGCCAAGGTATCGATCCTGAGCTTGATTTTAGCAACATGAGTGAAATCGTACAGGTTGTGAGCGAATGCAATAACCTACCATTGCACCCACGTCATCCTTATGTGGGCGAGTTGGTTTTCACGGCATTTAGTGGCTCACATCAAGATGCTATCAAAAAATCTCTCGACTATAATGAAAGTAATCAGAGCGAAACAGACAATGTCTGGGATGTGGCTTATCTACCCATTGATCCTGCACATATTGGGCGTAGCTATCAAGATGTGGTACGTATCAATAGCCAGTCAGGCAAAGGCGGCGTCGCATATATCTTGCAGCGTAACTATGGCTTTAACTTGCCACGTTGGATGCAGATTGACTTTAGTCGTGTGGTACAAAAACAAGCTGAAGCAGCGGCACGCGAGTTGCAGAATGATGAAATCTTGCAGACCTTTGAAGATACTTACTTGCAGCAGGGTAAGTTTGAACTACTAGACTATAGCGTCAACAATAAAGGCGGCACGGTTTACTTTAGTGGTCAGGTGCAGATGAATAGCGATACCATTAATATTGATGGCACAGGTAACGGTCCATTATCATCGTTTATTGACGGACTTGCACAGCATACGGGCAAATCACTACATATTATTAACTATGCAGAGCACGCGATTAACCCGCATCATAACAGTGGTAATGGTATCGATGATGATACCAATAGTGATAACAAAACCAATGCCAATGCTGCTGCTTACATTCAGTTAAATGTTGATGGTGAAGTGTATTCAGGCATCGGTACTTGCAGCAGTACGGTGTCAGCCATGCTAAAAGGGGCGTTATCAGCTTTTGCTCAAGCGCTAAATACAGAAGCTGCTTAGTGTTAAGTAGTCATTGATATCACGCAAAATTCTGTATGCTAATAACGCCATCGCTCCTTGTCTCTAGCAAGTAAAGCGATGGCGTTATTTTTTGCCATAAATACCTGCGCCATTTCAACTATAGATTTATGAGCAATAGCATAATGTTACTTGTGTTTTTGGTGTCTAAGACTTACGCTAATGTGTATATTAAAATATTATAAATAAAAGGTTAATTATGGAACCTATCTCATTTGCTTCATTCACACTGGCATCTATTTTGGCTTCATTGCCTGCAAACGGTGAGACTATTACCAAGCCGACCATCACCACTCATATTAGTCCAGCCATTGCTGGACAGTGGGAAATAGACTTGGACAGTAGCGCTCATTCTACTCACGCCATGATGACTAGGGAAGCGGAAGCTAACCAGTCGGCATCAAATAGTGCGCAACAAGCAAGCAGTGTAGAGCCTAAGGTAACGACAGGCATGGACGGCGGTGTCCTGACTCAAAGTGAAGAGCGGGTTCTAAACATTCAACCAACTACTAGTAAAAACTTACTTGCATCAGTTGGTAAGTCTAACCAGTGCCGCGAGCTATATAACTTTGGTGCGGATAATGAGATGTGGTCTGTCAGTGGCAAAGAGTGGACATACGGACGCTATCTGGTCACCCACCGTGAAGAAGGGCTGCCAGTTATTGCAATCAAGACTGTTTATGATAATAATGAAGTAGATTGCTCAGGCAATCAGATCGACCAGACTGATGAAGCGTTGATTGCATTTATCAATCATGATGGCAACCAGATGCAATGGTGCGCTGACCCTGATGGTAACGAATGCTTTATGAACTTCAATAGAGTGTTACCATAATTAGATATGCTCGTTGTACTTTGTGTATGATTGACAGCTTATTGATGACATAAAAAAACCGCTATATTAATAGCGGTTTTTTATGTGCTGTTTTAATTAAACTTAGCGAACTCTATAAGTATTTTAGCCTACGAGTCTTTTTTAGCTTTATTCGCAGTCAGCAGCTCTCTTTCGAGATAGTGAATATTTTGCGCTTCACGAGTAAAGTTATCATCCGCCAAAATCACATCACGATGTAAAGGAATATTGGTTTTGATACCTTCGATAATCAGCTCATCAAGGGCATGTACTGTCTTAGCAATGGCTTGCTGACGAGTTTGACCATGACAGATAAGCTTACCAATCAATGAATCGTAATAGGTCGGTATCTCATAGCCAGGGTATAGATGAGAGTCAAAGCGAATGCCAGAACCACTTGGCGTGAACAATTGACTGATAGTGCCTGGGCAAGGTACAAAAGTTGCTGCATCTTCGGCATTAATACGACATTCGATCGCATGACCTTGGATCTCAATCTCGCTTTGGCGATAAGACAGACCGTAACCAGCTGCGATTTTGAGCTGCTCGACCACAACATCAATACCAGTAATCATCTCAGTCACTGGATGCTCAACCTGTACACGAGTGTTCATTTCAATAAAGAAAAACTCGTTATTTTCAAACAAAAATTCAAACGTACCAGCACCGCGATACTTAACAAGCTCGCACGCTTTTACACACGCCTTTAAGATTGGCTCACGTACATCATCTGGGATGTCTGGGGCAGGTGCTTCTTCTAGAACTTTTTGATGGCGACGCTGCAATGAGCAATCACGATCATATAGATGGATAGCATTACCATTACCATCGCCTAGTACCTGTACTTCTACGTGGCGCGGGTTTTGCAGATAGCGCTCCATATAGACAGTGTCGTCACCGAACCAAAGCTCAGCTTCTTGTTTGGCCGCTTGTACCTGACCAATTAATTCGTCAAAGCGTTCAACCACACGCATACCGCGTCCACCGCCGCCAGAAGCCGCTTTAATCAATAGTGGGAAACCGATATTGCGGGCTTGCTCTTCAGCATTATGCAGGGTCACAGCGCCAACTGAACCAGGTACAGTTGGTACGCCAGCTTTTTTCATAGCGTTGATGGCAGAAACTTTGTTGCCCATAAGGCGAATATGATCAGCATTAGGACCAACGAAGGTCAATCCTGCTTCTTCTACTTGTTCAGCAAATTCAGCATTCTCAGACAAAAAGCCATAACCAGGATGGATAGCATCTGCACCAGTGATTTCAGCAGCAGTTAAGATGGTATTGATATCAAGGTAGCTTTGGTTAGCATTAGGCTTGCCAATACAAATTGCCTCATCAACAAAGCGCAAGTGCATCAAGTTGGCATCCGCAGTAGAGTAGACACCTACCGTTTCGATACCTAGCGCTTTACAAGCGCGGACGATGCGCAGGGCAATTTCACCTCTGTTGGCAATGAGCAATTTTTTTATCATGGGTTCATCCTTGTCGAAGCGTCAGTCATTGACTGAGTTTCGATACATAGCATCAGGTTGTTTAGCATTGACGCGGTATATATACCAAAAGTCAGCCATAATGAAATAAAGTATGGCAAATATCGTTACGCTTTGTAGCGTATGACAGGTTGACCGAACTGTACGACTTCAGAGTTATCTACCAAGATTTCGTCAACAATACCACTTTGAGTCGCTTCAAGCGGGTTCATGATTTTCATAGCTTCGATAATACCTAAAGTATCACCTGCCTGAACTTTTTGACCGACTTTCACAAATGGTGGGTCATTAGGGCTTGGTGCTGAATAGAAAACACCAACCATTGGTGAAGACTCAACGCTACCCGCTTTTTCTGCAGGTTTGCCTTCGACAGCGGCAGCAGGAGCAGCGCTCGCAGCTGGGGCAGCCATCATAGTTGGCGCAGGCGCGTCATAGTGACGAGTTAAGCTGATATGCTCGTCGTCAGAACTGATTTCTAAATTAACCAGTTCACTTTCTTCCATAAGGGCGATGAGGGTGCGTATTTTTTCAATATCCATAGTTTTTATCTGGCCTTGTACTAAATTCGAGAAATAGTGTAACTAAATATTGTCTAATTAATTGCTAATGATACCTAGATTCAGGGCAATGAGCAATCAATGTACAGTTGTTAACTGAGAATTTTTACATATTTTGACGTAAGCCATCTCTTTAGCAAGAAAATATCCACGATTTTTCATAGTCTGTATGATCAAATGACGCTAATAATGATTATAAAATTCAATCCATAAGCAATTGGCTTAACCCCATAGCACAGTTAAGCGTTTTTGCTGATAGCGTAGACGCAAAGTAAGTAAAATAGATGATAAGAACAAACCTGTAATCAACGCCATCCAAAACCCTTGTGCACCAACGTCAGTAAAACGCACTAGATAGACGCCAAGTGGTAGGGCAACTAACCAATAGCAGAAGAGCGTTACCCACATCGGTATGGTAGTGTCTTGCATGCCGCGCAATATACCAGCGACGTTAACCTGCCAGCCATCAAATAACTGATAGGCGAGTGCAAAGATAAGCAAATGCATAGACTGGGCTCTGACCTCTGGGTTATCCGTAAATGCTGCTGCCAGTTCTGGTCTGAATAGCCATATTCCAAGCATACAGGTCAAAGCGATCAATACGGTCCATACCAGTCCAGTAGCTTGCACTTGGCGCAGTGCTAATAGGTTTTTTTGGCCAAATCGATTGGAGACCATGATAGTGAGCGCCATGGCGACCGATATCGGTATCATAAATAGCTGTGAGGTCACTGACAGTGCCACTTGATGCGATGCTGTTGCTAGCTCGCCCAATGGGCTAATGACGAGTGCGCCTAAGCTAAATAAACTGGCTTCAAAGAAAATAGAGATGCCAATAGGGATACCGAGTTTCAGCAGTTTTTTGATCTGTGTACGATTGGGGCTAGAGAAGCCATAAAAAAATCGCGTACTCACAAATTCGCGGCGCTTTGTAAAGCTAGTATAGGCTGCAAGCAATAGGACATTTATCCATAACACCAATGCTGTCGCCACCCCGCAGCCTGCACCGCCCATTTCTGGCATGCCAAATAACCCATGAATAAAGATATAGTTCAAAGGAATATCTGCAAGCAGGCCAATGATGCTAATGACAGTCACAGGTTCAGGGCGACCCAATGCCTCACAATAACTGCGTAGAACGGCATATACAGCGAGCGCTGGGAAACCAAATGAGACACCATGTAAATACTGTGTCGCTATCGGCTGAATGTTTTCTGGTACACCCATAATGCCAAGAACATTGGGAGCCAAATTGACAATGATAAAACCGATAATGCCAATGACACCTGCGGTCCATAAGGACTGCTGCGTGATATGCGGTACTTGCCCGTGTTGGTCTTGACCAATCGCTTCACCAATCAGAGGCGTGGTTGCGATAAGCACACCTGTGGCCAATAAAAACAGCGGCAGCCAAATACCAGAGCCAACGGCTACCGCAGCCAAATCAAGCGCCGAAACTTGACCTGCCATGATGGCATCGACCACGCCAAGTGCGGCTTGGCAAAACTGAGTAATTAAGATAGGGAGGGCAAGTACGCCTAGACGTAAGCTATAGCTTTTAAAATCTTTGAAAGACAATGGAAAAACCATGGTAAGCAACTTTTTATTCTTTGCGGTAATTGTTATTAAGGTAGTTATTATTAATAAACAAACACTGCTATCAATCGACTAAGGTTGACGCAGCGAGGAGAGTAGTGCCGACGATAATACTCCGATAAATAATATGAGCAAGCTTATAATGTTGCATGAGTAGATAGGCAGAGTATGAAAATAAAAGTAAAGACACTAAAATAAAAATAACCCGTCGATCCAAGTAGTGGATTGACAGGTCATATACATAGTAAGATGGTAAAGAAGCCACACTATGATGTCAACGCTTTAGCACCGCTATGTAAGTATTAATCTTAGGTTTTTTGTACTCTATTTCATAGCCAATAGCCAATAGCCAATAGCCAATAGCTCAGAGATGATTTAATAAGTTTACTCCGGCAACAACTCAAGTGTCTCCACCATGTCCATAATTGCTCGCCAATGTTTGGGCTCTAATGGAATCACTGTTAATTGCTGACATCCTTTCCTTAGTAATAACGAATCTTCCAAAGTTGGCAAAAATTTTAGCTCTGATAGTGGTAACACCTCTGTAAAAGCTTGCTCAAAAGTGAGATCGACCATATACCAACGAGGTTCCTCTTCAGTCGCAATAGGATCATAATGACGATGCTCAGGGTGAAACTGAGTAGGATCAGGATATCCTGCTGTAGTAACTGTCATGATACCAGCGACTCCAGACGGCTTGGCGCTAGAGTGATAAAAGAACACTTTGTCACCAACTTTCATATCATCACGCATAAAGTTACGCGCACGGTAGTTACGAACGCCGTCCCAACCGTCGGTGCCCAAGCGCTGCAAATCTTCAATACCAAAAAATTTAGGGTTGGATTTCATTAACCAATACGCCATACATCTGTCCTTTGATTTTTTATTTATTTTTCAATTCGTTCTTAAAATTATCGAGGTTTTTATTAACTCACTTTCAAACTTGTCTTGAATAGTTTATCTTAAAAAAGCAAAGAGGACTCCACCTGACATTAGGGTGGAGGTGAATTTCGCATCACTGGCTAACCTCGCTGGTTCTGAATGTATTGCTTAATAATATCTAATGGCGCACCGCCACAAGAGCTTGCAAAGTAGGAGCGTGACCAAAGCACAGGCTTGGAATAAGCTGCTCTTAAATCAATAAAATCACCCCTCATTCGTCTACTTGTGACTGATTTTAAGTTATTAACCAATTTGCTTAATTGCACCGTGGGCGGGTACTGGATAAGCATGTGGATATGATCTGCTCCACCGTTACATTCTCTTAATTCAGCATCAAAGCTCTTGCATACCTCAGTGACACACTCACTGAAATACTTATGATGCAGCTCACCTAAAACTTTTTTTCGGTACTTAGTAATAAAAACCAAATGAACGTGGAGATTAAAGGCAGCATGGCGGTTTTTATATATCTCACTCATTGTAATAAAAACTCTTAAATGCTAGTATTATAAGCATAATATCAAACACACACTCATTAATAAAGAACGCATTTATGAAAATCAACAAAGCGTATAAATTTAGGCTTGAGCCTAATGCAGAGCAGGAGATTGTTCTAAATAATCTTGTCGGCTCTGCACGTTTTGTTTGGAATCAAATGCTAGTGATCTCATTTGAGATGTTTGCTAAAGATGAGTTTATCAATGCCACGAACCTCGTTAATAAAATCATGGATCTAAAGAGCAATCCTGATTTCGAGTTCTTAAAAAGCAGCTCAAACGCTGTCTCTTTACAACAAAAAGTACGTGATCTTGCATCGGCTTGGTCACGTTTCTTTAATCCTAAAGTACATGCCAGATTGAAAGAAAATAAAAAGAAACCTCGTAAACCCAAGTTTTTTAAACTGGCTGATGGCACAGAAATCCAGCTACGCCCGTTGATGCCACAATTTAAGCGCAAATCCGATGGGCGTGACTCAATTCGGTTAGTTCAGTTTGATAAATACTGCCGTGTTAAGGGCAATCGAGTAAAACTACCGAATGGCGTGGGCTTGGTGAAGTTTAGAAAATCGCAAGACATTATTGGCACGATTAAAAATGTCACCATTAGCAAGAAATCAGGTCGCTGGTATGTGTCGTTTGGCACAGAGCACGAGCTGACAGAGAACCCTCGTCACCCCTCTAAAAGCGCTATTGGCTTGGACGTGGGCATCAGTAAACTACTCACCACCTCAAACGGTGAATATATTAAACCCAAAAACAGCTTTAAAACCAATCAACTCAAACTTGCCAAACTGCAACGTGGATTGGCGAAAAAAGTAAAATTCAGTGAAAACTGGAAAAAGCAAAACCGCAAGATTCAAAAACTCCATAGCCACATTGCCAATATCAGACATGACTACTTGCATAAGATCACCACCAGCATCAGCAAAAGCCACGCCATGATTGCTTGTGAAGATTTAAAAGTCGCCAATATGTCGAAATCAGCCAGTGGTACGGTGGAGAATAAAGGTCGTCATGTCAAAGCCAAGTCAGGATTAAATAAATCCATCCTAGATCAAGGCTGGGGCATGATGGTCAATATGCTTGAGTACAAGCAGCAATGGCGCGGTGGGATACTGATTAAGGTAAACCCACGCTACACTAGCCAAACCTGCTCTGAATGCCAACATATCGCTGTCGATAACAGACAAACTCAGTCAAAATTTGAGTGCATCAAATGTAGGTATGTTGCGAACGCTGATTTTAATGCGGCTCGTAACATATTAGCGGCAGGACATGCCGTTTTGTCTGCGGAGGGAGGATGCAGTAAAGGTCGCCCGTTGAAACAGAAAACAAGCGACCTTCGTGAGAAAGTCGCCTAAGAGCGTTTGCTTTTAGAATTCCCCACTTGAGCTTCGCGAAAGTGGTGGGAGTATGTCAACCTAGCGTTACTTTTGATATCGATCATTATTGCTCACTACAAAATAAGTTTATTTATGCCCAAAGTGAATACAGACAGCATGCCGAACGACCTGAATACGTTAAGTCTTACTGAACCAACGACGGATACTATCGCGGTAGACGTGATCGACATTCCATTGTCTCTTTACATTCACATTCCGTGGTGTGTGAAGAAGTGTCCTTATTGCGATTTTAATTCGCATGAGCTACCGATGGACAGTGAGCTATCCATGTATGAAGAATATGTTGATACGTTACTGTTAGATGCCGCGATGCAGCAACCTTTAACTCAGGGCCGAGAGATTGGTTCGATATTTATTGGTGGTGGTACGCCGTCTTTGCTACCCATTGCTCAGTATCAGCGACTGTTTATTGGTTTACGTACGTGTTTTGAATTTGCAGAAGACATTGAAATCACGATGGAGGCCAATCCTGGCACGCTTGAGCATGCACCATTTGCGCAGTATTTAGAGGTTGGTATCAATCGTCTGTCTATCGGTGTACAGAGCTTTGCCGCTGATAAGCTAAAGGTACTGGGGCGTATCCATGATCCTGTGCAAGCGTTATCAGCAATTCGCGCTGCCAAAGCGGCTGGATTTGTACGGGTCAACGTCGACCTGATGCACGGTCTACCGCAGCAAACCATGAATGAAGCGCTAGAAGATATCCAAATGGCGCATAATGCTGGTGCAACGCATATCTCTTGGTATCAACTGACTATTGAGCCAAATACCGTATTTTACCGTAGCCAGCCTATTTTACCTGATGAAGACAATTTGGCAGATATTGAACAAGCAGGGCAAGCGCTATTGCAGCAATTAGGTTATAGCAATTATGAGGTGTCGGCATGGGCAGGTGCGTCAGACAAACCATGTCGTCATAATATCAACTATTGGCAGTTTGGCGACTATTTAGCAATAGGTGCTGGTGCACATGGTAAAGTGACGATTGATTGTCACGCAGACAGAGGTAGCGCACCGTCAAAAGAAAATGATAAATCGGAAAACGATTTATTAGCAGAATCTGGCATCTATCGTTTTAGCAAATCACGTTTGCCAAAAGATTATGTAGGAGATATAGAGACAGAAAAATCCAAGAGCACTCAAAACGTACCAAAAATGGTTGGCTGGCAAGCGATTGATCAAGAAGAGCTAGTGAGTGAATTTATGCTAAACGCACTACGCTTACATGGCGGCGTTGCTTGGTCACTGTTTGAAAAGAGAACTGGGTTAACGCTTGATAGTATTGCTGAACAAGTAAACAGTTTGGTCAAACAAGGGTTGTTGGTAGATAGTGATACGCAGTTGCAACCGACCGTATTAGGACAGCGTTATCTCAATCAGATATTACGCGCGTTTTTATAAAATCGTGCTTGGGCGATTGTTTAATAACAGCGAAGTAAGAACACAAAAAGGGCCTATCAAGTGAATGATAAGCCCTTTTGAAAATCTAAAAAAAGCAGACCTTAGATTTTGTTTTGTACTTCTTGTGCGCCGCCAGTTACAGCATCACCAGCGCTTGATACGTCTTGGCCAAAGCCTTTGAACGTGTTGCAACCAGTTAGAACGAACATAGCAGTTAAAGATGCGATGATTACTTTTTTCATAATAGTATCCTCAAAGATAAATGAATGGTTATAAATAACAACAGTGACGCTAAGCGTGTGCTTAAGCTTCACTGAAGGGGTATTGGATGAGACAGTCATACATAAATACTATCGCGTTATCCATTACAGACATCATAGTGAAAGTTAAAAACGCTGCACAGTATCAAAATGTAATTATTGGCAGTAAACTGTAACTTTCGATTACCTACCGCTCATAAATTTAAATAATAGAGCGCTGAATATTTGTGGAGTAAGAATGACCATCCATATCGTGCTAGTAGCACCAAAAATGCCGAGCAACACTGGCAATATTATTAGACTGTGTGCCAATAGTGGAACACAGCTGCATTTAGTGAGACCGTTAGGGTTTGAGCTTGATGATAAAAAGCTACGCCGCGCAGGTCTCGATTACCATGAATATGCTCATTTGCAAGTGCATGACGATTGGACAGCTGCGAGACAAGCTCTACAAGCCGCTGATTGCCATGTCGTAACGGCATTGACGACTAAGTTGAGCAAACCATTCTACGATTATGACTTTGGTAAGCACTCGGACTCTGAAGCATCTAATAAGGCTACTATGCCCAATATCGCGCTGGTTTTCGGTTCTGAGACAGCAGGTCTGGCAGATGATATACGTGAAGATATTGGTGCTGATAATTGGCTAAGACTGCCCATGCTAGCTGACTCGCGTAGTTTGAACTTATCAAATAGCGTAGCCATTTGTCTGTACGAGATATGGCGACAGCAAGGATTTTCAGGCGATGAAGGTCGTAGTATTGGGTATGAGACATTGACAGTCTACGACCCAAAATAGCGATTCTACAAAGCAATAACTATAGACTTAAAAGTATTTGCGTACTCAATGAGCAGTAAAATATTAGATGCTGCTCATGCACATATGATAATTTTCTAGTGCGACGTCGATCATATCTTATCGCTTATAAAGTACTTATAAACAGTTTGGTGGTTTGGGTAATCCTGCCAAGCGATTGACATGACGCGCGACTAAACCTGTATTAAACAATTGCTGTAGCTTTTGATTGCTAATATCAAGTTCTGGCAAAGTCTTTTGTAGCCATTTGATTAGTGGACGGGTTGCTGGCGCGTGGTTAAATTTGTCAAAAAACGCGCGCACTTGTTGCAAAACTTCTAAATGCTCATCGCTCAGATTGACCTCTAGTGTGTCTGCCAATTGCTGCGCGATAACAGGTGTCCAAATCGTATGGTCACATAGATGGCCATCTTGATCTAATTCGATATCAGCCGCTGATAATGCAGCGTTGTGAGTGGTCATGTCATTATTCATAAGGCAATCGTCACCACTTTGTCAAACGAACTGTCTTGAATCAGATTCACCCATTCTGCGTCGGTTAAAATAGCAGTTAACTTAGTCTCTAAATTAAGCTTGCCAGTTGTATTTGCTGTGAGCTGTTCGATGTCATCTGCTAATGCGTAAATACCAGCAATACCATCTATATCGCTATCATTTAAATAAGCATTGAGCCAATCGATAAAAGCAGGGGTAGCACCAAGCAAGAGGATACTGTCGCCCGTGCGCCAAGTGCGAGACATCTCTTCAGTACTGCGTCTAAGGGTATCCATCGTGCTATGCAATTGATATAAAGTTGCCATAAAAGTGTCCGATTACGTGCTTTATTATTTTATAAATCTAAGTTATACAGCGTCTTAAAAGGTAAGTATCTGCTCAAAGTCTTGCGAATTGATGACCTCTGGCACGAGTGTGAGCTGTGATGCCAGATCTGTCGGCAACATACCAGTGACCCAGCCACTAAAGACATCATCAGGTAGCCAAGCTGCAGGCATATCGTAAAGCTCAAGTGACTGAATCATGCCATGTAGCCGCGAGTCAGATTGCATCAATAGTCCAAAGACAGGCGCATCTAAGAACAGTTGCACCTCATGACCAAATGTCGCTAGAGTTAGCGCAAGTGCACAACCTTCGTAGCTTGCTGCTTCAGTGGGCGTGTGCAGCTGAATTAATAATCTCATTATGTATTCCTAAAAATAGTTACCGCTACCAGTGATCTCAATAGACAAACTATCAAACGACACGCTATCAAAACTGTATCAAACGACAGTTATCCTGCATCATCATCGCAAGCTCACTGAGTCCCACTAACGTAAACCCTGTCGCAAGATTGGCACCGTCAAGCTGATGGCGTGAGCTGTTGTCTACATCACTCACACCGCGGCTAAGTGCTGTACTGACACAGACAGGCAGGGGTAATTGATACTGCTCAGCCAAAGACTGCCATTCTTTGGTCAAGTCTAATTGATCGGCTGACTGCCAACGCAATCGATTGGCTATATGAGCCGAATCGCCATAAAAAAAGACATTGAGCAGAGGTGGTTCAGAGGTAGCATTATCGCTGCTGCGTGTACTATTAGTGTCATTGTTATCAATATCATGACTATTCGCTGCGTTCTTCAGGTAGGCGCGTGCATAACGTAACGCCAAGCGTGCCAATGGGTGACTAGGGTCAGCAGTAATCAGTAGTAACGGGGGAGTGGTCGTCATAGGGCGCGGTATCACATATTGTAAATAAGAGTTTAAAAATTATGGCCGAGTTGCTATAAATGCTTTGTATAAAGTAATTTGGTCGTTATTATTATAGTGCTTGTGTGCAAATTTGCGTGACAGAAAACAGAATTTATACTGATAATGCGACATACAGCGGATCATACTGTCACGTCAAATATCGTTATGTCATAAAAGAGCGGCGCGTCGTCTCTATCAAAGTTGTTTATGCTAACATAAAGCGCCGCAAACCAAATAGAGTCACTGTTATTTAACGTGGTTTTATCTCAAGTGTAGGCACACTGAGTATTATTATTTGATGCTGTGACTGCCTCGTAAGAAAAAACAATAAACTTATGAGCTAGG
Organism: Psychrobacter sp. NPDC078501; assembly: GCF_044900935.1. Taxonomy (NCBI): domain Bacteria; kingdom Pseudomonadati; phylum Pseudomonadota; class Gammaproteobacteria; order Moraxellales; family Moraxellaceae; genus Psychrobacter; species Psychrobacter sp. NPDC078501. Next base: position 106,081 of record NZ_JBJDOS010000001.1, on the reverse strand, counting down.
TTCACGTAGTCTTACCATTCTATGTAAGGAGTTTTTGTCACTATGTTACCTGCTATGCCCTCACGTGTGAACAATGGTACAGATTATCAGCCTACCGTAGAACAACTGCAAGTCCTGCAGACAGCGAGCGAATTTGCTTATCAGATTTGGGAAAGTCGGACCGTTTCATGTCAGACGTTTTTGCGTAGCTATCCATTGAATAGTACGCTGACCCGCCAGCAAATCGATGATCTGATACAAGATTATACGCTAGATGAGAACTATCAACTCGCTGATGAAATCAAGGTCATGAGTGGTCTGCGTCACTTGCGCACGCTACTGATGATGCGCTGGATTTGGCAAGATGCCTTGCAGACGATCAGTCTGGAGCAACTGACCGATGAGTTGTCTGAGTTTGCAGATGGCTGTATCTCTTTTGCTAAAGATTACACTTATCAGCACTTGGTTGCTAAATATGGCGAGCCGACCTTTATCAATGAACAAGGCAATGTACAGATTGATGATATGGCGATTATGGCCATGGGTAAGCTTGGTGCGCAAGAGCTGAATTTATCGAGTGATATTGATCTAATCTTTGTGCATCAAGCGCGCGGCGAGACCAATGGCAGTAAAGCAAAAGGCACACGTAGCATAGATAACAAACGCTTTATGACTCGATTGGGTCAAGGCATTATTAAACTGCTTGATAACAAGACCGCTGATGGTTTTGTCTTTCGAGTAGATATGCGCTTACGTCCATGGGGTGATGGAAGTGACTTGGCCATTCATCTGTCCGCATTACAAAAGTACTTTACGATGCATGGGCGTGCATGGGAGCGTTTTGCTTGGTTAAAAGCACGCGTAGTCGGACAAATAGACCAGCCATTTTATGAAGAGATACAAGCGCTGATTAAACCGTTTGTTTTTCGTTATTATGTGGACTATAGTGCGTTTTCTGCACTGAGAGAGATGAAGTCTCTTATTCAAAACCAAGTTGCACAGCGTGAAGACTTGGACAATATTAAGCTTGGCGCGGGCGGCATTAGAGATATTGAGTTTATCGTACAGGCCTTTCAGCTTATATATGGTGGCCGGCATCCACAGCTGCAAATCAAACCTTGTTTGCAAGCAATGCAAATGTTGCGTGAGCTTGGTTATCTAGAGCAGTCAACCTACGATAACTTACAAGCTGCGTATCGGTTCTTACGTCGGCTTGAGCATGCTATTCAAGCGATTAATGACCAACAGACCCAGCGCTTACCTCACGATGAGCAGTGGCAGCATAATCTAGCAGTGACGCTGAATTTTGCAAATTGGCGTGCATTGCTAGATCAGCTTAACCATCATCGAGAGCATGTCAATGACCCGTTTGAGCGTATGGTCACTGAGCGCCAAGTACCTGATAACGAAGACACCGATCTAGATCCAGAGCACTTAGATGAGCAAATTGCCCGTTTAAATGAAGTGCTGACAGAAGAAAATCGCGAGTTATTACAGAACTTTTGGCAATCAAAAATGGTGGCTAACTTAAGTGATGAGGCCAGAGAGCGCTTAGACGACGCATATCCTGTCATTGTCCATGCATTGTTAGCGCATCAAGAGCAGCAGCAACTTGCCAATACTGCTTTACCGAGATTGATCTCACTGCTTGAAGCGATTTGCCGCCGTTCTATCTACTTGGTCATGATTGCTGAGAACCCCAATGCAACGATTGAGCTGATTCCAATGCTGTCTGCTAGCCCGTGGATCGCAAAAGAGTTGGCTCAGTATCCTGTATTATTGGATACATTTTTGCAGCAGCGTTATCGCCATCTGCCAGATAAACGTGAGCTGCGTGATATCTTGCGCCAACAGTTGCTACGCGTCGAGCCAAACGATGAAGAAGAGCTGTTGACCGTCCTGCGACTGTTCAAAAAGAATCAAGTGTTGGCGGTCGCTGCTAGTGATGTATTGGCTGAGCGTCCGATTATGAAAGTATCGGATTCATTGACTTATATCGCTGAAGTCGTACTAGAAGCAGCGTTAGAGCGCGCTTTTGCAGAGATTGTTAACCGTTATGGGTATCCTATTGGCCAAGATGGCGATCCGGTCACTGAAGCGGACTGCGGTTTTGCGATTATCGGTTATGGCAAGCTTGGTGGCTTAGAGTTATCGTATTCTTCAGATTTGGACTTGGTATTCTTACACAAGATAAAAGAGCAAGGCATGACCACTGGTGAAAAATCAGTCAGTGGTATGAAGTTTGCCGCGCGTCTTGTACAAAAACTGATGAATTATCTCAATACTCAAACCCGTGATGGCCGTGCCTATGAGATTGATATGCGCCTGCGGCCTTCAGGAAATGCTGGCATGATGGTCGTGTCTTGTCATGCCTTTGAAACCTATCAAATGGATAAAGCATGGTCATGGGAACACCAAGCGCTGGTACGTGCTCGCGCAATCTGTGGAGACAAACGAGTCACTGCACGCTTTTGTGATATTCGCCGCGATGTATTGTCGTTGCCACGAACAATGGATCAAGTACGTAGTGAAGTCACCAGCATGCGTATCAAAATGCAAAAACATCTAGGCACGAGCCAATGGCAGCAGGAAGCGGGCAAGTTTCATCTTAAGCAAGATGCAGGCGGGATTGTAGATATTGAGTTCTTAGCACAGTTTGCCGTATTGGCTTACTCGCATGAATATCCAAGTTTGACCAAATGGAGCGATAATGTGCGAATTTTTGCAGAAGTTGCCTTGCTTGGTATTTGGGATGACCAAGTCTGTCAGGATTTGACTGATGCCTATCTAAGAATACGTGCTGCTACGCATCAGTTAGCACTATCAGAGCAGTCTTTGCTCGTTGATGAGTCATTATGGCAGGAGACGCGAGCGTTAGTACAGTCACAGTGGCAGCATCTCATGGGCGTGGAGACAGACGACGAGTAATATCGAAACTTGTATGATTAAGGCCTTGCCGATAGTCCAAGAGACACTTAAACTGTCATGCGTTACGATAAATAGAAGCTATGAACAAAAGCTATCAATAAAAGCTATAAACGAAAACTATGGATAGAATTGGTAGCTAGAAACGATATAATTAAAAACCATATGGTGCTAAACCAAAAGATTTCATTTGCCAAGACGGCCAGTGATATAATCGGTCACACATCATCATAATACTGTCAGTCGTTCGTCATAATGAAGCTGTTGTTTAGGCAATAAAAATTGACGCTGCGGTGTTATCATACGATGTTGATCAATACTGTTAAATAAAACCTACCTAAAAAAAGTTAGACGTCAGTGCTAGCATAAGGACAATAAAATGAATATGGCAACACAAGATGGTAAGCTTTGGATGAATGGCACGATGATCGAACAGCCAGATGCTAAAGTTCATGTGCTTACACATAGCTTGCATTATGGTATGGCTGTGTTTGAAGGCGTACGCGCTTACCAAACAGCTGATAATCGTACTGCTATTTTCCGCTTAAAAGAACATACCGAGCGTCTACTTGGCTCAGCCAAAATCTTCCAAATGGACGTACCTTTTGATGCTGCCACTTTAGAGCAAGCACATAAGGATGTGGTCAAGCAAAACAACTTGGCAGAAGCTTATATTCGTCCGCTTATTTGGGTAGGTGCAGAAAAACTTGGCCTGTCTTCACGTGACAACAGCATCAATGCAATGGTTGCTGCTTGGCATTGGGGTGCTTACCTTGGTGAAGAAGGTATCAAAAACGGTATCCGTGTAAAAACGTCATCATATACGCACCACATGCCAAACGTGACTATGTGTAAGGCTAAAGCCTCTAGTAACTATCCTGTGTCTATTATGGCAAACCAAGAAGTGACGCGTAATGGCTATGACGAAGCTATTTTGATGGATCCACAAGGATTTGTATGTCAGGGCGCAGGCGAGAACTTATTCTTGGTAAAAAATGGTGAGCTACATACGCCAGACCTATCAGGTGGAGCATTAGACGGTATTACCCGTCGTACTATCTTACAGTTCGCGGCTGACCTAGGTATCAATGTTATCGAACGCCGTATCACTCGTGATGAGTTTTACTTGGCTGACGAGATATTTATGACAGGTACTGCTGCTGAAGTGACGCCTATTCGTGAATATGATGATCGCATCATCGGTAATGGTAGCCGCGGTGAGTTGACTGAAAAACTACAAACCCTATACTTTGATGTAGTTCATGGTCGTAATGAGAAATATATGGACTGGTTGAGCTTTATTGATTAATAATGACGTTACTTTAAAGATCAAAAAGGCTGAACATAATTGTTCAGTCTTTTTTTTATGCTAATATAGCCATCATATTTATTCATACGATTAAAGTGAGCAGTCAATGCCAATAGATTCTAGTACAGCCGATAATAATAATATCAAACAAATTATTTGTATTAAATGGGGTACAAAGTACGGTGCTGATTACGCCAATAAACTATATGGTATGGTATCTCGTAATATCACCCCGCCGTTTCGTTTTGTGTGTTTTACGGATGATACGACTGATGTACGTCCAGAAATCGAATGTCAAGAACTGCCACCATTAGATGTCACTATGCCAACGAATACGTTAGGAAAGTGGCCTAAATCTCGTTTGTGGGGCGAAAAACTTGGCGATTTAACAGGGACAGTATTATTTGTAGACTTGGATGTGATTATCGTCGATAGCCTCGATCCTTTCTTTGAGTATGGCGAGCCAGATGATGTTATCTTGTCTTACAACCCGAGTAATCCATTAGAGCGCTTAGGACAGACTTCTTGTTTTAGATTTCAGATAGGGTCACTTGTTTCACTCCAAGAGAAGTTCAAAGCTGATCCACAAGGTATCGCTGATGAATATCGTTTTGAGCAGCGCTTTGTCACCCGCAATGCACCAGGTGGTGTAAAACTATTTCCAAAAGCTTGGGTGGCACACTTTAGACGTAAATGTCGCCAACCATTTCCGCTTAACTACATCAAAGAACCGAAGATTCCTAAAGGCGCTCGTATTGTCATTTTCCCAGGTGATTTGTATCCTACGCATGCTATTGAAGGCAGATACAATAAAAACGCCGCCAATAATGCTAAAGACCATCTAAAAAGACTTACTGAGCCTAAAAACTTGAAACGCCCATTGCGCCATTTGCGTCATTTTATCTTACCAGTAGGGTGGATTGAAAAGTACTGGAAAGAATAGATTTAACTTTATAGTTATTACCATATTAGCAAACGTTAGTATTGATGCTTTCTATCTTTATATTCGTGAAGATAGAAGCATGACCCAGTGAATGGATAGAATTATGAAAACAAATGATACCATCAGAGTCTTTGTTGGCTGTGACCCAAATAACTGTGATTTAGAGCAGATGATGGTTCTAGATTATAGTATTCATAAACATACTAGTATGCCAGTGGAAATAGTATGGATGCAGTTATCGCGCGATCCGGATAGCTACTGGTATTCAAATCCTGAGACTGGTAAGGGCTGGGATACTACTAAGTGGTCAACGCCTTTTTCTGGTTTTAGATGGGCGATTCCAGAGTATTGCAATTACTCTGGACGTGCGATCTATATGGACGCTGATGTTGTTATTTTAGACGATCTAGCAAAGCTATGGCAGCATCCTATCAAAGGACAGTCTATAGTAGCCGCTAAAGCAAATGCCGATATGACTCGTCTATGTACCTGTGTTTGGGATTGCGATGCTGCAAAAAATGTGGTTTTGCCTATTGAGAAACTTAAAAAAGATCCCAAAAGTCACAAAGAAATGATGGCTTTGTTTAAGAAAAATACGCAACTGATTGAGCCTTATCAAAATAGTTATAACTGTATCGATGGTGAAGACTTAGCAATAGAACAAATCAAAATTTTGCATTATTCGGATATGGGCACACAATTCAGCCATAAGTACTCCTTACCTAGAGTGAGTGAGGAAGGGATTGAGCATTGGTTTGATGGTGAAGTATTACCACATCCAAGACAGGATTTGGTCGATCTTTTCGATACCTACTATAATGAAGCGCTTACTGCTGGATATGATTTAGAAAGTTATCGAATTGAGCCATTTGGTAGTTTTCCAAAAAAATCACAACAAGGATATATAGGCAATAAAGTGACTCGACCAAAGGCTTCTAAATCACTATTTGCAAAATTATTTAAACGTTGATTCATTTAATATAATAATATTTCACACATTAAATGAATAGAAATTCATCCATAGGTTGTCGTTTATGAAGCAGGATAAAAAAGTAGCGTTGCTCGCTATTAATTGTTTACAAGGTGGAGGGGCAGAGCGAGTCGTTCTTACTTTGGGGCAGGGGTTTTACGAATTAGGATACGAAGTACATATTTTAAGATTCAAACCACGGGTTGAATATGATCTTAATCCAAACCTTATTTATCATGTGCTCAAATTCAAACCCTACAAGATGATACCAGGAACACAGCGTCGCGATAAATTTTTCGCTCATGCGGTAGATCGTTATGTCAAAAAAAATATCGGACAGCCTGATATCATTTTGTCTAATCTTGATCGTTCAGACAGTATTTTTAGCTACAGTAGCCTGCCGAACATCATTTACGTGATTCATAATACTTTGTCATTACTGTATAAGTTTGCAAAAACAGATGTTGGTCATCAGAGAAAAGAAAACTTTACGAGAATTTATTCCAAAAATCCTTGTGCCTGTGTCAGTAACGGAGTAGAAAAGGATTTTGTAGAAAACTTTGGTCATGTTACCTCAACTACAGCAATACATAATCCTATTGATAGAGATGGTATTCAAAAGTTAGCTGATGCTTTCATTCCAGAATATCAAAATTATATTATTCACGTTGGCAGTTTTAAAGAAGCAAAGCGTCATGATGTGCTATTGAGAGCTTACGCGAAGACAGATCAGTCTTTGCCGTTGCTTCTTTTGGGTAAAGGGAAGCTTCAAAGCAATACAGAGGCGCTGGTAGCAGAGCTCAATCTAGAAGATAAAGTTGTCTTTTTAGGTTTCCATGAAAACCCTTTTCCGTATATAAAGCATGCGAAATTTAAAGTATTGACTTCTGATTGGGAAGGTTTTGCTTTAGTGATTGCAGAGTCTTTAGTTTTAGGAACACCAGTTATCAGTACTGACTGCCAATCTGGGCCAAGTGAGTTGTTACCTCAAAAAAACCTAATGCCTATGAGAGACATAGATGCTATTGCAGCTAAGTTAAGCCTAGCCATGAAAGATCCAGAGCAATTTCACTCTGAATTTAGCGAAGCACTCCTTCCTGTCACAATAGCCAAGAAGTATATCGAATTTGCATCGAATGTTAATAATACAGATAAAAGGTCTTAATCTAACCACCATTTGGACCAATCATCTCTATGCAATTGCCGTAGAGTAGCGAAAGCACTTTGGTTATTCTGTAGTTTTTCAAATACAGCGAGGAGTATAGCTGTAGCTAACTTATCGACTTTCTGAAATTTATTATAGCGTTTACGCATATTTCTTAAGCTATCGTCGGTACCAATACGGAAATAAGTAAGTCCATCGTATAGAGGCAAATCGCCGGCATACAGTATGTCGGTTTTTTCGTCTAATAACGGCTTAGGTTCAGCATTAGCGCTTAGTTGTAAAAAGTTTTTGGTCTCATGAACTCTTAAGGTATTCATTAGAGTGATGACGTTCATTAAAATAGCAGCTCTAAGACTGTTGTTTGAGTGATCAATGAAAGTATCGCAGGCTGAGACAATCCAGCGCAGCGAAAGATGCTCTAATAAATAATCGCTTTCTGACTCCCAAAGCTTTTCAAATTCAGCAAAAGTTTTATCTATTTTGTATTTGCGGCGCATCAATATAATAAGCGTATTGTGATAAAAGCAGAGCTCAGACTCTCCTAAAGATTGATACTTTAAGTTATTTAAGTGGATTTCTAAGTCTGTACTTTTACGCTCATCTGTCAGTGCTTCAATATCACACGATGACTCAGTGATTATTGTCGTTTTCATCTCATTAAAGCTTTTACCATCATAGTTTTTGACAATCTTACCCGCATTCAATCTTTTTTCACTTAGAAATATCAATAGCAGTTTTCTTTGCCAGTTTGAAGGTGTAGTCATGTCACTAAAATCCTTTGAACAAGTATGATGCAATTAGAGCTTAAAGGTCTGTCGAAAAAATTGATACCAAAGTGGTTTATAAAATACTTTTGTTTAAACTGAATAGTATTGCTTGTACCATTCGACAAATTTTGTGATGCCATCTTCGATACTGGTATCAGGTTTGAAATCAATATCATCTACTAGCTCGTCTATATCCGCATAAGTAATAGGCACATCACCTGCTTGCATCGGCAATAAATTCTCTTGCGCTTTTTTGCCACAAGCGTTTTCGATGGCAGTGATAAAACGGCGTAAAGTTACTGGTTGATTATTGCCAATGTTATATATTTTATAAGGGGCGGTCGCTGTAGTGATAGTAGAGTATTGAGGAGAGGGGGCTTTATCCATTATCCGAATGATACCTTTTACAATATCATCAATGTAGGTAAAGTCACGCTGCATATCACCATTATTGAAGACATTGATTGGCTCACCAGCTAGAATTTTTTTGGTAAAAGAAAAATATGCCATATCAGGTCGACCATAAGGACCGTAAACGGTAAAAAACCTTAATCCTGTCGTAGGGATATTATATAAATGGCTGTAGCTATGAGCCATGAGCTCGTTTGATTTTTTCGTGGCTGCATATAAGCTGATAGGAAAATCAACACAATCAGCAGTGGTAAATGGCTGCTTTATGTTCATACCGTAGACCGAGCTGGAGCTGGCATAGATTAAATGCTTAATATCATGATGGCGACAGCCTTCAAGTATATTAACAAAGCCAACCACATTTGAATCAATATAAGCATTCGGGTTTTCGATAGAGTAGCGGACACCTGCTTGTGCACCTAAATTAATGACAATATCGAATTGATAGGTAGAAAAAAGATCAGACATGGCTTCGCGATCAGCAAGGTCTAGCTTAATGAAAGTAAAGTATTCTGGTTCCGATATTTCGTTTAGTAGTTTTAAGCGATCTTCTTTTAAGCTCACGTCATAGTAGTCGTTGATGTTATCAATACCAACGATGCAATTATTGCTATTAGGCAGCTCTATTTCTAGTAGAGCTTTGATTAAATGAAAACCAATAAAACCTGCCGCACCAGTGACTAATATATTCATCAGTCGCTCCCGAATAAATCTCTGGTAAAGACCTTGTCCGCCACATCTTCGATTTCAGCAGATAAACGGTTTGCCACAATGACATCACTCATTGATTTAAACGCTTCTAGGTCTTGAATAACTTGTGAGTTGAAAAAGGTACTTTCTTTTAATACTGGTTCGTAAACAATGACTTCAATACCTTTTGCCTTAATACGTTTCATGATGCCTTGTATGGCAGAAGCTCTGAAGTTGTCTGATCCGCTTTTCATAACCAATCGGTGTATACCTACAATTTTTGGTTTTCTTTCAATAATTTTATCAGCGATAAAATCTTTACGAGTTCTGTTGGAGTCGACAATGGCTTTTATTAGGTTACTTGGCACCTCATCATAATTTGCCAATAGCTGTTTGGTATCTTTAGGTAAGCAGTAGCCACCATAGCCAAATGATGGGTTGTTATAATGATCACCAATGCGCGGGTCTAAACCAATACCTTCTATGATTTGTTTGGTTTCAAGTCCAAAGGTTTGAGCGTAAGTATCAAGTTCATTAAAATAGGCCACGCGCATTGCTAAATAAGTATTAGAAAACAGCTTGATTGCCTCAGCTTCAGTGGGCTTTACAAATAGTAGCGGCACGTCCTTTTTGATCGCGCCTTCAAGTAATAAATTCGCGAATAATTGAGCCCGTTCTGACTGTTCACCTACAATGATTCGAGAAGGGTAAAGGTTGTCATGCAGCGCTTTACCTTCTCGCAGAAATTCGGGTGAAAAGATAATACGGTCAGTTGCATAACGATCTCTAATACTCGCCGTATATCCTACTGGTACGGTAGACTTTATAATAATGGTTGCTTGTTGATTGACCAAAAGTACTTGCTCAATCACTGCTTCTACCGTTGATGTATTAAAGTAATTGGTCTTGGCGTCATAATCAGTTGGTGTCGCCACAATAATAAAATCAGCGCCCTCATAGGCTGCCGCTGCATCAAGTGTCGCAGAAAAGTTGAGATTTTTATTTGATAAAAAGTCTTCAATATCTTCATCTTCAATAGGGGACTGCTGAGTATTCAATAAGTCGATTTTTTCAGGAACAATGTCGACAGCGACGACTTCATTATGCTGTGCCAATAGCATTGCATTTGATAGGCCTACGTAGCCTGTACCTACTACTGTTATTTTCATAATATATCCAATTGATGTTTATGCTTTGATGGATCTAATCCAAAATTAGTTTGTGCTAAATAAGATTCAAAATCACGATACTGTGTCAGATCACCTTAGCTCAGAGACCTGATGTTCCCGTCACAGAAGCGGGGAGATACGCTAAAAATTTATGCTTCATAGCTTGGCTGATTTTGTTGTGTAAATCTGGTTCCAGAAGGTCTAGGCTCTGGATACAACCGTACTTGATAGATTTATCTTCTAAAGCAGCAATAAAACCCTCGACACTACTTTCATTTTTTAGATAGTTGACAGAGGTATCGGGTTTTAGATTCGCTTCATCTTTTTGAATTTTAAGATGATTCATCAGGGTTATTGGGTTCACCTGCGCCACATCTCTAAATTTATATCTAATCTGCTCTGTCAGCAGCTGAGGCTGGTTTAGTAAATAATCTTTCAATATGTTCCTATCGACGATATGAGGATAGTGATGAATTTCAAAAAATTGATCCATACCGATTACTTTGGCACTTAGCATTTGGGCGATAGTATGCCTTGGCTGAATCGGTGTGCCAAACAATTTAAAACGAGATTTTCGGAAATTAAGCTTAGCATTTAATGCCGCACTTTTACGCCAGTGGCCGTGAATGTTCAGCTTTTTACCATTCAAAAAGTCATCTATTTGTACTGGTTGGTTAAAAAAGAAATCATCGTTCATATAGATGAAGTAATCAGATAGCCCCTCAATATTCCATATCATCGACTCAATCGATCGGGTATTAAACGTAGGTAAAAACTGCTCGTAACCCGAAAATATGTCTTTATGATCAACGATGCGTATTTTATCTGCTGAGCAAATACCTTGCTTGGCAAACTCATCGATGAACGCTGGCTTTTGTTGATCTGTGACAATATATATATGACGACAAAAAGGCACATATTTGATGATAGAAGCAATATTATAATATATCTCATCGTCGCTAGCGAAACGCGTGTCAGTTATTGCGTCAGATGCCACTTCTTTAGTTGGCTTATACTGTTCTCGCTTTTGTTTGAGTATAGGGTCTGCACCATCTACCCAAGCAATGACGATGTCTAATGTATTTTCATTAGGCTGCTTCATAACTGATCCTGTTCTTTGCGGATACACATCTATTTTAGTAGCGATATTAGATCAGCCATGATATTTGCTGATGCGATTATTAACAAGGTTTAATCGATTTAGATAGTTAGACTAATCATAATTTTTTATAGAGATACCGTTAAATCCTGCTCGTACTTTACTAAGTAAATGCCGAGCACCAGCGGTAGGTGAGACTAGCATATAAAGTCAGAACGCTGCAATAATTATGACCATAGTTGCATTCATTTGGCTAACCTATCATGCCTATACCGTTAAAAAATCAAGCTGAGACACTGATGCCACCTACTATTCTATTTATTTTAAAAGCGCTTGAAGGTCGTGGTGCTGAGCGTATGGTTACGACGTTGGCAAGCGCTTACGCAGATATGGGCTATCGTACTCATATCCTATGCTTGGAAGCGACGCAAGATATGCTACTAGACGCTCGTGTGCAATATCATATCGTGCCATATGATGAGATGTTTTCTGAGCAGAATCTCGACCCAGAATCTACGCAAGCACAAGCCTACGAATCAGTTGCTAAACGTATTGATACTTACGTGCTTAGCCAAATAGGAGTGCCAGATTTGATACTGGCCAATATCTATAAAATAAACTGGATTATGGCATATAGCCAGTTGCCAAATATCGTAAATGTACTGCATACAGCGCTATCAAAGCAGTTCCAAAACCAATTATTAGAGTCGTCAGTACAGACTATAAATCATTTGAAAACGGTCTATGGCGCTCATCCTTGTAGCTGTGTAAGTAAGGGTGCACGCCAAGATTTGATTGATCTTATAGGAAATATCACCAAAACCACAACAATCTACAATCCTTGTGATGCTACTGATATAAATACCAAAGCAGCAGCGTCTAGCCATCTTGAAGATTTCGGCTTAGTAGATAAAGAGTACATTATACATGTTGCCTCTTTTGATAGCATGAAAGGTCATCGAGACTTGCTACAGGCATATGCCAAAACAGAACGAAAGCTGCCGTTAGTACTAGTGGGTAAAGGTAGGCTTGAAGCAGAGATTAAACAGTTGGCTGTCCAACTAAATATTAGCGATAGTATTAAATTTTTAGGCTTTCAGACCAACCCTTATCCATTAATTAGGTCAGCTGCACTAATGGTGCTTACTTCTAAGTTTGAAGGTTTTGGTTATGTCATCGTAGAGGCGCAGGCACTGGGTGTGCCAGTAATCAGTACGGATTGTCCTTTTGGTCCACGAGAGCTATTACCTGAGCAGAACTTGATTGCGGTAGGTGATATTGATGGGTTGGCCATGCTTATCGACCAAGCCATAGACAACCTTACAGATTATATCGTGCCGCTAAACCAGCAGTTACTGCCTGAACATATTGCAAGACAGTACTTAGCGTTGGGTTCTGTTTTAGATTCAGATAAAAAATGAAGGTTTATAACGTGTAGTAGTTCTTAATTAAACGCCATCAAGTAGAGATTATTAATTGCGAGTCATTAATTAAAAAGTGTCAAATAGCGATTTAGAGATAGGAGAGTGGTTGACGACGGGTACACCATGCGATTGATAGATTCTGCCGAGTAAGTTAAACGAAGGGACAATCCGCTCGTGCATGACTTTGCTGAGCATACTTGGCGCACTATTGTTTTTATTTTCATAAAACCGTGGTTGCTTACTGTTAAGCAGGTCAATACCGTACAGATGAATACTCGCTGCTTGACGCGAAAACGCTAACTGCGCCGCGACATAAGCAACGGTTCCTGCTTCCACAAATCCATGAGTAATGTTAAGAGAGACGCCGATGTCAGCCGCTTTATGATCGCTATCAATGATAAAGTTTGGATTATTGATAAAGTACGATAGCGGCATTTTTTTATTGAGTAATTTTTTCTTAAAGATAAGCTTACTAAAAGATAGCTTGTTTGACTTCACTCCCCATGGCCTATCTACGGGATACAACACTCGCATGGCATGATGATACGTTCGCATAATATCAGGGTGCGTGGTTGCCATTGCTTCAAAGACAGCTAACGTTGCATATAGAGGTTGACCCGTATAGTACTGCTGTAAAATCTCAGGCTGATGATTGATAAAGCGCGCATCACTGATGACGTAACCAACAATATCGGTAAACTGATGCTGCCCAATCAGGCTGATACTGCCATTGACAAAAATAGTAGGCGTATCTAGTAGCTCTGCTAACGGCAGCTGCTGTATAGATGGCCCTGAGGCGATAATATTGACGTCTTTTCCATGCAGGCTTTGTGCTGGTTCATTGGCATTAAAAGCATTGATAATGATGAGCTCATTATCAATATTGAACCCAGCGGTAGCAGGTAATCTCAAATATAGCGCCATACTATTTTCCAGTCGTTTATTTCACCTATCTTATATCTTAATACACGGCCTTTATGCTAATTATAAATTGTCTAAATATGGTTAATTGCTAAGCATCTATTGCCAATGGTCTTTTAACCATGGGCTTGGCTTCACATGTCGATACCATTTACCGCCACTGCCAGCAATTGCATCTGGCGGGTTAATCTCACCATGGAAGATAACGATTTTTGCATCATCCGGCAGAGTAGGTGTGCGTACAAAGTTAAAAGGAATCGGCGCAATACATTGATACTTAAAGCTGACACACCATGTTTTATCCCAATACTCTAGGTGATGATGCTCACGCAAATAGTTAGAGAGATAGGCCTGCTCGTGACGTACTTGGGTGCGAATGGTTTCAAAGTTTCGCTCAAAATTGGACAGCAAATCAGGATAGGTATTCATACCAATATTAAAGCGATAGACGGAGCTATTGCCAATCATGCGCCAAGGTTTTTTCCAGTCGCGGATGATGACGACGCTGTCTTCATGTTCTGCTTGGTAAGTGAAAAACGCATCGATATTATCGACAATGACGATATCGATATCTAAAAATAGGGCCACACCTTTTAAGTCATACAGCTCAGGCTTAAAGGTAGTCAGTTTCTTCCAACCACGTTCAGGACCTGCTGGCAAATCCATATCGGGTATCGGGTAACAGGCAATCGCAGGGTCAATACCTGTGCTGTCATCAGTCAAGCAAACCATTTGGAAATCTAAGGTTAGATGTCGACTAACCATGTTGTAGAGACGATTGACGTATTCAGGACCATATTTGTCGCCCCATTTCATACAGATGATATAACGCTGTTCAGCAACATTTGTGCTGGTCTGATTAGGGTCTATAGATGAGGTCTTAGTTACGTCAGATGTCATAATGCACTCGTATTGAGATAATAGTCAGATAAATGAAGGACTAATAAAAGTAAAGGAATATAGAGTTCAGCCAATATTAGCATAGCTGTGACTGCTGGTATGTCTAAATAGGCAACGCTAGGTTGGTGATGACTAATGATTGTCGAGCTTAGTGTTATCGCTTTTAACAGTACTATCGTTTTTAACATTGTCGCTTTTAACGTTGTTATTTCGAACGCTATCGTTGATATCGCTAGCAGAACGACTAGAAACGTTAGAATGGTGAGATTGGATAAAGGCTGCTAAAGTCTCTTTATCTTTTTTATAAGGATTGCCTAAGTTTGGAATACGCTTAAAACGTCGATAGCCCCACATATAATGACTGTAGTTGTCTGTAATCATACGCTCCATGGCCTGATTGAGAGCATGAGTCGCCACTTCAGCATTACGGTCATACAAGGCTGGATCGTCGAGTTTGTAGCAGTAAATGTCAAAACCGCGTCCATCGGTACGGCGAATACAAGATAAGCCAACCAGCGCACATTTGGTTTTGCTGGCCAGTTTGGAGGCGAGGGTACTGGTCAAAGTTTTGATACCAAAGAACGGAACGACAACGCCGCCTGATGGCTCTGGAACGTGGTCGGGCAGTACGATACTAAAACCACCTTGCTTGAGCGTCTTAAACACGGCTTTAACGCCGCTTCCATCAGTAGGTACCAAAGTGGCATTAAGTCGGGCTCGCCCTTGAAGGATAAACTCGTTAGCGAATTTGCCGTCAACTGGCTTATACATAATGGTTGGCGCACCAAACTGGTTGAGCCACGCGTTCATCATCTCCCAAGTGCCGAGATGCGGGACGATAGCAAGCATGCCATTTGGATTGGCAAGACCTTCTAAAAGAATGTCTTTATTATGGACATCACGAATCTGAGCGATACTCCACTCAGGTGGCATCGCCCAACTTTTTATAGATTCAATACTGGTCAGACATTGATGATAAATAATGTCTTTGGTCAATGCGCGCTTTTGCTGCTCAGATAATGTATGAGTAATCAGCGCCAGATTGATCTGAATGGTACGCATGATACTTAGACTGGGTATCTTAATGATAACCCACGCAACAAAACGTGCCAGCATCTGCAATACAGACAATGGCACGACTTTGAAAATATGATACGGATTCATGACCACTCACATGGTAATGAATCACGTAACAAGTACTGTAGACAGCAACCGCGCATCATCAAACGATTTATTCAGCAGACTTGCTGGTATCAGCTTGTGCTTTTTCACGCACACGGATACCAAGCTCACGTAGTTGTTTGCTATCAACGCCAGCAGGTGCCTGGGTCAATGGGCAATCAGCTGTTTTGGTTTTTGGGAAGGCGATAACGTCACGGATAGAGCTTGCGCCTACCATCAACATAATCAAACGATCCAAACCAAATGCTAGTCCGCCATGCGGTGGCGCACCGAATTTTAGGGCATCAAGTAAGAAACCGAATTTGTCTTCAGCTTCTTGCTCACCAATACCCAAGGCTTCAAGTACAGCTTGCTGCATATCATAAGTATTGATACGTAAGCTACCACCACCAATCTCAGTACCGTTCAATACCATGTCATAAGCGATAGAAAGGGCAGATTCTGGGTTGTTTTTCAACTCTTCAACTGAGCCTTTAGGCTTAGTGAATGGATGATGCATCGACGTCCAGCGACCATCGTCAGTCTCTTCAAACATTGGGAAGTCGGTCACCCATAGTGGGGCCCATTCACAAGTCGTCATTTCAAGGTCTAGACCGATTTTTTGGCGTAATGCACCAATTGCATCATTCACGACACTGGCTTTATCCGCACCAAAGAAGATAATATCGCCATCTTCTGCAGCAGTACGCTCGATTAGGCTCACAAGCACGTCATCAGTCATGTTTTTGATGATTGGAGACTGTAGGCCTGACTCTTTATCCACACCGTTGTTGATGCTGCTAGCGTCATTGACCTTGATATAAGCCAAACCGCGTGCGCCATAAATACCAACAAACTTGGTATAAGCATCGATTTGCTTACGGCTTAATGATGCGCCACCAGGGATGCGTAGGGCAGCCACACGACCTTTAGGATCGTTTGCAGGGCCAGCAAATACCTTGAAGTCAACGTTTTTCATCAAGTCTGCAACGTCAACCAACTTTAAAGGAATACGTAAGTCAGGCTTGTCTGATGCATAGTCACGCATGGCTTCTGCGTAAGTCATGCGAGGGAACTGTTCAAACTCAACGTCCATCATTGTCTTAAACAAATGCTTGATAAGACCTTCGTTGATGTTCATGATCTCTTCTTCGTTCAAGAAAGAAGTCTCAATATCCACCTGAGTAAATTCAGGCTGACGATCGGCACGTAAATCTTCATCACGGAAGCATTTAGCAATTTGATAATAACGGTCAAAACCTGACACCATCAATAATTGCTTAAATAACTGTGGTGACTGCGGCAAGGCAAAGAAGTTACCTGGACGGGTACGTGATGGTACAAGATAATCACGCGCACCTTCAGGCGTTGCACGAGTCAAGATAGGTGTCTCAACATCCAAGAAGCCATGATCATCTAAATAACGACGAATCGCTGAAGTTGCCTTGGCACGGAACACCATACGCTCTTGCATTTGCGGACGACGCATATCAAGATAACGATACTTTAGACGCAAGTCTTCTGATACGGTCGTTTTTTCGTCATTCAATGGGAATGGCGGTGTTTCAGACTTAGCCAGTACTTCAATTTCTTTGCCCAATAGCTCAATCTGGCCACTGGTCATATTATTATTTTCAGTACCTTCATAACGGCGACGTACGCGGCCAGTTATCTTTAGCACGTATTCAGGACGTACAGCATCAGCTGCTGCAAAAGCTTCTGGGGTATCAGGGTCGACTACGACCTGTAAGATACCCGCGCGGTCACGCATGTCTAAGAAAATCACGCCACCGTGATCGCGACGACGATGTACCCAGCCTACGATACTAATGGTTTGCTCAAGCAAGCTCTCGGTTACAGCTCCGCAATACTCGTCTCGGTATTCGCTATGCGTCATAGTGCTTTGCGTCATAATATGGTTATCCAGTTATCAGCCCAATTCGAAGTACAATAATGCAGCCATTGTTGTGCGTTTCAAGCTATTTGCAAAAAAAACACACAAACAACGCGATTAAGACATATGGTCATCACGTTGGCTGCAGAAAATTTGTTATAAACGCATATTATGCCTAATCTGCCCTTGTTATACAACCGGCTGAGTTCAATCAAAGAACGGGAGTCTGCAAGTATCTGACGTATTTATTCTGCGTTATTTATATTGGGTTAAATATTGTCATCATGCTTGAAAACACCGCTTAGTGTGCACATATCAACCGCACGCTAATAAAAACAGCCATATCAATATATTTACTGACTTGAGGATTTGTAACCATGCTATTTCATCCCCCTAAAAACCCTGTTGAGCTTAAGATATGCCACTTGAATGATGCTCAAAAGCAGCGCCGCGAAGATTTGATGGAAGCCACCCAAGGCAAAGCTGCCCTCAAACAGTTCAAAAAAGCCATGGCCAAAAACGCCAAGCAAGCATTAAAAGCAAAAACTAAAAATAAGAAAAAACATACCGATGATAAGGCGCAAGTTTTTGTACTCGATTTTGACGGTGATATCAAAGCAACTGCAGTCAAACATTTGCGTGAAGAAATCAGTACTTTAATTAGTACTGCAAATAAAGGTGACGAAGTTATCGTCCGTCTCGAATCAGGCGGTGGTCTGGTACACGGCTATGGTTTGGCCGCAGCGCAATTGGTTCGCCTAAAAGATGCTGGTTTAAAATTGACGGTCTGTGTTGATAAAGTGGCGGCGAGCGGTGGCTATATGATGGCCTGCGTTGCAGACAAAGTAATAGCCGCACCATTCGCTATCATTGGGTCAATCGGTGTGGTGTCGCAGCTGCCAAACTTCCATAAATGGCTAAAAAACCATGACGTCGATTATGAGATGTTTACCGCTGGTGACTACAAGCGTACGGTAACTGTATTTGGTGAAAATGATGCCGAAGACCGTGCCAAATACCAAGAAGAGCTAGAGCAGACGCATGAGCTATTTAAGCATTTTGTTAATACATATCGTCCAGAACTTGATGTTGCCAAAGTAGCTACGGGTGAGCATTGGTATGGCGAAGATGCGTTAAAGCTTAACT
The DNA here is from genome assembly GCF_044900935.1 of Psychrobacter sp. NPDC078501. Classification (NCBI taxonomy): domain Bacteria; kingdom Pseudomonadati; phylum Pseudomonadota; class Gammaproteobacteria; order Moraxellales; family Moraxellaceae; genus Psychrobacter; species Psychrobacter sp. NPDC078501. The sequence continues at coordinate 87,208 of NZ_JBJDOS010000001.1, read as the reverse complement.
TAATTGATAGTCTACAAACTTCAGACAGCTATATTTTGGAACGTATGGAAGACAACGAAGTGTACGCACTATATTCACGTCAGAAGCCGACGTTAGCAGAAAAGTTAGGACTGGCTCAAGCAGCAGAAGCGACACTGAGCATGGCTGTAGATAAACTACCTGATGCACTTGCACGTTTTGATTTGAATAGTCGCCTAAATATTCTGAAATAATGTTAATTATCATTATGATAGTTAAATAATGGTATTTTAGTGCTCAGAAGTTTTTGGATACATTGTTTATATTTTGTAAAAGGCGTGGCCTAGCTGGTCGCGCCTTTTTGCTGTTTATTGACAATTGCTGTGTTATAAATGTAGCACACGGAAAACAGTATACGTGCGTGCACTAAAGCTCTAGTAGAGCTTTTTATCAACATTTGATTTAGACAATCAATAAAGAAAAGGAAGTCATTTATGTCTAACGACAATTTAATGTTTACCGCAACAGAACATGGTCAAGCCATGCATGCCAAAGTCAAAGCGTTCATCGAAACGAATATTGAGCCTATCGAAGCCCAATTCTGGGAAGATTGTCATAAGAAAAACCCTGATGGTAATTGGGAAAACTGGGAGTGGCCAGAAGCCTACGAAAACCTGCGCAAGCAAGCACGTGAAGAAGGTTTATGGAATTTATTCCTGCCAGATGACACACTAGGTGCAGGACTGTCAGTCACTGATTATGCGCCTATTGCAGAATTGACTGGTCGCAGTTTGCTAGCACCTCATGTATTTAACTGTAATGCCCCTGACAGCGGTAACATGGAGCTGTTATGGCGCTACGGTACTCAAGAGCAGCAAGACAAGTGGCTCACGCCAATCCTAGAAGGTAAGACGCGTTCTGTGTTTTGTATGACTGAGCCTGATGTAGCGTCAAGTGATGCAACCAATATGCAAGCAACAGCGGTAGTAGATGGTGATGAGATTGTCATCAATGGTAGCAAATGGTGGTCATCTGGTCTTGGCGATCCAGCGGTTGATGTTTTAATTGTGATGGCATATACCGCGGATGAAAGTGCAGACCGTCATCATCAGCATTCGATGGTGCTTGTACCAGTCAACACTCCGGGTGTGAACATTAAACGTATGCTTAAAGTGTTTGGTGATTATGATGCACCGCACGGGCACGGTGAAATTAGCTTTGAAAATGTACGTGTACCTGTCAGCCACTTTATTGGTGGACCTGGTAAAGGTTTTGAGATTGCACAGGGTCGTCTAGGGCCAGGCCGTATTCATCATTGCATGCGCTGTATCGGCGCTGCTGAAAAATCTCTTGAATTAGCGGTCAAACGTGGCATGTCACGTACTGCCTTTGGTAAGCCATTACTACAATTGGGTGGTAACTTTGAGCGTATCAGCGAGGCCCGTATCAAAATCGACCAAGCACGCTTGCTCACATTGTACGCCGCACAAAAAATGGATGCTCAAGGCACCAAAGCCGCATTGACTGAAATCTCTGCTATTAAAGTAGTGGCGCCAACTGTGCTACAAGAAGTCGTCGATATGGCAATTCAGATTCATGGTGGTATGGGCGTCTGCCAAGATACCTTGCTACCGAATTTCTACGCGCAAGCACGTGTACTACGTTTAGCAGACGGTCCAGATGAAGTACATAAAACCATGATTGCTAAGCTAGAACTAAAACGTCAGGGCTTTAGTCGTTCTGCTAAATCTGACAAAGCTTAGCCTTAAGTTTCATCTTAACAAACGGTTGTGTGAGTTAGTTTTGATTTGCTCACGCAACTATCAAGAATAAACCAATCAACAAGCTAATTAAGAATTCACTATTAACAACTTAGTAGTGAATTTTTCATCACTAAAGCGAGTCCTTATTTCAAAAATAGTGAGAAGAATGAGATAAATTGAATTGAGAACTAGCTCGCATATCTGTTATAAAAATAAATGACCACATGATAAGGAATGTCTCATGGCAACTGATAATAAAGTACTAGACAAAGGCGGTGCCGTACGCGAAGGTGAAGAGCTTGATGCCAAAGCAGTCAGTGAATGGCTTCGCGGTCAAGGTGTCGACGTGGTAGGCGAGCCTACAGTCACTCAGTTCTCAGGCGGCGCATCAAACTGGACGTATCGACTACAATATGAAGGTGAAGATAAAAACCAAGATCTCATATTACGTCGTCCACCAAAAGGTACCAAAGCAAAATCTGCCCATGACATGGTGCGTGAGTACACCGTTCAAAAAGCATTAAAAGATGCTTATCCTTATGTACCTGAGATGATTGCACTATGTACGGATGAAGCTGTTATCGGCGCTGACTTTTATGTAATGGAGCGGATGGAAGGTATTATCCCTCGTGCAGAATTACCAGAAGGTATTGATCTAAATCCAGAACAAACGCGTCTGCTTTGCACCAATGTATTAGACGCTTTGGTAGAGCTACATCAGATAGACTATACCGAGCATCCTGATTTGGTCAATTTGGGCCGCGGTGAAGGTTACTGTGAACGCCAGATCAGTGGATGGGATAAACGTTATGTCAAAGCAAAGACGCCAAACGTACCAAGCTTTGCATTGGTCAGACAATGGCTTGCTAAGCATACGCCTGCTGATAGCAAAACTTGTATCATTCATAATGATTGGCGCTTTGACAATGTCATACTTGATGCAGATGAGCCGACCAAAGTGATTGGCGTGCTCGACTGGGAGATGGCAACCCTTGGCGATCCATTGATGGACTTGGGTAGTGCGTTGGCTTACTGGATTGAAGAAGATGATAATATCATCATGCAGCAGTTCCGTCGTCAGCCAACACATTTAGAAGGCATGATGACGCGTGATGAAGTGGTTGAATATTATCTAAAACAGTCAGGTTTAGAGATAGATAACTGGACCTTCTATGAAGTGTTTGGTTTGTTCCGCCTCTCAGGTATCATTCAACAGATCTACTATCGTTATTATCATAAGCAAACCACCAATCCAGCGTTCAAAAACGCTTGGCTCGTTATACATGTCATGCATGCTAAATGTTTGAAACTGATTGCGCAATATGAAGGCGAAGCCTTATTCAATGCGCATGTGCAGCCGCATTTAGAAGACATAGGCGTAGATGCTGCTGCTATTGAGCAGTTACCAAGCCCTGTTCAAAAAGTTGTCAAAAGTATTTTACCAAAAGGTTATTTTGCAAAAGCACCTGACTCTCCTGAAGCGTAAGCATTCAGCAAACCGTACTTTAGCAAATAGGATAAAAGGTAATAATTTATGACAACCATACTTCTAGCACGTCATGGCCAAGCGTCTTTTGGACAAGAAAACTATGATCAACTCTCAGAGCTAGGTACTGTCCAAGCACAAATGCTAGGTCAGCACTATGCAGCTACGCAGCGCCGTATTGATGCCATATTTACTGGTAGGTTGGTTCGGCAGCAAGACTCAGCACGTCATTTTTGGGAGCGTTACCAGTCATCTGTACATGCCAGTAATAGCAATGGCACAGCTGTTGCGCCTGTAATCAACTTTGATCAGCCTGATAGTTATATTCTGCCGCAGTTTGATGAGTTTAATCATAAAGACGTGTTTGTTAAGTCAGCAGAGGCATCTGGTAATCGAACTGACATCTCAGCTGAAATCGCTAAAGCAGAATTCCCAGCCACCCGACTGGCTGAGCTATTTGATCAAGCGATGCAACGTTGGCATGCTGGTGACAATGATCAAGATTATCTTGAAAGTTGGCCACAGTTTAATAATCGTGCACAGCAAGCCCTTGAACAAGTACGTACAAAAGTAGCAAGCATGAGCTTAGGTCAGGACAGTACCGTGCTCGTATTCACTTCAGGCGGTGTCATCGCTGCAATCACTGCACAGTTATTGCGACAAGGTAGTCAGACTGCTTATCAGCTGAATAAAAGCTTGGTCAATACGGGTGTAACCTCTATTACTTTAAAGAATCAAAGCTCTCGCTTGTTGTCTTTAAATGAATATAGTCATTTATTCTCTGATGGCAAACCATTCGTGACATGGCGTTAAATTTGCGCATGATTATACAGGTAAGGTAAGGTAAGGTAAGGTAGTGTCATATCTGCTTAAAGTATAAGCCTTATCGACGTTTATACTAAAAAGTTACCAATTTGATTCTGTACAATATCGATATACAAAGGATGGTACATGCAAAATAAATTAATAAAATTGGTTGCTAAAAGTGCGCGCCATAGCAAAAACCAGATAGTAGGCGCGGTTCGACCTGCAAGCTATCTAAAAGACCTGAGTAAGCAGCAAGTAGGCACAGGTAAAACGGTGCTTATCACAGGTGCTAGTTCAGGTCTGGGCGAGGGTATGACCAGACTGTTTGCTAGCCTTGGCTACAACTTGGCCATATGTGCGCGTCGCACTGATCGTTTAGAGCATCTAAAATCGGAAATGATGGACAAGTATCCTAATATTCGAGTCGAATACCAAGCACTAGATGTAAGTGATTATGATACGGTTTTTCAAGTGTTTGATGCTTTTGCAGATGATTTCGGTAGCATTGAGCGAGTAGTGGTTAATGCAGGTATTGGTGATAGTCGCCGCATTGGTAAAGGGCATTTTGAAACCAACCGTCGCACTGCTGATGTCAATTTTGTAGCAGCACTGGCACAGTGTGAAGCCGCTATGAATATCTTCCGTGCTCAGAATAGTGGGCATTTGGTCGTGATATCGAGCATGTCAGCCATGCGTGGATTGCCTAGGCATCTGACAACCTATGGTGCAAGTAAAGCTGGCTTGGCCCATTTAGCAGAAGGCATTCGTGCTGATATGCTTTTGACCAATCTTCCTATCAAAGTTTCTACAATTTACCCAGGTTATATTCGCACTGAAATCAACGAAGGCTCTAAGCCATTGCCATTTGAAGTCGATACAGATACTGGTACTAAAGCCATTGTCGCGGCTATCGAAGCGGGTGTGGATGAAGCCTGTGTGCCGAGCCTGCCTTGGTCTATGGTCAGTCATGCGATGAAGCACTTGCCATTACAGGTAATGAATAAACTAAGCTAATCAAATCGGTTTTCTTAATGCTGAAAAGAAGAAGCCCACTATTATTGTAGTGGGCTTCTTCTTTTATTTACTCTAAATAGCAGGGCAAGTATTACAACGTTTGAGGATTATTTGACATATGCTGTTCACGAAGTTTTTGACGTAGTATTTTACCAACATTACTCTTTGGTAGTTCACTAACAAACTCAATATGACGTGGACACTTATAACCAGTCAAATTGTCCAGCGCAAATTCTTTAATGAATTCTTTAGTGACGTTATTATCGGCAGGTACGATGTAAATTTTAACCGCTTCACCTTGATTTTCATCAGGAATACCGATCACAGCACAATCGACGATGCCATCACAATCGAGCATAACTGACTCGATCTCATTCGGGAATACATTGAATCCTGAAACCAAAATCATGTCTTTCTTACGATCTAGTAGAGTAAAGTAGCCTTTCTCATCCATGCTAACGATATCGCCAGTGCGGAAGTAGCCATCGCGAGTAAAGTCATTGCTATTGTCTTTATTAAAGTATCCTGACATGACGTTTGGACCTTTGATACACATCTCGCCTGCTTGATGCATGCCAACACGCTCACCGTTTTCGTCAACCACGATAATATCGACACTCGGTACAGGTATACCAATAGTACCGTTGAACTTGCGGTCAGTGATAACGTTGGCAGTACCACCAGCCACGCCTTCAGTCATACCCCAACCTTCAACCATAGGGCAGCCAGTCACTTCTAACCAACGTGCTGCGGTTTGCTCAGTTGCCGCCATACCACCAGCTTGAGTGATACGTAACGAGCTAAAGTCCAAGTCTTTAAAGTTTGACTGGTCAAGTAACCCTTTGAATAGAGTGTTGACTGCAGGAAAGATGTGGAATGGTTGTTTTGATAACGTTTTAATAAACCCTGGCATATCGCGCGGATTAGGTACTAAGATAAAGGTATAACCTGAACGCATACCGAGCAAACTCAGCATAAAGGCAAAAATATGATACAGCGGTAAGGCCATAACCATATTGATGTATACTTCGTTGATACCTGAGGTCACAGGGCGATACCATGCCTCTGATTGCATAGCAGCAGCAACGACATTACGTTGTGTTAGGACAGCGCCTTTAGATAACCCAGTCGTACCACCTGTATATTGCAAAATCGCTTTTTGTTGTAGGGTGGTTTTTGGTGCTTGAATCGGTAGGTTTTTACCCTTTTTTAATACTTCAGGGAATTTAGTGACATTGTACTTAGGGTCATTCAGGTTGTATTTTGGAACCAAGCGTTTAACCTGACGAATAACCGTATTGACCAAAATACCTTTCAGACCCATCATATCGCCCATTTTCGATAGCACGATACGTTTGATATTGGTCTCTTCAATAACTTGCTCAAGCGCTTGGGCAAAGTTGTCAACAACAAAGATAACCTGAGCGCCCGAGTCATTCAATTGGTGACGCAGTTCACGACCCGTATATAGTGGGTTTATCGGCGTACAAACATAACCTGCACGCAGAATACCAATCATAGTCGGTAGGTATTGTGGAACGTTCGGCATCATAAGAGCTACTACGCTGCCTTTAGGTAAACCTTGAGCCTGTAACCATGCTGCTACTGCCAGTGAAGCGTTATCAACATCACCATAAGTATGCGTCACACCCATACAGATAGTCATCGGATGCATACGAAAGCGGTTAAAACACTCTTCATATAACTCTATGAGGCTTTCATACTGATCCGGATTAATCGTCTTAGGTACGTTTTCTGGGTATTGAGCAAGCCAAGGTTTATCTACAGTCATGATTAGCGTCCTTAAATATTAAAATAAATTAAGGCTCTATAAAAAAGTAGTCACATCCATGTCAACAATTCAAGTTGCTGTTCCGTTAGCAAGAAATTGTCGAGTGCTATCCTATATATTCACATACTGCTAAAATACGAGGCCCTTATAAAGTTTGATTTAACCACAGAGCATAAATATCTCATCAGATTAAAAAACCAATTAATGTTTTGGTAATGAAAATAGCTACTAGTAATACTGCTAATCAATCGATATGAGTCATCATTATATAAGATCAAAATAACAGAAAGTATAGTGACACATTTTGACAATACATTAACATAACTACAACCGTGCCTGTTATTCTTATACAAGAACTTGATAGTTTACAGTTAAATTTGATAAATCAAACAATATATGTTGAATAATCAGAAAATACCTAGACAAATAATTTACTTTCTCATCAAGTAATTAACATGAAATTTATTCAAAAAATGTTATATAAATGAATATAAAAGTAGATTTGCAGTAATTATAGTAGGGTAGTTTCATAATTGAATGACATAAAGTGAATATACAAAAAGAGCATTTTACATTAAATGTAAAATGCTCTTCAGTGAAAATAAAATCAAATTTTTGAAAAATTAAAATTTTGATGTTCTTTTATCTTTGTGGGTGGTCGACATTGTGTTTTTCACGTAATTTTTGACGCAGTACTTTACCAACATTACTCTTTGGTAGGTCGCTCACAAACTCAATGTGACGTGGACACTTATAACCCGTTAGATTATCTAATGCAAAATCTGTAATGACTTCTTTGGTAACGTTATTGTCTTCAGGTACTACGTATATTTTAACCGCTTCACCTTGATGACTATCAGGAATACCAATTACCGCACAGTCAAGAATACCATCACAGTCAAGCATCACAGATTCGATTTCATTAGGGAATACATTAAATCCTGAAACCAAGATCATGTCTTTTTTGCGATCGAGCAGTTTAATATAACCCTTGTCATCCATGCTGACGATATCACCAGTACGGAAGTATCCATCGCTAGTAAAATCAGCACTACTGTCTCTATTGAGATATCCAGAGGTTACGTTAGGGCCTTTAATACATAGCTCGCCCCCTTCGTTTAAACCTACATGCTTGCCATCTTCATCAATAATGATGACATCGACACCAGGGGCTGGTACACCGATAGTACCGTTAAACTCACGATTGGTAATAACGTTGGCGGTGCCAACTGCAACGCCTTCTGTCATACCCCAACCTTCGATCATCGCGCAGCCCGTCACTTCTAACCAGCGATTCGCAGTTTGCTCAGTAGCTGCCATACCACCAGCTTGTGAAATACGCAAAGCGCTAAAGTCCAAATCTTTAAAATTAGGATTATCGAGCAGCCCCTTAAAGAGGGTATTAACTGCAGGGAAAATATGGAACGGTTGTTTTGATAAGGTTTTAACAAATCCAGGAATATCACGTGGATTAGGTACTAGTATAAAGGTATAGCCTGAGCGCATACCAAGTAAACTCAACATGAATGCGAAGATATGATACAACGGCAGCGCCATCACCATATTGATATACACTTCATTAATTTCTGATGTAATAGGGCGAGTCCATGCTTCTGATTGCATCGCTGCTGCTACGATATTACGCTGTGACAAAATAGCGCCTTTCGAAAGTCCTGTGGTACCACCTGTGTATTGCAAAAATGCTTTTTGATCCAAAGACATTTTTGGTTGCTGAAAAGGTAGGTTTTTACCTTTTTTCAATACTTCAGGGAATTTAGTGACATGGTACTTAGGGTCATTAAGATTGTACTTGGGTACTAAGCGTTTGACCTGACGGATAATCGTATTGACCAAAATACCTTTCAAACCCATCATATCGCCCATCTTTGATAGGATAATACGTTTGATAGACGTTTCTTCAATGACTTGCTCAAGCGCTTGGGCAAAGTTATCAACCACAAAAATTGCTTGAGCACCAGAATCGTTAAGCTGATGGCGTAATTCTCGCCCAGTATATAGTGGGTTGACAGGGGTGCATACATAGCCTGCACGCAGTATCCCAATCATTGTTGGCAGATACTGTGGAACGTTTGGCATCATGAGAGCGACGACACTGCCTTTTGGCAAGCCTTGATTCTGTAGCCAAGCGGCAACTGCCATCGAAGCATTATCAATATCACCATAAGTATGAGTCACTCCCATACAAATGCTCATTGGATGTCCACGGAAACGATCGAAGCATTCTTCGTACAGCTCCATGATGCTGCTATATCTATCGGGATTAATGGTTTTTGGCACACCGGCTGGATATTGAGAAAGCCAAGGTTTGTTCGATATCATAGTTAGCATCCTTGCGATTTGATATAGGTTAAAGTATTTTGAAAAGGTAGTTGTCAATTTATCAGTAGTACAAACCATCACTTATTTAGGTGGTAAATACCGGATTCAATAGCATCCCTGTCTATTGATTAATAGGTAGTCTTTTGCTGCTATCACAGCATTTTATTTAATAAACATTTAGATAAAGCATTAAATAAAACAAATAAATAAAAAGTTCAATAATAAAAATAATGCTCGTTCTAAAACTATTTATCTGCTGCTTACAAATAAAGCATCAAAAAAACGATACATTTGAGCAATACATTAGCATGAATTTAGTCTAAAACAATAACAGGAAGCGATACTGAGCAGTACATATATTAACTTATAAGAATATATTGACTTTGTTAGCTGACAAAAGAAGGATTAGATAACTAATATTGGTAAGCTGATAAAATACATAGGAATGTAGATGCCAAAATTATTGCGGTAAAATGAATTGATCTTTTCTATTAAAGAATCTTCGATAGATAAGTAATGCACTGATGGTACAGCCAAGCGTGCTGCTAACACATATCAGGAACATAGTGATTATTTGATAGCGTACGGCTTGAGTGGGATCGGCACCCGCTAGGATTTGACCGGTCATCATGCCTGGTAAACTAACAATACCGACGACTAGCATAGAGTTCAGAGTTGGAGTCATGCCATTAGTAATAGCTGCTTTTATCTGCTCATGGACGGCTTCGAATGGCTTAGCAGATAGACTGAGCATCATCTCGATACGTCCTGATTGCTCGTGAAAGGATTCAATCAATTGATTGCTCGTCAACGAAATGGCAGTCAGAGAGTTACCTAATATCAGACCCAATATAGGAATAATGAATTGCGGTGTATACCAAGGCTGCACATTCAAAATCGCTATAATCGCAATCGCCGTTACTAGTACTGCTGAGATACCGACTGCCAATAACGTATCTGTTAATAACCCTTTATAGCTGCGTTTAACGCGATTTTTGGCGGCACTTGCTGCAATTAGAGTCATGATCGTTAAGATAAGTAGCACTTCATACCATTGTTCACGTGCGAAAATCCACGCCAGTATCAGCCCAATAAAGCTAAGCTGTATGATCGTACGAAATGCCGCTATCAAAAGGGTCTTGCTTAGTTTTAAACGTAAGCGCCAAGAAATGAGTAATACAATGATAATCAGGCTGCTAGCAAGAGCGATATCACCATAAGTGAGAAATATTTGCATATCATTCGTACCACTCATATGAGCTTATTTAGGAAGTAATACAAGGTGAGGGTTGAGGTTATTAACGTGCCAAACTTCTGAGAAACTAAGCGACGACTTAATCACTTGATTAAATATTCTTGTATAAAAGTTCTTCAAGAGTCTGCGGTGAGCACACCTGTTTGCATATGCCAGTGTCTATTTGCCAAAGGCATGATATCTTTTGTGTCGTGAGTCACCCATAGGAGTGTGCGCTGTGCATCTGCGTGCAACCAACTGATGAGTAAGTTGACTAGCTGTGCTGAAGTGTCCATGTCCAAAGCAGCAGTTGGTTCATCTAGCAATAGAACTTTTGGACTGAGTTGCAATAGACGCAATGTATTGACCAGTTGGCGCTCGCCACCAGATAAGTGTTTGGCGTCTTGTTGTAAGAAGTCTGCACTTCTATCTAAGTGTTCAAGCTGAGCAACATGCCAGTCTCTATCAAAAGTCTGCGATTGATGAGCATGCAGTTGATAAGGCATTTGTAAGTTTTCAAGGACACTGCCGTCTAACAACTGTGGGTGCTGAGCGAGTAGGGCGACCTGCTTGCGCCACCGTGTAGGTGCAGTCTCATGAATATTAGAATAATCATTATTTGACGTCTCATTATAATGCAAACGAACAGTACCACCGCTCATTGGTAATAATCCTGCCAATACTCGCAATAGTACTGATTTACCGCTACCAGACACTCCTGTCAAAACAGTGACCTGCCCTGACAATAGCGTACCGCTCGCACCGCTTATTAGCGTTCGATCAGGAGTTGATGGCTCTTTATCCAGTGAGGCGTTACCGGTTAGCTTGCTTGTCCATTTTTGATAAATGCTAGACGGCATAGAGATTTTATTGGAAGCTTCTTTGCTATCTTTAATGCTATGAGCATTTATCGTTCGTTGGCTATGTACCCATAGATTATCAAATTCAAACAACACTTTATCCGTATCTATGCTCATAGCGTTCTACTACTGCCCATTTACTTGCTCGTCGATAGCTTGTTCGATCGTAACGCGCAGTTTTTTTGGTACACGAATAGGACGCATTGGTGGGGTTGTCGCTGAAGTATCTGGTTTATCGCTGCCTATTTCGTCATTACTCATTGGCTCTGGTTTGACGAGGTTTTGTACGCAGGCAATGACGATTTTGGTGCTGCTTAGTAGCTGGCTATCATCTGTTTCGGTAGTACTGTGATTTGGTAGATTGCGATATATGCTTTGGTAAAATATGATGCTGGCAGGTTTTAGCTCCACTTTATCAATACGTACGCTAATTACCTCATCTAATAGAATGGCTCTTTTGTATTGCAAGTCGGCCTGACTCACGACAAAATGCTGCACTTCACCGCTATCAGTCTGCAAAAAATACCCATTTAAGCCCAGCTCAGTAAACCAGTCGCGTCGGCAGTTTTCAAAAAACACCAAATGATTGGCGTGATAGACTATACCGCCAGCATCAGTATGGTTAATATAGACGTTATAATCTTTAGCAAATAATGGTTTGGTGTCATCATTCATGGCTGATGTCGTATTTTTTTGATTAATTGTTGTCATAGTGATGCTCGATATTTTTAATAAGTATTGTTGAATAAAAGTGTTTCAGATAGACCAATAATAGATAGTGCTTATAATAGAGTTACTCTAGCTCAAGATTTCAGGCCATGCAACCGCTAGAACCGCTTACATTTGTTATCATAGCCGTTTATATCTCACCCATTTATAGAGCGCTATATTCTAACCAATCAGTATAGGACAGTTTATGACCCGTTTTGTCAGTTTTAACATCAATGGTATCCGTGCACGTCAGCATCAGCTCGAGGCGGTGCGCGAGGTAATCGATCCTGATGTCATGGGCCTACAAGAAACCAAGGTTCATGATGACCAATTTCCGCTTAGCGATATCGAAGGGCTGGGCTACCACGTCGAGTATTTTGGACAAAAAGGGCATTACGGCGTTGCACTCTTATCCAAAGCTGCACCTGTATTTGTACAAAAAGGCTTTCCTGGCGAAGACGAAGAAGCCCAAAAGCGCTTTATCCATGCACGTTATGAGTTTGAAGGTCGTGAAGTGGATGTGCTCAATGGTTACTTTCCGCAAGGAGAGAGCCAAGATCACCCGACTAAATTTCCTATGAAGCGCGCTTATTATGCCGATTTGATGGCTTATATTGATACGCTAAAATCTGAAGGTCGTTCGATTATCGTCATGGGTGATATGAATATCGCACCAGAAGATATCGATATTGGTATTGGTGAAGTCAATGCCAAACGCTGGTTGAAAAACAGAAAAACCTCATTTCTGCCGGAAGAGCGCGAATGGTATTCAGCATTGATGTCACGTGAGCTGACAGATACTTACCGTCTACATTATCCAACGAGTACCGAGTTATACAGCTGGTTTGATTATCGCAGTCGCGGCTTCAATGATGAACCTAAGCGCGGGTTACGTATTGATCATATTCTATGTACCTCAGACTTAATCGATAAATGTATCGATGCTGGTATCAGTTATGAGCTACGTGCTATGGAAAAACCATCTGACCATGCACCAATTTGGTCAGCATTTGACCTAAAAAAACCGTAATACTTATATACTGTGATACCTATATATAGTCAATTCTCATGTCAATTAGATACGATGATTAGCTTGCTCAGTCTGCTGGTCGTAGTATTTTAGCTAGTTCTTCTTGTATTTGAATAATCTTGAACTGACTGTATATTTATCACTGCGTATTCCGTAAATAACGATAAAAATTGAAAAATAAGGATTTTATTATGGCTGTTGGAAATGTATCAGTACCTGACGTTATCTATCCTATCGACGGCATCAAGCTCAGTGCCACAGCGGCAGGCGTTCGCTACAAAGACCGCGATGATCTAGTAGTCATTGAAATATCGGATAAGGCCACTACTGCAGTTGTGACCACTAAAAACACCTTTTGTGCCGCGCCAGTGCGAGTATTGCGTGAGCACTTTGCTAAGGTTAGTCCGCGCTATTTAGTCACCAATACGGGTAACGCAAATGCAGGTACGGGCGCTGATGGCAAGCGCCGCGCTATTGATATCTGTACAGCGTTGGCTGAAAAGGCCGGTGTAAATACCAATACGATATTGCCATTCTCTACTGGCGTGATTGGCGAGCCGTTAAATAGTGATGCGGTCATCGCAGGTCTGGATAATGCATTGGCTAACCTAGCGCCTGATAGCTGGCTAGCCGCTGCTAATGGCATTCGTACGACAGATACCATTCCTAAATTGGCCAGCCAAAAAGTTGATGTAGCAGGTACTAGCTATCATATTACTGGTATGTCTAAAGGTTCAGGAATGATACGCCCAAATATGGCGACTATGCTGGGCTATGTGGCGACAGATGCTAATATCGCAGCTGACTTATTGCAAGAGATGCTAAGCGCTATCAATGAACAGTCTTTCAACCGCATTACTGTCGATGGCGATACCTCAACCAATGATTGTTGTGTGTTGATTGCAACAGGTGCTACTAGCTCAGAGGTGATTGATAGTCCAGAGCATCCACATTATCAGCCTGTATTCAATGCATTAGCTGATGTGTTTGTCCGTCTAGCACAACTGATTGTACGTGATGGAGAAGGCGCTACTAAATTCATGACGGTCAAAGTGACTGGCGGTCAAACCACGCAAGAATGCTGCGATGTGGCTTATGCAGTCGCACATTCACCCTTAGTAAAAACGGCATTTTTTGCTAGTGATGCTAACTGGGGACGCATATTAGCAGCAGTGGGCTATGCTGGTATCGAAGATCTAGACACAGAGCAAGTCGATGTATATCTAGATGAGGTAATGATTTGCCAAAATGGCGGTGTTGCACCTGACTATACAGAAGAGGCGGGCAAAACAGTCATGAGTCGACCTGAGATTACTATCCATATCGATCTTGCACGTGGTGATGCTAGCGATACCGTATATACCTGCGACTTATCATACGATTATGTCAAAATAAACGCTGATTATCGTAGCTAGTCATTCTTAACAAAACAGAATTTGCATAGTTGTATAAGAGCCAGAACAAATATTGTTCTGGCTTTTTGATGTCAATCATCTCCTCAGTAGCAAATAACTCCGCTATTCAATACGCTTCATTAACATCAGTTGCAAAAGCTGACGTTACTTTACAAAGCAGTTATAGAGGGCAGGACGATTAGCGACCTATACTGGTTTCAGTAAGAAGCAAACAACCTTATTAGCTTGTAGCAAAGCAAGATAAGATGTTCAAAATAATAAGTTCTTCTAAGTAACAATAAGTCAGTAGCTAAGCAAATAAATGAGCCAATAACTAAGCTATCAATAAAGAATCAATAATAAATTATCTGAGGATTGAATAATGAAGAAATTAGCACTTGCAGCATTGATGACAACTTTTGCCCTTTCTGGTTGCTCTACGATGGGTATGGACAATGAGCGCACGATGGTTGTTGAAGGACAACCTATGAATGTAAAAGTAGTAAACATTCCAAGTTTTGAAGTAGAAATTGCACCGCGTAAAGCAGTATGTGACCTGACAGCTACTGATGGCAGCATGGTCGAATCACAGTGCTTGCAGTATCGTCAGACCTATCAGAAAAACTACACCACACTAAATGGTAATATTCAAGGCTTTACCTATGAGCCGAACTATCGTTATGTCCTAGATGTACGCCAAGAAGCAGTAACAGCAGAAGGCTCAAATGTAGTGCAGCCAGTTTGGATTCTAAACGAAGTGGTATCAAAAACTGCTGAATAATATTGATAGCAATATATAGACGATAAACCAGTTACAAAAGCAGTCATACATGATAAAAAGGCCTCTAATTTGTTAGGGGCCTTTTTATGTGTTTATTGTTAGTAAATTAGTTTTTGAGAAGTCAAATTAGCATTGACTGTAGTTGACACTAACACCACGCGTTGCCGTAGGGATTCTATTATCAGCATAGACTGCCAAACCGCCTCGTGCCGTCTCTTTATATTTATCAGACATATCGGCACCTGTTTGTTTCATCGTCTCTATCGCTTTATCCAAAGAGACAAAGTGTTGACCATTACCTCTACAGGCTAGACGTGCTGCATTGATTGCCTTAACTGCGCCCATCGCATTACGCTCGATACAAGGCACTTGTACCAAGCCGCCAATAGGATCACAAGTAAGACCTAGATTGTGCTCAATGCCAATCTCTGCCGCATTTAGGCATTTGGCTGGCGTGCCATTCATGATTTCTGCCAGTGCAGAGCCTGCCATTGCACACGCAGAACCAACTTCACCTTGGCAACCGACTTCAGCACCAGAGATTGAAGCATTTTGTTTGATAAGGCTACCGATAGCAGTGGCGTTTAGCAAAAATTTACGAACGCCATCTTGGCTGTAGTTGGGCAAAAAGTCACGATAGTAGTGCAGTACGGCAGGAATGATACCTGCTGCGCCATTGGTTGGCGCTGTGACTACTTTGCCGCCATTGGCATTTTCTTCATTGACGGCGAGCGCGTACAAATCGACCCAGTCCATAGCGGCTAACTTATCAGTTTTGGTGATAGGTTGGTCTTTTTCAGCGCACAGCTGTTTATGCAAATCTTGGGCACGGCGCTTTACATCTAATCCGCCCGGCAAGATGCCGCCATTTTCACAGCCTTGTTTGACACAGTCTTGCATCACTTCCCAAATGCTATCTAGATAAGCAAATATTTCTTCTTTGGCATGAAAGTGACATTCGTTTGCCAGTACCAATTCGCTGATACTCAAGTCATGCTCACGACATTGCTCTAGTAGCTCCGCTGCGTTATTGAACGGGTAGGGAACTCTATCGATGGTCGGGCTGGCATGATCTTCGTCTGGGTTAGTTGCATCTTCTTCATTAATGACAAAACCGCCACCGACTGAATAATAAGTCTGCTGATAGCGAACACCTTCAGTTGAGATAGCGCGTAGCGTCAATGCATTAGGGTGATAAGGCAGCACAGTATCGTCATACCAGTAGATGTCTTGCTCTGTATCAAAAGCAATCGTATGCGTGCCTGATACATTGAGAATCTTGTCAGAGAAAATAGGAGATAGGTAGCTACTGGTCATGCGTGTGTCTATCGTGCTAGGCGTATGTCCAAGCAGTCCTAACAAGATAGCGGTATCTGTTGCATGGCCTTTTCCGGTCGCCGCCAAAGAACCATATAGTTCAATTTCAATGGTCTTAACCGCAGTCAGTTCCATCTGCTCAGTTAGCGAGGTCAAAAATAAATTTGCAGCGACCATCGGTCCGACGGTATGCGAACTGGATGGGCCGATGCCGATTTTAAATAAATCAAAAACACTGATCATAATAAGTCACCAAAAATTTTAAGCGCTTTAGCCTATTTTATCTATGACATTGGGCGCTTTTGTGAAAAATATAATAGACAGCCATCGCTCCTAGTCACCATTGATAGGTGGGCGCGAGACACTATTTATGAAGGTTATAAGGTAAATGAGCACTGAGGGCAGTTGAATAATAACTTTTATTTATTTTGAAACTCCGTTATCATGCTCGCAGTCAACAACTATGTAACATCCTGTAAGTTGGTTATCATCGTAAAATAAGACGGATTAAAAAAAGACTAATCTTTTCAGTCAGACGCATTCTTATTCATACATCTAGCAAGATATGGCTATCATACCAAATAATACTTTTGGTTTGTCATATTACAACATAAATGAATGAATTGGGATGACATATTATAGATAGAAAGACTTAACGTTCTGCTATTTATACAAGCCCTTAGAAATATGTCAATTTACTAATATATCCATCTGATTCTTATTTTATCAGTTATTCAAGGGCGTATTGAACATTCATAAATAGTCTCTGTCAGTGCCATGGTCGAATATTCAACACGCCCCAGCCTATTACTTTAGCTTAGCTCACATAGGACAAGCGCGCATGCCATCTCAAAAAGACCCTTCATCAGCGTCAGACAATAGCGCTCAAGATCTATCGACTCAAAATGCCTTGGAGTCTGCAGGCATTGATTCAGCCGCTATCAATTATCCGCATAATCCAGATTTTGAAAATGGCCGTTGGTTCCCGACATGGCGTCCTTATAAGGGCGACTTGGATCGTGATCCAGTCGGTATCAACGATTATCTACCTCCGTCAAAAAGCGTATTGCTCGGTATACAGCATACGTTTGCGATGTTTGGTGCAACCGTGCTTGCACCTTTATTGATGGGGTTTGATCCTAACCTAGCTATCTTGATGTCTGGTATCTGTACGGTAATGTTCTTTATGATTACCGGTGGGCGCATGCCGAGCTACTTGGGATCAAGCTTTGCTTTTATTGGTCCAGTCATCGCGGTGACCGCTTATGCAGGCGCAGGATTCAATGACAATCTAAATGTTGCGCTAGGCGGTATTATGGCCTGCGGTATCATTTATGCATTGATTGGTCTGCTAGTGATGAAGACGGGTACAGGTTGGATTGAGCGCTTGATGCCGCCTATCGTGACGGGTGCGATTGTCATGATTATCGGTCTTAACTTGGCGCCAGTGACCATTCAAGGCGTGTCTGCCAATCAGTTTGATGCTTGGATGGCCACCTTGACCGTACTGCTCATTAGTGGTGTTGCAGTATTTACTCGCGGTATGTTGCGTCGTCTATTGCTACTCGTTGGTCTGGTACTGTCGTACGTTGCTTATTTTGTCATGACCAATATTCTAGGCTTTGGTACTGCGATTGATTTTAGTACAGTAGCTGCCGCTTCATGGTTTGGATTACCAAGCATTCATACGCCGCGCTTTGAGATGAGCGCTATTATTCTAATTGCACCTGTGGCCTTTATTTTGGTGGCTGAAAACCTAGGGCATTTTAAGGCAGTAGAGGGCATGACCAAGGCTCGTGTGACCCCTTATATGGGTCGAGCATTTTTGGCAGACGGTTTAGCCACGACTTTTTCGGCAGGATTTGGTGGTACAGGTGTCACTACTTACGCTGAAAACATCGGTGTCATGGCGGTTACCAAAGTGTATAGCACGACGATATTTGTCGTAGCAGGATTGGTTGCTATCATATTGGGACTGTCACCAAAGTTTGGTGCGATTATTCAGACCATCCCAGCGGCTCTATTGGGCGGTGCTTCTATTGTTGTCTTCGGTCTTATCACGGTTGCTGGGATAAAAATATGGATCGATAGCCATATTGATTTTAGTAAAAACAGCAACCTAATCATCGCGGCAGTGACGGTCATTATGGGTACTGGTAACTTTAGCTTGCACTTAGGCGGCTTTGATTTAGGCGGTATCGGTACGGCTACTTTAGCCGCTATCGTGTTAAATGCTTTGTTTAATCAAAGCTCTGAAACTAAATAAGTAAGGCTGATGAGATTGAAGTTTGAGCTTATCAAATAAAGATGGTCAAAGAATATCTCATCTAACAAAAAGCGCCCATGCTATCGATAGTATGGGCGCTTTTTTGTATGGCAGTGTTGAGCAACAGTAGTAGCGAACAACAGTATCGGAACTATTTATAATCGCGCTTATAAAATCTTGAAAAAAATCGATAGCGGCGAAGGGCGCGTGGTTTTGGTTTCAACGAGCCTAAGTAAATAGCAAACATCGTTAATAGTGCGCCACTCCACTGCAAAGTATTAATCGGTTTGTCCAGCCAGCTATAGTCAATGACAAGGGCTGCAATAGGTTCAGTCAATAATAGCAGTCCAGTCAGTGCCAGAGATAGCTTAGGAATAGAGTAGGCAATCAATCCCCATGCCAAGCATTGCATTACCGTACCATAGATAAGTACCCAACCAATTTCAGACCATGTATTGGGTAGGATATTACCTGTGTCAAATACAAACATCGGTATAATCATGGCTAAGACGCCACCGATACTGATTAGCTGCATTAGCATAAATATAGGTGTCGGTTCAGTGTCATGCGTTTTGCGGATAAATGTCATTGATGCAGCTAACATGGCACCCGATACAATACCAGTGACAAAGCCCCAAGTCGCCGCGTTGTTGTGTGCGAATTCAGGGCTACCTATCATCGCTACGCCTATCATGGCTAAAAACAAACTAATAAGCTGTACGATAGACTGACGCTCATTGAAATACATAAACCCAATCGCGGCCAAGAAAAATATTTGCAGACTATTAAGCAGCGTCGAAATACCAGGCCCAACCGCATAAATACTCTCATGCCACAGCGCCAAATCTAATCCTAAAAACGCCCCCGATAATAGCGCATAAAAAATAGCACGTCTTGATTTGGGCATACGTTGGCCCATTAGCTTAGCCAATACCGCAAATACAATACCAGAAACAGCCAATCGCCAAAACGACATGGCCCAACCACCAATATCGACGTGAGCGACAATTAAGCTGCCCAATCCAAAAATGATACAACCAATGACTAAGCCAATAGGTGCAGATCGCGTTGAAGCAATAGCCATAATTTGTCCTTATAACAGTATTTGAATAACAGCATTTTGAATAACAGCATTCTTATTATCATTGCATCATGTCAGAACTTATGTTGACATAGAGCCATATTGTCGTGGTTTTAAACGCAAAATGAAATGGTAAAACCACAATTTATTATGCTGAATACAAATACTATCGCTATGCGGAAAATTATTGGGCATGTTAGACGCAAATAAACAATCAAAGTATTTGATATGGCTGCGTTTTTAGAAATAGACTTATGACAGTTGGGTAATAGTACTTATATCAAAAAATTTGTATCAGGGCGACGATTCGTAGGAGTAGGAAAGCGCATAATGTATACAAGTGATATTTCTGCACGGAGGATATGTGTGTAGCACTTTAAGCGACATTAACGCTGCAACACATGTATAGTAGATTGACGATATAATGTACTCAACGTCTGATTTGTTATACCAAACAATCTATATTATTTGTCTAGGTTTATTTATGCTTCAACGATTGCTATCAAAAAAACAGCCACATACATTGTCTGGCTTGCTACCAAAAATATCGCGATACAGTGTCGTCGTGACGATGCTATCTAGCGCATTGTTTTTGATGCCTAGCGCACACGCCGCCAGTTGTAAAATCCCAAAAAGTTATTACAAAAACGTCTCCTGCACGGCCAGTAGCAGTTACTTTTTGGCGATCAAAGATTTTGGTGCGCCAGTGGCGTTAATCGATAAAAAAGGCAAACGAGTCGTTGATTTGTCACGTTATCAAAAAGTCGATGCCGATAAACTGTCAGGCGGTCTGTTGCCTGTACTGCGCAACAGTCGCGTCGGTTATCTCAATATGCAGGGCCGTGAAGTGGTGCCTGCCATGTACGATATATTGACAGAGAGTCAAGGTTGGGCGCGCCCTGTATCGGATGGACGTATCGTGGTAAAAAAAGAGGGTAACTATGGTGTGATTAACACAGCCAATAGTACTGTTGTCTCGTTTTCTGCAGCGATTGATGATATCGACAATTATCGTAATGGGGTGGCGCGTGTACGCAAAGGCCGTGCAACCAGTTGGGTAGATAAAAACGGCAATGCAGCGAATGACCCAAATGCCCAGACTGACGCTCAGGCAGTAAATAAATCTACTTCTTCTAACGAAAAATCTAGCAAAGCATCACAGTCTGTACCAGCGCGTTTTACGACGCTTCAATCGCGTCAGCAAGATGGCAAATGGGGTTTCGTCGATGACAATAATGTCACTATGATTACCTACTCATTTGACGAAGTGCGTCCGTTCTCTGAGGAATATGCTGGTGTGCGTATCGGTGAAGAGTGGGGCTTTGTCAATTTAGGCGGTGAGCTGGTGATTCCTTTTCGCTTTGCTAATAGTGGTGTGAACGCTAACGATAGCTATCAGGGTAAACAATCCTTTGTATTTACAGGTGGTAAGGCGTGGATTGGTAACCTAAAGAACGGGAATAAAATGTGTATTGATAAAGAAGGGGCTGGTGTTGCTTGTGATTGATACAATTACTAGGGCGTGTCCTCATTTTAAAAATGGTGATAAAAATGAGATAAATCGCAGTCAAACAAGGAAAATAGCGCAGATAATATCGAGATATTAGTCAGCTATTTGACGCCATTTGGCAAGATTTAGTCATTTTTAACCCATTTAGATAACTATCGATTGAATTGAGGACACGCCCTAGGATTAAATAGGCAATAAAAAAGAGTATAAAACCTGTGATTTTTCGCTAGGTTTTACCCCTTTTTTTTGACACTGAAGTGTTTAAAGCTAGTTGCTCGATAAATGATTGCTGATTAAGTCAACCATATAAGGCTGATAATACTCTGGAATATCATGTGCCATGCCTTCGATAAGATGGAACGTAGCATTAGGGATGGTCTTGGCAACGACTCGGCCCTGCGAAGCCGGCAGGAGTCCATCAGCGCTACCATGTAATACAATCGTTGGTGCTTTGACTTGCTTACTAAATCGGCTGATAGAGCCTGATGCTAAGATAGCATTGAGCTGCTGTACTGTACCAAGCGGGTGGAAGTTGCGTTGATAACGAATCTTAGCGATTTCACGGACCATACGCACATTCACATGACCTGGTGTACCAACGGTCTTCATAAACCAAACACTATGACGTACGATATCACGCTCAGAGTGGCTCTCTGGACGATTGATAAGGGTGTATAGCTGTTTAGGCTTTGGCGGCTTCAAAAACGCACGATTGGTCGTGGTAAACATAAGCGCCATTCGTTGCACTAAGCTTGGATAACGTGCCGCCACGATTTGTGCAATCATACCGCCCATCGAAGCCCCAAGCAGATGTGTCTTACCAAGCTTTAGCGCTTTAATTAGACGTGCGGTGTCTTCAGCCATGTCCGTCAAGTTATAAGCAACCTGTGTGCTTTTATTAGACAGCCCTGTCTGTAGACGTACCATCATTTTAAGCTGGCTAATACGCGGTAAGCCTTCTATCTGTACTTTAGAAGACAAGCCGATATCACGATTATCAAAACGAATCACAAAAAAACCAGCATCGATAAAGCGCTTAATAAAATTGTCTGGCCAAAATATCATTTGTGAGCCTAGCCCCATGATCATCAGCAGCGGCGGATTATTGGGATTACCGCCAGCTTCGACACACAACTCAATACCATCACCGATGTCAATCATTGCTTGACGAAGATGCTTACTCAAGTCAGAGTCGCGCCATTGATGCTCCCCAAATTTGCGCCACTCAGGAGTAGGGTAGTTATTCAGATGATCTTCTAGATTATTATCTAGCGTTTCAGGCAATTTGGCACTATTGATGTCATTTGATTTTGTCATGAAGTGTCCTAATTAGAGGGTCATCTACTACAGCTCAAGCATCTCAAAATCAAGCTTGCCGACACCGCACTCAGGGCAAGTCCAGTCATCAGGGATGTCTTCCCATTTAGTACCAGGTGCGATACCTTCTTCTGGGCAGCCAAGCGCCTCATCATATATCCAGCCGCAGACAATACATTCATAACGTTTCATAAATAGTCCTATCGATCATTACCAGTATTATAGTTACAGCGTGCTATAAACGCTCATTTTTAATATTACAGCTATTATATTAGACTGCAAAAACGCACGTAGTTTAGCATATAACCGCAATTTTCATAGTTAAGTTTACACTTGTATATTGAGATGACTTTTCTTTTATCAAGTCAATCACATACGCGACCTTATTAGCGCTTAATAACAAGACTGGACGCCAGCCCGCCATACGAAAACCAATTATGCTATAATAATCGCCGCTAAATTCACAGTAATGCTTAGCATTTATCGCTAATATATCATTCAGTTGTTGTCTTATCTAAACTAACTAAACCATCTAAATACATAAGCTAAGGGTCATCATGAGTACCAATGCCGCCGCCACATCCGCTACCAACAATGAGACGTCACATATGCTCAATACTGATCATCCGTTTTGGCAGATTATTCGCACAGTACCAGACTTTCCAAAAGCTGGCATTGATTTTTATGACATTACCCCGTTACTGCGCAGTCATATTGACGCTGTTATCGATGCGCTACTTGCCGCTTTGCCAGAAGGGCTTATGGATGAGGTAGATTGTCTGGGAGCAGTGGAAGCGCGCGGCTTTGTCTTTGCCAGTATGCTAGCAGGCCGCTTGGGCAAAGGCATGATCTTGCTACGTAAACCAGGTAAGCTACCACCCCCTGTAGCCAACAAAGCCTATGCACTGGAATATGGTAAAGACACGCTTGAGATGCAAAACAATCTACCGCCTGAGCGCGTACTATTGGTCGATGATATCTTGGCGACTGGTGGTACGTTGACTACCGCTTACGAGCTGTGTCAATCGGCTGACCATACTGTGGTCGGTGCGCTAGTGTTATTGGACTTGGTCGATTTGCATGGCGAGTTCCCAGTACCTGTCTATACGGTACTAAAAGCTTAAAATGAATTGCTATTTCTTTGACTACTAGACACGTTGTATTGTCGATATAGTTAAACGATTCTCCAAATAATAAAGCGCCCTGATACTATGTCAGGGCGCTTTTTTGGTACTGTACTGATGTTTTTTAGTACTGTGTTAAGTAGGCTGTATTTATTGCTCTTCGTCTTGTTCGTAGTCCTTACAAGACTGCTCTATCACTGTACGACCGACTGTCTTTGGTGTGGTGACTTTAAAGTCTTTTGTGGTCAATATTGGTTTTTCTGACTGCCATGATTTGGTTACTTTGCCTTCAGCATCGTAGTTAACAAAGGCTCGTCTATAGTAACTGGCATCTTTACATGAAATGAGTAGTTGCTGCTCACTATGGTCAATATTGCTTTTTTCTTCCTTCTGGTCATCGGACTTGGTGTCTTTGTCTTTAGGATAGGTTCTAAGGATAGATACCGTGATATTTTCGACGTCTTTTTCATCTATGATATTGATGTCAGAGCTTTCAATAGAATCCAAATCTATACTAAAAATTGATCCAGAGCTGCTCTCGGACACCTCTACCCAGTTGACTGCCTGGGCGCTGATCGCTAAAGCACTGCCTGCCAATAATATTGATAGCCGTTTCATATAAGCCTTGCTTCTTGTCATTTGAAGTAGGTAATGATAGCCAACTTACTATTAGTAGGCAAATATCTTTTGTGCCAGCTCAGTATCCGTCGTGCTCTGTCGTGTGGCTATTATTGTCCGCGAATGGCTGCCAATGTCTTGGCCAGCTCGTCACGCGCACCGATAAAACCGTCAATACCCTTAGGTAACAAGTCCTGTGTAACCTTGTCTTGCTGATACGCAGCACTAAACTCTTCATGCGTCAAGCTTACTTGAGTCATCGCCTTCATATCCATCGACATACTCGGAGACAGTTGACGAGTTACCTCAGTATCCATGGCTGCCAACTCATCAATGAGGTTGGGAGCTATCGTCAACAAGTCACAACCTGCCAATGCCAAAATTTGCTCGGTAGAGCGGAAACTAGCGCCCATTACTTGCGTCTGGTAACCGTGCTGTTTGTAATACTGATAAATGAGCTTGACTGACTGTACGCCCATGTCATCAGAAGCCGGTACGTTTTGACGGCTTTGTTGGCGTTTTTGCCAATCTAGAATACGGCCAACGAAAGGTGATATCAGGGTCACGCCAGCATCTGCACAGGCAATCGCTTGGTGTTGTCCAAACAGTAGGGTCAGGTTGCAGTGGATATTCTGAGTCTCAAGATAGCGCGCCGCCTCGATACCTTGCCAAGTTGCCGCCATTTTGATCAATACTCGCTCTGAATCGACGCCCGCTTTTTGGTAAGCATCCATAAAAGCCAGTGCCTTATCTATCGTCGCTTGAGTATCATAAGATAAGCGAGCGTCCACTTCGGTAGAGACTCGGCCTTCAATCAGCTCTAAAATATCGCAGCCAACCTGAATGGTCAGCGCATCGATCACGGCATCCACGTCACCATTGTGACGACTCATGGTCTCTGACAGCATACCTTGGTTATCAGGATGAATCAGAGCCTTGGTAATAAGGCTTGGGTTGGTGGTTGCATCGATAGGTTTTAAACGGGCAATAGCGGCAAGGTCACCAGTATCAGCAACAATCGTGGTCATAGTACGTAGCTGTTGTAATGCGCTCATCAGGTATCCTTTTTTTTATTAATCACATGATGCTCCTCTTATATATAACAGGGTAGGGAGCTGAACTGGAACTGTAACACAGTTTTGGGCAGGTGTTGCCTCATAGTTATGCTATGCATCGCTGTTATCTGGCTCAACTGTGCTAATATTAATAACAGTTGGTATATTTATACGCATTTACGAATGGGCACTGACCTTAGTTTTTGCTATAGTAGAGCCGGCTATGTATCAAGCTGCTGTATTTGGCAGTAAATATAGCATTAACGCTAAATGGCACTAGCAATATAAGGTGTTTTTGATAGACTGTTTTGAGGTTGATTTTGAATATAGTTTCTATTATCAGGCTTAGCCTTTAACTAAAAACAGAAAACAGTCAGATTTGGCAATAGAGCTACCTAAGTAATAGCAATGTAATAGCGATATTTAAATAATAGTAATATCTAACAGCGATAAAATCTAAAAAGGATGGGCGGTAATGAGCGAGCAGTCACCAGAGCAAACAATGGATAATCTAAATCAAACCACTACAGGCGCTAGCGATACCGCAACTGAAAAAGAGTTTTTAGACAATATTCGCCAAAATATTGACGCAGTAGACTGTGAGATCCAAACGTTAATCAATAATCGTGCAAAGTTAGCTCAGCAAGTAGCCATGGTAAAGAAAAATCATACCGCTGCTGATGATAATAGCAATCCTATCTTTTATCGCCCTGAGCGTGAAGCACAGGTACTAAAAGCTGTCATGGAGCGTAATGCAGGTCCAATCGCTGATGAAAAAATGGCGCGCTTGTTCCGTGAAATCATGTCAGTATGCTTGGATTTAGAAGCCCCGCAGCGTATTGCCTTCTTGGGCCCGGTCGGTACCTTTACGCATGCCGCTGCGCTCAAGCACTTTGGCAAAGCCGCTGATACCGTACCGATGACGACCATTACTGATGTGTTTCGCGAAGTCGAAGCGGGTACAGCGATGTACGGCGTGGTTCCTGTCGAAAACTCTTCAGAAGGCGTAGTCAACCATACTCTAGATGGTTTCTTATCTTCTACTTTGAAAATCATTGGCGAAGTTGAATTGCCAATTCATCAAAACTTCTTGGTCGCTGAGCATACTAAGATTGATGGCTTGAGCCGTATTTATTCGCACCAGCAGTCGCTTGCTCAGTGCCGTCATTGGCTAGATGTAAACTTCCCTAATGTCGAACGCGTTGCAGTATCAAGTAATGGAGAAGCTGCTCGCCGCCTTAAAAACGAATGGCATTCAGCTGCAATTGCAGGTGACGTCGCTGTTGCAGAGTACGGCTTGCATAAGCTTTACTCAAATATCGAAGACAATCCAAGTAACACCACACGCTTCCTTATTATTGGTCATGAAGCAATTGCGCCATCTGGTCAAGACAAAACCTCTATCGTCGTCTCAGCTCACGACAAAGCAGGCGCACTGATCGAGATCTTGAAACCTCTGTCATATCATGGCGTATCGATGACCAGTATTGAAACGCGTCCTGAGCGTCCTAACAAGTGGGCATACGTATTCTTTATCGATATGAATGGTCATGTTAATGATCCAAACGTTAGCGCTGCTATCAATGATATTCGTCCATTGGTCAAAGATTTGCGCATATTAGGCTCATATCCAAAAGCTGTCCTATAGACAACTATAGGCTTACTCACAGGTATTCATACATAATAGATGGGTCTTAACTTTTGCAGATAGTATTCAAACAAAGTATTTACAGACACCATCTAAGGATAAACCATGCAGACTACTCAATTGACCGCGTCAGATCTATCGCCGTTAACGCCAGCTTACGACAGTATTTTGGCATTGGCACCTTATCAAACCGGTAAGCCAATTGAGGAGCTGACACGTGAGTATGGTGTCTCAGACGTGGTCAAGCTGGCTAGCAATGAGAATCCAATGGGATGCTCCCCACGAGTGACGCTAGCAGTGACTGAGCAGCTAGGGCAGTTGTCGCGCTATCCTGATGGCAATGGTTACTATCTAAAGCAAGCGCTGGCTGATTTTAACGATGTCAATGCCAATCAAATTACCTTGGGTAATGGCTCTGATGATTTGCTCGATATTTTAGCACGCAGCTTTGTGGGTGCTGATGATGCCATCGTCTATAGTCAGTATGCTTTTGTGGTATATCCTATGCTAGCGAAGATGCAAGGTGCCACGGGCATTGAAGTGCCTGCTCAGCGCTTTGGGCATAATCTAAAAGCCATGAGCCAAGCGGTACAAGATAATCCGAATACCAAAATCGTCTTTATTGCCAATCCGAATAATCCAACGGGTACGCAGCTAGAGCAAAAAGAGCTGCGCCAATTTGTTGCCAGTATGCCAAGCTCAGTCTTGGTGGTACTAGATGAAGCTTATATCGAGTATAGTCCTGAGAGTAACAACCGCACACTATTAGATGAGTTCGATAATGTCATTATTGTGCGTACTTTTTCTAAAGCTTATGGGCTGGCAGGTTTACGCGTCGGTTATGCTCTAAGCTCGGTGGCAGTGGCGGATTTACTAAACCGAATTCGTCAGCCATTTAACGTCAGCCGTGTTGGTTTAGCTGCTGCTGCTGCTGCACTTGCTGATCAAGACTTTATCGAAAAAACTCGTCTGATAAACGATGAGCAAATGCGTTGGTTAGAAAAGCAGTTTGACGCGCTAGGGTTGGGTTTTGTGAAGTCGCATGCCAATTTTATTATGGTTGAAGTGCAGGTTGAGATGGAAGATATAACTGCGGCTTCGATTCATCAGGCGCTACTTGAACAAGGCGTTATTGTCCGTCCGCTGGATGCTTATGGACTACCTAACTGGCTACGTATCACAGTAGGTGTGGCTGAAGATAATCTGCGTTTGATTGATACTCTGCGTTCTATTTTGACTGAAGACTAAACGCATCTATTAATATTTTTTAACTTAAAAATTGTTCTTAATTAGCCATTGAAATTTATAACACTAAGACTGGCTCTATCTATGTCTTAGTGTGTCCAACGAGAAAAGCCGTGAGTAGTCAGAAAAATAATAAACTTCAATCGTCTCTAAATACTACGCTACCTATATTTAAACAAGTTTGTGTGATTGGACTTGGGCTGATTGGTGCCAGTTTTGCGCAAGCCATCAAAGACAATGGCTTAAGCGCGCGTATGGTAGCAGTCGATAGACATGCGCCAAGTATCTCAGAAGCCATCGAGCATGGTCTGCTAGATGCAGGTAGTGCAAACTTACAGGACGTCATCGCTGGCAGTGATTTAATTATTATTGCAGTGCCAGTACAGGCAGTTCAAGCAGTGTTCGTTGATATCAAACAAGCGATGGATAACGGACAGCTTGCCAGTGACTGCATCATGACGGATGTCTGTAGTACTAAGGTCAATATCATTGATGCCGCTAAAGTAGTGTTTGGTTCGCTGCCGATAGGATTAGTGCCAGCGCATCCAATTGCTGGGGCTGAAAATTCAGGGTATCATGCGCGCCGCGCCAGTTTATTTGTCAATCATAGCGTCATTATTTGCGAGCTACCGACAACCAGTGCAACTGCTATTGTAAAGTTGCGACTATTATGGGAATCAGTAGGCGCAAATGTCATGTCAATGGATGCTGAGCATCATGACCGCATATTAGCGCACACCAGCCATTTGCCACATTTGCTTGCCTTTAATTTGGTTGAGCAACTGGCAAGCCATGATGATAATTTAGATATGTTTCGTTATGCCGCTGGTGGGTTCCGCGATTTTACGCGTATCGCTGCCAGTGACCCTAAAATGTGGCATGATATATTTTTTGCCAACCAAAGCGCGATTGTCAGCGCTCTTGATGAGTATGGTGTCTATTTACAGACCATGCGCCAGCTTATCATTGATAAAGATTCAACTGCCCTGATGGGACTTTTGGGCCGCGCGCAAGCCGCACGGCGACATTTCGGCCATATGTTAGCCAGCACCCCTTATACGGATACTTCTGCTATGTCAGCTTCTTATAATATTACCCCTAGCAATACTGTTTCTGGCACCATCGCGATTCCTGGTGACAAATCTATCTCGCATCGCAGCATTATGCTCGGCAGTCTTGCCACAGGCGTGACAAATGTGACTGGGTTTTTGGAAGGGGAAGATGCGCTAGCAACGCTACAAGCATTCCGTGATATGGGTGTGACTATCGAAGGCCCTGACAATGGCAACTTGACCATTCATGGCGTCGGTATGAATGGTTTAAAACCTAGCAAAACTCCACTGTACATGGGTAACTCTGGCACCAGTATGCGTCTGCTGTCAGGTATCTTGGCAGCGCAATCATTTGATAGCGTGCTGACAGGTGATACTAGCTTGAATAAACGCCCAATGGAGCGCGTGGCGGCACCGCTACGCACGATGGGAGCTGTGATTCAGAGCACTGGTCATAGTGGTACTGCGCCGCTTAGTATCACTGGTCGTGATACAGCTGGTAAGCCACTACAGGGCACTGAATATGATATGCCGGTTGCTTCAGCTCAGGTAAAATC
Organism: Psychrobacter sp. NPDC078501; assembly: GCF_044900935.1. Classification (NCBI taxonomy): domain Bacteria; kingdom Pseudomonadati; phylum Pseudomonadota; class Gammaproteobacteria; order Moraxellales; family Moraxellaceae; genus Psychrobacter; species Psychrobacter sp. NPDC078501. The sequence goes on along the minus strand of NZ_JBJDOS010000001.1, from coordinate 57,248 downwards.
TTGCTTGCTACTAGCAGGTCTATGGGCCGAGGGTACGACAACGGTCACACAGCCTGAGATCAGCCGTGACCATACTGAGCGTATGCTATCAGCCTTTGGTTATCCGGTAACCGTAGAAGGCAATCGTATCAGTGTCACTGGCGGCGGCACACTAACAGGCGGCGATATCGCGGTTCCTGCCGATATTTCATCTGCAGCGTTTTTTATGGTAGCAGCCGCCATCAGTCAAAACAGTGAGCTGACCTTGACCCAAGTAGGTATCAACCCTACGCGTACTGGCGTCATTGATATTCTAAAATTAATGAATGCAGATATTAGCCTAAGCAATGAGACACATGTGGGCGGCGAGCCAGTTGCTGATATTACGATTCGCAGCTCAAATTTGGTCGGTATTGAGATACCAGAGCATCTTGTACCACTGGCCATTGATGAATTCCCTGTATTATTTATCGCGGCTAGCTGTGCCCAAGGTCGGACGGTATTGACTGGTGCTAAAGAGCTGCGTGTCAAAGAATCAGACCGTATTGCTGTGATGGCAGAAGGGCTACATACACTTGGTATTGATTGTACTGTAACTGATGATGGTCTCATTATCGAAGGCAAAGGCGCCGCTACTGAAAGCGGTGAAGTCAACAATAGCCAGCCTGTCTTTGGTGGTGGTCATATTGTCTCGCATCATGATCACCGTATTGCGATGAGCTTCTCTGTAGCCAGTCTGCGTGCATCCCAGCAAATTACCATTGAAGGGGTTGAAACGGTTAATACCAGTTTCCCAGGATTTGCTGAACTTGCCAACCAAATCGGTATGTCTATCCAAGTGGATACTGGTGCTGAATAAGTCGCTAAGCTACCATTAACTCTTAAAGATTTAATCTAACATCGTTAGCAATGTACTCATGTCACTAATGGTATGAGTACATTGCTTTTTACCTTATAATCTCACTGTAGTAACCCTGCGCTTTCACGATTCGATTGACAATAATAATTAGAATTAGGTGGGAGCGCGCTTTGCTCTAAAAAGTTGTCCTATATTATGACTACCCAAAATGTCATCAAAAAACCCGTTGCCCCGATAACCACAACCAGACGCGGCATTATTACTGCGCTTATCGCGTTTTTTATCTGGGGTGGATTTCCGCTATACTTCAAACAGCTATCTGATTATGATGCGACAGAGATCATTGGTCACCGTATCGTTTGGACGTTTTGTTGCCTACTGATTGTGTTGGTGGCTACCAAACGTTGGGGGTGGATAGAAACACTCAAGCAAAACCCAAGATGGATTGCGCTATCACTCGTCTCTGGGTTAATTATCGCAACCAACTGGCTGACCTATGTATGGGCGGTCAATCACGACCGTATCCTTGAGGCCAGTCTGGGTTACTTTATCGGGCCATTGGTCGGCGTTGCGCTATCCATGATCTTGTTCAAAGAGCGTTTGCGCACGCTACAATGGGTCGCTATTGGATTTGCACTGCTGTCTGTGGTCATTCAAGTGGTGATGCTTGGTAGTCTGCCGTGGATATCGTTGATTTTGGCATTTAGTTTCAGTACTTACGGGACGATTCAACGACAAACGCCATTGACTGCTGTTGATGCCATGTTTGTCGAGACCGCAATGTTGGTACCTTTATGTCTTTGGTGGTTTTGGCAGTCTGATGTGGCAAGTCATCAACTGAGCTTTTGGTTTAGCTCAAACATTTGGCTGCTTATGATCGCAGGTCCGATTACGCTAATACCGCTTTTATTATTCAATAAATCTACCAAGCTCGTGGCATACAGTATTCTGAGCTTTATGAATTATCTGACGCCGACCTTCATTTTCTTTTTGGCAGTGTTCTATTATAAAGAACCATTCGATTTACATCGTTTAGCAGTATTTGGTCTGATTTGGTTAGGTCTGCTATTATTCAGCATTGACCTGTGGCGCCATCGTCCAAGTAAAGTGTTAAAAGCGGCGCGCCTACGTGAAGAAGCGCTAAAAACAGTTAAGTAAACACTAAAAACACGAAAAAATTAGCAAACAAGGATGAAAGCATGTTTCATACTCAGTCTGATGTAGTATTTATAAAAGGTCTAAAAATTGAGGCAGTCATCGGTGTTTATGATTGGGAGCGAGCCATTACTCAGCCATTACTCATTGATATTGCGCTTGAAACGGACATTAGCCGTGCTGCTGTGTCAGATGATGTCAGCGATGCTCTGAGCTATAAAGAAGTCTGCGATGATGTGAGTGTGTGGTGCAAAGAGATTCAAGCAAAGCTACTTGAGCATTTGGCTGGTCAGATCTCTGATAAGATATTTGCAAAATATGGTTGTCAAAAAATAACGTTGAGCATTGCTAAGCCTACCGCTATTGCTCAAGCTGATGCGGTCGGGGTGCAAATAACGCGCTATGCGCCAGCATCAACCAACGAGCTAACTACTAAAGAAGCTGCCAAAGAAGTTAATGACAGCCAAGTCGATGATGCATAAAACGTCAGTGGATTTGAATTTGGCAATGTTCACACAATGCGCACCTGAAACTGTGCAAGCGCATCCCGTGGTAGAGGTAGTGTTAGCACTGGGTAGTAATTACCAAGCTGACAAGTATCTACCGCTTGTTCGAGAGAGCTTAGCAGCGCTAGGTGAGATAAGTTTATCTACGGCTTTTCAAAATCCTGACTTTACCGCGACTATCCAATTACCAAAGCCTGACTATACCAATCAATGTGTCCATCTAACATTGACCACACCGATAAGCCTGCAGCAACTACAGCAAACCTTCAAAACTCTTGAAGGCGATTGTCATAGATGTCGACAGACTAAGCCAAATCAAGTACGGCGAGTGACAATGGATATTGATATTTTGATGATTAAATTGGCTGATAAAGAAAATAGCCTAAGCAAAAAATCGACATCTAAACTTACGCCTAATTGGATAGTAATGGCAGATCGTTATCCATTTAAAGCTCATGAGGAAGCAGGGGTTGAAGAATTGATTTTAATCAAGCTCTAATTTTTCTAATGAGTAGCCATATCTTAACTGCTATTATATCTTTTCACCTAAAACTATCGCTATTCAGCATTCACTCTGCCTCAGCGCATCAGTTTCCTAGACAAAAATCTAATAAAAACTATGCGATTATATAGGCAATTGTTAGTATAAGTGACGATGTAATCTTCAAGACACTACTACCTATGCAAAAACCAATGAACTTTTCGAAGAAAAAGATAGTCACGAGTTTATTAGTAATAATAATCTCTACTTTATCTGCCTGCGATAACACGCCTTCCGAGCACCTTAAAAACCTTACCGAAGACAAATACCCTGTGGTAAAGAACGTTGGTCTATTACATTTAAATATAGCTAGTTTTAAACTAACCCCAGTTATTGATGAAACCTAAAAATTATAAGAAGAGAAGGATGAAAAGTTATAGTAAAAAAATCCGCGGTATCTATCTCGGACATCAAAAACTTATCATCATAACTTTATTATGCGGATACTTTATTTTTGAGGTCTGGGGTGTGCGCTATATCGCTGAAAGAAAAGCAGAAAAACCAAATAATATAAAGGAAGGGTGTTTGTATCTACGAAGTAGTTATACCGACACAAGTAAAATGAAGATATTAAGATTGACCATAGATGGTCATAAAGTTGAGAGTCATAGAACGTTTTCAGGAAATATGCCTTATGGATATAAGTGGAATGGTCAACAGAGGGACGAGTTTTATCAATATCTTGAATACAATAAAGAGAAGTGCCACCCCATTCAGTATGTCGATATCAATTTATTAATTACTAGAAAGATTTTTATTTACGATTACTTGGGCGATTTCAAACCTACTACTAATACTAAAAAGTACTAAATACATGTCGCAGACGGTTAAAAATGAAATAATTGATAGCTTTAGTGAAGTAAACAGTGCGGAAAGGCTGCTAAATAATTTTTTCTAATTTTAACAATATGATAAATCAAAGCTCACAAGAAGCGGTGAGGTCAGGATATATTTATTTAGTAAAAACTATTAAATATCTGGTATAGCGCAGGCACAGAGATATAGCACAATCTAATTTTGATTATATCGTTGTTGTATACATTGAGTAATATTGGATATACAGGACGAACAAAGGTCTTCTAAGTTATCAACTCATCAGAGAACTTCTTAGCTTGTGCAGCTTACTCTGAGATGAAAGTCAGCGATTCGAAAGATTGGAATTTGCTAGGAAGTCAAGCAAGTCAATCTACCATGTATACGGATATGGTAGATTTTATCTAAGACTGCCTTGAATTTATTGTGTCTTTTCTACAATTCGTATAAGCATTTGTTATCAGTTTATACGGTAACAGTACTGCCTACTTCTAACGATTGTCTTAGCGATTTTTTTCATCATTGATATCTTCTACATCAGCACGACCAATCACATCTAAATCCTCTAGACACAGTTTGTCATACTCTTTTTTGCAAAAATTGGGATCAATATCACACATCGCTGACTGCAGTTGATCGAGGCGATTTTCTGATTGTTGAATGTGCTCGAGCATTTTAGCAAAAGCTTCTGCGACAGGGTCTTGTGAATAAGGGTCGATACCATAAGCACGGAAGGTATTGGTACGTTTGGCAGTAGGGGCAGTATCTTTAGTTTGATCGTTGCTCTCACCAGCCTGCGCCACTTTTTCTTGTTGCTTAGCGTCTTGTACTTTTGTCGCGATTGGGTTGCCTTTTTCATCGTGATGATCTGAGATCATACGCGCGGCACTGCCGACCATCGTAGCACCTGCTGGTACTGGTTTGACTACCACTGCATTTGAGCCGATTTTAGCGTTTTTACCGACAGTAAACGGCCCCAAAACTTTTGCACCAGCACCGACCGTTACACCGTCTTCTAACGTTGGGTGACGCTTGCCATTATTCCAAGACACACCGCCCAAAGTAACACCATGGTATAGCGTCACATCGTTACCAATCTCAGCCGTCTCACCGATGACGACGCCGACACCATGATCGATAAAAAAGCGTCTACCAATCTTGGCAGCAGGGTGAATCTCGATACCTGTCATGATGCGCGAGCCGTAAGAGATCACGCGAGCGGCTAGTTTCTGTTCATTGTTCCAAAGACAGTGTGCACCGCGATGCAAAACAAGGGCATGTATGCCCGGATAAGTTAGGATCACTTCCAGACTATTACGCGCCGCAGGATCTCGGGTGAATACTGCATCAATATCTTCTTTCAAATCATTCTTGATAGTAACAAGTGATTTGAATAATTTGGATGGCAATGACATAAAGCGTCCTATCTATTCGTCGGTAGAGTGTCGTCGCGAAAACAGCGATGTCTCTAATCTATGGTCATAAAGTTCGGATAATCAGGAATATATATTTTCGCTAAGCTTCTGCAAGTTATAACAGCTTTATACGGCAAAATATAGTAAAAAGCTGTCAAACAAAGGCAAGCTCATAAACTACGGCTTGTTTTAGTCTTTCGATAGTTTGGCAATCAAAGCGCTTAATAGCTGATATTCTTTTTGATCAAGCTGTAGGCGTGACCCAAGTCTAGACAAGCGCGATGGCAATGACTTTAGATGTTCGTTATTGGCTAGGCCACGCTGTACCATAAGGTCAGTGGTGCGCTGAGTAAGCTGTTGCAGCTGCTGCTGATTAATAGCAGGCTCATCCCATTGCTGACGCAAATTCACATTGATTGTCGATTGGGCGTCTGTGCTTGTATCCGAATCTAAACTATCAGCTGTCTGAATGTGCGTTTGAGCATACGCAAAAATAAAGCTGGCGATGACTTGCACGGCTGATGCGACATTTAGCACAGGGTAAGCAGGATTGGCATCGATTTGAATATGATAATCGGCATAAGCCAATTCTTCATTGGTCAATCCACGGTCTTCACGTCCAAATAGAATAGCAATATTTGGTTTGCTAGAAGTCGCGGTAGATGAGTTATCAACATTACTATCGTCTGCACTTAAAGCTGCCTGTGCATCGATAAAGTCAAACATAATCTTAGCGGCTTGCGTAGGTGTCACGACAGGGCGCGGCATATGACGGCTACGACTGCTAGCAGCAAATACCAATTGACAGCCAGAGATAGCAGATTCTAAAGTAGGTGCAATTAAAGCTGACGATAATAACTCACTGCCACCCGCTGCATGAGATACACTGGTTTCGTCAATCGGTAATTTGGGATCGACCACCGTTAAACGAGACAAGCCCATGGTATGCATCGCACGGGCAGCCGAACCAATATTGGCAGGCAAAGTTGTATTAACCATGACCACTTGTAGGCAAGCAAGGTAGTCGTTCACTGAATGCGATGATACGGCTAATGAAGCGTCGTTACTCATTATTGTCCCAGTCTCTGATTGATTTCTTGTTCAGCACGGTGTAATGCAATGGCAATCTCTTCGATAAGGACGGCTTGCTCATTGATACGGCGTTCACGGCAGTATTCTTGTAACTGGCTGCTCAGACGGACTAATTGAGTTGTACCTAAGTTGGCGCTGGCGCCTTTTAGAGCATGAGCAGTTTCGAAGCCATTGGCGTTATCGTCTTTTTGATGAGCAATTCGCAGCGCTGCAACTCTTTGCTTACTATCAGCAAAATATACTTGTATCAAATCAACAAAGTCTTCTTCAAGCAAGTCACGCATGTCCTCGAACTGTTCATGATTGATAATTTCTTCATCAGTTTGTCCGAGCATATTATTATTTGTAGTGTCATCCATGGTGGTTGTCCAATTTATAAAAGTTAAAGCAATAAGATTACTATAATGAATTTTTAAAACGTAATGTACGTCTTAGCTGTAATGGAAATGTAAGTTCTCTTCACTGACCAAAGTCTTCAATGTCTGCAGATTGTCGTCATTTGGGTAAACGCGCCAGTGTTCAGACAGTCCAACATTTGCGATGCCATAGACTTCATAAATGCTTAGTCCAAGTGGCAGACAATTATCATTGATAGAAGCGTCAGTATTACTCAGGGCGTTATTGGCATAACTGGCTGGCATACCGTTTTGATTGGCCGCGTCATGGTTCATTTCGTTTTCTAATGCCAATAAATCATTGCCATTCTCATCATACAAGCTGCCACCCATTGCAGTGTCGTAGACGTTACTACCGCTGCTACCTTGTTCGTCTTGCTCTTGGTTATAAGCCAGACGCGGCTCGGGAATAATGTCAGCTTGGGCTGATTTAAGTAGTGGTTGTAGACGTGTGAGCAGATTAATATCACTACCGTGAACTTTGATACTGATTTTTTTGAGCCAACGTAGTCTGGCATCTACCATGCTCATGGCACTATCGAGACGTGCAAACAAACGTCCATCACGCTCACGGATACTGCCTTTGATGATGACGACCTCATCGATTTTCAACTGTTCTTTGACACGATTAAAACGCTCAGCGTAGCAGCTGACCTCGAGTCTCGATGTACCATCATCTAAAGTAATCACATTGCGATTACCAAAGTTAGCAATATCTATAATAAGCCCCGAGAAATAGCAGCTGCCGTTATAGCCAGTATCGGTTAACTTATCGAGACGCGCACCAGAGGTATAGCGTTTCAACTCATCCAAATACTCATTGATTGGATGTCCCGTTAAATACAGTCCCAAGGTGTTTTTTTCGGCTTTTAGACGGTGTTTGTCACCCCAAATGAGTTCTGGCGTCATGACTAATGGCGGCGCTGCAACCACACCATCCATTTCACCAAACAAATCCATCATACCGATTTCACGGTTTTGACGGTCTTGCTCAGCGGCTTGTACGGCGCTTGGCAATTGACTCATCAAGGCACCGCGAATCTCGTAAGCTTCATCGGTTGGCAAGTCAGGTCGTAGCGTGGCGGCAAAGTCATCAAAACAGCCAGCACTGACCAACGCTTCAAGCGTGCGCTTATTGACTTTTTTGATGTCGACACGGCGGCAGAAGTCATATAAGTCTTTAAAAGGACCATCCGTGCGACGTGCATCTACGATAGACTCTACCGCGCCTTCACCCACGCCTTTAATTGCGCCAAGACCATAGATGATATTGGTCGGAGTATCGGCAACGAAATGCCACTCACTACGATTGACCGAAGGATTGACTACGGTCAACCCAAAGTTTTCACGGCAGTCATTGATAAAGAACACGACGTTGTCGGTGTTGTTCATATCTGAAGTTAAGACCGCTGCCATAAATTCAGCAGGGTAGTATTGCTTTAAGTAGGCCGTTTGATAAGCCAATACGCCATAAGCCGCAGAATGCGAGCGGTTAAAACCGTAACCTGCGAACTTTTCCATCAAGTCAAATACGCCACCTGACGTGACTTCATCAATGCCTTGTGAGGTGGCACCCGTGACAAAAATATCGCGCTGCTTTGCCATCTCTTCAGGTTTCTTTTTACCCATCGCACGGCGTAGCATGTCAGCACCGCCCAAACTATAGCCTGCCATCACCTGCGAGATTTGCATCACCTGTTCTTGATAGACAATAACGCCATTGGTGTTTTCTAAAATCGGCTCAAGATTGGGATGGTCATAAATGACTTCTTCGCGACCATGCTTACGGTCGATATACATCTCTACCATGCCTGCATCGAGTGGGCCGGGACGATACAGCGCACACATAGCGATGACATCCTCGATATTGGTTGGTTGTAGTTTGGCAAGATATTTTTTCATGCCCATACTTTCTAGCTGAAAGACCGCCGTGGTTTTAGCGTCTTGCAGCAGCTTATAGGCTTTGCTGTCATCTAACGGCAAATCTTCTAAAACTAAGGCAGGTACGTTTTCTTTTGCACGGCGCAAATTAATATTTTCAACCGCTGCGTTGATGACGGTTAAGTTGCGTAGACCCAAAAAGTCAAACTTCACCAAACCGACAGCTTCTACATCGTCTTTATCAAACTGGCTGACGCGGTGACCTTCGTCATCACAGTAAATGGCACTAAAGTCAGTGATCTTGTGCGGAGCAATCAATACGCCACCAGCATGTTTACCGACATTTCGGCAGACGCCTTCAAGCTTAATCGCCATCTCCCAAATCTCAATGGCATCTTCATAATCCATATTATCAGGATTAGAGATCAAGTCTTTGAGCTGTGGTTCTTGCTCAAGCGCTTGGCTCAGTGTGATGCCAGGCGTTTTTGGAATCAGCTTGGATATTTTATTGGCCAAGAAGTACGATTTGCTTTGTACGCGTGCCACATCACGCACAACTGCTTTTGCGGCCATAGTACCAAAGGTAATAATCTGCGATACGGCATCACGACCATAGGTTTGCGCGACATAATCAATGACGCGGTCACGACCTTCAATACAAAAGTCGATATCGAAATCGGGCATCGATACACGCTCAGGGTTCAAGAAGCGCTCGAATAGTAGATCGTAATGAATCGGGTCAAGGTCGGTAATGTTTAGTGCATAGGCGACCAATGAACCTGCACCAGAACCACGTCCAGGGCCTACTGGTACACCATTGGCTTTTGCCCAACGGATAAAGTCCATGACGATTAGGAAGTAACCAGGGAAGCCCATGGATAGAATAATATCTAACTCATATGCTAGGCGTTCATCATATCTCTGACGGAAATCGTTCCAATTGTCCGTACGTGCTTCGACAGGAAACAGCTTGTCTAAGCGCTGCTCAAGACCGCGTTGTGACTCGGCACGGAAAAACGATTCAATCGTCTCGCCTTCAGGCACAGGAAAATCAGGTAGGACATTAATACCAAGTGTTAAGGTGACATTGCAGCGAGTGGCTAAGCGCAAGGTATTATCAATGACCTGCGGAATATCAGCGAATAATTGCTCCATCTGAGCTTGTGTTTTTAGGTACTGCTCATCTGAGTAAGTCTGCGGACGGTTTGGGTCAGCAAGGACATAAGAGCCTGCAATACAGACGCGGGCTTCATGAGCATCAAAATCATCTTGCTCTAAGAAACGCACGTCATTGTGCGCAATGATAGGGATGTTGTGTTTGGTACCTGAATGGATAGCTGCTCTAATAAAAGCATCTTCGCCTGAACGATTGGTACGCTTGATCGCAAAGTACAAACGATCATCAAATTTTGACTGCCATTCAGTAAGTAGTTCATCGGCCTTTTCTGGCATCGAGCCGACCAATGCTTGACCCACGTCTGACTTTTCGGTGAGCAGTACAATCACACCTGCTGCATGCTCTAAGATATGACTGCGCTTAATAACCGGCGTACCATGATTAATAGGATCAGCACGACCTTCGGTAAACCCAAGCGATACGATACGGGTAATGTTCTGATACCCTTCGTTATTCATCGCAAGTAGGGTGAGGCGTGTGTCTTCATTATCCATGATGACTTCACTGCCAATGATAGGCTTGATACCCGCACCTAAGCAGGCACGATAAAACTTCACCGTGGCATATAAATTGGACAAATCGGTCAATGCCAACGCGCGCTGATTGTCAGCCGCAGCAGCTTTTACCAGCGGTTTAATACGCACAATAGAATCGGTGATGGAATATTCGCTGTGAATGCCAAGATGTACAAATGCCATAGAAGACTCTTACTGGTACGATCAAAGAAATAAGCTAGCGATAAAATAATTGATTACTATCAATCAATTATACTGATATCTAGAGGCCGATAAGACCTCGATAGCCATATTGATACGTTTTAAATGGGGTCGTCAATAATAGCATTGTTTGCCGCAGACAGCCACAGGTTCAAAGGGTTTAATCTGCGTAAGTTAAGTCATTAAGGTATAAAAACTCGGTTATAGACCACAGAAAAAAGCCCTCAATACAACGAGGTATAGAGGGCTATGTGATTGATAATTAAAGTCAGTTTTTTAGTAACCAACCACTGCTGCATCGACAATACGTGGGTCAGACGATCCGTAAACACCGTTTGGTGTGAGCATGATCGATTGTGTAGATCCCATCGCGGATTTTGGACTGACGGTATGACCCATTGACTCGAGCTTTTTCACTGTGTCGATATTCAGTGCTTTTTCGACTCGAATCTCATCAGGTAGCCATTGATCGTGGATACGCGGCGCATGTGTTGCCTCAGCGATATTCATATCATGGTCGATGACGTTGGAGATAATCTGAGTGACAGTCGTGATGATACGGCTACCACCTGGGCTACCAGTAACGATGTAAGGTTTGCTGTCTTTGAATACGAGCGTTGGACTCATAGAAGACAGTGGACGCTTATTGGCTTCCACCGCATTGGCATCGCCACCAAGTAAGCCGTAGCCATTTGGTACGCCTGGTTTGGCAGAGAAATCATCCATTTCATTATTGAGCAGAATACCTGTACCGTCCGCAACGAGACCAGTACCATAAGAGAAGTTCAACGTATAAGTATTGGCTATCGCATTGCCATCTTTATCAACGATAGAGAAGTGTGTGGTTTGATCGCTTTCATAAGGTAGCGGGTTGTTGGCTTTGATGGTAGATGCTGGCGTGGCTTTATTGGGATCAATCAACGTACGCAGTTTATCTGCGTAGGCTTGTGAGGTTAAGCCGCTGGCAGGTACATCGATAAAGTCGGCATCTCCCAGATACTCAGCTCGATCTGCATACGCTAACTGCATCGCTTCCGCCATTAAGTGAATAGTCTGTGCGCTGTTTTGTCCGTAGTCTTTGAGCGGATAGCCTTCTAAGATATTCAAAATCTGGACGATGTGAATACCACCAGAGGAGGGCGGCGGCATAGAGACAATCTCATAGCCACGATAGTCGCCTTTGACAGGTTCGCGAGCGATGGCTTGATAATTGGCCAAATCCTCCAGGCTCATGCTGCCGCCTGCTTCATTGACTGCTTTGACCAGTCTTTGAGCGGTTTCGCCCTTATAAAATCCATCTGCGCCCTGTATCGCAATCCGCTTTAGTGAACGCGCAAGCTCAGGCTGTTTTAGACGTTCACCCGGCTGATAAGCGCTGCCGTCAGGCTTAAAAAACACTTTTTTGGTACTTGGCCATTTTTGCAGGCGATCGCTCAGCGCCGTGAGTGACTCGGACAAGCCAGCAGTGACTTCTATGCCGTCTTCAGCCAGTGCTATCGCTGGTGCCATAACTTGCTCGCGGCTCATCGTACCATGCTCTTCTAATGCTTTTAGTAGTCCTGCTACTGTTCCTGGCACGCCCACTGCCAAGCCATGATAACGAGATAAGTCGCTGACAGCATTGCCTGCTTTATCGAGGTACATATCGCGTGAGGCGCTACTCGGTGCTTTTTCACGGTAATCAAGCGCCACCGTTTTGCCTTGTTTGGCATCATAAATCATCATAAAACCGCCACCACCGATATTACCCGCACGCGGCAAGGTTACTGCTAGGGCAAAACCCACTGCAACCCCAGCATCTACTGCATTACCGCCGTCCTTTAAAATCTGTAAACCGATGTCAGAGGCAAGCGCTTCTTGGGTAGCGACCATGCCGTTCTTTGCCCAAACTGGATGATGAATGGCGTCTTCAGAGTAAATAGCTTGGTCATTGTTAGCATTGTTAGCATTGTTCGATGTGGTGCTAAGGGTATTGGTTTTCGCTCGCGTGATGCGCTGGGTTTCAGATAATACCGTTGGACTATCAGCCATAATAGCCAAGTTTATGGCACTGGTATTGATTGATGTATTGTTGACCGTCGCATTACTTACTGAGGTCGTTGGCTCTACGGCCTGTGCGGATATAGATAGTAGTAGCGTACTGGTAATGAGCACGACGCTAGATTTGAGTAAGGTATTAATTTTTGGTTTACGCTGCTGAGCGGTTCGATGGTGGCGAGATAATAACTGTGACATCGCAAAGTCCCTTTTACGCGAGTGGAAAAAATAGAGCTAGGAAATAGATAAGCCTAAATAGTAACGAAAATATGAAATAGTAGAAAGTTGTTTATTATCTTTTGTGGTGTGCGTTTTTATAGCGTTTAGCTGTATCAGCTCTATTTCAAATAAACGGGGCTAATTTTCAAGTAAATGAATCTAATGATAAGAAAGCTGTTATACAGAGAAAATTATTTATGAATGAAGAAATTCTTTAAAAATATTCGCTAATATTACTAAATTGTAACGTCTTGTGATATAAATAACGGTACCACTGTACACTCATTATCGACTGTCTATTCATACAAAGAGATTACTATGTCATCACATCATACTAATAACCGCAATCGACAGCGCTACTCTGAGACTGCGCCTGCTTATTTATCTAACACTGATCATAAAAACTATAATAGTAAAAATAACAGTCATTTATATCTAACCAGTAAATTGACTTCTATCGCATTGCTAGTTGGTAGTGCTTCAATTGTACTCGCAGGTTGCCAATCAACTCCAGCTAGCTCATCTTCCAATCTGTCGTCGAATAGTAGCGCCTCTAGTACCATGATGGACTTTAGTGTCGCAAACGCCGCGCAGAGCCAACGTCAGGGTCAAGCCTTTACTGCCAGTCAAAATGCTCAGGCCGCGCGTTATGAGCAGCTGTTTGATCAAGAGAGGTATCCAAATACCGAAAACCAAGCTAAATCACACTTGCTTGCAGCCATTCGTCAACACTTGGCGACCGAGCATGTCGCAGTCGCCACAGCCAACTATCGCTCAGCACCATTCATTGACCCAGATAGTATCGACGCAGGATCTAGTAGCTTGCTTAGAACGATTATAGAAACCTATGTGTATCAGCCTGAAGGTGCATATAGCGAAAGTGATGATGAGCCATATAATGATGACTATAACAATTATGATGACGCAAAAGATTCGATAGAGTCCTACTATCCTAGTGATTATGATCAATCTAGAGCAGACGCTGAAGCAGAAAGAAGAGCCATTGCAGCTATATTGGCTGAAGCGGGGGAGAATGAGCCTACAAGCAGTGATACCAACAGCGATAACGAGTATGCCTACGATACAGCAGATGACTATAGTAGCGATGATTACAGTAGTGACGACTATGATAATTATAATGAATACAGTAGCGGTGCTGAAGGTATGCTCTCAGGGATGTCAGGGTTAAGTCCCAAATCAATGGCTGCAAAGTATGAAGCCATGCAAATGGCAAAACAGCAAGCTAAGACAGAGACGGTAAATCGTGGCAGCCTACCAATGTCATCTACAGGCATGATTGGCAATATACTTGACATGTTCCACCGTACTCCTGAGCAAATAGCTGCATCCAATGCCTATCAGTATGAGCATCTAACATTCAATAGTGTCAGTCAATATCGTCCCAAGCAGCGCCAACTACAAAGCGTCTATAGTTACGACTACGCCACACCAACGATTAGCTCATCGATACAGATACCGTTAGCATTTGATTTTAATAATAGCAGTGTCGTAGTAGATCCATCAGCCATCATGCCGATCGTTGCACTTGTCAACCCTGAGAATACGCCACTACCATCACAGATGACCTCGCATACGGTACGCTTTGGTTTGCCTGAAAGCATCACGGCACAGTTGCCACCAGCGGTGCTCTACGATGCGGTGCTCAATGCGATACAGAGCAGCATGGCTGAGCTCGCGCCTGAGCATTTTAGCGCAGTAGATATCAGTGGTGATGCGTTTGCCAAAGAAGTCGGTGCGACTCGCGCCGTAAAAGTCTATTTCGGTAGCCAACAAAGCGGTGAAATAATTGGCAAGACGCTCAAATATTTGACTAAATCACTGCAAGAATACGTAGATGCCAATCCAGATAAATATCCTGATGGTGCCGCACTAAAGACAGCACTTGCTAAAGTGCAGTTATACAATAAAGGCTATCAAAGCGCGGATGTCGGTTCGCTATTGCAGCTTATCGAAGCTATCGGTCCTATCTCGTTTAATCAAATCAACTACTATTACTTAGACAGCTCAGATCGACTGCTGGCTAAGCAGCAACGTGTCAATATCGGTGGTGATTTGATGGGGTCGACCACAACCATGCTAAACCAAGTACGTTACGATAAAGCCAGCTTCAACCGTAATGCCTTGACACCACTGCTTGCTGAGTCTTTTGGTCCAGACGCTATGCCTCCTATAGATGGCAATGCATGGATAGCTACGCAGCGCGAGAAAAAAGACAGATTACAAACGGCCCGCTATGCACGCTACGACTATCAAGATAGCGGCAACGAGGGTGCTTATAGCAGCGATGAGTACGGTAACGATAATGACAATGGCACAGACACTGTCGATGAGAGCCGAGTTGACGATGCTCAAGATGATATGAATGAAAAATAGAAGTCAAATGACATCATCGCATTGCATTTACGCTCATATCTATTAAGGATAAAAAATGAAAACAGTACATCACACCATTGCACAACGTCTGCCATTTAAGACTAAAAATAATCTGTTAATCACCAGCGCATTTTTGACAGGGGCACTGTTGTTAACAGGTTGCCAGTCTACCAGTTTGAGCCAGTCCAGCACGGCGGCTGTAAAACAAACGCCTAGCGTTGCCAAAAATACATTAGAAACAGCACTACAAAAACAGCGTCGTCAGTCATTTAGCTACCATAGCAATCTTGAAATTGACAATAACCAACAATTTATAGATGCTGATACTAATACTGGTACGGAGAAAATGGCGGCATCAGACTATGTAGATGAACATTGCGAAGAGGCACATGACCAAGCGTACGCGGCTCTAATCCTGCAAGCAGAACAGCAAAACAAAGATGTCTTAGCGGTGGATTACGTTACTAAGCGTGACAGCATAAGGCAGTCGTATTTTGAGTGCGTAGCTGCCTATCATGCATGGGATGACCATCAATACGATAGCGATGTAAAAGTAGCACCAGATTATCAAGCGCTATTTGATAATTATGAGGATAAACAAAGACCGTTAGATAGGAAGAAAGCACAGTTATTAGATGAGTACCTACTAAAGCCGCTTTCTATCGATTCTCAAGGGATCTATCAACCGATGGCAGGCAAGGCTACGATGCTCGCCAGCGCGCAATATCAAGCACGTAATCATCACAGCAGCATCAACCAGCCTATTTATATGGATTTTAAAAACGGTGATATTTACCTATGGGCAGATAATTTTGCGATTTTAAACTCAGAATTGTTGGACGATAAACTTGGTACAAAATGGCAAAACAAGTGGTTAAAAATAGCCATTGATGATGGTACATTGCCTAAAGGGTTTGGTAGTGAAGTAATCAAAAGCCACTTTGCAGCGTTAGATGCGACTTATGACGCGGCGCCTGTCAGCCAGTTTAATTATGTTGCCCCTAACTCACTTGCTTCCCTGTCTCCAAAGCTGCCCGCGCACCAGTTATCGGCTATGCTACCAAGCGATCAAATCATTCGCCGAGTACAAAGCTTTGAGGATTATCAAGCGTCGCAACAGAAATATATGCAGATTTTCTATGATCGAATCAGTGAAAAATACCCAGAGCTGGTACAAGAACCCGAATCGATGACAGAGTTTGAGTCGATTCAAAATCCAAAGGCATTCACCAGTAAGTCTGTTGTGCAAAAAATACTGGCTATGATAAAAGATCAAATGAATGAGGAAGCAACGACGGGTGAGACCGTTGCCAATACAGAAGTACAGGAACTATACGGGTTTGATAAACGTGGTCAACTCAAATGGGAGCACTTACGCCGTCAGTTAGATAACACTAGCGAAGCGAATAACAACAAAGGCATGAGGATAGATGTGTTGCAGCAGTATTCCGCTGTTAGCACTAAGGACTTGGCGTTCCCTAACCTACCAAGTAATGTGCAGTCGCCGAACGCTAGCAATAGCATTGATTTACGAAAGTATGCTCCAGAGCTGCTGCAATATTACCAAGATGGTAATGGCACGGCAGTAGGTAAAATGGTCTTTAACATGTTGCCGATGGTCAGAGAGCGTTTTGGTTCGGTTGAGTAAATAGCGAGTTTCGTAAAAATGATTTTTCTACATTCGAATAGGATAGGTATGAAACAATATTTAGTAGGTATATTTTTTGCTGTCATCACTTTTAGCTCTGCTCAAGCGGGATGTATTGGCAACTCATCGTTCTCCACATGTTCTGATGCTAGTGGAAATACATACACAAATAATAGAATAGGGAATACTACATATACCTCTGGCTATAATAGTAGTACAGGAAGTAGTTGGAGCCAAAGTACCAATAAAATTGGTAATACTTCATATACTAATGGTACCAGTGCTGATGGTGGTTCTTGGAATAAATCTTCTCAACAGATTGGTTCTTATACTTATCATAATGGTAGTGATAGTAATGGTAATAGCTTTAACTATTCATGCAATCAATATGGATGCAACTAAAATATATAGACGATAAAAAGTAAATAAAAAAGCGCACCTATCAACGGCGCGCTTTTTCATTTTATACGTATACAGCTAGATAAAATAACACTTTTTCCGGAGTGGCTTATTACATACCTTGATGCTGTTTGTCATGACCTTTACGGTCTTTTGAATGCTTGCGACCTTTTTCTTGTCTCTCTGACTTCATCTGTTCCATCTTTGCACGTTGCTCAGCAGTCAACACTTGAGCGATGGCATGTTGGGTTTGTACACGTTCGATAAAGCGTTGCTTTTCTTTTGCCGCACGTTGATCAGCCAGACGGTTTAAAGCAGCAGTATTCAAAGTGCTGGCATTGGTCAGTGCTTGTATTTGCTGATCCATTTGCGCGCGTTCCGCTTGATGTTCTGCACGGTCAGCAGTGCGATCGCCACGTTTGTTTTGCATGATGGCTTTGATTTGCGCTTGCTGTGTCGCTGTTAGATCCAATTTTGACATTGGGCCTCTCATCTCACCTTTTTTCATGCCATCTTTGTGGTTCTTTTGCATTTGCGCAGTTGGCGTTGTATCAGTAGTTGCGTTAACGCTGGTGCAAGCGGTTACTGTAAATATGCTAGACGCTGCTAATACTGAGCCTAATAGTAATTTTTTCATCATAATATCCTTGATTACATTGAGTTTGATTTCATAAACACTAAATTTTTATCTCGCAAGTACCATCTGTTGAACGTTATCGCTCGTTATGGTCAGCCATCTTAGAAATGCAATACTTGCTGTTGATAGGAGTATATTACGACAGTTAAAGGTTACGAACATTTATGAAGTATTAAGAAAGGTAACGTTTCTGGTGAATTGGCAAGTGCTTGCCTGATAATATGGTTAACTACAGTCTACCGGCAATAAAAATACCACGGCGACAATCTCGCTAACCATATCACAATGACACCTGTACGCGGACTTACTGCGTCATGATTATTATAGAGTGATTGGATTGAGTAAATAGAGATAAATAAAAATTAAAGGAGAGAAGTATGCCAAACATCCTGATAGGCGATGACGACGAAGAGTTGACTCAGTTATTGCAAGAGTACTTGGACAATCACGGTATTCGCTGTGACTGCGTGCATGATGGTGCAGCAGTCATACAACGACTCAAAGCGGTAGCACACGAAGATACGGTTTATGATTTACTCGTGCTCGATATTATGATGCCAAAACTGGATGGATTGAGTGTCCTGCGCCAATTACCAAATATTATCGATATTCCAGTCATTATGCTGACGGCAAAAGGGGAAGAGATTGATCGTATTATTGGTCTAGAGCTTGGTGCCGATGATTATATTACCAAACCTTGTAACCCACGAGAGCTGCTGGCACGTATTAATGCAGTGATTAAACGTACCAATACGACCGCATCAGAGCATACTCCGTTGCCAGAGAGTCGTTTGCACCTCGATCAAAACCAACGTGCCTGTCAGATAGATGGGGTGACGCTACAAGTCACTGGTACAGAGTTTGATCTGCTCGTGGCCTTGCTCAAACAAAAGGGCGAGGTGGTCAGTAAAGCATGGCTGTCAGAGAATGTCTTGCAGCGTGAATTGCAGCCATTTGATCGTAGTCTCGATGTGCATGTATCTCGCTTACGTAAAAAACTTCAACCTTTTCACGATGAGCCAATAAAAGCGGTGCGTGGAAAAGGTTATCAACTGGTGCTGTAATGACGGACATATCGATGAAAGCTTCTGAGCAGACCCTCAAAAAAGCACCTAAGTTTAAGGTGCGCATCACCTTGTTTTGGCGTTTATTCCTGAGCCTACTATTGACGATTTTAATCACCTCTGTATTGTCCATCGTGGTAGAACGCTGGTTAGCTGAAAAAGAGCTGACCTCTCGTATGGATGTGCAAATCGATAGTCTATTGATAAAGCGTGAAGAGATGGTCGCGTCACTACGGGCTGGTGATGTAGAGTCTGTCAGGCAGATGTATCGTCAAGACCGCCAGTTGATGAATCAAATCAGAGTCTATGATGAGCAGGGCGCTATTATATTCCCGCGTTACCGTGACAAAGATGAGCGCGCGCAAGGACAACTGCAAAGTGGTCGGCAGCTAATGGATCGTGCAATACAACCGTTGCAGCAAATACCGCCTAGAGTAGAGAATAACGTTTATGGCGTAGAAGGCCGCAATGCTGACAATAGACTGCGTGAGCACGACAATGAAATACCAGAAGATGAGCTGTCTTTTTGGCAAAAATTCCTAAAACCAAGAACGGCAAGTAGTGCAGCAGTAGCTGATATCGATACTCGTCCTGAACTGGCTGATATGTCTGTTGAACTACCTGATGGTCAGTCAATCATCATACAGTTGCGTCCGCACTTGCGTTTTTCAGACGTAGTAGAGATACAGCACGGGAATTTTCCAATACGTTTGCTATTAATCGTTATCTTTAGTGTACTGGTCTGCATATGGCTCAGTCGTACGCTGACCCAGCGAATTGGCCGTGTACAAAATACCGTACACCGTATGATTGATGGTAATTATCAAGCCAACCCAGAACTGTCCAAGATGGGCGATGATGAGTTGGGGCTACTTGCCAAAGACGTCGCCCATCTATCGACGAGGTTCGTCGACAGTGAGCTGGCACGCAAGCAAATGCTTAGTGATATCTCACATGAGCTGCGTTCGCCACTTGCTCGTCTGGATGTAGCGACTGAGCTGACTCGAGACTTTGCGCCCAATGCCAATCGCTATTTAGACCGTATCGATAAAGAATCTACACGAATGAATGAGCTGATTGAGCAAATCATTCATATTCAGTCCCTACAAATGCAGCAATATACCGTTGATAACTTGGAGAGTGAGGCAGTCGACATATCCGACATCATTAGCAATATCGGAGAGGATGTCTGCTTTGAGTTTCAACATAAAGACGTACATTGGCAATGGCAACCGCCTGTAGCCTCAGCGTTGGATGATTTGGAAGGTTTTTGGACCGTCCAAGGTAATGCAGAGCAGTTGTATAGCGCACTTGAAAACGTCATTCGCAATGCTTTTATGCACACGGCAGCGGGTTCGACAGTGATTGCGGAAATCAAAGCAGTACAAATGAACAATAAGGCATCAGCTGTTCAAATTAATATAACAGACGAAGGTGGCGGTGTCGCAGAAAAAGACTTAGAACGTATTTTTCATCCCTTTGTGCGGCTCGATACTGCTCGGCATCGTGATACTGGCGGTTATGGTCTTGGATTGGCTATTGTCCACGCTGTGGTCATGGCGCATAAAGGATATATCAATGCTTATAACCGGCAAGATGGTATTCAAGGGTTGGTGGTTCAAATAGTGCTACCTAGCAGATAAAAAGATAAATAATGCAGAAACAATTTATGTAACCAACATGCGCTTATCATGTATTTTTAATGTGTATAAGCGCATATTTAGTAGTAGATAAAAGCTGACTCTTTTTAAAACCGACGTAATTTATTATAAATAGACAAGAATTAAACGAATTTATATTCGTTTATATGAATATAACCGACGAACGGTATCAAAACACGGATGAACGGCATTGTCTCTCTGTATATATTCGGTAATACTAATATATACAGAGAGTGATAAAGATTATACAAAACAGAACGTCTTATTCCTTGAAGACTACTACAACTATTATTTGAACAAGGTCTCGTTATTATAAGCTTATAACCCGTTTTATTTTGTCACATCGTTTCTCTGACATAGATCTTATCTCTGATTTTTTAAATCTGACAAGTCTGTAAGGGAGTACGCATCATGAACCGCATCTATAAAGTCATCTGGAATGAAGCCTTAAGTTGTTTTACCGCCGTTGGTGAATACGCGAAGGGACGTGGCAAATCTTCCAAATCTAGCGTTAGCTCTAACGCTACCATAAATACAACGTCTAACCTGTCCGTTATCCATACGTTACGTCTGAGCACTATAGCGCTTGGGCTACTAGCTGCTGGCTTTGGCATGCAGGTGAATGCATTGGGTACCTACTTTGTTGGTGACGACCCAACGCCTAAAATACATACCAATTCATTCCTTCACCAAACACTAACGGTGCAGGGTGGAGAAACGGTCACTGGCGATCCCAATACCAAAAATATTAGCGTGACTGCCAATAGACATGATAAGTCGCTAACGATAAAGCTCGATGAAAATGTCGATTTAGGGACTGATGGTAGTCTTAAAACGGGTGATACCTTAGTCGATAACTCTGGCATTAAGATTACAGCCATAAATCCAGCCAATAGTGTCATTTTGAGCAATAGTGGCCTAAACAATGGTAATAACAAAATCACCAATGTATCCAATGGTGCTGTGATGGCAGGGAGTAAAGATGCAGTTAATGGCTCGCAGCTATATAGGCTGGTTAATATAGTCAAGGATAACAAGACGAAATATTATAGTGTTGACTCTGAAGCTATTGGCAATGCCAATAACGATGGCGCAACAGGTTATAATGCTATGGCCATGGGTGGCAACGCAAAGGCGACTGGCAGCCAAACCATCGCTATTGGTAGCTCGGAATCTGGACAACAAACGTTGGCAAGTGGTGAACAATCTATTGCTATTGGTGCCAATGTCGTTTCAAGAGGCGGCTCTTCTATTGCCATCGGTGGCGATGACCTAAACTTAGCATCGATATACAATATCGACGGTAGTATCACTAGCACTGAGCTAAACAGTGGCACAGTCAATACGGCTTTTAATGAATATGCGGGTCGAGATCTACTGGATGCAAGCGACCCATATACAGGAAATACTGAATCGGGCGGGGCAGCTTCCATAGCAATTGGTGTCAAAGCTCGTACGGCGGGTCATCTTGCAACTGCAATAGGTACGCATGCGAATGCTGCTGCAACCGCGTCATCAGCGTTCGGTGTGGCTGCCTCTGCTACTGAAAAAGGGGCCGTGGCACTGGGTGCTGGCGCTCAGTCTAATGCTCAAGATGGTGTGGCACTAGGATCGCAATCTGTGGCTAACGTTGCAGGTGGTGCGGTTGGGTTTGCTCCAACAAGTGCTAGTGTCGTAGACAAAGCAGCTATTACCGCAACTAATAGTACAGGCCTTGGTGCAGTTTCTGTTGGTAGCTCTACTAATGGTACTCGCCAAATTATTAATGTCGCAGCAGGTACTCAAAACAGTGATGCAGTAAACGTATCTCAATTAAAAGCGTTAGATACTATCGTTGCTGGCATTGATTTCCCTATCCGTTCTAGCAGTGCACAGCCATACACCACGTCAGTAACAGGTACTGACGCTCTTGCCGTTGGCTCGAATGCCAATGCAAAAGGTAATAATGCAACCGCTGTTGGAGAGAGCGCATTTGCAAACGCAAATGCAACCGTTATCGGTGAAGGCGCAAGATCTTCGTTCAACGGCTTTGCTGGTGGTCAGGAGGCCAAAGCGGGTGTTAATTCAGTGGCGATAGGTCAAAGAGCCACAAACGGAACCGCAAGTCGTGCAGTTGCGATAGGCTATGAAGCAAAAGCAACCGCCCAAGACACTATTGCACTTGGTCTTGATGCACGAGCTGAAGCGTTAGGTAGTATTGCACTAGGTAAAGGTTCTAGAGCAAATGCACTAAACAGTGTCGCTTTAGGTCAAAACTCTATTGCAGCTGTACAAAGCGGCGCATCTTTCTTAACCAACGTTGCTGCTGATGCCAATAACGGCACCGTCTCAGTAGGCGCTGTTGCAAGCGAACGTCGTATCATTAACGTTGCAGGTGGTTCAGCAGATACGGATGCAGTAAACGTATCTCAGCTAAAAGTGGTTACAGAAACAGCCAATAGAGGCTGGGATATCAGCGCACAAGGTGATAGTGCTACCGCAAGTACGGTAGGACCTGGAGATTCAGTTGACTTCAACAGTAAAAACAGCAATATCACTGTTTCTAAAGACACTACTAGTAATGATGTCTCGTTCGAACTCAACAATAACTTAGACCTAGGTAATAACGGTAGTGTAGAAATGGGTTCAAGCTCTCCGTTCGGTTTTGGTGATACCACGACACTTGATCGCTCTGGTCTAACAACAGGTAACTCATACTTTAGTACAACTGTAGATGGTTTAGGTGTTAGAACCGGTAATGCACTGGCTAGTACATCAGTTAATGGCTTAGGAGTATTGGTGAATGGTCCACTAGGTATTCCTAGTACTGTTCTAACCATGGATGGTTTAACAATTATTGGTGGTCCAAGCGTAACAAGGTCTGGTGGTATCGATGCTGGTAACAAAAAGATTATCAATGTTGATAACGGTGAAGACCCAAATGATGCTGTCAATGTCAGTCAACTAAGTAGCTCGTCTGCCGCTGCCAGAACCAAAGTCTTAAAGGGAACCAATGTTTCTAGTGTTGATTTCTCAATCGACAGTGACACAGGACAAGATGTTTATACTGTTAATGCTAATGGTGCTAAAACCTCAGCAGGATCTACAGCAGTAGAAATAAACGCAACTACTGATACAACCAACTTAACTGATTATGCGGTTGACTTAAGTCAAGTTACTAAAGACAGTCTAGTTAAAGCGGACAACTCAGTACAGTATGACAATGCTGTTACTAGAGATGTTGTTACTTTAGGTGGCGTTGGAGCAACTGGCCCAGTCACAATGACTAATGTCGCTGTCGGGAACATAAGCGAAGATAGTACTGATGCAATTAATGGTAGTCAGCTATTTGATACCAATGCCAAGGTTAACCAAGGCTTTGGTTTAAAAGCTGCCGATGGTCAAACTGTAATGAAACAGCTAGGAGAACAAGTCGAGGTAGTGGGTTCTAATGATAATATCGACACAAGAGTAAGAAATGGCAAAATCGAAGTCAAGCTCAATAACGATCTTGATCTAGGTAATAACGGCAGCGTCAGCACAGGTAATATCTTTGGTGGCACTCAAGTTAATCGCTTGGGCATGGTCACAGGTGGTCTGGCAATGGGTGGCGTCACTACAGTCAGTGGCGCTGGTGTGACCGTAACAGGTATAAACCCTTTTAACCCATCTAATGCCACGTTGACCAGTGATGGTCTAACCATTCTGAATGGTCCAAGCATGACCAGATCTGGTGGTATCAATGCTGGCAATAAAAAGATCACAAACGTTAAAGCGGGTGTCTTAGATAAAGACGCTGTCAACGTTAGTCAGCTAAATAGCTCATCTGCCGCTGCTAAAACAGAGGTCGCCGCAGGTACTAATATTGCGGGTGTTGTGAAGTCTACAGGTGGTAACGGTCAAGATGTCTATACCGTCAATGCAGATGGTGTTACTGCTTCAGCAGGCTCTTCTGCCGTCACGGTCACAGCAGGTGACAAAGACGAGTTTACCAACATGACCGACTATGCCGTTGACTTAAGTGTAGATAGCAAAGCCAGTCTGGTAAAAGCGGACAGTGCCATGCAGACCATTGTTGCTCAAATAGATGGCGTTGATGTTAAAACGCTTAACCAAACGGACAATACGGCGAATTTCCTAACAGGAGATAACATTGTTCTCACTGCTGAGGATGGTGGTATTAAAGTCGCTACAAAAGAGGATGTCACTTTCACTAGTGCTAGCTTTACTGATAGTACAGTTCGTGTGAGTGGTGAAGGTCTTGATAATGGCGGCAACAGAATCATCAATGTAGATGATGGTGATGCAGATACTGATGCTGTCAATGTTAGACAATTAAATGCAACCAACAATACAGTGGACCTAGGACTGAACTTTACAGGAGATGATACAAATGTTGTCGTCAATCGCAAGTTAGGTCAAACGTTGACACTCCAAGGAGGTGCTACCAACGTAACTGAAAACAATATCGGTGTGATCGCTGATGAAGATGGCAATCTAAATGTTAGATTGGCTGAAGATGTCATGCTTGGTAAAAACGGTAGCGTGAGAATGGAAAGCACGGTGCTTAACAATGCAGGCGTCACCATCACTGATGGTCCTAATCAGACCATTACGTTAAGCAACGAAGGTCTTGATAATGGTAATAATAGAATTATCAAAGTTGATAAGGGAATTGCCCCAACCGATGCCGTAAACTTTGCACAGCTCACTATGACTAATGATGAAATTGCTAAAGGTATCAAAATTGGTGACGGCAATAGTGCTAATGATCAGCAATTTGCATTAGGCGATACGATCAATGTCACAGGAGATAACAATCTGACTACTGTCGCTTCTGCGACTGGCGTCCAAGTAAAACTGAATAATCAGTTAGACCTTGGAGATGATGGCAGTATACAGATAGGTAACAGCATCATGAGTGATGCAGGCTTTACCTTCGTTGGAAATGGCGTGAATAGAATGGTTTCTCAGGTCTCATTGAGTAGCCGTGGTCTAGACAATGGAGGCAACACCATTCGCAACGTTGGGGAAGGTGTGCTAAATACGGATGCTGTCAATGTTGGGCAGTTAAAAGATGTCGCCATTGCCTTGGATCAAGGTTGGGGCATCACCGCTCAAGGTGATATCGCTACGATGGTAAAACAAGGAGATGCTGTCGACCTCAGTAGTAAAGACGGTAATATCAAGGTATCTAGGAAATCAGTGAGTGATGTGGCTGCTTTCGATAGTAGTCCATCATTGCAGGCTGCAGCCATACCTACCAATGCTAATGATATTAGCTTTGATCTTAACCCAGATATTACTTTGAATAGCGTAACCACTGGGGGTACGGTTATGAATGACAATGGACTGACTATTGTAGGTGGTCCGAGTGTTACGAAAAGTGGTATTGATGCCGCTGATACCAAAATTACCAACGTTCAAAATGGAGAAGTTTCGGCGACAAGTCAGGACGCCATAAACGGTGGTCAGCTTTATGCCCAAGGCACTGGTATCAGCAGTATTATCGGTGGTGACACTGTTTACAATGCCGAAGATGGTACTTTTACCAACAGTGACATTGGTGGAACGGGTGAAAGCAATATTGATGGTGCGATTGCTTCTATCAGACAAGGCACGATTGAAATTAGTGAAAATGTTCAAATTAACACAGAGAGCATTACCACTAATACAACCAATATCGCGACCAATACGACAAATATTGCTACGAATACCAGCAATATCACGACCAATACTACGAATATCGAAACCAATACGGATAAGCTAGATGCTGGACTCAATTTTGGCGCAGACAGTGGCGCTAATATCAATAAACCAATTGGCGATGAGAGTGTCCTCAGTTTCACTGGTGGCAATAACATCACCACCACAGCAGATGGCAGTAGTATTAAGTTTGATCTAAACGGTAATATCAGCGTTGATAGTGTCACAGTTGGGACAACGGTTATCAATAGTGAGGGTATCAGTATGCAAGATGGGCCAAGTATGACGTCTCAAGGTCTATATGCTGGCAACCAACGTATGACTGGTGTCGCCGATGGGGTCGAAGCAACAGACGCCGTCAATTATAGTCAGCTTAGTGCGCTTGATAGTCGACTCAATAACAATATGAGCGATCTTGGCTACAAAATCGACGAAGTAGAAGATGATGCAAATGCAGGTATCTCCGGGGCAATGGCAATGTCGGCAATGCCTCAGGCTTATATCGCAGGTAAGTCACTGATTGGTGGCGGTGTCGGTACCTATAACGGAGAAAGTGCTGTAGCAATTGGTTTCTCTAAATTATCTAACGACGGTCGCTGGGTCATTAAGGTAAATGGTTCGGCAGATACTCAAGGAAACGTAGGCGGCGCAGTGGGTGCAGGTTTCCATTTTGACTAACAAAACCTCTCAATTGTAGCTATCGGTAGACTATAAAAAAGCAAGACATCTAATGTTTTGCTTTTTTACGGCTTAAAGATAAACAATTGATGCAGCAATAATGTCGATGAATCAAAATAAGCGCTTGTAAATTGTGTCTCACAAGCGCTTATTATTTATAATTAAGGGCTTCTATATTCTGAACATTGCACCATTCGGTTTCAGTCCAACATAGGCCATACCTGCTTGATTCATCCAGTGAGGTTGAATAATGCCATGCTGCAAAATCGCATGAATATCTCTATGCGCCCTTTCTATCTTATGCTTTTTATATAGGGAGGCTGTGCCTGCGACTGCGTAAATTTCAGATACCATGTCACGAGCTTCTCTTGCGCCTTCACAAGAAGCGGCCCATACATCTGCAAGCTGTATATCAGTAAAGGTGTTCTGCTGCTGTGCCTCTTTCCACAGTACCTCGACACTATAATGCAGTTGGGCGCGTTTCGATGCTAGTATTGTTTTGCTCTTAGCAATAGTAGCCTGTACCGTTGCACGGTCGCGTAGATCTGGACTCTTACCAGGCGTTACCCTCTCAAGGCACATATCAACCAAGTCATCCATAGCGGCTTTCAATACGCCTAGCGCCATCGCCGCACAGCCAGCAGCATTGATACAACCGATAGGCAGACGACTGTAGGCAGTATCGACAGCCACAGGACTATCAAAGTCAACTGCATAAGCCTCTTTGACAAAAGTGTCTTTGACGATTATATCGTGGCTACCTGTACCATTTAGGCCGCCCACATCCCACGTATCAATGATTTTTACATCCTTTTTGGGAATAAAAAATAGCTTTAAATTTGCACCTGGGCCAAGGGTTGTAGGAGAGCCTTCGGAGATAACGAGACAACGGAGTACAAACCAGTCAGCCAATTGGCATCCAGAGACGAGTGTCCATTGTCCTGATACCATGTAGCCATTATCTACTGTTTGGGCCACGCCTTCAGGACGTGCTGAATTGGCATAAATATGAGATGGGTCACTGTATACTTCTTTCATACTGGACTCGTCCAAAAATCGACCGAATGTACAGGCCAAATGGTTGTTCCAAACGATCCAAGCAACGGAGGCCTCAGCACTGGCCAACGTCTCATAAGTTTTTAGCGTTTCTACTGGGTTGCCTGCCCATCCTCCTAACGATTTAGGCAACCCCATTCTAAATAATGCAAATTCTGAAAGTTTATTGACTACCACGGGTGCAATTTTTCTAGCGCTTTCTGTTTCATCTCTAAACATGATTGCTGATGCATAAATCTTGTTTGCTGCATCCGATGGTAGGGTGGTTATCTCTGATGAGGATATATCATTCATATTGTTCAACCTTATTGTGATGAATAAGACAGTACTTTTTTCTATAGCTAATAAAGTACAAATTTGAGCGATGACAAATGCTTATATAAAGAATAACCAACAGCTGCCCACCATACAACCGTTAATATAAATATATTAAAAATTATATTGTAAAAATTGAATAAATAATAATCAATGAGGCAAAGTTAAGCGATAAAGCTAGAGGTTAAGCTGCGAAAATATGAAGGTGTGAAGAATAAAGCCAGACCAAATACTAAGTGTTAATTCTAAGTCACTTGATATTTGGCCGAGAAGATAAATATTCTATAAAGATAGGTATCCTATAAAAACTGTCTCAAATTAGGCATCACGTTTCGGTGCATCAGGCTGCATCATAGGATCGGCATCTGCGAACGCTTTTAGTGTACGGCAATGAGTATCAATAGCGACGATATTGGGATAAGCGCTCAAATCTACTTTGAAGCGGCGAGCAGAAGAGACTTGCGGAATCAAATAACAATCTGCGAGAGTAGGACTGTCCCCATAGCAGAATTGTCCGCGATTGTTATCCGCAGCTAAGCGTGTTTCTAAAGCGGCAAAACCTTCACTGATCCAGCGATTGCACCATGCAATCACATCTTCCTCATTTACTGACAGCTCATTGCGTAGGTACTGTAAAATGCGGCGATTATTAATTGGATGGATGTCGCAACCAATCATGGCGCTCAGTGCGCGTACTTGCATACGCCCAGCAGCATCGTTAGGCAATAATGGATGCTCAGGGTAGACCTCTTCTAACCACTCCAAGATAGCTGGACTTTGATATAATAATAAATCGTCAGCTTGTAGGACAGGCACTAATCCTTGTGGATTAATTGCTTTGAAGGCAGATTCTAACTGTTCATCCTGTGCCAGATTGATCGTGATATCATCGTAATCTAAGCCTTTTAGGTTCATAGCGATACGAGTACGGTAAGACGTGCTACTACGAAAGTAGCCATAAAGTGTCATCATGATTCATGTCCTTATGTATATGTGTTTTGAAAAGAGTAAATACTATGAAGTAAGATCTGTATCTCAGTGATATTTGATCGGGCAAACCCTTATTGAACAAACCACTAACAAGCAAAATTAAAAAATAACCAAGCACACCAGAATCGAGCAAATCATGCCAGCAGACAAAACCCTTGTAGACAGTTCTATCAGCAATAAAAACCAAAGTGGGGTTCAGTCGCTTGAGATTGGGCTGTCGTTACTCGATGTGCTGATCGACCGTAATGAGCCTATGATGCTAAAGGATATCGCTGAAGCCATGCAAATGCATCCAGCAAAATCCCATCGTTACTTAGTCAGTCTCATCCGCAAAAACTACGCGCGTAAGCTTGATGATGGTCGCTATGGGCTTGGCGATAGAGTCAATGCATTGGCATCATTAGGACATACGGAACTTAACCAAAACAATCTTTTGGCACGTCTCACACAAGTGGCTAATGAAATCAAAGATACCTTAAACTGTGGTGTGCAAATTGCCAAATGGTTTAGCGAAGGCCCTATTATTATTCAGTCCGTTGAGCCAGACAGTCCGATTAGTATCATTACTCGCATCGGCTCACGTATGCCTCTGACGACATCAGCCACAGGGCAGTTATTTGCCAGTTATCAACCTGATGCCGTCATTCAGCCATTGGTCGCAGCTGAGTGGCATACGAGTAATACTACCGTAGATATGGCCGATAAGTGGCAGTACTTTACCCAGCTACAGGCCAAAATTCGTACTCAAGGCTATGCGACAGTGACGGGCGATATGCTCATAGGGATTAACGCCATTACGATACCTGTGATATTGCCACAGATTGCCAATAGTGCTGCTAAACCATCCACGAGTAGTGATCAAACTGCTGGTGAGGATTTACCGCTAGAATATGCTATTACTATCATTGGAACAACAGAGCAATTGCCTATGAGTGAGCAACATAATGTGGTTGAGCAAATACTGGCGATAGCGCAGCGTTATCAAATTGCCTAGCCAGTATATGATGCTATAAGCTAGGGCGATCCTTCAATTCAGCCTCTAAACCATACAGCCGCTACTGGCCGCTTTTGCTTTTTCGTATACGTTGTCAGCATCTAGGCCAGTTGCATTTACTTCATCAAGGTAATGCTGCGAACCTTCCATTAATGGACCTCTCCAATCTGGGTCGTTGAGTGGATCAGGGATATCAATCATAATATCGCCTTTTTCTTTGGCAGCGGCCATTGCTTTGGCATTGCTAACGTCAAATACTTTAGAGATATGCGCTGCTAGCTCTGCGCCAGAATTATCATCGATTACTTTTTTGAGGTCATCGGGCAAACGGTTGTATTTCTCCTTGTTCATGCTAATTACAAAGGTAGAATTATAAAAAGGAATATTGGTGTGCGTATTGATCAGCTCATCAAGGCGAAATGCTTGAATGGGTTGCCAAGTAAAGCTGAGCCCGTCAATGACACCGCGCTGCAGAGAGGTATAAGTATCACTGGCAGGCATGCCGACAGGTGCAGCACCAGTTGCTTCGATAATATGGCTAGCAACCGCAGAAGGTTGGCGAATACGTAGACCTTTCATGTCGGCTGGCGTGCGAATCGGTTTATCAACCGTATGAAGCGCACCTTGACCAGTCCCTATCAAAGCGAGCAAGTGAGTGTCTTCGTACTCGTCTTTAATGATACCGTCATTATATAGCTTATGAAGTATACAGCTCTGCTGCTGTGCAGTATTAGTGATGCCTGGCAACTCTACAATTTGAGTCAAAGGAAATCGTCCTGCTGTATATCCTTGTGCTTGCATACCAATATCCACACTACCTTTCGCCGTAGCGTCATAGGTAGCCCCTGGTTTGCTGAGCGTTGCAGAAGGGTAGATCTCAATCTTTAAGCGGCCGTTTGAATCCGCTTCAATTTTCTTTGCCCATGGCTCTAACGCTTCGGTGTTTATATTGTCAGTGGCAGTCATAAAGTGTGAGAACCGCAACGTTGTCACTTCACCTGCATCTGTAGACGCGCCTGTTGTTTGGTCGTTATTGGAGCAACCAGTCATCGCAAGCGAGGCGGCTAAGAGTATTCCTAGAGGGGTTCTTATTTTCATCATAGAGTCCTTTCATGATGGTGATATATGGTTCGCTATTTATTGATACCTAGAGTAGGTCGTCAATTAGCACCTTTATAATTAAAGCGATGATTAACTAATCATTTAAAAACGTAGCAAGCAGGATTACAGGAGAGTTACTCGCCGACAGGAGCAACTTCGCGTGCTTCAGCCAACTCATCACTATGCAAAAACTGTGTATGTGCTGGGGCGCGTTTGGTACGAGACCACTCATCTAGCATGTCTTGCTTGATGGCATCTGTAATCATCGATACTTTGTCTTCTGAGGTTGGATCATCATAGGTCAGCTCTAGACGATGACCATTGGGATCAAAGAAATAAATCGAGTGAAAGATGCCGTGATTGGTCACGCCAATGACATCAATGCCGGCATTTTCTAAATGCTCTTTGGCAACGATTAGCTCGTCACGGTCCTTAACCTTTAGCGCTAAGTGCTGCACCCAGCTTGGGGTATTTGGATCAAAGCCCATCTCAGGTTGATTGGGTACTTCGAAAAATGCTAAGACATTGCCATTACCAGCGTCCAAAAAGACGTGCATATAGGGGTCAAAGGCTTTGGTCGAAGGCACATGGTCTTCTGCGAATGCTAAAATGAAATCCATGTTTAGATTTTTTTTATACCATTCGACGGTTTCTTTGGCATCTTTGCAGCGGTAAGCCACATGATGAATTTTCTCAATTTGAAAGCTCATATCAATGTCCTTTTGATAAGACGTGTTACTCATTTGGCTTTATTCACATAACTATGAGTAGGTGAATGCGTTTGTTTTCCTATCCGCCTGCATGAGAATTTTCACGCCTATTTTGCTATTTCTCTGTCTATGTTATTTCTTAAATACTATTTATCAAAATCAAAGCTCAGTGCTGGTAATACCTTGCCGCGTACTTCACCAAAGCCAACACGGATGCCGTCTTTTTCGCTATAGCCTTTCATGATGACCGTGTCACCATCTTCGATGAAGCTGCGCGTCTCACCGCCTTCAAGCGTGACTGGTTTGGTAGCGTTCCAAGCAATCTCTAGCATTGAGCCATAAGAGTCAGGTGTTGGGCCTGAAATCGTACCTGAGCCCATCATGTCACCGACTTCAACTTTGCAACCAGTGATGGTGTGGTGAGTAAGCTGCTGTGCCATTGACCAGTACATGTATTTAAAATTGGTCTCGCAAATGACTGTTGCTGTTTCTGCATTTTCAGGCAGTAGCTCAACTGATAGATTGATATCAAAGCTGTTGTCGCTCGATTTTTCATTTAAATAAGCAAGCGGCTTGGGTTCTTGAGTTGGGCAAGCTGTTTTAAACGGAGCCAATGCATCCATAGTGACAATCCAAGGAGACACCTCGGAGGCAAAGGTCTTGGCATTAAATGGACCTAATGGCACGTATTCCCATTTTTGGATATCTCGGGCTGACCAGTCATTGAGCAACACCATGCCAAAAATATGATCAGCAGCATCATCTACGGCGATTGGCTGACCGATATGATTACCTTTACCAACGACAAAGGCGGTCTCTAGCTCAAAATCAAGACGCTTACAGGCAGAGAAAATAGGACGCTCATCAGGGCTAGGCTTTAGCTGACCTGATGGACGTACGATATCCGTTCCACTGACGATGACAGTGCTGGCGCGTCCGTTATAACCAACTGGCATTTCGGTCCAGTTAGGTAGCAGGGCGTTGTTTGGGTCACGGAACATGGTGCCGACGTTGGTCGCGTGCTCTTTCGATGAGTAAAAATCGGTAAAACCCGGTACTTGCACTGGCAAATGCATGGTGACGTCTGCTTGCTTGAACAGCGCCTTTTTTTGCAAGTCTGTATTGTCACGTAAGGTGTCAGTGTCGTTAGATAGTAGCGTTTGAATAGTCGAGCGTGCCTGCGTCCAATTGTCTCGACCTGAATCAATAAAAGCATTTAGAGTGGATTGGTTAAAATAAGGACCACCGTTCAAACTTAATAATCCTTCGGCTTCGAGTACAGATAGATCCAGTACATGCTCACCGATGGCAACGCCTGCACGGCGCTTGCTATCACCAGCAGCGTCTTTGGTCTCGCTAAAGATGCCATAAGGAAGGTTGTGAATAGAAAAGTCAGAGTCAGCAGCGATATCGATAAAAGAGGTGAGGGTGCTGTCAGTCGTTGACATGATTTGCTCCTTGCTAATATACATTATGAATTACGTTATAATTAATTACTTACGTATAATGTAATTTATTGATATATGGATTGCAAGTTTTTTGTGCAATGTCTTTTGTGAAAAGGCTGCTTTGAAAAGTGGTTGTCGTTGTTTTGACTAAACGGTTCTGACTAGATGATTTTAATAAAATAATTTTGACGAAATAATTTTGATTAAATGCTAAGTACAAAAAAAGGCCGAGCAATCGCTCAGCCTTTCTTATACGCGTTTATTTTTTATCAAGTTACGTATTGATTAACATGTTAAGTAACTTGGACTAATTAGTCTTTTAAGACGTCTGCCATGGCATTGGCCACATAGTCGATGTTGCTGGTATTTAGGCCAGCCACACACATACGTGAGTTAGAGACCATATAGATACCAAACTCAGTCTGTAAACGCTCGACTTGCTCAGGCGTGAGACCAGTAAAGCTAAACATACCGTTTTGACGAGTGATGTAATCAAAGTTACGGTTAGGGATTTTAGCTTCTAATACCGATTTTAGCTTTAGGCGCATGGCTTTGATACGGTCGCGCATTGCATAAACTTCGCCAACCCACTGCTCATGTAGTGCTTCATCGTTCATAACGATATCGACCACACGTCCACCATGTGACGGCGGGCTTGAGTAGATACGGCGTACGGTTGCGTTTAGCTGACCGAATACGCGATCGGTTTCGTCTACGGTTGGGCAGACGACTGATAGGCCGCCGACGCGCTCGCCGTATAGCGATAAGTTTTTAGAGAATGAGTTGCTAACAAACAATGGGAGGCCCATCTCAACCGCTTTACGAATAGCGTAAGCGTCGCTGTCCATGTCTTCGCCAAACCCTTGATAAGCGATGTCCATGAATGGAATCAGCTCACGCGCCTTCACGACGTTGAGTACAGTGTCCCATTGCGCTTGGGTCAAATCCATACCGGTTGGGTTGTGGCAGCATGGGTGTAGCAAAATAACGTCATTTTTGTTCAATGTCTCAAAAAACGCAATCATTTCATCAAATTTGATGCTGCTGTTGGCTTTGTCGTAGTACGGGTATTTACCGACTTCTACATCAGAGCCTTCAAAGATAGCAATATGGTTGCCCCATGTTGGATCGCTCACATAGCACTTAGCTTGTGGGAACCAGTCATGAATAAATTCAGCACCAACTTTCAACGCGCCAGAACCACCGATTGTAGCGATGGTCGCGACCAAGCCGTCTTTTAAAATCTGGGCGTCTTTACCAAACAGTAATTCCTGACAGCCTTTACGGTGGCCTGGCAGGCCTGCCATTGGCAGGTATGGACGCGGTGCGATAGGATCAGCAATACGCGCTTCGGCTGTTTTTACACAGTCGAGTACAGGCAATACGCCATTCTCATCATAATAGATACCAATGCCTAAATTGACCTTGTTAGGATTGCTATCTGCTGAGTATTTTTCCATAAGACCTAAGATTGGATCACCAGCGTAATAATCGATACGTTCAAACATGCCATTTCCTTATAAAAATATAAATCGAGCAGCCGAAAATCATAGAGCAAATCGCGGCTGAACTCAACACGAGAGTGGGTTATATGCGGCAATTAATAAAATAAATAGCCAAATAGATTATTTATCCATCTATCAAGCGCATTTGACATGCTATACGTCATTCGATAGACGATGAGTCAGAGTGATGTAGGTCGTTATAATGAGTCGCAAAATAGGTTTGCAAAAACTGCTTAAAAGCAATCGTCGCCGGAGAGAGCGCCCGTGAGGCACGCTGATAGATAAAAAATTGCCGCATTTTGACTGGTTGAGTGAGTGGTCGCATCAGCAGACCATTGGCGCTGACCCAATCAATAACTTCAGGCATATAGGGCAGACACAGCGTAATACCAAAGCCTTGGCGCGTCATCTCAAGCGCGGTGGACATAAAATTCACCTTGTAGCGGGCTTGTTGCACATGAGCGGAGATAGAGTCGTCGAGCTCTGCGGTTACTTGATCTAGGAACGGACCTTGTAAAGTAATCAGCGGCGTTTCTAATAAATCTTGCCAAGTAATTTCATCTCTTTGTGCCAGTGCATGATTGTCTGGCATAACCACGCAAAAAGGTAGCTGATACAACAAATCAGCACCGATATCATCTTCAGTTTCTATAAAACCAAGTTCGGTGCCAACGCCTAAATCGACTTCGATATCTTGGATATGCTTAAGCAAATTCTCGGCTGAGCAGTCCAATAGTGAGACGCCGATATTTGGATATTCTTTGGCAAACTGGGCGATGACGGCAGGTAGAGAAGACGCTGCAAACTGTGATACAGCCAAGCGCACCTGACCTTGGGCTAAGCTGGTCAAGCTACTTGCTTCATTTTCAAACAGCTGCATCTCATTCAAGATACGCCGCGCTTGCGGTAGTAGGTGCCGTCCTACTGCTGACAGAGACAACTGGCGAGTGGTTCGATCAAACAGCACGATACCGAGGCCAGTCTCTAATTCCTTAATCAATCCACTAACAGCAGATTGAGTCAAATACATCTGTTCGCTGGCACGAGTGAAACTGCCGTTGTCAGCGACTTTGATAAATGCGGTCAATTGGCGAATGCTGATATTCATAAGTAAACCTGATAAATAAATCATAAAAAACAATTAGTCTTATAAATAAAGCTAATCTAATATAAATACAACGTCAACAATAAAGATTGATTATTAATCGTTTTATAGATTTTTACTATTAATCGACTTTTACTACTCATCGATTTTCTATTACCAATTGAAATTAAGGATAATTACAATGGCAGATTTATTTGACAACCCAATGGGACTAAATGGATTTGATTTTGTCGAGTTTGCTTCTCCGCAGCCTGATGCAGTCGACGCATTGTTTAAGCAACTTGGTTTTGCCCATGTCGCCAATCACCGCTCAAAAGACGTTGCGCTATATCGCCAAGGTGATATCAACCTTATCCTAAACCGCGAACCAAAAAGCCAAGCCAGTTATTTCGTTGAAGAGCATGGTGCTGGTGCTTGTAGCATGGGCTTTCGGGTAAAAGATGCCAAAAAAGCGTATGAGCGTGCGGTAGAAATGGGCGCGCAGCCAGTAGATGTGCCAACTGGGGTGATGGAGCTTAGATTGCCTGCTATCAAAGGTATTGGGGGCTCACTAATCTATTTGATTGACCGCTATAAAGACGGCGAATCTATCTATGATGTCGACTTTGAGTTCTTTGCAGATATCGACAGAAACCCTGTCGGCTATGGCTTCAAAGTTATCGATCATCTAACGCACAACGTCTATCGTGGACGCATGGCGTACTGGGCAAAATTCTATGAGCGTATCTTTAATTTCCGCGAGATTCGTTACTTTGATATCAAAGGTGAGTACACGGGACTAACCAGTAAAGCCATGACAGCACCGGATGGCAAAATCCGTATTCCACTGAATGAAGAAGCCAAACAGGGCGGTGGTCAAATCGAAGAGTACCTAATGCATTTCAATGGTGAAGGTATTCAGCATATTGCGCTAGCCAGTGATGATTTGTTTGCCAGTATCGATAAGCTCAAAGCGGCTGGTATTCCGCTTATGACCGCACCAAATGCTGCTTACTATGAAATGCTGAGCGAGCGCTTACCAAACCATGGTGAAAATGTTGCTGACTTGCAAACGCGCGGTATCTTGTTGGACGGTACGACAGAAGGCGGTGCACCGCGTCTGCTACTACAGATTTTCTCTGAAACTATTTTGGGTAGTCCAGTGTTCTTTGAGTTCATTCAGCGTAAAGGCGATTATGCCGATGGATTTGGTGAAGGTAACTTTAAAGCGTTGTTTGAGTCGATAGAGCGTGACCAAGTACGTCGCGGTACAGTCGGTCAGCCAGAGACTGAAACCCTATAATATTATCTAACGCTTAGA
This sequence comes from Psychrobacter sp. NPDC078501, assembly GCF_044900935.1. Classification (NCBI taxonomy): domain Bacteria; kingdom Pseudomonadati; phylum Pseudomonadota; class Gammaproteobacteria; order Moraxellales; family Moraxellaceae; genus Psychrobacter; species Psychrobacter sp. NPDC078501. Next base: position 19,773 of record NZ_JBJDOS010000001.1, on the reverse strand, counting down.
CCACATTTAATCAATGGACAAGACAAAAGGAGTTTGTGTTGTCCTTAATAAGTGCATTACCTAAAAGCATACTGCAAAGGTAATGCTCTCATTGCGATAAAAGGAATACAGGCATGGAACGCCTATCACAGATAGATTCTCTTAATACTGCCATCGGTACCAATAGCGTTGCGACTAATAAGCAAGGCAACGATGCGTCCAGTCATTCTAACGCGACAAATAAAAAACAGCCGTATATCTCGCATCAGCCAGATAGCCATGGTCATATTCACTATAGTGATGATGAGCATGCGATGTGGCAAGCGCTGCTGGCACGTCAAGCGGAACAAACGCCCAACCGTGCATGTACTGCATATTTAGAGGGTTTGACTAAGTTAAACTTACCGACGACGCATATCCCGCAGTTGCACGATATCGATGAGGTATTACAAGCGACCACAGGTTGGCAGACCGCCGCTGTGCCGGCATTAATCAGCTTCGGTAAATTTTTCAAATTACTAGCCAATAAATCTTTTCCTGTGGCGACGTTTATTCGTCGATTCGATGATATGGACTATATTGAAGAGCCTGATATCTTTCACGAAATCGTTGGGCATTGTCCGCTATTGACCCATCCTGCGTTTGCAACCTTCAATGAAACGTATGGTAAGCTTGGCCTTAGCGCAACGAAAGAGGAGCGCTGGTTTTTAGCAAGGCTGTATTGGTTTACCATTGAGTTTGGATTGGTCGGCAGTCGCGTGGAAAATCGTAGGATTTACGGCGGCGGTATATTGAGCTCACCTTCTGAAACGGTTTATGCACTTGATTATACAGCGCAAGAGCGATCAAACCTTCGATATACAACACAGCATCAGCCTAAACCGCAACCTGAACATCGAGCGTTTGATTTGCTTGATGTGTTGCGTACGCCTTATCGTATTGATCAGATACAGCCGATTTACTATGTCATTGATGAATTAAATACCTTATTTGATATCGTCAATAGTGACATTATGGGTGCGGTCAAAAAAGCTATGTCGCTTGGACTATTTGAGCCGACCTATCCAGAAAAAACTCGTTAAAAACGTCAATTTAAAATTAAACATGAAAACTATCACTTCAGTACGAAGTATTGAGATAGCAATACAGCTATATCAACATCGATGTACGAGTATTAGAAAATAGCTATCAAAACAACCATTAGAAACAGCCACTATAAAAGGATTTTATCATGACAGCACTATCACAAAACAGCTGCGAAGCTTGCCGCATTGGCGCACCGAAAGTTGATGAAGCCGAAGCACGAGAACTATTACCGCAAATTCCTGATTGGTCATTGATCGAAATAGATGGCATTCAGCAATTGCAGCGTCAGTATAAATTTAAAAGTTTCGTCTCAGCAATGGCATTTGCCAATCAACTGGCAGAAATCGCTGAAGCAGAAGGACATCATCCGGGTATATTGGTAGAGTGGGGCAAGGCTACGGTCACTTGGTGGTCGCATAGTATTAAAGGGTTGCATCGCAATGATTTTGTCATGGCAGCTAAGACCGATGACTTACTTAATAAGTAACGCATAAGTCATTCGGTTATTCGCTAGCAAACCCGTTTTCTAACGCTATAAAACTAACGCTCCCAAATTCAAACCCACTCTAATGCCAGCCTGAGCTGGCATTTTAAGGATGTGTCATGCCACCAAAACCCCTCACATTAATCAGTGCCAAGCTCGCCTTTATCATATCCACCATCGTCATCGGTATCATGGGTATCACCATGATCGGCTTTGGCTGGGTGCCTCATCTGTCTCTTATCCTCGCCATCTGTGTGCTACTGGCTATCGGTATGTACAAAGGACTCAGCTTTGATGACATGCAAGCGCAAATGGCCTCAGGTGTCATGCGCGGTATTGGTGCCATCTATTTGTTCTTCTTCATTGGACTGATGGTTGCGGCTCTGATGATGTCAGGAGCTATACCTACACTGATGTATGTAGGCTTTCATCTGATCTCACCTGAGTACTACTATATCTCTGCCTTTATCCTCACCTCTATTATCGGTATTGCCTTGGGTAGTAGTTTGACGACTGCAGCAACGCTTGGCGTGGCGTTTATTGGTATGAGCAATGCTTTCGATGCCAATGTGGCGATAGCGGCAGGGGCTGTGGTATCAGGGGCGTTCTTCGGTGATAAGATGTCACCCTTGTCTGATACTTGTACGATTGCGTCCTCTGTCGTTGGCATCGATCTGTTTGAGCACATTCGCAATATGATGTATACGACCGTCCCTGCGTGGATATTGACGGTGATCTTGTTTTGGATGTTCTCAGGACAGACGACCAGTGCTGATCTGAGTCAAGTGACTATATTGCAAGGTCAGCTCATAGACAGTGGTCTGGTACATGGGTATTCGGTACTGCCGTTTGTGGTATTGGTTGGGTTAGCACTGTTTCGGGTCAATGCGATTTATACGATTATCTGTACTATTGCCGCGGCATTGATTATTACTTATGTACACAGTTCACCAAGTTTTGGTCAATTGGGTGGTTATCTGTTTGGAGGGTATGCTCCTGCTGAATCATTAGAGCTGGGTGAGGTGGGCGGCATGCTGTCACGCGGCGGTGTGCAGAGTATGTTTTTTACACAGGCGATTGTGATACTGGCACTGAGTCTAGGCGGGTTACTAACGGCACTAGGGATTTTGCCAGCATTGCTGTCTGGTATTAAAGATACATTGACGACATCTGGACGAGCGATATTCGCTGCAGCGATGTCGGCACTAAGCATTAACGTGCTAATCGGTGAGCAGTATTTGAGTATTCTATTATCAGGTACGGCCTTTCGTTCGACGTTTGAGCGTCTACATTTACATCCAAAGAATCTGTCGCGGACGATTGAGGATGCAGGAACAGTGATTAATCCGCTGGTACCTTGGAGTGTGTGCGGGGTGTTTATCAGTCAGGCGTTAGGGGTACCGGTATTAGATTATCTGCCTTATGCGTTCTTCTGTTATTTGTCGTTACTGTTGACACTGCTATTCGGGTTTACGGGGCTGACGATTAGTAGAGTAGAAGAGGGTAAGGTGGTCGAAGTATGATAAGTGATGATTGATAAAAAAGGAGGGGCTAATCTTAGCTCCTCCTTTTTTGTTTCGAAATACGTAATTACTGATCTTCCGTTTGCGCATCCTGACTTTTGACGATTTTATGCTGATCCTCTGTGCTATCGACTTTCCAGTAGCTAGAAACATATAAATGCGTCTTTGGTATTGCGCGCTCAACTTTGAAGTACTGGCGCAATGCACGCATACTATGGAACTCACACGCAGCCCAAACGGCAGGTTGACCATCAAGCCAGCTCAAAGATTTAACACAGTCCAGTAAGGGGCTATCGTCTGCATTTGGATGCGCATTAATCACCCAATGTATCTCGACGTTCTCTGGTTTTTTGAGCGTCTGACGATCTGCCTCAGTCGTCACTTCAAGTACTGCGTAACCACGAGCCTCAGTAGGCAACTGGGCTAAGTTGACCGTAATCGCTGGTAGCGCGGTCATATCGCCGACTAATAAAAACCAATCTGCTTCATTGTTAATGAGTTTTTTTGGCCCTGGACCACCTATTAAAATTTGATCGCCGACTTGCGCATTTCGTGCCCATGCCGATGCAGGTCCTTCCGTCTCATGTAAAGCAAAATCAACATCTATTGCGTCATCACGTTGCACGCTCACTGTATAAGTACGCATCAGTGGGCGGCTACCTGCATCTTGAGGGAATATCAGTTTGATATAAGCACTTTCTTGATCGATAGGAAAATCAACCATGCCAGCACCGCCAAGCGTGACACGGTACATATTTGGCGTAATGTATCTAGTGCCAATAACTTCTAGTACTCTTGGAGTAGGTTTTGCCATATTGTGCTTTCCTTCTAACAACGAGTTGGCTTACTAATAGAACCAACCCGCTACGGATAAATTTGATTAAAAGTTGGCTTTTAGACTGACTGTCATTTGACGCTCAGGTCCCATCCAGCAGTTGTTAATGTCATAGCAAGAACTAACATAAGTCTTATCAAAGAGGTTATTGATACTAGCACCGACAGCGAGCATAGGGTTGATCTGATAACTGCCACCAATATCAACCAAGGTCACACTTGGTAGCTCATCTGTGTTTTGTTTATCAATTTGCATGCCATCTTCATAGCGAATGCCAGCATTGAGAGTGAGTTTGTCCGTAGCATAGTAGTCTGCCCATAGCGTGGCTTTGTGTTTAGCAGTTTGGGCAGGAGTGTTGCCGACCACTTCAGGATTAATTTCTTCTTCTGTGATCTCAGCATCGGTGTAGCTATAGCTTGCCGAGAGATCTACCCAATCGTTGAGCATACGGCTACCTGATATCTCAAAGCCTTTTGACTCAATTTCACCAGTTTGTGTTTGATCTGTATATTTGACGTAATCTGACACAACGACATTTTTTTGGGCAATATCAAATACCGCAAACGTTCCTTTGGTCGCACGGTCTGGAGACAGATATTTGATACCAGCTTCTAATTGATCGGCAGTGGTCGGTTCAAATGGTTCATTGGTAATAAAGTTACTACCGACCACTGGCTGAAATGACTGCGAATAGCTCAAAAACGGTGATAGACCATTATCAAAGTTATAAATAGCAGCAAGACGTCCACTGGTTTCTGACGCGTCATTGTCGATCATTTTTTCGCTAGGGATTACACCTTTCGATGTATCGGTTCGATCAAGGATACTTTTGAATTTATCATGTCGTAAGCCTGCCACCACTGTCCAGTCTTGCCACGTCATTTCATCTTGCACATAGAGTCCAAGCTGGCTTTGTTCGATATCATCGTATCGACTAAAGGTATCTAATGGTAGAATATCGGTGCTGATTTGTGAAAAATCTGGATTCGATAAGTCAAGGTTTGGTGTGCCATCTGCGCCAGCGTCATAATAAGTTGCGGTGCTGTCTGTCTCTTGATACTCAATACCAAACAGTAGGTTATGTGAGGTATTGGCGGTATCAAACTTATAGGCCAGCTGGTTGTCTGTGGTCCAGTTTTTCATGCTTTCATCTGTTGTGTAAGCTATACGGTCTAGAATCGTATCACTACCCTCTACAAATCCTTCATTGTTATACATATTGCGCTGCTGCGCTTCGGCATCGGTATAGCGCGTGATATGTTTAAACGTTAACTTATCATTGATGTCCCAGTTTACGGTGACGCTTGGCATAAATACTTCTTTGCTAAATTTATTCCATTTATCGCCTGCATAAGCATCGCTACCCAATTTGCCATAGCTGGCATTATAGACAGTACCGACAGCAGGTAATGGGGTAGAGGGTACCATGTCGGGATCGTCTTGATAAAAGAGGTTAGCAAGTACCGAGACATCATCAGTCGCTTGCCATTTAAGCGATGGATTTATCAATAGACGCTCTTCTTCCGTAGTTTGCATTTGACCATCTTTTTGGCGTTTTAGCGCCACAAATCGATAATCCAAAGTGTCGGTGATAGGCCCCGTGCTATCGATAGCCACTTCTTTTAGGTTTTGAGTACCAAAGCGTAGCTGGATTTCGTTTTCTTGAGTGCTTTTAGGTGCTTTGGCGATTTGATTGACCATACCGCCAGGTGCTGCATAACCATACAATGAAGATGCCGAACCTTTCACTACCTCGACCGCTTCAGTTGCATAGATATCTACTTGGGGCATCAGGTTATATGTACCATCATAAGGCAATCTTAGACCGTCATAAAAGTTTGAATAGGTCTTAAATCCGCGAATGTTGTATTCGTCAAAGATAGAGACTGTACCGCGGCTCTCAGCGCTTACACCTGGTTCATAACGTAATGCAGCATTGATGCTATCTGCCTGACGCTTTTGTAACAGGTCTTGATCGATTCTGGTATAACTCATTGGCGCATCGTTTGGATCCAATGCAGTTTTGGTGCCAGTACTACGATAGCCATCTGAGTAAACGGTAATAGCATCTAAGGTGGCTGAGGGTGTAGCAGCCTCATCATTTTCAGTATTGTTTGTCGTCTCTACAGCGTAAGCGGCGTGGCTCATACCCATGATCAGGCCAACTTGTACTGCTGTGGTGAGATATTTTTTGCGAATGACGTTATTGGTTAGATGAGACCGCATCAGATTTCCTCTTGGACTAAAATGATTGAATATTATTTGTGACAGTTAAAGCAAATTTGCAACGACGCTAATAATAACACTAATGATAATTATTATCATTAAAAAATTACAACGAGACAGTTTTGAGAAGTATTTTCAGAACTTAAAAAGGTAGAGACGCAGTGTTGCAAATGAAGCAGTATTACGGATAGAGTCATGCAGACTTACTGTTTTGAACGATGTATTTTAAACGATGGTTTTTCTCAGATTTTTCTCGTATTATGCAGCAGCATTCTGAATACAATTATTTACAGTAGATTTTTTACATCGCTGTATCGGCGTTATCCTAGTTCTTTGCGAGACCTTTTAAGATTAGTCTTGCAAGCAGATATACCATTATTATCGATAGGTTTACGTTGTTTATTGAGCAACCAAAGATTGTTTAAGGTCACATTTATGGACACACCCTCCAACCAACCCACCAACAACCAACGCTATTTCACAGTGTGGCGCTGGCATTTTTATGCAGGTATTTTTGTTGCTCCTTTTTTAGTTGTTTTGGCGATAACGGCGCTCGGTATGCTGTTTATGTCCAACACAGTAGGACGTGACAACGACCGCTTAACGGTTGTCGTGCCAGAGTCTACGGTTCAAGCACCTGTCTCTACTCAAGCAAAGAACGCGCTGAGCACCTTGCCTGATAGCACGCTGATTAAATATATCGCCCCTCGTGATACCGATACGGTGGCTTTATTTCAGATAAAATCAGACGACCAAAGCAATATGGTGGCAGTCAACCCTTATACGGCTGATATCGTCCAAAGTGTGCCTACCAGTAGCGGTCTTTATAGTACGTTTAACGATATTCACAGTGATTTGCTGATTGGTAAAGTTGGTGATTACTTGTTAGAAACGGCGGCATCATTGACTATTTTAATGATTTTGTCTGGTTGGTATCTGTGGTGGCAAAAACGTAAATCAGTCAAAGCTATGCTGATACCTAATGAGAGCGTAACCAATAAGAAAAAACGCTCTTTTATCCGTACGACTCATGCGACATTGGGCAGTTGGATATCTGTGCTGCTACTGTTTTTCTGCATATCGGGCATGGCATGGGCAGGTGTATGGGGTGAGAGAGTGGTGCAGGCATGGAGCCAGTTTCCTGCAGGTAAGTGGGGTGTTGCGCCTGTTCCCGTATCGATTGACCACAGTCAACACGCTGCTATGCAAGAGTCTACACCAGCGCCGCATGTACATGGTGCGGCAGCGTCTGAGGCGCATACTGATGCACCCACACATGGCAGTGCTCTAAACTCAAGCGACACCAAAGAAGTTCCTTGGGTACTTGAGCTGACGCCAATGCCTGTGTCAGGCACGACTATGGGTAAAGATGGTATCGCCGCCAACATACCCATTATGATTGATACGGTGGATCGCTACGCTCGTGAAATCGGCTTTGAAGGGCGTTATCAATTGAACTTGCCACAAGGTAGTACAGGCGTTTGGACCATTAGCCAAGATTCAATGAGCTATGATATGAAAAGTCCGATAGCAGATCGTACGGTACATATTGATCGTTATTCGGGTAATGTCTTAGCTGATATTCATTTTGACGACTATAATGCGTTTGGTAAATTCATGGCGGCTGGTATCGCGCTGCATATGGGTACGCTCGGATGGTGGAGCGTACTGGCTAATGTGCTGTTTTGCCTAGCAGTAATCGCTATTTGTGTCAGTGGCTATATCATGTGGTGGCAGCGTCGCCCTCGTCAGGCGAGTGATAACGTAGGATTAAACCCACCAGCTCGCGGCTTAAATGTTTCCGTCTGGTGGCCGCTTGCTATTCCTTTATTAATTGTGGCTATCATATTCCCGACCGCTATTATTGCGATTGTGGCTATCGCGCTATTAGACTTCTTGGTGATTTCTCGAGTTGGGTTTTTACAGAAGTTATTAAAATAAGCGAATAGCAGAATACTGTTATTCCTTATATAGTAAAAGAGCGCCTTATCGTAAGGCGCTCCTTTTTTTGCTTAAAAAATGCTCAGATTAACTGCTACTTAGCTTAAAGTTGATCAAACGTTTTATGGGCTTGAAATAGCTCGGTTCATGCTAGTAGTTAAAGCATTGCTTACTTGAGCATAGCAATGGCATCTTTGCTAGCACGCTGTCGCTCTTCAGCATTTAGCTCAATGAGACGGCCTTCTTTCATCAGTAATAATCGATCAGCATGCTCAAAATAACCGTCATCATGACTGATGATAAACAATGTCTTACCCATGGCTTTTAGCTCAGGGATGAGCGTTTGGTAAAACACGCGACGAAAAGCAGGGTCTTGGTCGGCTGCCCACTCATCGAGCAGTAATATATCCTTTTGTTCGGCGACGGCGATTAGCATGGCCAAGCGTTTTCTCTGACCTTGCGACAGTTTATCTGTAGAGAGCTTATGGTCAGACACGCTTACTTTTTCTTGTAGATTGAGCTTATGCAGCCAGTCAGACACTAGGTCCGCATCAGGCTCATGGCCTTGAACTCCAATCAGCTGTTTAAATAAATGCTGGTCGCTAAAAATCGCAGAAAACAGCTGTCTAAAATCGGCATTGTTCTCTGAATTAACGCTTTGTCCATCGACTTGTACCGTTCCTGTAGTAGGGGTAAAGATACCAGTAATGATTTTGGCAAGAGTGGATTTACCGCTACCATTCGCACCGATTAAGAAAACCACGTCACCTCGTTGCAAGGTTAAATTGACGGACTTTAAGATGTTATTGGTAGGGTTTTGATTGCTATCACTGTTAGCACTGTTATCGCTATTTTGACCATTATTATTAACTGCTGTGTCTGGTGCATTACTATTATGACTACTGCCTACATAGCGATAATTGATATTATTCAGAGTTATGGACTGCCAGTCCTGTGCAACAGTATCTGTCGCAAAGCTTAGCTGATGCTCGGCCAATTCTAAAGACTGTATCTTTTCTAGTGCAACTTGAGCGGTCTGCAATGTTGGGTAAGCGCCAACCGCATGTAGGAGCGGCGACTGCATAAACAAAATCGTCAAAGAAAAAGTAGTAGCAACTCCCATCGGAATATCGAGATAATTGGCCACTGCAAACACGATACCAATCGATGCGAACATCATAATATTGGACCAGTTCACCGCTGATAAATGAAAAGTATCAGATTTGGTTACGGTCTTCTCGTACGATTTGGCATGAGCCAAAAAATCATCTGTATACAGTTTTTCTGCTCGGTGTTGGTTAAGTGCCAGCTCTTTACGACCTTCTATTATCGATTGATAGTCCTGATATAACGCGTCATTAATCTCTCTCAACTCGGTCAAATGCGTATAGACATGCTTGACCAATATGGTACTTATCCAAATCGTCATCACAATCCAAAACATCACAATAAACAATAAGGGCAACGACAACCAACCCAGATATAGCCCAACGCCAACAGATAAAATAATACCTTGTACCAGTTCTGGCATACGGACAAAAGCAACGGTAATCGATTGAATGTCTGAGGATAAGCTGGCAAGTAAGCGTGCGCTACCCAAATGGTCTATCTGAGGAACGGTAGTATCGATGATTTGTTTGACCAATTTGGTTCTAAGCTCATAGACAAATCGATGTCCCAATCGAGTCAAAGCATATTGCGATAAAAATGTCGTCACTAGCAGTAACAACACCAGCAGGGAAAACTGCCCCAAGCTGAGCCAAGATAAAGTATCAAATACTGGCTGACTGATAAAGGTATGATTGATATAGGCAATAATACCGACACTGACAGCGGCATTGACCAGGTTTAGCAGAATGACTTTGAGAAAAGGCAGACGATAATTCGCCCAAATCATATGATATAAAGAAGCAGTCGTACGAGAAGACGCTGTGGTATGAGAAGACGCTGTGGTACGAGAAGACATAGTAACTCAGTAATAAAATAAATTTTTGATAGCAGAAAGGGATTAGGTCGCGCCTAACCCCTTTTATGGAAGCTAATAAAGCCTACTAATAAAGCTTAAAAATCGAACGTTGCCGATACTTTTAAGGCCGTTGGCTCACCCGCATTTAGATAGCCATAGCCTGGTAATCCACCTACAGATTGCCAGTAGTCTTCACCTGTGACATTGGTCACCATACCTTTTAGAGTAACGTCTTGTCCTGCCAGCATAGTGCGATAGCGAGCACCCAAATCTAGGGTAGTATAGCCATCAACTTTTAAGGTATTGGCGGCATCAGCATAACGCGCACCTGTATGGATAATATCGCCCGTTAAAGTTAATCCTTCAACGGCGGCCAAATCATACTCTAGGTTGACATTGCTCTGTAAGGTAGGCACACCAATCACTCGATTGCCATCTAATGCACTATCACCAGTATCTTTTTGCTTAGCACTTAAATAGGTAACACCAGCATTGAGGCGCATGTTTTCGCTTGGACTACCAAAGACAGTTAGCTCAGCACCTTGATGGCGATTTTCTCCAGCAGCAGTAAACGTATTTGAGTTGTTGATATAAGCACGCGGTTCATCAGTATGGAATATGGCAAAACTACTACCGATTGCGCCATTGTCGTATTTCACACCCAGCTCAGTTTGTTTGCTTACATAGGGGTCTAGGTTTTGTCCTGCATTGGTTATGGCATTGCCAGAATTATCAACCAATGGAGCAGCGGCACCTTTGGCAAGACTTTCAATATAGTTGCCATATACAGACCAGTCCATCGTTGGCTGGTAAACGACACCGACGCTTGGTGTCCATGCGCTTTCATCATAGCTAGCTGTTTTGGCTTGGGTATTGTAGTCATAGCTGGTTGTTTTGATATTTTGATGACGTACGCCTACTGTAGTTTTTAGCTTGTCATCAAACAGTGAGAACGTGTCTGCGAGCGCAAAACTCTGTAGTTGAGTTTCACTCGTTCGCTTAGGATCATCAAAACGTCCGCCAAAGAAAGCGGTATCTGACCAAGCATTGTCATAATCTGTCGGGCGGTACAAATTGGTCGCGAGTTGGTTACCAAAGTCAAAAGCGTAAGCGCCTTTTTCTTCTTGATCATAAAGATCGGCGGCTAATACCCAGTTGTGATCAATCTTACCTGTTTGCCATTGACCACGCAGACCAAGCTCAGCACTTTGTACTTTATCTTCTCGAACATTGTCAAAGCGGTAGGTTGAGCCAGTGCCATCTGCGTCAGATACTGTAAGGTTGGCTAACGAGTTGTCCTCATCACCATGTCTGATACCGTAGGCACTATAACCAGTGATGTTGTCATTAAAATCATATTCTCCGCGAATCGTACCAAAGACATCTTCTTCGTTTGAATAACTCCAAGGTTGCGCCCAGTTTTTTGAGCCGTCTGGTGCTTTTGGTACATCAGAGACGCCAGCAAGCGTCACACTAGGACGAGTCTCTGATAGTTTATTGTCTTGCCAGCCCAAATCGGCTGATAGACGATATTGATCTCCTCTATAGTCTAAACCAAGGGCAGCCAAACCCAAGGTCGACGACTCATCGTCGATAGCGCTGTCACCATCTTGATAAGCAGCATTAAAACGAACACCAATAGCATCATCGTTACCAAAGCGATCACTGACATCTACTGCGACCTTACCTTGGTCGCCTTGACCATAACCAAGCGTTAGCTGACGTAGTGGCTCATTATCCGCTCGTTTGGGTAACAGGTTGATAGTACCGCCTGCGTTACCACCACTCGGTGCCGCGCCATTTAGCATCGCTGAGGCACCGCGCTGTACTTCGACGCGCTCGAACAATTCAGTTGCAATATACTGTCTTGGTAAGATGCCGTATAGACCATTGAACATCGTGTCATCTGAGGTGGTCACAAACCCACGCATAAAATATGCTTCTTGAAAGTTACCGAAACCTCTTGCCACACGAACAGTAGGATCTTTTTTGAGTAGATCGCCCACACTATGTGCTTGTTGATTGGTGATATATTCATTGGTATATGAGGTGGTAGAGAACGGCGTGTCCATGATGTCTTGATTGCCCAAAAGTCCGACGCGGCTGCCTGTCGCTACCTGTCCACCTTCATATGCGCTAGGTAGCCCATCTGCTGACGCATCAGCACTACTGGTCACGACGATAGTGTCCAGTACCACATTAGGGGTGGTTTGAGCATCTGCATCATCTACTAGCGCCCATGCCGAGTGACTTGTGGTTAGTATGATGACTGAACATAGTGATTTTAGAGGTAGCGATTTCGTTGATAGCAAACGTGAGGGTATGGACGCTAATCGTAGAGAATAGCTAAACACATTCAGAGAATTAAGACGGAACAAAGCAGCAGATAAGCGAGACAGTTGCATGAATATTTCCAGCATGTAATTTAAATCGTTATTATAATGATAATCATTTCTATTACAATGAATTACTGAGTCAATTTTAAATATACTAGGTTTGGTAAAGTACGGCTGTTGCTTGATAAGGTGCTAATAGCATCCTTTATAAATAGGACTATAGTCTTATATTTGGGAGTAGGGTGGGCTGTATAGAGAGAGCAAAAAAGAAGTATAAAGCAGAGGATGGGTTTACCTATTATAAGTAGTCTGTATGGACAATTTATTCATTTGAGCCAGTTCATGTATCAATGTATGCTATTGTTTTATCAGGGGCAAGGAGTACGCTGGTATCGCCCACCAGAGGTGCAGTCAAACGGAATTGACTGATTTATATAATTGAAATGGATTTTTAAGGTGGCGCTTATGTACGCAGTAATTGGAGCAGGTCCAATGGGTCTCGCTGCAGCCCGAAATTTACAAAAACTCAATATTCCTTTTATCGGCTTTGAGCTACATACAGATGTAGGAGGGCTATGGGATATCGACAATCCACACAGTACCATGTATGAAAGTGCCCATTTGATTTCGTCCAAGCGTATGACGGAGTTCAAAGAGTTTCCTATGAGTGACTCAGTTGCGGCGTATCCTCATCATACCCAGCTCCGTCAGTACTTCCGCGATTTTTCAGATACGTTCAATCTAAAATCACATTATGAATTCTCCACGCGCGTGGTCAGCATGGTGCCTGAAGGCGACGGCTGGCGCTTAGTCAGTGAGTGCAATGGCCAAAAGCAATCGCGACTGTTTGATGGTGTGCTCATGGCAAATGGTACTTTGCACACCCCCAATATCCCAAGTTTGCCGGGTACGTTTGCAGGCACGTTGATGCATTCTTCTGAATATCGTAGCCCATCAGCGTTTAATGACAAACATGTATTGATCATTGGCTGTGGCAATTCGGGTGCTGATATTGCCGTTGATGCGGTACATCATGCCAAGTCGGTAGATATCAGTCTGCGCCGCGGCTACTACTTTCTGCCCAAATTTATCAAGGGTCAGCCGATTGACACATTAGGCGGAAAACTAAAATTACCGCGTCCAGTTAAACAGCGCATGGATGCGGCGATGATTCGTATGGTCATCGGAAAACCTTCTGATTATGGACTGCCAAACCCAAACTATCGCATGTACGAATCACACCCTGTGGTCAATTCATTGGTATTACATCATTTGGGTCATGGCGATATTAAGGCGCGCCGTGATATTCGCCGCATCGATGGTCATACGGTGACCTTTAGTGATGGTGAAAGTCAGGATTATGATTTGATTCTTATGGCGACTGGGTATTTACTAGATTATCCATTTATTGACCGAGCTCAGCTTAATTGGCCTGCCAATCATGACGCGCCGCAGCTTTATATGAATGTCTTTCATCCTGAGCATGATAATTTATTTATGATGGGTATGGTTGAGGCAGCAGGGTTGGGCTGGGAGGGTCGAAATCAACAAGCGCGGCTCGTTGCACTATATATTCAGCACCGTCAGCAACATACAGCAGCCGTTAAACAGTTCAATAAAGTGAAACGCAAGCGTGCTGGCAAGACACTTGATGGTGGTTATGATTATATTAAGCTTGCGCGTATGGCATATTACGTGAACAAAGATGAATACTTAGAAACGCTGTCCAAGCATATCGCTGAGCTCGAAACAGAACAGCCTGTATTGGCATCAGAGATATGATAGCGGCAGTGGCGTTTGAGCCACGAAGCTTGATTCTGCTTAATCTCATCTTGGCGCTGATGATGTTCGGCGTGTCATTGAGCTTACGCCTCGAAGATTTTAAGCGTATCGTTTTGTCTCCCATTGCGCCGATAGCAGGCCTTTTTGCTCAATTCTTCCTATTGCCCTTAGCCACGTGTCTGTTTACATGGGCGTTGAATATCGATCCTGAGTTGGCGCTAGGAATGATTTTGGTCGCGTCTTGCCCAGGTGGTAGTTTTTCCAATATTATGACTTGGCTGGCACGCGGTAATGTTGCGGTGTCAGTCAGTATGACTGCGGTATCCAGTCTCGCTGCGGCTATATTAACACCAGTCAATTTTGCATTTTATGGTTGGCTTAACCCACACACGCGTGAGTATCTGACAAAGATAACGATTGAGCCTAGTAGTATTCTGATACTGGTTCTATTAGTGTTAGCGTTACCTCTAGTGCTGGGTATGGTAACGGGGCGACGCTTGCCAGATCTGGTCGTGCGTATCCAAAAACCGCTACGTATTTTCTCGCTGCTTGTGCTGATGGCTTTTGTGGCAATCGCTTTTTCTAGCAATTTTGCGCTATTTTTAGAGCGTTTTCATAGCTTTTTTTGGCTGGTCGTTGGTCATAACTTATTGGCGCTTTCGTTAGGTTATGGCATGGGGCTGATGCTCAAGTTGCCAGTCGCGGATCGGCGCGCGGTGACTTTAGAAGTAGGAATACAAAACTCAGGGCTAGGACTGGTTATTTTATTTACTTTTTTCCCAGAGGCAGGTGGCATGATGCTGATTACGGCATTCTGGGGCGTATGGCATTTGGTGTCAGGACTGACACTTTCACAAATTTGGGCACGGATTCCCTATGAATAAAAGCATAATGAATAAACGTATATTAATCACTGGTGCTGCAGGTTACATCGGCCATCAGTTGGGCAATCGTCTGGCTGCTCATTATCATGTAGTAGGCACAGATATTCGCAAGCGCGATGACCTAGACTTTCCAATTCACGTATTAGATGTGCGTGATGAGAGTTTGGCAGCGTTACTAAAAGAAGAGGATATCACCCATGTCGTGCATCTCGCCTCTATCTTACAAGCGTCAAAAGATCGTGCTCGTGACTATAATATCGATGTCAATGGCACGCGCAACGTACTCGATTGCTGCATCAAAGCAAATATTGCACATATAACGCTCACCAGTTCGGGTGCTGCCTACGGCTATCATGCTGACAATCCTGAATGGATTGATGAGCAAGATGCCCTACGCGGTAATCCTGAGTTTGCCTACTCGGATCACAAAAGACAAGTCGAGGAAATGCTTGCAGAATTCCGCGAGCAGCATCCACAATTACGGCAGCTGATTTTTCGACCTGGCACAGTACTAGGCGCTGATACGCGCAATCAAATTACCAGTCTGTTTATGGCACCGCGCGTGTTTGCGCTCAAAGGCAGTGAGTCGCCTTTTGTGTTTATTTGGGATCAAGACGTGGTCGGCGCTATGGGAATGGGTATTCGCGAGGACAAAGCTGGCATCTATAACATGGCAGGCGATGGCGCACTGACGATGAGGGATATCGCAAACCGACTCAACAAACCGCTATTGACCCTACCAGTGGGTTTGGTTAAAGCTGGTTTACAAGTGGCAAAGTGGGCTGGTAAGCCAACAGGACCAGAGCAGGTTAATTTTTTGCGTTATCGCCCAGTATTGAGTAACAGGCGACTCAAAGAAGAATTTGGTTACTCTTTAGCAAAAACGTCTGCTGAAACCTTTGAGTACTTCATCGAATGTAATGGATTGCGTAAACCTTGATAGGGAGATAATCATCGATGCCATCAATGTCATCAATAAATGTTACTTTAATCACTGGTGCTGCATCGGGACTTGGTTGGGCGATGGCACGGCACTGGTATGACGCTGGGCATCACTTAGTACTCGCTGATATAGATGAGCAAGCGCTGACTGCACGCGCTCGTGAGTTAGAGGATTCTGCTAGAGTTATGATAGTCGTCACTGATATTACTCAAATTGATGATATTGCTAGCCTCATTGAGCAAGTTCGCGAACGCTTTGGCCGTCTTGATCTATTGGTGAATAATGCTGGGATTACCCATCGATCACCAGCACATCAGACTGACCCTGCAGTGTTCCGCAAAGTCATGTCAGTAGATTGGCAGGGGGCAGTAGAGCTGACCATGGCTGCGCTACCGATGCTAAGAGAATCTAAAGGTCAAATTATCTGTATTGGCTCAATGGCTGGCTGGATGCCAGTTCCAGGGCGGGCAGCATATTGTGCGGCAAAAGGGGCGCTGACCCAGTTCTTTGAAGTATTGCGCTTGGAGCTAGAATCTGAAGGTATACATATCCTCATGGTCTATCCCAGCTTTCTTGATACACCTATCGAGAACCACGCGCTCGGCCGTGATGGCAGTATCGCAAAACATCCACGCTCAATGATCGGTAATATGCGTAGTGCTGAGTGGATGGCCGAACAGATCGATCAAGGTTTACAGCGGCGCAAACGTTGGATATTGCCGGACTCTCTCTCACGCTTTGGCAGTTTACTGTGGCGTATTGCGCCAACTTTGTACTTGCGTCAGGTGCGTAAACGTTTTGGAAATGAGTTGCGGTAGACTACGTTAAGTGAGAACCTAGAAGAGAGGCTAGCGGTTCATGCAAATTATCGATAGTGCTATGCTAAAAATACTATGTTGGAGAGCTCTATATTTGAAGGTGCTTTATTAGAAAACACTATGTTAAAAGTCTCTATGTTGAAAGACTCTGTATTAAGAGGTGCTTTATTAGAAAATACTATGCTAGAAACAATGATCTAGCATAGTATTTTAACTCATAGCGTTTTAACTTTACTAACTGGTTCAATATCACCTAGTTCAGTATTATCTTTATTAGTACTAATGATTTCTGATTGGTTTACCAAGCTCCATGGTCTCTTCAGTCTCGATGACGGTAGGATTTTTCGCTTCTTGACGTTTATCCCACCAAGCGAAGATATTGGCCAATATAGAGCCAGAAACAGAGTGCCAAATACAAGCAACGGCGGCGGCGATGGCGGACTCTGCATTACCAGGGAAAAATTTCGTGCTTAAGCCCGTGGCCAACCCTGCGTTTTGTACACCAACCTCAATAGATATGGTGCGTTTTTTAGGTTTACTCATACCAAATAAGGTACCTGAGTAGTAGCCCAATATGTAGCCGACGATATTGTGTACTGCAATGGCCAAGATAACGACTAGCCCTGACTGCAAGAACTGATCACCAAATACAGCGGCAACGCCACCGACGATAGCGGCGAAAGCTAATACAGCCACGCCTGGCATCACTGCACGTACATCATTAAACCAGTGTTTGTTTTGAAATAGTATGTTTAACATAGAGCCGATAGCGACTGGCAACAATGTCACTAATAGCATAAAGCGGAACATACCCCAGCCATCCATTTCTACAGACTGACCAACCAAATAATTGAGCCAAAGTGGCGTCACTAACGGTGCAATGATGGTTGATACGGTGGTCATACCTACCGAAAATGCCACATCACCTTTGGCAAGGTAGCTCATAATGTTTGAAGACACACCACCTGGACAAGTACCAACCAATACTAGACCCAGTGTCAACCCAGGCGATAAGTCAAACAATCTAGCCACGCTAATCGCTAAAATCGGCATAATGGTATATTGGATAATTGAACCGATAAAAATATCAAGCGGGCGCTGGGCCAACACCTTGTAGTCTTCTTTACCTAGTGTCATACCCATTGCGAGCATAATGACACCCAGAACGATGACTTGGGTATCACCTGTCACCCAAGAAAAAGTCGCAGGCTCTATAAATGTCACTGCGGCCGCTAAAATAATAACCAATGCCGTAAATCGACTCAACTGCTGACTTATCATCCTCAAAAACTGCATTTCTCAAATCCTTCTAAGTCCGGAAAATAGTCAAGTATAAGTTCAAATTCACTGTATTTCCAATGGGTTTGGGCGGTTTTTAGCCAACAATAAGTTGCTATTATGACAACTTTAACTATGATTATATTTTTGAAATTTTTATCCAACAGTCAAACGAGGTACTAGGTGTTGCAAACTCCATCAAATTTAAATCGCTTCAAACACCTATGTCTTGCGTTGTCGATATTTTATTTGCTTTATAATTTAACGACTGTTTATAGCGTATCTTTACATACACGCTACCCATCGCAAATTTATAATCTCGCCACGCCATTTGATAGCATGATTCCTTTCATTCCCGCTATGATTGTTCCTTATAGCTGGTCGTTGGTTTTATTTGTGGTGAGCTTTTTTTTAGTACGTACGTCTATACAGTTATCTTTACTGTCCTATCGTCTAATTTTGGCGACCGTTTTTGCCTGTTTAATTTTCTATTTTTATCCTGCTCGTTTCTCATTCAGTCGTTCGATACCTGATGATTGGACGCAGCTTGGCTATCAGTTTTTGCAGTTAGTGGACAAGCCATTTAATCAGTTGCCATCTTTGCATGTCAGTTATGCCATGTTGCTTGGCGTATCATTATGGGATGTTGTAGCGTCTAAAAAGAGATGGGGTTCAGCGGCTTATCGATTGTTGCTGACTGGCATATGTACATTGATTGCACTGTCGACAGTGTTGACGTATCAGCATCATTTGTTAGATATGTTCGGCGGGGTAGTATTGGCAGTGTTGGTGATGATACTCTCAAATCGAATCCGTAATGCACTGGTGATTAAACATCTGACACTGGGGGTGATAGGATTCTTATTGATAGCGATGACAGGGTTTTACTTTGCTAATATGAGTATGATAGCGTCTAAAGTTGTAGAAGATTTGGCCATTATTATTGCTTCATATTGGTTGATCAGTTTTACAATGTTGGCTTGTGCTTATCAACAGGACAAGCCAATACGGGATATACGTTGGTTTCGAAAATGCAGTAGCGGTCGACTCACGGTATATACTCGGATTAAGTTTGCGCCAATCATTATTATTTACAATGGCATGTCACTTTTAGGGCAGTGGTATTTTAAAGTTTTCTCCAAAAGTCAAAAGTATCCACTCACGCCGTATGCTATTAATGACAAGGTCAAAGTTGTTGCTTCAGCTCGATTGATGCAGATGGATCTAAGTAGTCATTTAACTTATTGGTTGTTTGGCTACGATTTACTAGAACGGTCGATTGTGCCAGAAAAACTACCGTACTCAGTTCATTATCAGATTATTGTTGTTGATTTAGCTGCTGAGATATCTAGCCACACCCATAATCTTAAAATAGCTGCTAATAGCAGCGTGAGTACGACAGTTCATTATTTGTATTTGCCTTTGTTGGATTTGCAGCCATTAAATGACGTATTGCTCCAAGACTATATTGATTTATTTAAACAAATTGATGCGTTGATACAATCGGCAGAGACACAAGCGATAACCGCTAATAATGAGAGTTGGGTAGAGGATAGTCAGGTAAAAGATGATCAGGTAAAGGATAGCCTCATCACACGAGACCATCCCAGATTCTGTGTAACTGCCATTTAGATTAAATGCCTGCTTATACGATCATCAAACATAATCATAAAGCGATTCAAAGCAGACGTC